>CAISOB010000030.1 GCA_903886975.1 uncultured beta proteobacterium
ATAGATCTGGCTGCCGTTGGTGTCGAAGATGCGGTTCACGGCAATCGAAGCCGCCGAGGGCTGGACGAAATTCACCGTCTCGTTCGAGGCGATGTTGAACTTCTGCCAGGTCAAGGAGAGCGTCGGGCTGCCCTGGGCAATGGTGGTGGTCGTGCCGCTGCTGCTGATACTGCCGGTGCCGGCGACGACCTGGCCACCGACCGGCGCGCCAGCGGCCAAGGTACCCATCAGGCTGCCGGCCATTGCTGACACAAACGCCAGCGCGCGCCGATGCCGTCGCGTTCCGTGCACGGTATTGCCCCGGCCGCGAGTGCTCTCGGCCACAGCCACCCAGGCTCCGAGCACTGAACGCCAGATCAGGCGATAAATGCGGTTCATCGAGGCATGACGTTTCATGGCACCCCGCAAATATGCTATATAGTTATCCTAATAGCATTAGACCTGATTCTTGGAATGCGTTCAAGGAGTATCAAGAATATCTGCGATGCCGATGACCCCAAGGCCATGAGGACGACGACGCCACGCAATTCCTGCAAGGGACGGAGTAAGCGACACATGCCTGGCTAGTCCCGGTCACCGCGCCAAGAGCGGATCACGATTGGGCATTGAAATTCGGGACAGTGGCCTCGGCTGCTGTGACAATGCCTGCCGCCGCACGGCGTGGTCGCCGTCAGAAATTGGCATCGTCTGGCGGCACTGATCACACTTCGCTAGGGGATCGGCGATTCCCCGACCGGCTTTTCGGATACTGGCGCGGCTTGCGGTTCGTCGATTTGCGACGCTTCGAGATATTCCTCGGCGTATTTCAGATAAACCTTCTCTTTGACGAAGACGTCGAACAGATCGGGATCGATGTGGCCGTTGTTACGGAAATTGCCGAGAATGCGCAGCGCTTCGGAGAGCTTCATGCCCGGCTTGTAGGGGCGATCGCGCGCGGTGAGCGCCTCGAAGATGTCCGCGATGCCCATGATCCTTGCCTGCACCGACATCTCCTCGCGCTTGAGCCCCTTCGGATAACCCTTCCCGTCCATGCGCTCGTGGTGCCCGCCCGCGTACTCGGGAACACGCTTCAAGTGCTTCGGCCAGGGCAGCGATTCGAGCATCTTGATCGTCGCCACGATATGGTAGTTGATCGTTTCGCGCTCGGCTCTGGTCAGCGTCCCCGCGCGTATCGTCAGGTTTTCAATCTCGTCGGCGCTGAGGAAATCGACTTCGACTCCTTCGGCATTAGTCCAGCGGTATTTCTTCGAAATGCTCAGCACCCGCTCGATATCCTCGGACCGCATGGCTTCGCCGCCGATATTGACGCGGCGCAGGAATTCACGATCGGCATCGATGTCGCGCCGCTGCTGCTGCCATCGCTGCCCTGCCGCCAGGCGATCGACCGGCGCCGTGCGCAGCAACGTCAGCTCAGCATCGCGGCGCAGCACTTCAAAGCGCGTATCGATGAGCGCGATGCGATCGAAAAGCGTTTGCAGCTTGGTCGCTTTATCGACCACATGCACAGGGGTGGTCACCTTGCCGCAGTCATGCAGCAGTCCGGCGATCTGCAGTTCGTAGCGGTCCTTCTCACTCATCGAGAAATCGGCGAGCGGACCATCGCTGGTCGCATCGACCGCTTCGGCCAGCATCATCGTCAGCGCCGGCACGCGCTGGCAGTGGCCGCCGGTATAGGGCGATTTTTCGTCGATCGCCATGTTGATCAGGGTGATAAAAGCGACGAACAGCTCTTCGAGTTGGCTGACCAGCAAGCGGTTGGTAAGCGCCACGGCAGCCTGAGAAGCGAGCGATTCGACGAGCCGCCGGTCGGCGTCGGAGAATACCCGCACTGCGCCGTCTTGCGGATCCATGGCGTTGATCAGTTGCAGCACGCCGATGATCTCGTTGGCGTGGTTCTTCATCGGCACGGTCAGGAAAGACTGCGAGCGGTAGCCGGTAACCGCGTCGAATTTCCGCGTGCCCGAGAAATCGAAGCCGTCCGCCGCGTAGGCATCGGCGATATTGACGGTCTCGGCGTGAATCGCCGCATAGGCAGCGACCAGCGAGTTGTTCGGCTGGCCATCGTCGCGATAGAGGGGCAGGTCCTTGAAATTGGCCGGAATCGGCGCACCGGTCGTGCCACCGAAGGCGATGTTCAGCGAGTCGGTACGGACGATTTCAAAACGCAGGAATTTCTGATTGTCGGCGACGCGATACAGGGTTCCACCGTCGGCGTGCGTGATCGTCTTGGCAGCCAGCAGGATGTGTTCGAGCAAGCGGTCAATATTGCGCTCACTCGACAACGCGGCGCCGATTTCGTGGAGTTGCTCGAAGCGCGCCAGTAACTCATTGGTCATATCCATGAGCGCCTCTCCTACTTGATGCAGACCGATCGCACCTGCTTGATGTCGGTAATTCCCGACATGACCTTTTCGATGCCGTCCATCTTCAACGTATGCATGCCTTCGTTGAGCCCGGTGGCCAGCAGTTCGGCAACACGCGCATGCTCCTGAATCTGCCTCTTCAGGAGATCGCTGCCGACCAGAAGTTCATGCAAACCGACGCGGCCTTTGTAGCCGCTGCCCGCGCAGGCATCGCAGCCCTTGCCACGATAGAGGGTGAACTTTCCGTCCTTGCCGTAGTGCTTGAGCCAGTCCTGGTACACCGCGTCGGCGGCGGCCTTGGGATCTTTCTTCCAGTGATCGGTGTTGCCCAGGTCTTCGCAGTATTCGGAAATCAGGCTGCCGATCTCCGCGGGCGTCGGCTGATACGCCGCCTTGCACGACTTGCACAGGCGTTTGGCAAGGCGCTGGGCGAGAATCCCGAGCAGGGCATCGGCGAAGTTGAAGGGATCCATGCCCATGTCGAGCAGGCGATTGATCGACTCGGGCGCACTGTTGGTGTGCAGCGTGGCAAACACCAGGTGGCCGGTCAGCGAAGCCTCGATGCCGATCGACACCGTTTCCTTGTCGCGCATCTCGCCGACCATGATGACATCCGGATCGGCGCGTAGGAAGGCGCGCATCACCGTCGCGAAATCGAGGCCGGCTTTCTTGTTGACCTGCACCTGACGCAGGCCTTTCTGGGTGATCTCGACCGGGTCTTCAGCGGTCCAGATCTTGGTTTCGGGCCGGTTGATGTAGTTCAAGATCGAATGCAGTGTCGTCGTCTTGCCCGACCCCGTCGGACCGCACACGAAGAACAGGCCATAGGGCTTGGCAACCACCGTTTTGAGCCGCTCCAGATTGCCCGGGCTGACCCCCAGATTATCGAGCGGAATCGGCTCGCCGGCAGCCAGGATGCGCATCACCACGTCCTCCATGCCGCCGGCGGTCGGAATCGTCGCGACGCGCAGCTCGATGTCGAGCGGACCGAATTTCTTGAACTTGATCTTGCCGTCCTGCGGCCGGCGCTTTTCCGAAATATCGAGATCGCACATGATCTTGATGCGCGCGATCAGCGCATTGCGATACGAGGCCGGAACTTCAATGTAGACGCCGAGCGAGCCGTCCTTGCGCAGGCGGACCAGAGTCTTTTCCTTGCCTGGACGCGGCTCGATGTGGATATCCGAGGCGCCCTGCCGGTAAGCTTCGACGATGATCTTGTTGACCAGGCGCACGAGTTCGTTGTCGGCGGCCGCGCTCAACTCGTCCGCACTGACGCCGCCTTCGCCAGACTCACCGTCGTCAAGGCCCGAGAGCAGATCGCCGACCGAGCCCATATCGGACAGCGCACCGTAGAACTGGTCCACGGCCTGCTTGAACTCGGTCATCGTCGTCACGCGATAAACAATCTTGGTTTTCGGGAAGATGTTATCGACAATGCGCGAGCCCTTGATGCGTTCCGGGTCCATCGAGATGACGACGATGCCCTCCTCGGTCTGCTCGACCGGCAGCCATTGATTGGCTTCGACGTAATCGCGCTTGAGGTTCCTGAGCAGGTCGATCGGCTTGATGCGCTCGGACTGGAACGGCTCGTACGGAACATTGAAGAACCGGGACAGGGCATTGCCGATCGCCGATTGCTTGACCTGAAATTCGTTGACCAGGACATCTTCAAGATCGATGCTCTTGCGCCGCGCCGAACGTTGCGCGAGGTCGAGCTCGGCGGCCGAAATGATCGCGTCGACGACCAGCGCATCGTACTTCGACTGGATCGGGCGGCGCGCCTTGTGCCGCTGCGTCAGGGCCACGGCCAGCGTCTGCGCAAGGCTCAGCACGCCTTCGTCGGCGAGCGCCGAAAATGGCGCGCCGGAGCGATTGTTGATCATTTGCACAACGCCGATCAGATCGTTGTTCTGCGCATCGAGAATCGGCGCAACGAGCATCTGCCGCGAGCGGTAACCGGTGCGCTTGTCGACCTCCTTGAGGAACTGCATGCTCGGACTGTAGCCCTGCAGTTCGACGTCGTCATAGACGTCCCTAATGTTGACCGGCCGGCGCAGCGCCGCAACATAGCCGGCAACGCTGTGATCGGAAATCGGCAGCTTGATGTCCTTGAACGAATTGAGCCCGGTCTTGACCTTCGAGATGATGCTCTGCTTGTCTTCGCTGAGCAGATAGATGGTCAGGCGGTCGCTGTTGAATAGGTCGCAGATGTCCTGCGACATCTCGAGCAGGATCTCGTCGGTATTGTTCGTCGCATGGATCTTGTTGGTAACGAGCTGCAAATTCTTGAGGAAAGCCAGGCGATTATTGACATCGCCATTCGCGTTATTTTCCATATTCTTGCTGATCGCCCCTGTTACTTGCATTTCAGAACTCGAAGACCTGATTGTTGCGCAGCATCCGGGGCGCGAACGCGCCGGCACAGTGCTCAATTTCTCCCATGATCACATCGATCTGCCCGGGCTTGAGGTGTGTGATATGGACCTCGACGTCGCGCTTGAGCCCGGAACGCGCCAGCTCGTCGCAAAGCATGCTCGGACAAAGATGTTTCGACAGAATGGCCATGCGCTTCCCGGCGTTGGCAAACGCGGTTTCAATGATCAGATAGCGCAAATTGCTGATCTTGGCGACGACCGGCCAGAAAGCATCATTGACCGTTGTGTCGCCGGTAAACACCAGGCTGCCGGCGCCGGAATCGAGATGGTAACCGACGGCCGGGACGGTATGCTCGGCGGGAAGCGCCGTAATTGCGCGTGTGCCAAACGGGATTCTCTGCCCGACGCGTATCGCCTGGTACTGCATGACCGCTTCCTTGCGGATCGATATCTCGCTGAAGTCCGGCCAGATCGCCCAATTGAAAATGTGATTCTGGATGGTTTCCAGCGTCGCCTCGGTGGCGTACACCGTGATCGGCTTGTCGCGCATGTCGGCAACCGAATCGATCATCAGCGGCAGCGATGCGATATGGTCAAGATGCGAATGGGTGATGAAGACGTGGTCGATCTTCGCCATCTCGGCGAGCGAAAGCTCGGTGACACCGGTCCCTGCATCGATCAGGATGTCATCGTCGACGAGCATCGAGGTGGTGCGCAGATGCGCGCCGCCGATGCCGCCGCTGCAGCCAAGAATTCTGACTTTCATAGTCTCTTCACCGAAGGTCTTCCTTTGCCGAATTTCACTTCGTTTCGAACGTCATCACGCCGTCCCAACCGTCCCCCGGCGGGTGGTCGCGATGATATACTATGCGTTTAGCATAAACTTCGTATAGTATGCATTGCGGTCTGATGCGCGACAAGTTGTAAAGTTGCAGCTCGGCCTGCTCCCAGTCCTGCTGGCGATAAAGGCGCAAGGCCTGATTCCACAGCTTGAGCTCGTCATGCACATCCTTGCCCAGTTGTTCAGCCGTCCCGAGCGGCTCGAAGATGATCACGGGCTCATCCTTGCCCTTGACGCGGACGCGGTCAAGCTCCCGGTACACCAGGCCAGGCACCAGCGCCCGGGTCGCGTCGCTGACGATGATTCCAACGCCATACTGCTTGGTGATCGACTCGAGCCGCGAAGCGAGATTAACGGCATCTCCCATCACCGTGTAAGCCTTGCGCACCTTCGACCCCATGTCGCCTACCGTCATCGTACCGCTATTGATGCCGATTCCGATATGCAGCGGCGGCCAGCCGCGTTCGGCGAAGGGCGCATCGAGCTTGCGCAACTCGACTTGCATTTCGAGCGCGGTCAGCACGGCCCGGCGGGCATGATCCGCGGCAGCGACCGGGGCGCCCCAAAAAGCCATGATCATGTCGCCAACGTACTTGTCCAGGGTGCCGCGGTTCTGCTGTATCACTTGCGTCATCGCCCCGAGGTATTCATTCATCAGCTGCGTCAGCTCCCGCGGATCGAGGCCTTCCGAAATACTGGTAAACCCGCGCACATCCGAAAAAAGCACGCTCAGATCCTCGCTCTTTCCTTCCATGCTGTAGCGTTCGGGATCGCGCGCCATTTCGTCGACCAGTTCGGGCGGGACATACTGGCCGCAGAGTTCGGCGAACTGGCGCTTGCTGCGTGACTCGACAAAATAGCCCCAGGACATATTGAGCGCGTACAGCGCAAGAATCGTCGAAATCACCGCCGCCACCGGCGTGGCCAGGCCCGCGGTCCATAGGAAGAAATTGAGTGCGCTCACCGCGACCAGCGCTGTCAGCGCCAGGGCGGTCGCCCGCAGGGGCGACAGGATAGGCAGCAGAAACGCCAGCAGCAGGGTGCACAGGGAGAGCAGCAATACGTCGGCGCCGAGTACATACGGCGGCTTCTGCTTGATCGTCCCGTCGAGCATGCCGGCAATCATATTGGCGTGAATCTCGACGCCCGGGTAGGTACTGCCGACTGGCGTCGCACGCAGATCCATAAGTCCTGGTGCCGTCGTACCGAGCAGGACGATCTTGCCCTTGAGTTGCTCGGACTTGAGCCGGCCGGCCAGCGCGTCGGCGGCCGAAAGATAACGGAAGCTGCCCTGCGCGCCGTGGTACGGAATCAGCGCGCTGACATTTTCATCGACTGGAATGCGCAGCGTACCACGCTGGGTCGGCAGATCCAGCCACTCAAGACCGCTGTAGCTGCGGCTCGACAGCATGCCCGGTTCCGGATACCCGGGAACGACCGGCGGCTGGCCGAGCAGGACGCGCACCATGGCCAACGAAAGCGTTTCGTAATACTTGCCTTCGTGTTCAACGAGCATCGGAACGCGGCGGGAGACGCCGTCAAAATCCGCGAGTGAATTAAAGTGTCCGGCCGACACTGCGTTCTTCTGGAACTCCGGAAGATTGCCGCCGAACCCCGACCAGGCGGTAAAGGCGATATTCTTTCCTGCAAAGGTCCCGGCGGCGACCGCCGGACGAGGCAAGGCACCGCTGCGCTCCGCCTGGTCTAGATTGCTGAAGTAATAGCCGAGGACGACCGGCCGCTCGCGCAACGCCTCGGCAAAGCGTCGGTCGTAATCGAGGCTGCCGCGCAGTGTTTTTAGCGCCGCCTGAAACGCCGCGTCCCCCTTGAGCGCGTCGCCGGCAATCGTCTCGAGCGAATCCAGGCCGGAACTCTTGTCGGCTTCGGCGAATACCACGTCGAAACCGAGAATGGCGATCCCGTAACGATCGAACAAGCCGCTGACGAGGGCGGCGAGCTTGTCGCGGCTCCATGGCCAGCGGCCGTACTCGGCCAGGCTCTTCTCGTCGATGTCGAGGATGACGATGCGCTCGTCGATGCCGCCCTTCGTCGTCAGACGAAGCCGCGCATCATAGACGAAGGCGTCCAGCGTATTGAGCAGCGGAATCTGGTAAAACTTGGCCGCATGGCCAAGAAAAAGCAGCCCCAGCATGAGGCCGAGTGCGATCCGAATCAGGTTTCTTTTCACCTTGCCTCCGGCCCGGACAATGACTGGATCATCCGAAACTGGTTCTTTTCACCCCGGAGAGCTGCCCGCCAAATCCAGCCCCGCCATTCCGGCGCAGGCCGGAATCCGGAAGATCAAAACACTGGACCCTTCGCCGATCTGACAACCTGGCTGGCGCTTACCCGGCCCCGACTGAATTATCGTTTGATCATCAACTCTTCAGGAAGAACTCCATCTTGATTCCGGCAATTTCAATGACATCGTGATCCGCCAACTGATGCGCCTGGACGTTGATCGCCTGGCCATTGACCACCGGAAACTGCGCCCCCTCGACATGGGTGATGAAATAGCCCTGCGGGCGCTTGGCGATTACCGCCACCTGCACGCCCGGCTTGCCCAGCGTCGTCAGCGTCTTGGTCAGTTCGAGTTCACGTCCGGCATTGGCGCCGTTGAGGATCTGGATTGCGCCGCTCATTGCCACCGGCGCTGCGGCGACGGGCGGGGCCACCGAGCGAGGCATCTGGCCGGCCATCGTATCGTTGAATGCATTCTTCGCGTCCGCCGATGGCACCGGCGCCGCGGGCGCTTCGTCGACGCCCAGCGGCGCTGCCCTGGGCCGCATCACCATGGTCTTCTCGAAATCGGCGGCATCGGCCTGCTGGACGTGCTCGGCCAGATACTTGAGCTTGTACTTGCCAAGCTCAATGACATCGTTGTTCTTGAGGAAGTGCTTCTTGGCCGGCTGTCCATTGATCAGCGTGCCGTTGGTGCTGTTCAGATCTTCAAGGAAGGAATCGTTGAGAATCGTCACCACCGCCGCATGTTCGCCACTGATCGCCAGGTTGTCGATCTGAATGTCATTGGTCGCCCTGCGGCCTATGGTCATCCGTTCCTTGGTCAGAGGAATTTCCTTGAGAACCAGACCGTCCATACTCAGTATCAGCTTAGCCATCGCTTCTCCGTCCTTGTCTTGGGGCTCTTAACGAGTCCTTAACCATGTCATGAATTTCGACCGCCAACCCCGGTCGGCAGGGAAGTCGCGCAATACCTTTACCAGAATTACCGAAACGTTATCACGTCCGCCATTGTCGTTGGCCATTTGAATGAGTTGGGTCGCCGCCAGTTCGAGGTTGGCCGCCAGCATCTGCAGAGTGAGGTGGATTTCTTCGTCCTCGACCATGTCGTTCAGACCATCGGAGCAGAGCAGATAGATATCGCCCGGCTGCACCGGGTGGTCGCTCAGTTCGGTCTCGACCTCGGGATCGACGCCCAGGGCGCGCGTCACCAGGTTCTTGTTCTGCGAGAAACGCGCGTCTTCGGCCGAGATCATGCCGCTGTCGATCTGTTCCTGCAGCAGCGAATGATCGCGCGTGATCACGCTGAAGTCGTCGCCGCGCAAGCGGTAAAGCCGCGAATCGCCGATATGCGCGACCGTCATCTGATTATCGTAAAACAGCGCAAGCACCAGCGTCGTGCCCATGCCGGCGTACTGCGCCTGGCTCTCCGAAGTGTTGTAGATCGCCGTATTGGTCATCGCCACCTTGTCGAGAATGCAGCGGTGGGCGAACAGTTCGCCGGTCGCCCGGTCGATTTGATGCGGCGGCGTGGCGACAAACGCGGTTTCCAGTTCGCTCGACAGGAACATTGTCGCCATGCCGCTCGCCACTTCGCCGGCGTTATAACCGCCCATGCCGTCGGCAAGTATTACGTAGCCCCGGTTCGGGTTGGCAAATACGGCGTCTTCGTTTTGTCCGCGAACCATCCCCGGATCGGTTCGAACGACGATTTCCAGCGCATTGCTCAGCGAGTTGACCACGTAAGCTCCTATAGCTGTATATCGATATCGGGACGTTGCGCCGGCGCTGCTTGCAGGCAGGCGCGCAGATCACGCGCCATCTCATCGCCGCTCTGGTAGCGCTGCGCCATGTCCTTTTGCATCGCCCGGTCGATGACGGCCGCGAGACCCGAGGGCACCTCCGGATTCAGCGATCGTATATCGGCTTGCGCCTCGTTGCCGATCTTGAACATCAATTGGGCCATCGAATCGCCGACGAACGGCAGCTGCCCGCTGGCCATCTGGTACAGCGTGACGCCGAGCGAGAACAGGTCCGAGCGCCCGTCGATCTTCTTGCCCGACAACTGCTCGGGGGACATGTAGCTCGGCGTGCCGAGCACCATGCCGGTCTTGGTTCGCGACGAATCGGTGATGCGCGCAATGCCGAAATCGGTGACCTTGACCTGATCCGATGCCGGCTCGTACATGACATTGGCCGGCTTGATGTCGCGGTGCACGACATTGTTGCTGTGCGCGTAGGCCAGCGCATCCGCGACGCGGGCGATGATGCTCACCACCTGCGGCAGGGGCAGCAATTGGCCCGGCTTGGTGTAGGGCACGAGATCGCGGCCCTTGAGAAATTCCATGGCGATATAAGCGAGATCGTGCTCTTCGCCGGCATCGTACATGGTGACGATATGCTGGTGGTTGAGGCGGCCGGCAGTTTCGGCTTCACGGAAGAAACGCTCCTTGACCTCGGCCAGTTCGTCGGCCTCGAACTCCTGCGCCAGGGCCATGGTCTTGATCGCCACGACGCGGTTGATCTTCGGATCACGTCCCAGATAAACAACCCCCATCGCGCCCTTGCCAAGCTCCTTCTCGATCTGGTAGCGGCCGAGCATCGGCTTCTCGATCTGTCCGTCGGCGAGCAGGATGCTGCTGGCCGTGCCGCCGCCGCTGCCGCCGAGCATCACGGTCTCGGACATGGCCTTGGCACGCGTCAGGCGCTGTTCGAGGTCGCGGAACTTCGGATTGTATTCGGCCATGAAACGAAACGCTGCTTCGGCCTTGTTGAACTGCCGCTTGCGTTCGAAGTCGAGCGCGAGGTTGTAGAGGTTTTCCATCAGCGCGTCGTTGAGCGGGCACTTGCGGAACTTGTCGAACGCCATGTCGAGCTGACCCTGCCCCTGGAAAGCGAGGCCCAGCATGCGATTCGATTCGGCCGAATCGAGGTCCGACTTTTCCTTGCCGCGCTCGGTCATCAGGAAGCGCTTGGTGGTGAGCAGCAAATGGCCGACGATCAGCAGGCTGGCCGCAGACATTAATTGTATCCACACCGCGCCGCCAACCATCAATCCGAAATGCGCGCCGATCAGGGTGACGAGGATCAGCGCCGTGGCCAGCGCGCCGACGCCGGCCGAGAGGCGCGGCAGAACTCCGATCAGATAGGCGGCGACCAGCGCGAAAGCGAAAAGCGACGCCCATACGCCCCACTCGGGCGTAACGAAAAAGTGTTCTTGCAGGATGCTCGAAACCGCATGCGCCAGGGTCAGCACCGGCGGCATCGCCGGCGACACCGGCGTGACCTGCGTGGCGCCGACGCCGGCGGCCGTGGCGCCGATCAGGACGATCTTGTTCTGGTACTTAGCTGCAGGAATCTTGCCGGTGAGGACGTCATAAAAGGAATCGACGGCAAACGCCGGCTTGCCGGCACTGTCCTTGTAAAAGAAAGTATTCATTTGCGTTTCCGCGTCGGTCGGAATGCGCAGATTGCCGAGGCGCACTTCCTGTCCGAGGGTCACTTTCACATCGGCCGGACCTAGATTCAGACTCTTCGCGGCGATCATCAGCGACAAGGATGGGTAGTACTGATCGTAATAGCGCAAGACCAGCGGCTCGGCGCGTATGGCCCCGTCGACGTCGGCGTTGGCGTTAAGGTGTCCGATGCCTGCCGCCTTGGCGCCGAGCGCGGCGATCGGCATCTGCAGCGAGATCGTGGACCAGACGTCGCCGCCGTGTTCGGCCACCTGCGGCAAGCGATTTCTGGCGATATATTCGGGCAAGGCCTGGTCCGGACGGCCGCGCGGTTCGCCGAGCACGAAGAGCATCGGCAACAGGACATTCCCGGCCCGCTCCATGCTGTCGGCGAGAATACGGTCGGTATTGAGCGCCGCTTCGGCTTCCTTGAGCACACCGCCAATCCGCTCGACTTCCGGCAGCGCGGCGGCTGCCGACGTGGCCTGCCGGTGGAGGTCGAGCAGCCGCGCGATATAGGCATAGCCGGGATCGATCTGCGGCTCGAAGAAGAAAATCGTATTGGCCACCACCTTGGCCTGGCCCGATGCCAGGAGGTCGGTCATCTTGGCCAGGCGGTCGCGCGGCCAGGGCCAGCGGCCCAGATTGGCGATCGAGGCATCGTCGATGGCGATGACCGCGACGCGGTCGGAAGGTGTGCGGCTCGACGCCTGCACGCCGAGATCATAGGCCTTGCGTTCAAGGCTGCGAATCAGATCGCTGCTGGCGGCAACGAGCATGACGCCGCTGACGATCAGGCTGAGAAACCAGTCACTCTTCCAGAATCCGGTCTTACGCATAATCGCCCCTCATATCGCAGGTCGATAAGGACGGTTTCCTCAATCCAGCGGCCTGTCCCCTTGTCGGTTCCCCGTTTCCCTGACGGCATAGTCCAGGATACCGCGGGATTTCATGCATTCTCACCGTTCTGCATAAGTTACGTCAATCGCAGAATGAAACGAAACCTAGCTCCCGTAAGGCAATTCAACGCCCAAGCCACGCTCGCGCGCCAGCGCCTCGAGCCGCACGGCCACGGCAATGTCCTGAATCGCCATGCCCTGCGATTCGAACAGGGTGATTTCGTCCGGGCTTGTCCGGCCCGGATGCAGGCCGACGATCACGTCGCCGAGTTCGACCAATTGACGCTCGGAGAGGCGCCCTTTCTCAAGCCAGGGCAACAGGTCACCCGCTTCCTTGAGCGCGCTATCGACGCTGTCGACGACGATGGCCCGGCTAGCCTTGAGCACATCCTCGCCGATTTCGCGCCGGATCAGCGAGTTGGACCCGGCGGCGTTGATATGCGTACCGGGCGAGAGCCACTTGGCTTCAAACAGCGGCGCTGCCGAGGTCGTCACGGTGCCGACGATGTCGCTGTCGCGCACCGTCTCTTCCGGCGATGCCGCCGCCATCACCTTTATCTGCAGCCGCTCGGACATTTTCGCGCAAAATGCATTGAGGCATTCCGCGTTGCGCGCATAGACCTTGACCAGACGCAAAGGACGCACGGCGGCGATCGCCTCGATATGCCCCTCGGCCTGCCAGCCGGCGCCGAAGACGCCCAGCGTTTGGGCGTCGGGCCGGGCCAGCCAGCGGGTGGCGACGCCCGAAGCCGCGCCGGTGCGCATCATGCCGAGCCGGTCGGCGGCGAGGACGACACGCAAGGCGCCGCTCGAAGCGCTGAAGACATGGACCAGAAACCTGACCCCCGAGCGGTTGCTGGTGTAGGCCTTGTAGCCAATCGCATCGTGCGCCGGCAGCGCGCCTTGCAGGATGTGCAGCGCGGTCTGCGGCAAGCGCGTGCGCTGCCGCGGAATATCGACGGCCCGGCCGAGCGTGAGTTCGCGATGCGCCTCTTCGACCGCTTCGAGCGCCAGCGGCATGGTCAGCAAGGCGCCGACATCGGTTTCGTTCAAGAACAAAGGCATAATCCCTCCAAAAGCGCGGCGACAGTGCCGGTACATGCAAGTTGTAGGGAACAATTCTACCGGCATTCGTTCGCTGTTTTGCAGCTTGCCGTCGCCGGGCGCCGCATTTGCGGCTAAGATAAGGTCTACAAAGTGCTCCTCCCCATGAAAAGAACAAGCCTAATCGTCATTCTCCTGCTCGCCTTTCTGTTCTCGGCCTCGGCCGAGGCGGCGAAGTGGCTGGCCGTCGGCAGCAAGGACGAGAAGCAGGGGCAAATCGAGGTCGATGCTATCAGCATACATGCGGCAGGCCCCGGGGCGTGGCGCATCTGGCATCGCGAAAGCCACGCCAAACCGGCAATTGCCGACTCGGGGGCCTTTTCCTTCACCCGCCTGACGACGCTTTCCGAGTTCCAGTGCGACAAGCGCCTGGCCGCTGTCATTCAACGCAGCTACACCGCCGCCGACGGCAGCGAGGTGAAGAGCGAGAGCTTCGATCGCCCGGAAGTCAGGCCGGTCGCCCCGGACTCCGGTCTCGAAGCGGTATTCAGTTACGCCTGCAAGAATGCGCCCAAGCCGCTTGCCGTAAAGGTTGTCGCGAGCCCGGCTGCGGCGGCCCCGGCCCCGGTCATCGCGGCACCTGCCGAGAACAAGGGCGGTAAAACCAAGAAGGGCAATGAACCAGCGCCGCCGCCCCCGCCATGGAGCTACGCTGGCAACTCCGGGCCGGACAAGTGGGGCAGCCTTGGTACGGAATACGCCAATTGCAGCCTCGGACTGCGCCAGTCACCGATCGATATTCGCGGCACGGTGCGTGCCGATCTGCCACCGATCAGGTTCGCGTACCGCGTCACACCGCTGTCGATCAGCGATGACGGGAACGGCATCCGCGTCGACACGGAAAATGCTGGAAGCATGACAGTGGACGGCGTTGCCTACGAACTGCAGTACCTGCAATTTCACCGGCCGGGAGAGGGCCGGATCAACGGCAAGGCCTACGACATGAGCGTCGATCTCGTCCATAAGTCAAAGGACGGGCAACTTGCGGTCGTCGCGGTAATGCTCGAAGCCGGCAAGGAGCAGGGCCTGATCCGCACGCTGTGGACCAACCTGCCGCTCGAGCAGAACAAGGCGGTCAATCGTCCCGAGATCAAGATCGATCCGGGCCAGATCCTGCCCGTAAAGCGCGGATATTATGCCTACCTCGGCTCGCTGACCCGGCCGCCGTGCACCGAGGGTGTGCTGTGGCTGGTGCTCAAGACGCCGATGCAGATTTCCAAAGAGCAACTGGCCGACTTCACGACAATCTACAAGAACATCGCGCGGCCGGTACAAGCGGTCAATAGCCGGGTGGTCAAGGCGTCACAATAGCGCTCAAGAATCGGCGTCTTTCCGGGATGACGATGTTATCCGCCGATCCCGGTTCGCCCCCGAGCCGATAGCTCTCGCGTCAACTTGCTTCCAGGATTGCGTGCGCGCGAAGCCCCAGACGAATCAGTGCGCGATCGCTGCCTGGCGGACCGAGCAGCGAGATGCCGACCGGTAATCCGGCAGCGTCGGCAAGCGGGATGCTGACCTGCGGCAAGCCAGCCAGACTCGCGATACAGCTAATCTGCAGGGTACGCACCCGCGTTTCGTCGAATACAGCGTCAGCGGCAACGCGCAGCGGCGCAGGGCTCGCCGCCGAAGGCAGGATGGCGACGACATCGTCGCCGAGCAGGTGGCGCACCTGCGCTCGGATTTCTGCCACGCGCCGGAAAGCCACAGCCGCTTCCTCGGCCGTGATGCGTGCGGCCGCTTGCCAGCGTGCGGCGATCGGCGGCGCGAAATCCGGCTTGTTCCGCGAAATCCACTCGCCATGCGCTTGCCAGGCTTCGTAGGCGCCTGCTGCGACATAAGCTTGCCGCCATTCATCAAGCGAGGTGGTGGCGCCAATGTCGACCGACCCGGTTCTGCCGAACTGCCGGCCGAGCACTTTGCGCAAACTCTCAAGGCCGGGCTGAAAACCGTCGTCAGCGAGTTGCCAGGCGTCTTTCAGGCAGAGCACGCGTTCCGGGCTGAAATCGCTGGCCGGCAAGAGCGCTTCGCCGACGCGGGAAAAAATCTCGCCGCTTGCGGCGAGCCAGGTCACGGTATCGAAACTTGGCGAGAGCGGCACCACGCCGTCGTTCGAAAGCAGCCCGTGCGTTGTCCGCAGGCCCCATAGGCCGCAATAGCTCGCCGGCACGCGGGTCGATCCGCCGGTGTCGGTGCCGAGGGCAAAGTCGACGAGGTGCGCCGCCACCGCCGCCGCCGATCCGCTCGACGATCCGCCGGGTACGCGGTCGGGTGCCGCGGAATTGATCGGCATGCCGTAGTGGGCGTTGTCGCCATAGATGCTGTAGGCCAGTTCGTCGCACACCGTTTTGCCGCAAAGGGCCGCGCCCTGTTCGAGCAGGTGGGCGACGACCGGACTGTGCTCTGCGGGCAGCGGATGGGTGGCGAGCCACGTCGGATTGCCGGCGCCGGTCGGATGCCCGGCGATGGCAAAGACATCCTTCGCGGCGAAGCGCAGCCCGCTCAATAGACCGCTGTGCTCGGGAGCAACGCTAAAACGCCCGTGCGCGACGAAAGCACCAACCGTATCGGCGAGGCAGGGCGCCGGCTCCACGTCTCGGCCCGCGCTCACTGCGCCTGCCCCATAGTCGACGGCCAGGCTTCAGCCAGACCGGCGCGCACCAGCAGCCATTCGGCGCTGTCGTTCCAGACATCCATCTGGACGATGCGGCCGTGCTTTACCACGTAGCGATCGACATAGCGGTTGCCGGAAAACGCCGTCCCGTCTTTCCACTCGCCATACAGCGTGCCGGTCATGAAAACGACGGCTTCGTCGGCGCTGGCGCCACAGACCACGTCGGTACGCTCGAAATTCTTCTTGACCCAGGCGTAGCGCGTCGCGTTGAAAGCCGCGCACTCCCGTGGCGCACGCATCGGTCGGCCGCCGGTGAAGCGAATCAGAAGATCCGGCGCAATGTATGCGCTGGCGCGTTCAGGGTCCGGTATCATCAGCAGGCGCAGATATTCTTCCACCAGCCGGGCGATGCCAGGTCCGATATCCTCCGGCTTGCCGATGCTTGCAGTGTTTTCCATGCCCACATCCTCTCCGGGAATACAGGTGGCGCAATTTTCGAAAGCCGCGCTCGCCTGCGCTCAGCATATGGCATGCCCTATTGGCAAGACAAGTCAATTCGGAAAGCGGACAATAGCGCGTGTTCGCTTAATCGCACAAACCATGGTTTTGCTCCCGGCGCGGGAGAATCCCGCTCGTTCATTCGCCAACAGGAGAATCCGCATGTTCAGCAAGAATAAGATCAATCGACTGATAGTCTGCATCGCCCTGAGCTGCTTCGCCATCCCCGGCGCGCGCGCCGCCGAAGCGATCAAGATCGGTCTGGTGACGGCCCTTTC
The DNA here is from genome assembly GCA_903886975.1 of uncultured beta proteobacterium. GTDB lineage: Bacteria > Pseudomonadota > Gammaproteobacteria > Burkholderiales > Rhodocyclaceae > Propionivibrio. The sequence goes on from CAISOB010000030.1 coordinate 16,669, forward strand.
CGGTCAGTCGGCGCTGGCCGGCGAAGCCATCACGCGCGGACTCACCGTCGCCATCGACGAGATCAACGCCAGCGGCGGCCTGCTCGGCGGCCGCAAGATCGAACTCGTCCGCCGCGACGACGAGGCCAATCCGACCAAAGGCGTCACGGCGGCCCGCGAACTGATCTACAAGGAGAAGGTCGCGGTGCTGTTCGGCGGGCTCGATACGCCGGTGTCGGTGGCCATCGTACGCCTCGCCAACCAGGAGAAGGTTCCGTTCATGGGCCCGTGGGCAGCGGGAACCGCGATCACCCAAAATGGCGCCAGCCCGAATTTCGCGTTCCGCGTCTCCGCGGTCGATGAACTGGTCGATAAAGGCATGCTCGCTTACGCGCAGAAGACCTTCAAGGCCAGCAAGCCGGGCATGATCCTGGTCAACAACGCCTGGGGCGAATCGAACGAAAAGGGCCTCTCCGCCGCGCTTGCCGCCAAGGGCATACAGTCCGCCGGCAGCGAAAAATTCGAAGCCAACGATGTCGATGTCGTGCCGCAGCTGACGCGCCTGAAACTCGCGGGCGCCGATGTGCTGCTGCTGGTCGGCAACGTCGGCCCGGCGGCGCAGGTCGTCAAATCGCTCGATCGCATGGGCTGGAAAGTCCCGGTCGTTTCGCACTGGGGACCGGCCGGCGGCCGCTTTTCCGAACTCGCCGGGCCGAGTGCGAAGCGCGTGCATTTCGTGCAGACCTACAGCTTCTTCGGCAAGCAGTCGGCGGTTGGCGAACGCGTGGTCAGGGAACTCAAAGCGAAGTATCCGGACATCAAGGGCGTCGACGACATCACGCCGGCTGTCGGCGTCGCCAATGCCTATGATGCGATGCACCTCGCCGCGCTGGCCATCAGCAAGGCGGGTTCGCTCGACGGCGATGCCGTACGCCAGGGTTTTTACCGGATCGACCGCTACGAAGGCCTGATCAAGACCTACGTCAAGCCGTTCAGCCCGGAAGTGCACGATGCGCTGAGCGAGAACGACTACGTGTGGGCCTATTTCAACGACAACCGCATTCTTCCGGTAGCCGGCGGGAACTGAACACAGCATAGCACGCTACAGGAGGACGACATCCAGCGCGATTTTTCGCGCTGGTGTCATATCTGCTGCAGCCATTTATTGAGGATGATTTTGATGCTCATGCTTTCGGCACTGATCAGCGGAATCGGCCTGGGCAGCATGTACGGATTGATGGCGCTGGGTTTCCACGTCACCTACGCCGTATCGGGCACGGTGAATTTCGCGCAGGGCAGTTCGATGATGCTCGGCGCGGTACTCACTTATACCTTTGTCCAGACGCTCGGCTGGCCGGTGGTGCCGGCCATCGCGCTGGCACTGGTGATCTGCGCGGCCTACGGCCTGCTCGTCGAAGCGCTCGCCGTCCGCCCCTTCGTCAGGCGCGGCTCGGACGCCTGGCTGATGGCCACCGTGGCGATGGGCATCGTGCTCGACAATCTGGTGATGTTCGCTTTCGGCAAGGAACCGCGCAGTCTGCACTCACCTCTCGCGCACACGCCGCTGGAGATAGGTGGTCTCGGACTGGGCGTCTATCCGCTGCAACTGGTGATCCCCCTCGTCGGCCTTTGCTTGGCCGCCGGGCTGCACCTGCTCTCGCGCCGCACCCGCTGGGGCACGGCCATGCTGGCGGTGGTGCAGAATCGCGAAGCCGCGCGGCTGATGGGAATTCCGGCGCAGCGCGTCGTTGCCGGCGCCTTTGCCCTGTCGGCGGTGCTGGCCGGGATCGCCGGCGCACTGATCGCGCCGCTGGTTAACGTGCATGCCGACATGGGCACCGTATTCGGGCTCAAGGCCTTTGCCGTGGCCATCTTGGGCGGCATTTCGAGCGCTTGGGGCGTGCTCTTCGCCGGTCTGCTGTTTGGCCTGGCCGAGGCCCTGATCGCCGCGACTCTGGGTTCCGGCTATACGCAGATCATCAGCTTTTCGCTGGTCATCGTCGCCCTGGCGCTACGACCCGACGGCCTGTTCGGCCGCGCCCAGGTGCGCAAGGTATGAGCCGCGCGACCCCGGACGCCATCGACGCCGAAGCGGAGAGCGCCGGCGCCGGCTTGCCGCGACCGTGGCAGTTGGCCTCGGCGCTGCTGCTCCTGGCCGGGGCGCTGGCACTGGCGTGTACCCTCAACAACTACTATGTCTTCGTGCTGGCCAATGTCGCCCTGCTGGCCATCACCGGCATCGGCCTCAATCTACTGATCGGCCTCTCCGGGCAGATATCCTTCGGCCACGTCGGCTTCTACGCCATCGGTGCCTATGCCGTGGCCATCCTGAACACGCGCGCCGGCTTCGGTTTCTGGACGGCGTGGCCGCTGGCCGCGGCGATCTGCGCGCTGCTCGGCGCCTTGCTGGCGATTCCGGCGCTGCGCGTCAAGGGGCCCTACCTGGCGATGGTCACCATCGCTTTCGGCTTCATCGTCGAGCACGCCACGGTCGAGATGAGCAGCCTCACCGGCGGCCAGAACGGCATCATGGGCATCGCCGGGCCGTCGTTCGGCGCCCTGCTCAAGGGCGAGCGCGCGGTCGCCGTGGTCGCCCTGGCGGCGCTGGCGCTGGCGCTCGTCGTTTATGCGTTGATCGCGCGCGGCAACTGGGGCGCGGCGATGCGCGCCGTGCGCGACAGCGAAATCGCGGCCGAGGCGATCGGTCTCAATCCGCTCACCGTCAAAACGATGGCCTTCGTCGTCTCGGCCGCCTTCGCCGGCCTGGCCGGCGGACTCTACGCGCCGCTTTCGGATTTCGTCACGCCGAGCAGCTTCGGTTTCATTCAGTCCATCCTCTTTGTCCTGGTGGTGATGATCGGCGGCGCGGGGACGCTGTTCGGGCCGCTCGTCGGCGCGCTCGTCGTCGGCGTCCTGCCCGAACTGCTGGCGCGCTTCGAAGACATGCGCCTGCTGATTTTCGGCGTCCTGCTGCTGCTCGTTCTCTGGTCGGCCCCGAACGGCGTTGCAGGCCTCCTCGCGAGGATAGTGGAACTCGTCTCGCGACGGCCAAGTGTCCGCCTGCCGGCGCCTGGGGAAACCTTGCCGACGCCCGAGTTCGCACAGCGCGCACGGCGCGCGCTAAAAGCCGAGGCCCTGTGCATGCATTTCGGCGGCGTACGAGCGGTGTCCGAATTGAGCCTGCCCGTTGCGCCGGCGGCAATCACCAGCCTGATCGGACCGAACGGCGCGGGCAAGAGCACGGTGATCAATATGCTCAGCGGCTTCTATCTGCCAAGCGCCGGACGCATCTTCCTCGACGGCGTGCCGCTCAACGGCAGCAGCGCCTATGCCACGGCGCGCGCGGGAATTGCGCGCACCTATCAGACCTCGCAACTCTTCGGCAGCCTCGGCGTCGTCGATAATGTGGCGCTGGCCGCGCCGCGCGGCCGCCTTGGCGGCTTGCTCAGCGACGGCCATATGCGCTCGCCGCGGACACGCCGGCGCGCCGCCCGCCTGCTGCGCTGGTGCGGTTTCGCGGGGAGCTTGCAACAAACGGCGAGCGGTCTTGCGCACGTCGATCGGCGCCGGGTCGAAATTGCCCGCGCATTGGCCACCGATCCGGACGTCCTGTTGCTTGACGAGCCGGCGGCGGGCCTGTCCCTCGACGACAAGGACGCGCTTGCCCTTCTGCTCAGACGCATCGCCGATACCGGCATCGGGGTCGTTCTGGTCGAGCACGACATGGCGCTCGTCATGGATATTTCAAACCATGTCGTCGTCATTGACGCCGGCGTTTACCTGGCGAGCGGCAGCCCAGCCGAGGTGCAGAACAATGCCGAGGTCAGGCGGGCCTATCTCGGCGCACCCGGAGGCGCGGCCGTCCTCGGCGGCGCGGCTCCGCGGCGGATTGCCGAGGAAGCCGCAGAGGCGCTTGGCGTCAGCGGATTGACGACGGGCTATGGGGCCGAACCGGTTTTGCACGGCGTCGACCTTGCCTTGCGCCACGGCCACACAGCGGCGCTTCTCGGCGCGAACGGCGCCGGCAAGACCACCCTGATGCGCAGCATGATCGGCTTGCATCGTCCGCTGCAAGGCAGCGTCCGTTTCTTCGGCAACGAGATTTCCGCGCGGCCCACCGAGTACATTGTCGGCCTCGGTCTGGTGCTCGTCCCGGAAGGGCGGCAGGTATTTCCCGAGCTCTCCGTGCTCGACAATATCCGCCTGGGCGCATTCCTGAAGAGGGAAGGACGCGATGCCCGAATGGCCGAGATGCTCGCCCGCTTCCCACGGCTGCGCGAGCGTTTGCATCAGCGCGCCGGTTTGCTCTCCGGCGGCGAACAGCAGATGCTCGCCATTGCCAGGGCACTCATGGGCTTGCCACGGGTGTTGATGCTCGACGAGCCTTCCCTCGGCTTGGCCCCGCAAGTCATCGAAGATCTGTTCCAGGTGCTGCGCCGCTTGCGCGACGAAGGCATGACGCTGGTCGTCGTCGATCAGATGGCGGCGCTCGCGCTGGCGCTCGCCGATGATGCATATATTTGCGAAAGCGGTTGCATCGTCGCGCATGGCGCCTCGCGTCAGATCGCCGCCGATCCAGCGCTGGCCAATGCCTATCTCGGCGCACACTGAGTGGGGCGACGAGCGCCCGATCAATTCTGCCTAGACGTTGGCCCGAAATCGGCGCGGCCGGATCGCGCACGCTGCGAGCGGCCTCTTGATTGCCGCAAGGCATCTCCATGGGTCGTAATGAAGATGTTCGCGGATCGTTGATCCGGGAGTAGAACCATTCTGTGGCGCGCAAGCTCTTGCGATCCCGCCGCGAGGCGTCGCCGGACGGCGCCGCTTATGTAACGCAACACACAGATTCGCCGACTCCGCAAATGAATAATGATAATGCTTGTGAATATTGCCGAGTCATGGCTGCGTTTGTTCGCAGGCCGTAGAGCAGCAGCCGTTGCGGGACTTGAATACAGGCTCGCGTTTAATTTCTTTCGTCGAAGGAGTACGCCATGAAGATGATGACAATTGCAACTACCCTTGTATCAATCGGCTTCGCGTTGAGCGCAGGCCCGGTTTTCGCCGACTCTGATTCGCCCAATAACCCGGGAGAACCGGCGGCAGTGGGCAAGAACGCCAAGGACAGCAAAATGGGCATGACCAAGCACGCCAAGACCGCCAAGCGCAGCGACAAGTGCGCCAGCCCCACTTCGGCAAATATGCAGGACTGCAAAATGAAGGATGTTTACGGGACCGGCAGTGGTGGTGATGGCGGCTCGGGCGGTTCGGGCGGTGGATCGGGCGGGGGGGGTTCGCGCTAGCCTTTGCGTGAATCCAAATCCGCGGCGACGGGGCGCTGCCAGCGCAACGTGCACTGAACGCGGCGGCGCGCCGAAAGAGAGAACGGCCACCAGGATTACTCCCGGGCGGCCGCTCGCCTTGCGCGTCGCGTTTAGAGCAGGCTCTTGAGCAGCTTGGCCATTTCCGACGGGTTGCGCGTGACCTTGAAGCCGCACTCCTCCATGATCGCGAGCTTGGCCTCGGCCGTGTCGGCGCCGCCGGAGATCAGCGCGCCGGCGTGACCCATGCGCTTGCCGGCCGGCGCGGTAACGCCGGCGATGAAACCGACCACCGGCTTCTTCATGTGCGTCTTGCACCACTGCGCCGCGTCGGCTTCGTCCGGGCCGCCGATTTCGCCGATCATGACGACAGCATCAGTCTCGGCATCGTCGTTGAACATCTTCATGATGTCGATGTGCTTCAAACCGTTGATCGGATCGCCGCCGATGCCGACCGCCGACGATTGGCCGAGGCCGATCTCGGTCAGTTGGCCGACTGCTTCGTAGGTCAGCGTGCCCGAGCGCGAGACGACGCCGATGCGCCCCTTGCGGTGGATGTGGCCGGGCATGATTCCGATCTTGATTTCGTCCGGCGTGATCAGGCCCGGGCAGTTGGGGCCGAGCAGCAGCGTCGTCTTGCCGCCGGCCGCCGCCTTCAGCCGCTGCAGGTTGCGCAGCTCGAGCATGTCGCGCACCGGGATGCCTTCGGTGATGCAAATGACCAGATCGAGATCGGCTTCGACCGCTTCCCAGATCGCCGCCGCGGCGCCCGGCGGCGGAACGTAGATGACAGAAACCGTGGCGCCGGTCTGTGCCGCCGCTTCCTTGACGGTCGCATAGATCGGGATGCCGAAGATTGACTCGCCGGCCTTCTTCGGGTTGACGCCGGCGACGTAACAGGCCTTGCCGTTGGCGTATTCCTGGCATTTCTCGGTATGGAATTGACCGGTCTTGCCGGTAATGCCTTGCGTGATAACGCGTGTATTTCTGTTGATGAGTATCGACATGGCGCTCCCTTACTCGACTGCGGCGACGATCTTGGCTGCGGCGTCAGCCATGGTGTCGGCTGAGATGATCGGCAGGCCGGAATCCCTGAGAATCTGCTTGCCGAGTTCTTCGTTGGTCCCTTTCATGCGCACCACCAGGGGCACCTTCAAATGCGTCTGGCGCACGGCCTCGATCACGCCGTCGGCGATCGTGTCGCACTTCATGATGCCGCCAAAGATATTGACGAGGATGCCTTTGACATTGCTGTTCTTGAGCATAATCTTGAAGGCTTCGGTCACCTTTTCCGTCGACGCGCCGCCGCCGACATCGAGGAAGTTGGCCGGCTCGGCACCGAACAGCTTGATGGTGTCCATGGTGGCCATGGCGAGGCCCGCGCCGTTGACCAGGCAGCCGATATTGCCGTCGAGCGAGATGTAGGCAAGGCCGAACTTCGACGCTTCGATTTCGTTCGGGTCCTCTTCGTCGAGGTCGCGGTAGGCGAAAATTTCCGGCTGCCGGTAAAGGGCGTTGTCGTCGAAAGTGAATTTGGCGTCAAGCGCCTTGATTTCGCCCGGTCGGCCGTCGACCCCGCCCTCGAGAATCAGCGGATTGATTTCGGCCAGTGTCGCGTCGCTCGCCCAGAAGCAAGTGTAGACGCCCTTGAACGCGCGCACCGCGCTCGCCCGCGATGCTGCCGGAACGCCGATACCCGCCGCGAGTTTCCTGGCCTGCGCATCGGTAAGGCCGTCGGCCGGATCGACGAGAACGGTGATGATCTTCTCCGGCGTGCTGTGCGCTACTTCCTCAATGTCCATGCCGCCTTCGGACGAGGCCATGACGGCGACTTTCTGCGTACGCCGGTCGGTCAGCACGGCGAAGTAATATTCCTTGCGGATGTCTGCGCCTTCCTCGACCAACAGGCGCCGCACCTTCTGGCCCTCGGGACCGGTTTGATGAGTGACGAGCTGCATGCCGAGAATCTGCTGCGCGTACTCGCGCACCTGCTGCGGCGACTTGGCCACCTTGACGCCACCGCCCTTGCCGCGCCCGCCGGCATGGATCTGGGCCTTGACCACCCAGACCTTGCCGCCCAGCGTTTCAGTGGCCTTGACCGCGTCATTCACCGTCGGGCAAAAAATTCCGCGCGGAACGTTAACGCCGAATTTCCTGAGCAGTTCTTTCGCCTGGTATTCGTGTATTTTCATGCGCCTTCCTTGGCTTGGGTTTAAGTAACGAGCTTGCCGCTTGAGTGCTTATGGGGAGTGCTTGCGATACCAGCGCGGATAATAGCGCCGAACCGTTTCCGAATGCGTGGCCAACGCATGGCAGCGATCGAGTTGATACGGCTTGTGCCCGTTCTCGTCCTTGTCGAGCACTTCGCCGGCCAGAGTCTGCATGGCCGCCGTCGGCAGCAGCATCAGCAGTTCGCTGATGTGGGTGCAGCCGTGCGTGCCGCCGAACATCGCCTTGACCGCCTTGAGAAAACCCTGCATGAGATTCAATCCGACGATCCGCGAATAGTCCGGCGCGATGTTTTCGCACGCGCCGGGGTAAGGTGCGGCGTCGGTGCACGCGGATGCTTCGACGACGGTCATCCGTGCGTCGAAGGCCACCCTAACCTGCATCGCATGCACCGCGTCACCACCCTTGAGCAAGCCGGTGTGCAGCGGGTAGTCCTGATCTTTCGTATCGACCAGGGTCGCTTCGACCTCCCATAAGCCGTCGGTTCGCTTGTAGCCGTCAATATTGATGCGGCGCTGATGGATACGGACGCGCTCGACGGCAGGTACGGGAAGTGGCATCGTCAACTCGGAGAGAATATCTAAATGTAATAATGTTCTGGAGGCTCTTCTTAATTTAGCACAAGCGGCTCGTGCCCTGTTCGTTCGCTTGCCCGCCGCTCTCGCACGGGTGCTCAGTCTCCGCCGTCATCTTCTCGACCGCCCGCCTGGAGCAAGAAGAGCGATGCTTCGAGCGCAACCGGGCAAAAATGTTCAAAATATCTTCTCGCCCGTTTCGGCGGCCCGTACCTGATGCGTCCGGCGGGACCGCCGGAAATCCTAGACGGTGAACTGATTGACCGCCTTGTTCATGCGCTCGACGTTCTCACCAAGCTTGTGCACCAATCCTTCGGTCTGATTGACGACCGCAACGTTCTGTTCGGTCATCGTCGCCACCTGCTCGACATTCTGCGCGAGTTGCGTCATGGCCTCCTGCTGCTCGGACGAAGCGTGCGAAATTTCGTTGACGCGCTGTATGGTGTCGTCCATCTCGTGCTTGATCCGCTGCAGGGCTTCCTGCGAGGAATGTACCAGGCCGACGCCTTCTTCGACTTGCGCGGCGCCGGAGCGCATGCCATCGACGGCGATCTTGGTATCGTTCTGGATCAGCGCGATCATGCCGCTGATCTCCTGGGTCGCCTTGGCCGTGCGTTCGGCGAGCTTGCGCACCTCGTCGGCGACGACGGCGAAACCCCGTCCCTGTTCGCCGGCGCGAGCGGCTTCGATCGCCGCGTTGAGCGCGAGCAGGTTCGTCTGGTCGGCGATTTCCTTGATGACGCCGGCAATCGTGCTGATTTCGGCCGAGCGCTGGCCGAGCGTTTCGACCTGCGCCGCCGATCCCTTGACGGTCTCGGACAGCGAATTGATGGTCACGCAGGCGGCGCCGGATCGTTCGGCGCCTTCACGCGAAACTTCGCCGGCATTCATCGCCACGTCCCTGGTCGAACGCGCATGCTCGGCGACTTCGCCGATCGACACGGTCACTTCCTCGACGGCCGCCGCCGCCGCGGAAGTTGCTTCACTCTGTTTTTGCGCTGAGACGAAAACCGCGCGGATGCCGCTGTCGACTTCCCGCGTCGCATCCTCGACATGGCGCGCCATATCCGCCATGCCCTGTACGGTCGCCTGAACCGACGCGACGAAAATGTCCATTTGATTGGCCACGACGCCGAGCAGGTCGGAACGTGTGGTAACCAGCCGACGCTTGAGATTGCCGGTCGACAGCACGCCGTCCATCCAGCCGGCGATCGCTTTGAGGTCGCGATTGAGCTTCGGCACGAAGAAGGCGACAAAATAAAGCGCGTACAGCGCGCTGACCGCGGTCAATCCGTCACGGAGCGTCGTGGCCCAATCGGCCCCGGAAAATTTCTCGACCGCCTCGACCACGCCGAGCGCGACGACCAACAGGCTCATGATGGTCAACTGGGCGCGCAGCGACACGAGCGCCTGCAGCCAGGCCGAACGCCTGCGGATCACCCGCCCGTGCTCGACGGCGAGATGGGTATTGCCTTCCCTGATGCGTCGATAGGCGTCCGCCGCGGCTTCGATTTCGTCGCGGTCGGGGCGGCTGCGTACCGACTGGTAACCGACCACCCGGCCCGCTTCGCGCACCGGCGATACATTGGCGACAACCCAGTAGTAACCGCCATCCTTGCGCCGATTCTTGACGATGCCGCGCCACGGCAGCCCCGCCTGCAAGTCGCGCCACATATCGACAAATGCTGCCTCGGGCATATCCGGATGGCGCACTATATTGTGCGGCTGACCGACCATTTCCTCGCGCGAGTAGGCACTCACCTTGCAAAAGGCTTCGTTGGCCTCGGTAATCCCGCCTTGCAGGTCGGTCCGCGAATAGACGAATTCGTTTTCCGGCAGCAAGGTTTCGCTATTTGTAACCGGGGAGTTATTGCGCATCTTCTTCCTCACCAAAAACCGGGTCACGGTGACCCGCCACCGACTGCGCCTCATGCAGTTCCAATAGAATATTACAAAGCGGATAGATCGTCAGATAACTTTTGTTCCAATACCGCGGCCTCAACCCAGCAGCAGCGTCAGCCAAGAGCCGTCGTTGCCCGTAGAATGATGGGTAAGACGACTTACTAAACGACCCGATGAAAACGATCCCGATCTGCTATGCCATCCGCCCGGCGAGTCCTGCGGCGCACCGTTTTGAAGTGAGTTGCAGCGTCGCGACGCCGAATCCGGCCGGCCAGCAGTTCGCACTGCCGGCCTGGATTCCCGGCAGCTATCTGATCCGCGACTTTGCCCGGCAGATCGTCGCCATCCGCGCCGAATGCGCTGGCCGCCCTGTACCCCTGCAAAAGATCGACAAGCATACCTGGCGCGCGCCGCCGCTCAAGCGCCGCGGCGTGCTTGTCGTGATTTGTGAAATCCACGTCTGGGACCTTTCGGTGCGCGGCGCCCACCTCGACGAGACGCACGGTTTCTTCAATGGCGCGAGCGTGTTCCTGCGCGTTCTGGGCCGGGAAGATAGCCCTTGCCTCGTCGATATCGCGCTGCCCGAAGGCAGCCCTTACCGCGATTGGCGCGTGGCCAGCGCGCTGTCCCCGGCGCGCGGCGAGAAGGGCTGCGCGAAGCTGCACGGTTTCGGCGTGTACGCCGCCGCCAACTACGACGAACTGATCGACCATCCGGTCGAGATGGGCCGCTTTACCCTTGCCCGCTTCGAGGCTGGCGGCGTGCCGCACGAGATCGCCATCACCGGCCGGCACGATTGCGACATTGATCGCCTGACCGCCGACCTCGCGCGCGTCTGCGCGTGGCAGATCGAATTCTTCGGCGCACCGGCGCCGATGCGCCGCTACACCTTTCTTGTGACGGCCATCGGCCAGGGCTACGGCGGCCTCGAACACCGGGCGTCAAGCGCCCTGCTGTGCTCGCGCCATGACCTGCCGGCGCACGGCATGCAGGGCATCAGCCCGGGCTACCGAACATTCCTCGGCCTGTGCAGCCACGAGTATTTCCACGCCTGGAATGTCAAGCGCATCAAGCCCGCCGCGTTCATTCACTGCGATCTGAACCGCGAAAACTACACGACGCTGCTCTGGGCCTTCGAGGGTTTCACCTCGTATTACGACGACCTCGCCCTGCTGCGCAGCGGCGTCATCGAACTATCGGACTGGCTGGAAATCACCGCCAAAACGATCAGCGACGTACAGCGCACGCCCGGACGCCAGCGGCAAACGCTCGCCGAAGCGAGCTTTGACGCGTGGAGCAAGTTCTACCGGCCCGACGAGAACAGCCCGAATGCACAAGTCAGCTATTACGCCAAAGGGTCGCTATTCGCCCTGGCGCTCGACCTGACCCTGCGCGCGCGCACGAAAGGCCGCGTCTCGCTCGACGATGTCATGCGCACCCTGTGGCAGGAGTACGGCATGACCGGCAAGGGCGTTGGCGACGAAGACATCCGCCTGATTGCCGAAGCGCTCTCGGGCCTCGATCTACGGCGCTTCTTCGCCGACGGCGTGCACGGTACGCGTGAGTTGCCGCTCGGCAAACTGCTCGCGCCTTTCGGCATCGGACTCGCGTGGGAAAAAGCTCAGACGCCGGCGCTCGGCGTCAAGACCGCGAGTATCGGAGAACAGCTCCGGCTGGCGACCGTCTATGACGGCGGCGCGGCCCAAGCCGCGGGACTCGCGGCCGACGACATCCTGGTCGCCATCGATGGCTTGCGCGTCACGCCGGCGAGCCTCGACCAGCAGCTCGGCCGTTACCGGCCGGGCGATACGCTCGCGGTGCACGCGTTCCGCCGCGACGAACTGATGCAGTTCGGCGTCCGCCTCGCGCCGCCCGCCAACGAAACGGCCCGGCTCGTCGTCAAGGCCGGCGCCAACCGTCTGCGCCACGCCTGGCTGGGCGCTTAGCGAGCCAAACCCCAAAGAGCAAGAAAGACGCGACGAAAATCAATCTTGTTTTCGTGAACCCGGCTGAGAGATGGATATTTTAGTTGGCGGTTGATCGCTGAAGGGAATGCAGCTTTCCGGCAAGCCGATTGCCGTGTTCCGCTCGGATGAAAAGCGGCGAGTAGCTCAATTCGACCGAGGCTGTGTGAAAACGGGTGAACGAATGTCTGCCGGCCCTGTCTATGCATAAAGCATATTTCGGGGTTAGCGATGAAGCGATTTATTGAAGAAGACGTCCGGACACAGAGCATGCTGCTGCCGGACACCCTTGAC
>CAISOB010000031.1 GCA_903886975.1 uncultured beta proteobacterium
CTGCCAGGGCTTCCATGATCGCCGCATCCTTACAGCCTGCCGCCGCTTTCAACAGAATCCTCGCCCGCGTTTGCTTGCGCGCCGCGCTCTTGCCCTTGCGTAGCAAGGCTTCCAGCATTTCAACTTCTTCATCCGTCAGCGACACTCGATATCTGATGGCCGGCATGGCTTTCTCCAACGAGGTGGCAACGCCAAACTCTCCGCAGCTTCCGTGCCAGACATCCATTCGATTCAACATGACTGACTACTAGGTCAATGTGCGCTCAAGTGCCGATCGCCCTTTGATATACGCGCCGCGACAGCCGATCGGGGCCAAACGTCACAAGCTCCTTCACCACGCCCACGGCTGGCCGAAGAAGCGGCGAAATCGGCCTGTGCGCCGACACGGCGAGGAAGAAGGTGCTGGTCAGCGCCGGCTGGGCGATGTTGAGGATCAGCGCCGCCTTGCTGAAGCTGCCGAGTTCGGCGACGCTAACGAAATATTCAAGCTGCTTGAGATTCAAAGCCCGCCCCCCTAGTTCTTGAGCATAGTGCGTTATAACAGAAGGCGATAGCTAATAGAATTGAAGCGCAATAGACAGGGTCGCGGAAGGCGGCGATACTCAGCGCTTGAATTTTCCATCCTCAACGATGTTCCCAAAGCAGGAACACGCTCTGAAGGCCGGGAGGGACACGGGCCTGAATTTACAGGGAGGCAACATGAATCGGTTTACTCAATCGGTCGCGGCCTTTGCTTTTGGCGCGATGGCTTTGGTGTGCGTCGCGCAGGCGGCAGACGTAACGACGATCAAGCTGGGGCTTTCTTCATCCAAGCCGCATCCCTTCAATGATGCCGGCGATCGCTTCGCCGCAGCCGTAGACAAGCTGTCGAATGGCCAGATGAAGGTCCAGATCTTCCCCAGCCGGCAACTCGGCGACGACAAGGCGCTGACCGAGGGCGTGCGTTTTGGCACCGTCGACATGACACTCATGGCCGCATCGGCCTGGGCCAGCCTGATTCCTGCGATAGACGCGCTGCAATTGCCTTTCCTGATCAACACCTACAAGGACCTGGCCGAACTGGCGGTGACGCCTGAAGCCGCGGGCCTGTACAAGAATCTTGGCGAGAACGGAGTCGTCGGTCTGGCGATTTACGAAGGCGGCCAGCGGCAGTTCCTGACCGTCGATCGCGTCATCAAAACAATGGATGATTTCAAGGGACTGAAAACTCGCGTCGCGCCGGTTCGCCTGCATCTCGACGTTTTCCGCGCGATCGGCGTCAATCCGACACCGATGGCTTACGGCGAAGTCTATACGGGGCTGGAGACCAAGACCATAGATGCGGTCGAGATCAATATCAGTTCGATCGTCGCCGAAAAATACAACGAGATCGCCAAGCACGTCCTGCTGACCCATCACTATTTCTTTCAAGGGCTGCTGACCATCAATAAGGCGCGCTTTGACAAACTCACGCCCGACCAGCAAAAGATCCTCCGCCAGGCCGCAACCGAGACCGTCAAACCGCAGATCATGGCGCTTGACGCCTACGACGCAAGCATGATCGACAGCCTCAAGAAGCAGGGCGTTTCCTTCACGACGCCGACGCCCGAACTGCTGGCCAATCTGCGTGCTGCGGTCAAGCCCATCTACGCCGCCTATGCGGCGAAGAATGATCCGGCCATCGACGCCTTCGTCAAGGCCGCCGAACGTCTGCATTCCAAGTGAGCGTGCTGCTGACCGCCGCGTAGATCGGCAGTCTGCGGGCGCGATGCCCGCAGACTGCCGGACAGATCCGATTTAAGCGCCCTACCGCAGCCAAGGCCGTTCAATGTCAACGATTGAGAGAGTCGCTCGCACCTACATCAGAGTCATGGAGACGGTCGGCATCATTTCGATTGCCGTGGTTTCGCTGGTCGCCATCGTGCAGGTGTTCTTCCGCTACATCATCGGCTCCTCGCTCGTCTGGTCCGAGGAATTGATGCGCTACGTGATGATCTGGGGGGTCTTTCTGCTCAGCGGCCTCGCCTACTCGCGCGGCGAAATGATCGGCTTCACCCTGCTCATCGACGCCGTGCCGCCCTGGCTCAAGCGCCCGCTCAAGTTGGTCACGCGCCTCGCTATCATCGCCTTGCTGCTCGTGGTCGCCTGGTACGGCGTGGAGTTCGCCTGGCGCACGCGGCACGATATTTCGACCGGGCTTCAAGTCTCGATGTTCTGGATCCACCTGTCGATTCCGGTGGGTTCGATCATCGCCGCCCTGCATGTGCTGAGCTCGCACTTCACGGATCGTGACGGCGAAGAAAAGGAAGCGCTTGCGGAGTCCCGCTCATGACCGCGCTCATCCTCTCGTTCGTCATCCTGCTGCTGATCGGCACGCCGATCGTCTTCGTCATCGGCGTCAGCATGCTGGCCTATTTCGTTGCAACGGACCAGTTCCAGGCGCTTATCGTTCTGCCGCAGCGCATGTTCGCTGGCGACGACCAGTTCGTTCTGCTCGCCATTCCGCTATTCATCCTGGCTGGCAATCTCATGGAAGTCGGCGGGCTGACACGCCGGCTCCTCGATTTCGCCAACGTCTGCGTCGGGCGCTTCTCGGGCGGCGTATCGCTCACCGCGATCTGGTCCAGTCTGCTGTTCGGCGGTGTCAGCGGCTCGGCGGCGGCGGATGCGGCCGCTCTCGGATCGGTGCTCATTCCTGAAATGAAGCGCCAGGGCTACGACGTCAATTATGCGGCGGCGCTGATGAGCATGAGTTCCCTGCTCGCGCCGCTGATTCCGCCGAGCATTGCCATGGTCATTTTCGGCGCGCTCAGCAGCACTTCGATCGCTCGCCTGTTCATCGGCGGTGTCGTACCCGGCTTCATGCTGGCGATAGCCCTGACTTTCTATGCCGTCTGGGTGGCCAAGCGGCGCAACTACCCGCGCCACGCCGCGCCGTCGCTCGCCGAATTCGCCAAGGCGACGCTCGAAGTCATCCCGGTGATGATCTTGCCGGTGATCATTGTCTTTGGCATACGCGGCGGCGTGTTCACGCCGACCGAAGCCGCCGCGGTCGCCGCGCTTTACGCGCTGATCGTCGCCGCGGCTTTCTACCGTGCCCTGACCTGGCAGCACCTGCGGCGTGCTTTTCTGAACACCGCGATCCTGAGTTCCGCGGTCTATCTGCTGATGGCCATGGCCAACATCGCGGCTTTCATTTTCGCCATGGAACAGGTGCCTGAACGCATCGTCGCCGGATTGTTCGCAATCAGCACGAATCATGTCGCCGTCCTGCTCATGGTCAATGCCGTACTGCTCTTCCTCGGCATGGTTCTCGATGTTGCGGCCATCCTGATTCTGACCGTTCCGGCGCTGATGGGCATCGGCAGCGTCCTCGGCATGGACCCCGTTCACCTCGGCGTGATGGTCGTCTTCAATGTCATCATCGGTTTTGTCACGCCGCCCGTCGGGCTGTGCCTGTTCATCGTTACCAGCCTGGCCAAGACGACGATTGACAAGGTGACGATCCATCTGCTCCCGATGGTGGCGATCGCCGTCGCCATCCTGATGGTCATCACCTTCTCTCCGGGTCTGGTCTTGTACCTGCCCAACCTTCTCGTGAAATGAAGGAGCCGTCCATGCCCAACGCCATGCCCAGCAATCCGCCCGCCCTGACGGGACACACGCGCCTGTTCGGCATCGTCGCCGACCCGATCACTCATGTCCGGGCGCCGCAAATCTTCAATGCGGCTTTCGCCAAACGCGGCATCGACGCCGTCATGCTGCCGCTGCACGTCCTTCCCAAGGATGTGCCCTCGTCTTTCATCGGCTTCAAGGCGCTCGCCAACCTTGACGGGCTGGTGATCACGGTTCCGCACAAGTTTGCTTTCGCCGCCTTGATGGATGAACTGGGACCCCATGCTCGGCGGACCCAGGCGGTCAATGCCATCCGACGCAATTCGGAAGGCCGCTGGGTTGGCGAACTCTTCGATGGAGTCGGCTTTGTCGAGGGTCTCATGGCCCACACCATTGATCCGAAAGGCAAGTCGTTCCTTATCTATGGTGCTGGCGGCGCTGGCACCGCTATTGTAAGCGCGCTGCTTGCTGTGGCGCCGACGCGGATTACCGTCGTTGATTCTATTGCCGGCAGGGCCGAAGCGCTATGCCAAGCATTGGGAAGTGCGGCCTTGCCCGTCGAGACGATAAGCAATCCCGATCCGGCCGAATTTGACATCGTGGTCAATGCCACACCCATGGGCCTCGAGGAAGATGATCCGCTGCCCTTCGATCCGGCCCGCATGAAGCCTGACGGCATCGTTGCCGAAGTGGTGATGATGCCTTCGATGACGCGCTTGCTAAAGGTCGCAGAGCAACGGGGCCTCCGGATTCATCAGGGGATTCATATGCTCGAAGGTCAGTTCAACCTGATGCTGGAATTCTTCGGGCTTTTACGTTAGCCGTCAGATGATCCACCATTCAGGGATGTCATGGTCAATGGACTGTTAGATATGGCGATCCTTTCCAGACCTATTCTGTCAGCGGAAGCGTCCAGTTTCCAATAGCGAGAGAGTCCGCTTGGAGTCGAACTTGAGCGTTCGTTGATAGCCCAGAAGTTCTCAATGCGAGAATTTATGGCGCCCCGCAACATGTCATTGGTGTATCGGAAGTGAAATTTTGCCTTTATCATTCTGCTGTGAATGGCGCGGAATTGGGAGCCAGCGAGGCGGAGCAAAAGGTAGCCAGTCGATTGCTTGAAATGGACTCCTGAGAGTCCAGCTTGTGCTGCTGGTTTTTGTCTTGCCTTGGCCAGCGGGCGTAGCGTAGCGGAGCA
>CAISOB010000032.1 GCA_903886975.1 uncultured beta proteobacterium
CGGCGACCCTTCGCGCCGGAAGCGTTCTCCGAGCGCCTTGATCAGCGAGGAAGGCTCGCCAACCCCGCCGCCGGAACCCTGAATGGCCAGACAGGATGCGTCCTTGACGAAGGCTGCCGCCTGCGCGGCCGTGATGATGCCTTTCATATCGACAACCTTATTGACGTGGCGCGGCATGGACAGCATGGGCGCATTGAAGCCAAAGCAGTGATGAGTGCAGAAGCGATCTCTTTCATAAGAGCCCTATGACACTTGGTGGAACGTTCCTGTGCGCCGCGCTGCGAAAGCGTAGCGACGATGCCTTGCCATCCCACGGTTGCTAGGATGCATGACGTCGAGGCGCACAATGCGCACGCGTGAGATGCTGTCCGACCCTGATACGGCCTGTGGCGCCGTGAACAATCACTCTGATGGTACGGTTAGACATGATGACAGTCTTTCGGTGGTGGAAGCCGGCTCGGACGACACGGCTCTTGCGCGCTGCCCGGGACTTTGCCGTCCTTCGCCGCCTTTACCCAGGGGGCGTTGGCTGCTCGCCCGGCCCGAGATCACGCAACAGCACCGACCCACTCCCCCGATGCCACCCGCTTCTCGGCTATCCCCTCGGAATGTAGCCGCCGAGACTCTGCGGCAGCGCCAGCGAAAGCCAGGGTACATACGCCAGAAGGAGGATCGTCACGAACATGATGATGATGAAAGGCGTCATCGGCGAAAACAAGGCGCGCATTTCGACCTTGGCAATCGCCGATACGACGAAGCACGCGGTGCCAATGGGTGGGGTTACCAGCGAAATGCCGAAGATCGCCAGCGAAAAGATGGCGAAATGGATCGGATCCATGCCCGCGCTCTGCGCCACCGGAATGAACAGCGGCATCAGGATGACCAGGGCCGGCAAGCCGTCCATGACCGCGCCGAGAATCCAGAACAGCACCATGACGATCGTCACGAACAGCAGGTAATGCGAGGAAAATCCGCTGGCCCACGCAACCAGCGCATCAGACGCCTGGGTGTAAGCGAACATGTAGGCAATCGCCGAGGCGACGCCGACAAGGCCGACGACGACACCGGTCAGCCGTACCGTCGACAGCAACACTTCATAGAGTGTGCGCATCGAGATTGAACGATAGACCACGACCACCAGGAACAGCGTATAGAGAACGGCAACGACGGCCGCCTCGGTGGCCGTGAAGATTCCGAAGAGAATCCCGCCGAGGATGATCACCGGCGCAAACAACGGCGGAAGAGCCGCGATGAAGGTCCTCCCGACTTCGGCGAACGAGAACTTGATCTCTTCGTTACTCGGCTCGATGCCCGCCTTGGCACGGTAGTAGATGACGATCGCCTTGGCAATCCCCAGCGCACAAGCAGGAATCAGCGAAGCGAGAAAGAGCTGCTTGATGGAAATACTGGCGATTGTTCCCAGCACGATCATGGTGATCGATGGCGGAATCAGGATTCCGGTCCCCGCGGCGGCGGCAACGATCGATGCCGCCCATTCCTTTCGGTATCCCGCCTTCGTCATCATCGGAATCATGACGGCCCCGATCGCTGCCGCGTCCGCGTTGACCGATCCGGAGATTCCCGAGAACACCATGGTGGCGACGACCACGGAAATGCCGAGCCCGCCCGCTATCCATCCCACCAGGGCGATGACGAAGCGCACGAGCAATGCCGACATCCCCCCTTTGCCGAGCAGTTCCCCGGCAAGAATGAAAAGCGGGATCGAGAGCAGGGTAAACGAACTGATCCCGGCGTAAATCGGCCGGCACAATTCCGAAAATGAGAGACCGCTGCCCGCGAAACCGACCGCGGCGCCAACCCCCATTGCCGCCAGAATAGGCGCTCCGAGCACGAGCAATACGCCGAAGATGGCGAGCATGATTAAGACCATCTGCTTCCTCCTGAACTACCCATTATTCTGAAGAACCCCGTCCCGGCCTGCGCCATCAACCGAGTCCGAAACCCGCTTAGCCGTGCGCGCCGTGCCCCCCTTGGTGTGCAAAGCGCTCCGGGTGCATAAGGCGCGGCAGGTCACGCAGCGTGTGATAGAGGCCGAGAACTGCACCGGTCGGCAAACAGGAGTAGACCGCCCAAAGTGGAAGTCCCGTCGCCGGGCCGGACTGAATGGTATCGCCGGCGAAGAACAGGTAGCCGCCTATGGCGAGCACCACGAAGAATGCCAGCGAAGTGGTCCAGCCGATCCAGCGCAGCGCGGAGGCGAGCGTCCCGCTGGCGTTCGGAAAAAACTTCACTTCGATATGCGCGTGATCCCGCTGCGCGATCGCCAGGCCGATGAGCGTAAGCCAGGCGAACATGTAGGTCGCCAGTTCGCTCGACCAGGACAGCGAATTCTCGAGGACGTAGCGGAAGACGACTTGCAGGGTGACATCGACGACGATCGCCGCGAGCAGGGTCAGGCCGACGACATTCTCCACAAGACGAATGCCGCCGTCGACCCGGTCGAGCGCGCTGCGCTGCCCCGCTGCCGGGGCGTGCGCCGCTTGCGCGTTGTCGCGCTTACTGGGTTGCTTCGACGATTTCATACAAGCCGCTCAGATTCGTCTTGTTCTGTTCCCAGATCGGCTTGACCTTGCGCTGGAACGCCGGAATGTCGGCATCGGTGATAATGGCGCCCATCTTCGTTGCGCGCCCATAGTCGGCCATTTCCGCTTCGACCCAGATCTTGCGCTGGTTCGCGATCGACTCGCGCATCACGTCGCGGAAAATCTTCTGGATGTTCGCGGGTTGCGCATTGAACCACTTCGCGCTGGCGAAGATCGGGTCGACGCCGAACAGATGTTGCGTGTTGACGAAATATTTCGCCGCCTCGATGTGCTTCATCGAGATGTACCAGGTAACAGAGTTCTCGGCGCCGTCTACAACGCCCTGCTGCAGCGCGTTGTAGACCTCGGCGAACTCGAGCGGCGTCGACTGCGCGCCCATCAGGTTGAAGGTCGCAATCATGATCTGGTCGGGCTGCACCCGGAGCTTGAGCTTCATCGCGGCCATTTCCTCCGGGGTCTTGAACGATCCCTTGCTGTTGTAGACGCTGCGGATACCCGCGTCATAGAAGCCGAGGTTAATCAACCCGTATTGCTCGGAAACCTTGGCGTAGGCTTCGCCCAGACGGCCGTCGAGTGCGGCGTAAATCTTCGCCCGCGAGGTGTAGAGATAGGGGAGGCTGAAGATGCCGAGACGCTTGTCGTAGGTCGTCGGAAAGCCTTGCCCGCTCTTGGCCATTTCCAGGGTACCGTTACGCACCTGCTCGTTCATCTGCGTATGGCCACCGAGAACGCTGTTCGGGAACAGCTTGACCTCGTACTCGCCTTTTGTCGCCTCGGCGATCCGCTTGGCGAAAAACTGGTGGGCGATGAACTCGGGATTGTCGGTTGGGGTCACATCCCCAAGCCGCACGATGATCGGTGCGCGTTGAGCCTTCACGATGGCGGGAAACCCAAGTGCCCCGGTAGCGGCGGCGGTAGAGACAGCAAGCGTTTGCTTGAGAAACTGGCGGCGATTCTGCTTCATGTTCCCTCCATGGAAAAGACCCTTCGCAGCGGGTCACAAAACTGTCGCGGACGAAAGGTCCGAGATAAAGTAAAAGGCATCAGTGACAGCTCCTGCAAACGCTCTGTATCCATGATCGTCGAATGAACGCATCGGAGTGCCGAAGCGGCGGCGAGCCGTTCGACTCCTGCCGGTTCGACTTCGCGCCAATAGACAAGCTCATCTCCCCCGTTTGCCGTCCACAGCGACGTTTTGCCGCCACCTGGCCAATAAATCGAAACCTGGTTGACTAGCGATTTGAATCGCTTCAAAATATTAAAGCACCGGCACTGGCCGATCGTCAAGCTTTTTCTCGGCACGATGCAAAAACCACCCCAAGCCATGGCATCGACTGGGCCGTATTGCCGGCTAAGCCTCCTTCGGACACGAAAGCAGACGAACATCTTGCCTCTAAAACGCTACTAGGAAAAAGCTAATGGACTTTGCGCTGAACCATACGCAGAAGATGTTGATTGACACCGTGCGTCGTTTCATAGCCGAGGAGCTGAAGCCGCTCGAAGCTTCCGTCGATGCCGAAAACGCGCTCGCCCCCGAGACGGCGCGCGCCATCTTCGAGAAGTCAAAAAGCCTCGGGCTCTATGCACTCAATATGCCCGACGAGTTCGGCGGCGGCGGCTTGAGTGCCGTAGACACCATGCTCTGCGAGGAGCAGTTCGGCCACACCTCGGACATCCTGATCCGCCGCGCCTTCGGCGACGTGTTCGACGCACTGCTGGCCTGCAAGGGCGAGCAGATCGACCGCTGGTTGAAGCCGGTGGTCAGTGGCGAGCGCGTCTGCGCGCTGGCCATTACGGAACCGTCGGCCGGGTCCGATGCGCGCGCGGTCAAGACCAGGGCGCGGCGGACCGATTCCGGCTGGGTTCTCAACGGCAGCAAGCATTTCATCAGCGATGCCGAATGCAGCGATTGCTTCGTAGTCCTGGCCCGCACGGGCGAGAAGGAGCTCTCGCTGTTTCTGGTCGACAAGGCGCTGCCGGGCTTCACGCTCGGCAAGAATCAGGAGATGATGGGCCTGCGCGGAACCACGCACAACGAACTCTTCTTTGACGACGTTCCCCTGGAGCCGGTGGCGCTTCTCGGCGAACAAGGCGACGGATTCAAGATCATCGCGGACTTGCTGGGGCGCGTGCGCCTTGCATTCATCGGTGCGCGCGCGGTCGGCAAGGCGGCGCAGGTGCTGGAGATGATGACCGAGTACGCCAACGATCGGAAGCAATTCGGCAAGAGCATCGGCGAATTCCAGATGATCCAGCAGATGCTCGCGGATAGCGTCATCGAGATCAATTCCGCCCGGCTGATGGTGTTGCACACGGCATGGATGATGGACAACGGGCTGGACGCACGCGACTGGATTTCGATGGTGAAGGTTCAATCCTCCGAGATGCTCGGCCGGGTGGTCGACCGTGGCGTGCAGGTTTTCGGCGGATCGGGATTCTGCAAGGATCTTGCCATCGAGCGCTATTACCGGGATGCCCGCATCTTCCGGATCTTCGATGGAACGTCCGAAATCCATCGAATGTCGCTGGCCAAGAGCCTGCTGAGGAATGGCGCACCGCTCTACGATATCCATCGCTGACTGCCGCTCGCCGGGTCGGACACCGCGTTGTGGCCGACCGCGCCAGCCGAGCCGCAGCCCGTGCCACCCCTCATTCCACCTGAGGAACCCACTTCATGATGTGTTCGGCCACCGCCACTTCCTGGCCGGAATCATTGGTGACCACGACGCGCGCCACCGAGCGCCGGCGGACCACATCGATACTCGTCACGACGTAGTTGACCGTGATGGTGTCGCCGATGCAAACGGCGCGAAGAAAGCGCACCCGGTCATAGCCGACCGACACGGGAGTCTCCTTGGCTTCAATCTTGCGCGCGCTTTCAATCATCCGCGTCGACGCGGTCGACATGAAGCCGACCAGCAAGACGCCATGGGCAATGCGCTTGCCGTATGGCGTACGGCGCATGAATTGCTCGTTGACATGATTCGGCGAAAGATCGCCCGTGATCCCGGCGAAGAGATAGACATCGGACTCGCCGACTGTCTTCGTGAACTGCGCGCTATCACCGACTTCGAGATGGAACTCCGACATTTTCGACTCCTGGTTAGGTTGAACTGATTGAAACAACATCCTCGTCCGCGATCAGCGCGGCCGCGGTCTCGAAACTTGTTGACTTGTCGATCCGGGCTTCATGCCGTCGATGGTTGGGGCCTGGTCTGTGAGTCACTGGGATGACGCAGCAAGGTGACCTTCGGAATACCCTACGATTCCAGAACTATTCCGGAATCGATCAGCTTTTCAATTGCAGCAAGATCAAACCCTAACTCCAGCAGAATTTCCCGGCTCTGCTCGCCGAACGCAGGTGCCGGTCTGCCAAACTCAAGCGGGGTTTCGCTCAAATGCAAGGGTTCTGCGGCCACCCTGTAACGACCGGCGTAGGCAGATTCCGTATCCCGCACCAGCCCGCTGGCTACGATCGCCGGATCGGCCAGTGCCTGCGCAAGAGTTCTTACCGGCGCGCAAATAGCGCCCGCCTCCGACACGATCGCCAAAGCTTCTTCGGTCGAATATGAGCCTATCGAAGTTGCCAAAGCCGCAACAATTTCATCGCGATGTTCGAGCAAGCCTCGATCGCTGATGAACTCGCTGATCTTGTCGAATACGCCGAATTTCTTGGCCATGACGCCGACTTTGTCGGCAGGCGTGATACTGATCGCGATCGCGCCATCAACGGTCTTGTAGATTGCGTAGGGCGCTGCTTGGTGCACGTGCGCGACGCCCGAACTGCTGCGCGTAAAGACCGGATCAACATTTAGCGCGTAAGACGCTTCCTGGGCCATCATGTGAATGGCCGACGACATCATGTCCGCTCGAACCCATTGCCCCGTGCCGGTACGATCCCGATGCCTGACGGCAGCCAATATTCCGGCAACGCACTGCATCGAGGTATAGGCGTCAATAGCATAGGTGCCGACGGGGACCGGATTCGAGCCTGACGATCCCGTCAGCATGGTAATTCCCGAAAGCGCCTGAATGATCAGATCCTGGCCCGGCGCATCGCGCGATGGCCCCAAAAGATCGTAACCGGAAATTGAACAATAAATGAGACTTGGCTTCTTGGTCTTCAACTGCTCGTAACCAAATCCAAGACGATCAAGCACTCCCGGCCGGTAGTTTTCGATCACCAGGTCGCTGTTCTCGATCAAGCGTTGCGCAATGTCTTTTCCAACATTACTTTTTAGATCCAGCGCGATCGTTCGCTGGTTTCTGTTCAAGGTGACGAAATAGGGACTCACGCCGCCGAACCGTCCATCGTGATCGCGGACGGCATAGCGATTGAGATCTTGAGCCGGGGCTTCAATCTTGATGACCTCGGCCCCCAGCGCCCCGATGAACTGGGCTGTCAATGGACCGGCCGCGTAATGAGTAAAAGCGACAACTTTCAGGTCCGACAAAACCCCACTCATATTTTCCCCTCTCAAATTCTCTTATATCGATTCCCTGGGCCAGACACAGGCTTTTCGGATGATCAGTTCAAATTGCTGCTGGCGGGAACACCTGGAATCGTCTGGTTCTCGCTCGAATCGTCTCTAAGCGGCTGGCTGCCGGCACTGCCTCGCTCGACAGCCAACATTGCGCCGTCTTGATGGGCTACGGAGCGCCGCCACCTTTGCGCCGGCGACGGCCGATAGGCGCATGTGTCGATGGGACCGGCCCACACGAGGCGCGCACAACTAAACGCGGTGGCAGGACGATGCGCTGGATCGGAGAGCCTGGCGCAGCGATCCTTTGAAGAAGTGCCCGCCCTGCCGCTCGACCGGTTGCCGGTGGGTCGGCCACAACGGTCGTCAACGGCGGCATCCACAGTACGGACTCCGAAACGTCATCCATGCCGATGACCGAACAATCAGGCCCCGGCTCGAGCCCAAGTTGCCGCAGCCCGAGCATCGCGCCGAACGCCACCAGGTCATTGAAACAAACGAAGGCGGTAGGCGGCCGCGCGGAGAGCATCAACTTGCGGGCGCCCTCGTAGCCCACTTCGCGCTGTCCTGGCCCTTCGACGATATATTCCGGTTCCACCGGCAGGTGCGCTTCATTCATCGCCCCGCGAAATCCCGCGATTCGATCCTGGCCGGTCGAGGTCAAGCGATTCACCCCGACGTAGGCGATGCGGCTGTGCCCCAGCCCGATTAGATGCCGCGTGGCTAGGGCAGCCGCCCGCCGGTTATCAATGCCGGCAAAGTCAGCCGCTACGCCCCGCACGTATCGGGTCACCATTACAAACGGCAAGCGCCATTCAACCAGTGGCGCGATGTCGGCCTTCTTGGTGCCGATTGCGGGTATCAATAACACGCCCGCTACGCTGTATTCCCGCAGCGTCGCGAGGAATCGCGTTTGTCTCGGAATCGATTCTGCAGAATTGCACATGACGAGGACCTGGCCCAGTTCGTCGAGGCTCTCCTCGATCCCGGCAGCGACCTCGGAGAAGTAAGGATTACGCAGGTTGCAGATCGACACGCCGACAATATTCGTTTTCCCCTTGCGCAATTGCGCCGCGCCGCGGTCGTATACGTAGCCGACCTCGCGGATGACGCTTCGCACGTACTCCCTGGTCGCTTTGGCGACGAGCGGGTTATCGTTGAGTACCATGGAGACGGTCCCGGTCGAAACACCGGCCCGCTCTGCGATCTGACTGATCGTGACGCGCTTTTGGGTAGTCATGACTGGCTTCGTTTCAAGACCACGTAAGTTACCGGATTTGCCGCGAATGCATACCGTCGGAGGACCCCGAAGGCGAATTCCCGGATGAGGACAAGCATGGATGCACTACGAATTCCTGACGAATCGACGCTCCTATTGACATCGTATTTTAACCGATTCAAACTATGAAAAGAAAGCTAAAACATGGCGTCGATGCTCAAGAGATCCGGAGCTCGTGCGGACGACGTTAATGCTCAGCTGTGGTCATCGGTAAGTAATAGACGCGATGCCTGACCGCGAGGATCCTAAAACATATCCCTCGCGCCGGAGGCGCATTGCTCGCTCCCGAGAATCTGCCACCGTATGCAACGCCTTAGACAATGGGGGCCACCCGATGCGACAAGTAAGCGCAGATGAAGCAGTCAAAATCATTCGATCCGGCGACACGGTATTGATCGGCGGCTCCGGCGGCGGTCATGCCGTCCCGGAAGCGCTGATGGCGGCGCTGGAACGGCGCTTCCTGGCCACCAGCGAGCCACGCGAGATCACGGCGGTTCATCCGGTCGGGCTGGGGGACAACGACAAACTCGGCGCGGGTCATTTCGCCCATGCGGGCCTTCTGAAGCGCGCCGTAAGCAGCACCTTCGTCAATTCACCGCTGATCTCG
The DNA here is from genome assembly GCA_903886975.1 of uncultured beta proteobacterium. Classification (GTDB taxonomy): domain Bacteria; phylum Pseudomonadota; class Gammaproteobacteria; order Burkholderiales; family Rhodocyclaceae; genus Propionivibrio. The sequence continues at coordinate 8,932 of CAISOB010000032.1, forward strand.
GACCTCGTGGTTGCAGAACGTATCGAGGGCTACATGCTGCCTCAAGGGGCGCTTTCGCAACTGATGCGCGAGATGGCCGCCGGCCGGCCGGGCCTGATTACCAAGGTCGGGCTGCATACCTTCGTCGACCCGCGGCAAGGCGGAGGACGGCAATGCGCCTGCGCCAAGGACGATCTCGTCGAGTTGGTGAACTTCCGTGGCGAGGAGCATTTGTTCTACAAGCCGTACCACGTCGACGTCTGCCTGCTGCGCGGCACGACCGCGGACGAGGACGGCAACGTTACGATGGAGGAAGAGGCCGTTTTCGGCGAGATGCTTTCGGAAGCGCAGGCGACGCGCCGTTGCGGCGGCGTGGTGATCGTCCAGGTCAAGCGCATGGCCAATCGCGGGACGCTGCCCGCGAAGCAGGTGAAGATTCCTGGCATTCTGGTCGACCTCGTCGTGGTCGTGCCCGATCAACGCCAAACCTATTTCACGGATTACAGCCCGTCGTACGCCGGCGAGCTGCGAATGCCGCTTTCGGATATCCCGGTGATTCCTCTCGACGCCCGCAAGATCATTGCGCGGCGGGCAGCGCTGGAACTGTTCCCGGGTGCCGTCTGCAACCTCGGCTCCGGTGTATCGACCAATATTGCCAACGTTGCAGCGGAAGAGGGTGCGCTGCAAGACGTCTGTCTGACCAACGAGCAGGGAATGATCGGCGGCGCGCCGGCGGGTGGCCGCGAGGCTGGCGCGTCGCGCAACTACGCGGCGATGATCGACCAGCCGTATCAGTTCGATTTTTATGACGGCGGCGGGCTGGATCTCGCCTTCCTGTCGTTCGCCGAAATTGACGCGCAGGGCAATGTCAACGTGAGCCGCTTCGCCAACCGTATCATCGGCCCCGGCGGATTCATCAACATCAGCCAGAACGCGGGCAGGGTCATCTTCAGCGGCACGTTTACGGCAGGCAAGTCCGACATCGCCTGGCCCGGAGGTGTCACCGTGATCAAGCGCGACGGGGACGGGCGAAAATTCGTCAAGGCCGTCGAGCAAGTTACGTATAGTGGCAGCTACGCTCGCGAACGTGGTCAGCCGGCGCTCTATGTCACCGAGCGCGCCGTGTTTCGCCTGTCGGGGCAAGGTGTCGAGCTGATCGAAATCGCACCCGGCGTCGAGCTTGAACGCGACGTGCTCGCCAAAATGGAATTTCGCCCGATCATTTCGCCCGACCTCAAGCTCATGGATGCACGGCTGTTCCGGCCCGAACCGCTGGGGCTTTCGGCGCATCTCGCTGCGCAACCCGCGCGTGCAATTTCCAGCCGGCTCGTGGAGATCGGAGTCACGGCATCGAGTAGCTGATCCGGCCGAGGCGAGCGCATTCCCAACACGCTCTTCTGCGCTTCGGCAGCGGCACCAGGCTAGGCAATGTCCCCTGACCCTGACGCAGTGACCGGCGGGATCGGCGCGTTCTCTGGCGCCGCTCTCGTTTGCCGCGGCCATCCTTCTACTAACCATCCAACTCTCAAAGGAGCACCCTATGTCTGGTTCTGTAACGCTGAACATTAACGACGGGATTGCCGAGATAACACTCGACAGACCTGAGAAGCACAATGCAATAACGCCCGAGATGGCATCAGCGCTTGCGGAGCACTGTGCACGCGTTGATCGCGATGACGCCGTACGAGTCGTATTCGTCAAAGGTGCCGGCAACCGTGCCTTCTGCACGGGCAGTGACATCAAGTCGCTGGCGCAATTTCCTTCGGCTTGGCATTTTCGCAACAGGGTTGAGTACGCGATGGCGTTGCGTAACGTGCAGAAGCCCGTCATCGCTGCGCTCAAGGGATGGGTGCTCGGCGGCGGCGGCGAACTGGCACTGGCGGCCGATATCCGCGTGGCCGGGACGAGCACGCGCTGCGGATTTCCGGAGGTCACGCGCGGCTGGGTTGGCGGCGGCGGCGCGTCGCAGTTGCTGCCACGACTCATCGGTTATGGACAGGCAATGCGCATGCTGCTCACCGGGGAGATCGTCGATGCGGCCGAAGCCCAGCGCCTCGGGCTCTTTGAGATCGTCGTCGACGACGCCGAGGTGGAAAGCGTCGCGCGCGCACTGTGTCGCCAAATCGCCAGCTATAGCCCGATTGCGACTCAGGCTGTCAAGGCGTCCGTACGCGCGTCACTCAGCACAGCACTGGAAATCGGCATCCGGTACGAAAATGAGATGAATGTCATGTGTTTCGCGGTCGGCAATCATCTTGAGGGCATTAAAGCATTTAGTGAAGATCACTCGCCCGATTCCAGGCGGTAGCCAAAACTTTGAAGTACTGAACCAGCACGGCACAGTCGTTCAGCAAAGAATGGAAGCGGTTGAAAAGGTCTCTGGCCAGCCGTACCGGTAGATTCTGATGGACATGCAGATGCCGATCATGTGCGGGCTTGAAGCGACCCGCCTGATTCGTCGTATGCCGCATTCCGAGCCCTCGCAAATGTCTCGTTGATGGACTTGCGATTTGAGCTGGTTGGCGTGAATAATTAAGGAGCGCGGTCAGGAGCGATTGCAAATCCTCCTGCCGATATCAAAGGAAGATTTGAAACGCAAAGCGGTCATTGAGTTTCCATTTGTCATGAGGCGGCTATGGGTCGGACTGAGACAAGCGAGTTGGCTGCGCCGCACCAAGTATGTATTGGCCCGCCGCGCCGCAGCAAGAAAATCGGAAAACGCGCGGCTGCCTGACTGGAGGACGTTCTTTATTTAGGGAGTCTTAATCTACAATTGGACTTCTTACTTCCGTTAATCCGAAAACCCGGAAATAGGCGCAGCGCCGCCTGAAACGGGTAAGGATACGGGTAAGTATTCTTGGCATGCCGCCGCGTTTATTGCTAAATAAGGTCTGCAGACTACAGTTCAATTCTGCCCATCCCACCAATATGCAAGAAGCCGTTGATCCGCAAGGTTCAGCGGCTTTTTGATTGCCGAAAGCCTTCCGGGCGTGCAAAGCGTTGCGGGATAACAGGCCGCCACGTCTAGCATCCGGGATTTCCGCTCAATCAATCAAGTTTATAGGGAAATCATTTTCGGAAGCACCCGAAAATCACTGCGAAGCGGCGGCCAATAGAATTCTTCAGGGCAAACGATCGACTTAATTTCACGTACGCGAGGTAATTCGGATTAAACTATCGGAGCACTGCCGAGTATATGATATGGTCATATAGCGGCGGGAGCCGGAATAGCCGGCGTTTCTAGAAGCATATACAGCTGCAAATTCGACATTCTTATCTACCGGACGTGAGCAGGGTCCTTCCGCAAGGTTCTGAAACAAGGCAAACCCAGCGAAAGTTGGGGACGCAAAATCACCGGCCTACCGGGCGCTCCGAACAGTGCCCCATGGCAGCGAGATCGCCAGGAAACCGATATGAACTATACGACCACGACCATCACCCGCCGCTTTTATCAGCTGAAGCTGAAAGCCAAGCCAGTGCCTGGCCGACAGAAGCCCCGGGATAGTCGTAACGACGCCGTCGTTCCCGGCGCGAAGCGTATTCCCCTCCCGCCATTGTTCCAGCGTTCTTTCGCTTTGCCTGTTCCGCCAGCCCTGCGATCGCGCTGGTGGCGCAACTGGAAGTGGGTCACTCTGTCGGTGATGCTTGCCGCGGCCCTGTGCGGCGCCATTTACTATCCTGTCAGGATCAGCATGAGTGCCGAACGCCATTCGCCTGATCGACAACAAGCCGCGGCCGAGGTCGCACCGGTCACGACGCCGGGCATCAACATGCGCCCGATGAGGCTCTCCTCCGGCTCGCGTTCCGAACCTGCGGATGCGTCGCAAATGCGTACCGATCCTTATTCAGGCAACCCGAGCTCGCGCCCGGGACGCGAAATGAGCGGCAGCGCATCCGCTAGGCAGGAGCGCCAAGCGACCGCCCATTTGCCAGCCAATGATGACGACCTTCACACAATGCTCGGGGGCCGCAGCAAGCTGGTGCTGCCGACAGACGTTTCGGGCAACTGCAACGTCGGAGAACGCGGGGTCAAGGATCTTGGGGCTTGTTTGGTACGCAACGGTGCTCGCGCCGAGTAACGAGAATGCCGGGTCCGTCAAGCGATGATTGCCGGCTGCCGATTTAAACCATTCATTGACTGGAAGGTCCACCTCGAGTACTTGCCAATGCGGTGCTATGCAAAAAGCATAATAGCGGAAGGATGCGAATGAGCGACCACCCGGTGCTGGATTTCGTCGAAAGGGAAGACCATCTCTTCGCGTCCATTCGCGTCTCGTCAGAACGTCCGCCGCTTGAACTCGACACCTTGCGTGAACTCGTGGCGCAAGCCGGTTATGCGCATTGGCGACTTGCCGATGCTGCGCTGGCCGCCCTGCTTGACGCCTACAATTCGGCAAGCGGCGAAATCGAGCTGCCGATCGGTGAACGTTGCGATGCCGCGATCGCCGTGGAGATTGCTGGCGACGCCATGCAGGCGTGGGTGAGTGTGGCATTCTGCGGCAAGGCGATGGAACCGGAGGCGATCTACCAGGCGCTCGGCGAAGCCGGCGTTACTTTCGGAATTGATCAGGCCGTGATCGACACCCTGTGCGCGGATAGTCTTGCCGGCAGCAGCGAACGTTTTCTGATCGCCGCCGGTCTGCCGGCCGAGGCGGGCGAAGGCACCCGCTTCGAACTGCTGATCGACGATGCCCGCGACCGGGCGCCGCAACTCAATGAGAAAGGCCTGATCGATTTCCGCGAATTGGGGGCGATTCCTACCGTCGCAGCGGAACAGGCCTTGATGCGCCGAATTCCGCCGACGACCGGTACGATCGGACGCAACGTCCGCGGCGAAGTTCTCGAACCCGTTGTCGGACGCAATGAGGCTTTTGCCGACCATTTGCTCGGCGCTTATGTTGCCACCGACGACGCGAATCTGCTGCGCGCGGTGGTCAGCGGGCAGCCGATCCGCTGTGGCAACGGCGTATCCGTCGAACCCGTGTTCTGCATCCGCAATGTCAATCTTGCGACCGGCAATATTTCATTCGATGGCACCGTAGTCATCGAGGGCGAGGTGCTGCCGGGAATGAAGGTGCGTGCGACGGGAGATATCGTCGTTGGCGACGTGGTTGACGGTGCTGAACTCGATGCCGGAGGCGACGTTCGCGTTGCCGCGGGGATCATTGCCAAGGCGCACGTCAAGGCTGGCGGTTCGGTTTCGGCGCGCTTTGTCGAAAATGCGCAGGTGTCGGCGGGGACAACCATCGCCATCGACGACACGGCTTTGCAGAGCGACCTCCAGGCGAACAATCAAATCATCGTCGGTCTCAAGGCACGCAACCGGGGCCGGCTGGCCGGCGGTTCGGCCCGGGCGATGATGCTGATCAGCGCGCCCATCCTGGGCCTGGCGACGGGCGGCGTGACCCGCTTGACGCTCGGCGTCAATCCGGAACTGGAGGCTAGGTACCAGGATCTGTTGAAGAAGATCGAGAAGCAGCGCGAGGAAGAAGAAAATCTCGAAAAGCTGGTCAAGCACTTCACCAAGCAAGGTGACAAGGCCGAGCTGCTCGAACGCGCGAAGACCTCCTGGCAACACGCGCTGCAAGCGTGGGGCAGACTCCTGCCCGAACGCGAAGAACTCGAAAAGCAGTTGAATTTGGTCGCCCAGGCACGCATTGACGTGGGAATCGCGGTCGAGGGGGCCGTTGACATGGCTTTCGGCAAGAAGACACTTCGCTTGCGCCGAAAAGGGGAGTCCGGCACATTTCGCACGGATGGCGATCAGATCGTCTTTACCGATCCGGGCGGCAATCTACAACCCCTCTCATAAGGGCGACGCCGGAACGGCTTGAGCGCTCCGGGCTCAGTGCGCTTGCTGAGAACTCAGAATCTGTCCGAGGAAGTTTCGCGTCGTTTCATGCTGCGGATTGCTGAAGAAGCGATCGGGCGGCGCTTCCTCGACGATTTTGCCTTCGGCCATGAAGATGACGCGATCGGCGACGCTGCGCGCAAACCCCATCTCGTGCGTGACGCAGAGCATGGTCATGCCGTCTTCGGCCAGGCTGATCATCGTGTCGAGTACCTCTTTGACCATTTCCGGATCGAGTGCCGAGGTCGGTTCGTCGAAGAGCATGATCTTGGGCGTCATGCACAGTGCGCGGGCGATAGCGACGCGCTGTTGCTGGCCACCGGAGAGCTGGCTCGGATACTTGTTGGCTTGTTCGGGAATGCGCACGCGCTTGAGATACTTCATGGCGATCGTCTCGGCTTCCTCCTGACTGAGGTGCCGCGAGTGTATCGGCGCGAGCGTGCAGTTCTGCAAAATCGTCAGGTGCGGAAACAGGTTGAACTGCTGAAAGACCATGCCCACTTCCTGCCTGACCGATTCGACATTGTGGCCGCCGGCGGTCAGATCGATGCCATCGACCACGATGCGGCCCTTCTGCACCTTCTCGAGATGATTGATGCAGCGGATTAAGGTGGATTTGCCCGAGCCCGAAGGGCCGCAAACGACGATGCGTTCGCCGGCCCGGACGCTCAGGTTGATCTGGCTGAGCGCCTGGAACTTGCCGAACCACTTGTCGACGGCTTCGATCTGGATGATGGGGGCAACGGTATCGTCCGGCATTGGGGATGGTCTCGTGTCTGTCATGAAGATACCGTTATCTATAAAGCCGTAATCACATCTTTGGCAGGTCGGTTTCCAGCCACTTGCGGTACAGCTTGTTGAGTTCGCCGTTGGCGGTATTGCGGGTCACGAAGTCATCGATGGTCTTGAGCAAGTCGGCCTGCCCCTGGCGCATCACGATCCCCATCACCTGCTGGCGCAGCAGGAACTTGGTTTCAAAGGTGTTGGCCGGGGCGCGCTTGTCGATTTGCGCGGCAACCGTCGTCGAGCAGCCGATCGCGTCGACCTGGCCCGACATCAGCGCCTGCATACCCGAGGCGTCGTCGTCGAAACGGTGGATCTCGGTGCCTTCGGGGGCGACCGCGGTCAGCGCCACGTCCTGCGTGCTGGCGCGCGCGACGCCGACGCGTTTGCCCTTGAGGTCTGCCGCTTCCTTGATGTTGGCTTTCTTGTTGCCATACAGCACGATGCTGGCCGCGGCGTAGGGTTTGGAGAACTGGACCTGCTTGGCGCGCTCCGGCGTGATGGCCAGCGAGGCGACGAGCAAGTCGACTTTGTTGGTGAGCAGGAAGGGAATGCGGTTCGGGCCGGTCACCGGGACCAGATTTAGCTTGACGCCCAGATCCTTGGCCAGGAGGCGGGCGACGTCGGCATCGTAGCCATCGGGCTGATTGCTGCTATTCATCGTGCCGTAAGGCGGGAAATCGACGAGCATGCCGATCGTCACTTCGCCCTTTTTCTTGATCTCGGCAATGGTTTGCGCGCTGGCCGCAGTGGGCCAAAGCGACAGCGTGGCGACCAGCCCCAGGGTGACCGTGGCGGCGATGAAAACGCGGCGTTGCAGATTCTTGATCATATCGCTATCTCCGTGTTGTTATACAAAGTTACCGGGAAAACAGGTCAGCGCGCGAGCGCAACCGCCTGCTTCCGTTCGATGCGCGCCGCAAGTAGCGACAATGGCCAGCACAATACGAAGTAGATGCCGGCGACGACACTGAAGACGATGAGCGGCTGGAAAGTCGCGTTGTTGATGATCTGGCCGGAACGCGTGACTTCGGCGAAACCAATGATGGCGGCCAGCGAGGTTCCCTTGATGACCTGCACCATGTAGCCGACGGTCGGCGCCAGGGCGATCTTGAAGGCCTGCGGCAAGATCACGTATTTCATGCGCGCCACATACGGCAGGCTGAGCGCCTGGGCCGCTTCCCACTGCCCGCTGGGAACGGCCTGGATACAGCCGCGCCAGATTTCGCCGAGGAAAGCGCTGGTGTTAAGGATCAACGCGACGCCAGCGGCGATCCAGGGGTTGATGTTCATGCCCAATACCGGCGCGCCGAAAAACACCAGAAAGAGCTGAAGCAGCAGCGGTGTGCCCTGAAAAATCTGGATAAACCCGCCCGAAAGCAGTTGCAAGGCGCGATTGTCCGAAGTCTTGGAGAGCGCAATGATCAGCCCGCCGATGGCGCCCCCGGCGAAAGCGATCATCGACAGGGCCACGGTCCACCTGGCGGCGTCGAGGATGAAGAGAAATTCGGAGAGGCCGAAAGTGCGCATCAGCGGCCTGCCGGATAATCGAGAGTGCGCTGGTAAATGACGCGAAACAGCGCTGAAAACGCGAGGGCCAGCGCCAGGTAGATGACCGTGACAACGATGTAAATCTCGAAACTGCGAAAGGTTTGCGATTGCAGATTGGCGGCGACCGACGTCAAATCGTCCGCGGAAATGGCCGAGACCACGGCGGAACTCAGCATCAATAGAATGAACTGGCTGGTCAGCGCCGGATAGACGGTGCGCAGCGCCGGTTTCAGGATGACATGACGGAAAATCTTGTGCGCTTTCAAGTTGAGCGCCAGGCCGGCCTCGATCTGACCTCTTGGAATGGATTCGATTCCAGCACGTATGATCTCGGTAGCGTAAGCGCCGAGGTTGATCACCATGGCAACGAGCGCCGCGGTGTGCGCTGACCAGCGCAGGCCAAGCGCCGGCAGAGCAAAGAAAAAGAAGTAAAGCTGCACCAGAAACGGCGTGTTGCGGATCAACTCGATGTAGGCATTGATGATCCAGCGCAGCGGCCGGGGTCCGCCAGTCTTGCCCCAAGCGCACACCACCGCCACAATCAGGCCAAAGAACATGGCCATCATCGATAGCTCGATGGTATTCCACGTGCCCTTGAGAAGCAGCGGCCAAGCGGCAAAGACGGCATCGAACTGAAAAGTGTAATTCATGGATTGGTAGCGAATACTCGGACCGGCCAAAAAATATAGACAAACGCGGAATGAGCATTGAGATCACTTGGTGCCGGTTGGTTCCCCGCGGGGCGAGGAACAAGATCCGGCTCGGCGCGTCGAAGGCCGTATCCGATTCGCTTTCAAGCTCCCGCCGATTCTGATCGAAACACCACGCATGGACCTAAATTGCCGAGCCGAGCGCAACGCCATTTGTTGGCTGTCGATACGCGGCCTTGCATGCCTAGTCCGGAGAGGCGGTCCAGCCTGCGTCCTGCTGTTTTTTCTTACGAAGACTTGCATTTCCGCTTTTGATTTCATATATTACTGCATCGATACAGTTGTCGGCTTGCACGAACGCAGCGTGGCCACATAGCAGAGGAAGGGTGATTCGGTAGCTAATCCGGACAATTCGTGCCCAGAGATTCAAGCGCAGTGCGAATGGCCATGCATGGACACATTGAACGGATCGCAGGGATGTTTTATGAAGAGTTGCGCTCAGACGGTACGACTGGATTTTTTGACAACAGGCGGGCAGAGTGTATCTGCCTAACGAAAGGATATTCTTCATGACTTGCAAATCGACCGACCGTTTCTTTTCCATCAAGCGGATATTCAGCACTTCGCTCATCGCGCTCTCGGCATGTGTAGCGATCAATTCAGCGCATGCCCAGTCGATAACGATCAATGTCGTCGATGTCGGGGGCGCACTAGCGCTGCTGCAGGACGCCATCGAGTCTTATCAGAAGGTCAATTCGAACGTGAAATTCACCTTCACCAAGGCGCCGGCGCCGGAGCTGCCCAGCAAGATCAAAGCCATGCAGGCGGCAAATCGCACGGACATCGATCTGGTACTCGGGGGCAACGACATTCTGGCGGCCGGCATAGAGCAAAAGCTTTGGACCCAGATCCTTCCCGACTACGCCGCAAAGTTCCCCAACGTCGTGCAGAATTACCACCCGCAAGCGCAGAAGATGCAGGAGCTCGCGCAGAATCAAGCGCTGGCAGTCGTCTTCATGACCGGCGGACCATTTCTCGAGTACAACCCCGATAAAGTCAAACAGCCGCCCACCACGCCGCAGGAACTTCTCTCCTGGTGCAAGGCAAACCCCAACAAACTGATTTATGCGCGTCCGGCAAATTCAGGCCCCGGCAGGACGTTTATCATGGGATTGCCCTACCTTCTTGGCGACAAGAATCCCAAAGACCCCGAGCATGGCTGGGAAAAGACTTGGGTATTCCTGAAGGCTCTGAACACCTGTATCGAATATTACCCGACCGGTACCGGCGCGGTGATGAAGGAACTGGGTCAGGGATCGCGCGACATGACGATCAGTGTCACGGGTTGGGACATCAATCCGCGCGCGCTTGGCATCGTGCCCAAGGAATTCAAGGTCGTCAATTTCAAGGATTTCACCTGGATCAACGATACCCAATACCTGATGGTTCCCAAGGGCGTGCAAGCCAACAAGCTTCCCGTAGTGCTCGATTTGATGGCCTACTTGCTGAAGCCGGCGCAACAGGCTTTGACCTGGGACAAGGGCTATTTCTACCCCGGTCCGGCCGTGAAGAATGTGCCGGTCGAAATGGCTCCCGCAGAAAGCCAGAGCGTGATCAAGGAATTTGGACGCACCGAGTATGCGGAGTGGACCGCCAAGTACAAGCACGCTCAACCGCTTGACGCCGAAGCCATGGTCAAGGCGTTCAGAATTTGGGACCAGGAAGTCGGCGCCCAAAAGTTCAAATAACCGTCCGATAACAGCAGATCAATGAAAAATCATTTTGATAATCTCAGCTTGCGCCAGGTCACCCGCCGTTTTGGCGGGGGGCCCGGTGCCGGGAAGAAGGGCAGTGCGCCGGTACTTGCGGCGCTCGACGGCTTGTCGCTCGACGTGGCCAAAGGCGAATTCATCGCGCTGCTCGGTCCGTCGGGCTGCGGCAAGTCGACGGCGCTGAACTGCATCGCGGGACTGCTGGCCTTGTCCGAGGGTCAGATCCTGCTAGACGATAGGCGTATTGATCTGCTGCCACCGGAAGAGCGCGGATTCGGCATGGTCTTTCAGAACTATGCGCTGTTCCCGCACATGACGGTCGAGAAAAATATCGGTTTCGGCCTCCTGATGCGCGGGCTCCCCGAGCGGGAAATTGCGCAAAGGGTGGCCAAAGCGATCGACCTCGTGCAACTCGGCGCCCACACGCAAAAGCTTCCCGGCCAGATGTCGGGCGGGCAGCAGCAACGCGTGGCGATTGCCCGGGCGATCGTGATCGAACCGCCGTTGATCCTCATGGACGAGCCGCTGTCGAATCTCGATGCAAAACTGCGGCTCGAAATGCGAACGGAAATTCGCCGGATACATGGCGAACTGGGGCGCACGACGCTTTACGTGACGCACGACCAGGACGAAGCCCTGTCGCTTGCCGACCGGATCGTCGTGATGAAGGACGGAGTCGCGCAGCAAATCGGTACGCCGCAAATGGTCTACAGCCAGCCGCAGAATCTTGCGGTCGCGCGCTTCATGGGTTATCGCAACGAATTGCTGCTCGACGTCGTCGAACAGCGCGATGGCGTGGGGCAACTCAAGGGACCGGGAATATCCATTTCCGGCACCGTGCGCGGCGATTTGGGAAGCAAGGCCGTGGCCGCTTTCCGGCCCGACGATTGCTCGATCGTGCCGAATGACGTGTCGCCGGCAAACGCGTTGACTGCCCGGGTGGACGCTGTCGAGTATTACGGCAGGGAGACGCTTTTCATGCTCCGCACCCTCGACAACGTGCCGCTTTTCGTGCGGACGCAAGGCAGCGCAACGATTGGGGAAAGCCTGACGATTTCCATCCCGCGTGAGCGCATTCTGATCTACCCGCCGGAACAAGCGAAATGATACAGGGCGCATCCGATAGGCCCGGCGCCTGGTGGAAGGACCTGACGTTCTGGATGCTGGCGCCGGCGACCCTGTTCATCCTGCTGGTGTTTGTCTACCCCTTCGTCGATGGACTGATCCTGTCTTTCAATCCGATGAACGGCGGCTACTTTGCCAACTACGAGAACTTCTTCAGTGATCCGCGCCTGTGGCAAACCATAGGCACGACGATGAAGCTCGCGTTGCCGGCGACTTTGATCAATGTCGGAGTCGCTATTCCTGTGGCCTACCGCCTGCGCAACAAATCGCCTTACCAGAAGCTTGCCACCACGATCATCACGATTCCATTGACGCTGGGAACCGTGCTGATCGCCCAGGGAATGCTGAGTTATTTCGGCCCGAACGGCTGGTTCTCGCAGTTGGTCCAGTGGCTGAATATTTGGGACGGCCCGGTCCGGCTGACGCATAATTACTGGGGCGTATTGATCTCGCTGGTCATCTCGGGGTTTCCTTTCGTCTTCCTGCTCATCCTGTCGTACATCACGGGCATCGATCCCGTCCTGTCGCGCGCCGCCGCGACGCTCGGCGCGAATCCTTTCCGGCAGTTCAGACATATCGTCTTCCCCTTGCTGCTGCCGGGCCTGGCCATGTCTTTCGCGCTGTCCTTCGTGCAGGCCTTTTCGGTCTTCCCCTCGGCGATTCTGCTGGGCGCGCCGTCCGGGCCGACGCGCGTCATTTCGATCGCGGCCTATGAAGCGGCTTTCGAGAACTACGATTACTCCCTGGCGTCGGCCATCGCGATGATCATGGGCATTGTCCAGCTGGTCGTCGTTGCCCTTGTCCTGGGATTCCGACGCCTATCTTATCGCGGTCCCGTTACCGGAGGAAAAGGATGAGCACCCTGTCGTTCTCTGCCCGGATGGGGAAAGCGTTGCCGGCCAAACTGGTCGGGCGCGCCTGGAACGCCACCATCGTCGGCTTGATGACATTCTTTCTGATCAATATCGGCCTGATCGTCGCTTCGGTGGCGACGAGTTCGTTCGGCAAACGCTGGTTCAACACCTGGCTTCCCGACGGCTACACGACGCATTGGTACTTCGACGCATGGAAAGAGTTCCAGCTCAGCAGCGTGATGATCGTGACCATCCAGATTGTTCTTGCGGTTGTCATTCTGGCGATTGCGCTCGGTGTTCCCGCCGCCTATGCCCTGGCGCGTCGAGATTTCCGCGGCAAGAACCTGCTGATGGGCCTGTTCCTCTTGCCGCTGATGATTCCGCCGATCACCTACGGCATACCGCTGGCTACCGTGATGTACCGATTGGATCTTGCCGGCACCTTGACCGGTGTCATTATCGCCAATCTTCTGCCGGCACTTCCTTTTGTGATCCTGGTGATGACGCCATTCATCGAGCAGATCGATACCAATCTCGAGTCCGCTGCCCGTGTTTTCGGCGCGAGCAACTTGCAACTGTTCCGCCATGTGCTGGTCCCGTTGCTGCTGCCGGGAATGCTGGCGGCGACGTTGCTGGTCGTGGTGCGCACCATTTCGATGTTCGAATTGACCTTCCTGACGGCCGGCCCGAGCACGCAGACCCTGGTTGTGTCCCTGTACTACGCGGTATTCGCAGCGGGCGTCAGGGCGCAGCAATCGATCGATGCCATGGCCATCGTGTACATGGTTGTTACCGTGACATGGCTGCTCATCGCCATGCGTTTTGTCAGCCCGACACAACTCGTCTCGCAAGTGCGGGAACAGCCGCAAGGGAACTAGCGTGTCTAATTCGAGCGCCATGCCACAGTCGATCAGACGGTGGACGCTAGAACACGTCTGCCCCTATTGGTGCGAGCGTATCGTCGATCCGCGCGGCGGTTATTTCGAGGCGCTCGACGAACGCGGCGAAGCCGTCCGGTCGCCGGCGAAGACGGCGCTCAATCAGGCCCGCCTCACCTATGTCCTCAGCCACGCCTCGATATTGGGCGGGAGCGCAAGCCTGCGGCGCGCTGCCGACCACGGCTTTGATTTCTTGCAGCGCAGCAGCGCGATCAATGGACGTTTCGAGGGATGGCACCGGAGTACAGACAACCAGGGTGCGATTCTGGATTCTGCGCGCGATACCTACGACCACGCGTTTGTGATTTTCGCCATGGCCTGGTACCACCGCGCGAGCCCTTCACCGGAAGCCTTGCGTCTGGCCGAGCAAGCCTTCACTTTTCTCGACGACAATCTGCGCGATGCCGTGCACGGCGGTTTTTTCGAAGAGTATCCGTCGATCGACAAGTTGCCGCGACGACAGAACCCCCACATGCACCTTCTGGAGGCGATGTTGGCCATGCACGCCGCCACGGGCGAGAAGATCTGGCTGGAACGGGCGGCCGGTATCATTGAACTTTTCAAGGATGTCTTTTTTGACCGGAAGACGGGCTCGCTCGCCGAGTTCTTCGATGCGAAGTGGAATGTCGCGCAGGGCAGTCCCGGTCTGCAGCGCGAGCCCGGCCATCAGTTCGAATGGGTTTGGCTTCTGGGACAGTTCGCAAGTCAAGCCGGTGCCAATGACTTTGAGAAGTATGCAGAGGCGCTGTTTTCATTCGGCACCAAGCATGGTATCGACCCGGCCGGACGCTTGCGCGGCATCGTCATCGATGCGGTGAGTGCGGCCGGGACAGTACTTGCCGACAGCAAACTCCTATGGCCGCAGACCGAGTACATCAAGGCTTGTATTGCCCGGTTCGAATCGACGCAGGAGGCGATCTACAAAGACGCGGCGTTTGCCCATCTGCATCTCGTGCGCACGCATTTCTTCCGCGATGACGGCGCCACCTGGATCAATCAGGTGTCGCGCGATGGTATTCCCATGGTCTCCGAAACACCGTCACGTATTCTCTACCACCTGTTCCTCGCGGCGGCCGAGTTGATGCGCATTGAGGAGTCTTGATGTGAAAGTGAAGACGATTCAGGACGTGGCAAAGGCCGCTGGCGTGTCATCAACAAGCATATCCAACTACTTGAATGGTCGAATGGGCGAGATGCGCGTGGAAACGCAGCAGCGCATTGCCAAGGCGATCAAGCAACTCGGCTATACGCCAAACACGGCGGCCCGGCAGCTCAAGACTGGTTCCGCGCCTATCCTCGGCCTGCTCGTGCCCTCGGTGGTCAATCCTTATTTCGGCGAACTCGCGGTCGCCGTCGATGCGGCGGCGCAGCGTAAGGGCTACCGGGTCGTTCTCTGCAATACGCAGCGCGAGCCGGAACGCGAGCTGGCTTTCGTGCGCGAACTCGTCGCCTACGGGGTGCGCGGAATACTTGCGGCGTCGTGTCTGCAAAATGTCGATGCCATGAGTTCGCTGATCCGGCGCGAAGTCGCTTTCGTCTTTTTCGAACCTCCGGGCGCCGGTCCCGGGATCGAGCGCGTTGATTTCGTTGCGATGAACAACGCGCTGGCCGCGGAAAGAGCCGTCGATTGCCTCGTTGCCCTGGGCCACACGGCAATTGCCTATGTCACGGCGACACCTCTGACGCCGCACCGCGTGGCACGTCTGCAGGGCTATCGGAATGCCTTGCGGCGCCATGGGCTCAGCGAAGGCGTGGTGATCACCGACGAGGATATCCCGAGCCATTCATCGGCGCACAACGACGCCGGTCTTGCCCGCTTTGGCCACGTCGCTGCCGCCCATATCCTGACCATGCCGGCGCGCCCGAGCGCCGTGATCGCCATGAACGATCTCATTGCGCTCGGAATGATGGCGGCCTTTCACGAGCAGGGCGTGCGCATCCCGGACGAGATCTCGCTTGTCGGGATTGACGACATCCAGCTTTCGAGTTTCACGTTTCCCGCGCTGACGACCGTCCGCCAGCCCTACCTGCAGATCGCGGAATCGGCAATCGAATGCGTTTGTGCGCGCATGGAAGACCCGACGCGAGCCAGCGCGACGATCGCGCTTGATCCGACGCTGATGCTACGCGCCTCGACCGCGGCGCGTACCGGCTACTGATACGGCTGCTTTAGCCGGGCTTCGCTCTTTGCAGCAGCGGGGTGACGAGATCCATCGGCAGCGGGAAGACGACGGTCGTGTTCTTGTCGGCGCCGATTACGGTGAGTGTTTCGAGATAGCGCAGCAGGATGGCTTGCGGTTCCTGGGCCAGGATTTTGGCCGCCTGGAATAACTTTTCGGCCGCCTGCAATTCGCCCTCGGCGTGGATGACCTTGGCGCGGCGCTCGCGTTCGGCTTCGGCCTGCCTCGCGATGGCGCGGATCATCGATTCGGTCAGGTCGACCTGCTTGATTTCGACGTTGGCGACCTTGATGCCCCAGGAACCGGTTTGCGCATCGAGCGCCTGTTGGATATCGAGATTCAGTCTTTCGCGTTCGGAAAGCATTTCGTCGAGGAGGTGCTTGCCGAGCACCGAGCGCAACATGGTCTGCGCCAACTGGCTCGTCGCGTTGAGAAAGTCTACGACCTGAATGATCGCCTGTTCCGCATTCACGACACGGAAGTAGACGACCGCGCTGACCTTAACCGAGACGTTGTCGCGCGAAATCACGTCCTGCGTCGGCACTTCGAGGACGACGGTGCGCAGATCGACTCGCACCGCCTGTTGTATCAGCGGAACGAGGAAGACGATACCCGGCCCTTTCACACCCGAGAATCGCCCGAGGGTGAAAAAGACGCCGCGCTCATACTCGCGAAAGATTCTGATGGCTGACGGAAGGATCAGCATAACAATGAGAATCGCCACAAAAATACCAATCGAACCGGGAATCCAACTCATTCAGGGCCTCCTTTGACGCTAACCTGTACTCAGTCTAGGTCATCAGCGCTGTCGCAGCCAGGTTCATTCTTTCAATGGGGCATTGCGGCGACCTGCGGAGCCGCGAACGACGTGCACCGCTTGATTCGAGATGCTTCGCTTCGGCTATGGCCACTAGGCATTTGGCTTAGCGTTGCATGCTACTATGCCCGTTCCGTCATCGCCGAAGGGGGCCCGATTTGGCGACTTGCGGACCATAAGAAAGGTCTTTACCAAAGCCGAACAAAGCAGGCCCGCGCCAAATGACGAACAAGTTCAAGTTCAGTAGCGTCTTCAAGCCCCTTTGGTGCACGCTCCTCGTCCAAGGTTCTTCTGTTGGTTTTCAACGTCTCTTTCGTTGGTTTCCGCAACAAGACCTTGGAACAAGGTCGTTACGCGGTCACCCTGAACAGTGCTCGATACTGATGACGATTACTTGCGTTCCCGAACGCGTCATGTTCCTGCCCAATGCCGTGAAATGAAGGCTGCTCCAGATCACGCGGGCGCGGCGACGCCGCGCCCGTCAATTGAATCAAACTCAAGGAGAATCAGATGAAAGTCATCGTCGCCAGCGACAAAGCCGGATTCGAACTCAAGGAAAAAGTGAAAGCCAATCTGCAGGGCAAGGGCTGGGAGGTCGACGACGTCGGGCTTGCCGACGCGCAGGGCTATATGACTTACTTTACCGCTTCCGACAATCTGTGCCGCAAGATCCAGGCCGGCGAAGCTGCGCAGGGCATTCTGATTTGCGGCACCGGTGCCGGAATGAACATCAACGCCAACAAGTACGACGGAATCTTCGCTGTCTCATGCGAAAGCACCTTCTCGGCCAGAATGTGCCGCGTCGTCAACAACGCCAACGTGTTGACCATGGGCGGCAATATTGTCGGCCCGGGCGTTGCCTTCGAGATCTGCGACACCTTCCTCAACACCGGCTTTACCGAAGGCATGCCGCCCGACCGCGCCGAATACCTGAAGACTTTGAGCGCCGACTTTCAGGACTTCCTGGCCGCCAAAAAGCAGTAGTTTCCTGCGCCGTAGAGGATTATTCGCAGCGACTGGCGGCATTCATTCCGCCAGTCGCTCGTCGATCAATTCGATCCAGTGCCGGACCGGCGTTGCTGTGCCGCTTTGCAGGTGCGTCTGGCAGCCGATGTTGGCGGTGACGATGAGTGCCGGGGACGTGGCCTCAAGCGTCGCGAGCTTCTTGTCGCGCAATTGCTTGGACAGCTTGGGCTGAGTGAAGGAATAGGTACCGGCCGAGCCGCAGCACAGGTGCGCGTCAGCAACTGGTGACAGTTCGTAGCCGGCCGCGACGAGCAGCGCTTCGATCAGGCCGCGGATCTGCTGCCCATGCTGCAGGGTGCACGGCGAATGGAAAGCCACGGGCTGCCTGGCGCCGGCTTGGGGCAGCAGGGCGAGGAGTTCCTTCTGTTCGCCGGCGAGCACTTCCGAAACGTCGCGGGCCAGCGCCGAGACGCGCGCCGCTTTCGCGGCGTACGCCGGATCGTGTTTGAGCAGTTCGCCGTATTCGCGTACCTGCAAGCCACAGCCCGAAGCCGTCATGACGATGGCTTCGACCCCGGCCGATGCGTCGTCGATGTACGGCCACCAGGCGTCTATCGTCCGGCGCATATCGTCAAGCGCCTGTTCCTGCGCCCCGAGATGGTAGCGCAGCGCGCCGCAGCACCCAGTGGCTGGCGTCAGGACTTCGATACCGAGGCGGTCGAGAATGCGCGAAAGCGCTGCGTTGGTATTTGGCGTCAACGCCTGCTGTCCGCACGAAGAGATCGCGATCATGCGCCGGGCATGCACGGTCAAGGGCTTGCCGGGGCGTGTGCGATCCGCGGCAGGTATGGCCGCCGGCAGCTTGGCGGCCAGGGCCGCGGGCAAGAACGGGCGCAGCCACTGGCCGATGGCGACTGCCGATTGCAGCATCTCTTGCCGCGGAATTCCTTCGCCGAGAACAAAGCGGGTCGCCTTGTCGGCCGGCGAACGCGGTACCCGCTGGTCGACGACGGCGCGCCCGATATCGAGCAGGCGGTGATATTTGACGCCCGACGGGCAGGTCGTTTCGCAGGAACGGCAGGTGAGGCAGCGGTCGAGGTGCACTTGCGTGCGGCGGCTGACCGGCTGGCCCTCGAGCACTTGCTTGATCAGGTAGATGCGGCCGCGCGGCCCGTCGAGTTCGTCGCCGAGCAGCTGATAGGTCGGGCAGGTGGCGTTGCAAAAGCCGCAGTGCACACAAGTGCGCAAGATGGCGTCGGCTTCGCGGCCGTCGTCGGTATCCTTGATGAAATCGGCAAGATCGGTCTGCATGCCGGTTCAGAACTCGGCGTACATGCGGCCGGGATTGAAAACGCCGTGCGGGTCGAAAGCGGCCTTGAGCTCGCGATGGATGCGCGCGAGCGGCGCCGCGAGCGGCTGGAAAACGCCGACCGCGGCTTTGGTCTCCGGGTCGGCGCGAAACAGCGTAGCGTGGCCGCCGGCTTGCGCAGCGGCTTGCCGTATCGCCTGATGCTCGGCAGGGCTCGAGGCGTGCAGCCAGCGCTGGGCGCCGCCCCACTCGACGAACTGCGCGCCGGGCAGCGGCAGCGCCGGCGTCGTCGCCGGCACGGACAGCCGCCACAGCGCGGCGGCCCTTACCGCGAAGAAGCCATGGCTATGCTCGCGCAGGCTTATCCAGAATGCGCTCGCCTGATCCGCGGCGACGCGCTGACCGCCGAGTTTTTGCGCTGCCGCACAGACCGCCGCCGAGGCGCCGGCGAGGCGAACATGCAGCGTATCGTCGACCCAGGCCGACGCAGAAATCGGCAAGGGCTGGCCGCCCCATTCGTTGAGCCTAGCCAGTGCCAGGCTTTGCGAATTCTCACCGGGCAAGTCGAAACGTAGCGTCTGCTCGGCCAAAGCGACGGGCAGAACCTTGAATGAAACCTCGACGACGAGGCCCAACGTGCCGAGGCTGCCGGCCAGGAGGCGCGATACGTCGTAGCCGGCGACATTCTTCATGACCTGGCCGCCGAAGTTGAGCAGGCGTCCCTGTCCGTCGATGAGCTTCACGCCGAGGACAAAGTCACGCACGGCGCCGACGCGCGCCCGGCGCGGTCCGGCGAGTCCGGCAGCGAGACAGCCGCCGACGGTTGCCGCCGGGCCGAAATGCGGCGGTTCGAAAGCGAGCGACTGACCCTTTTCGGCAAGCGCTGCTTCGAGTTCGGCGAGCGGGGTTCCGCAACGCGCCGTGACGACGAGTTCGGTCGGTTCATAGGCCGCAAGGCCCGCGTACTCGCGCGTATCGAACAGCTCGCCGGAGAGCGCCTGGCCGTAGAAATCCTTGCTGCCGCCGCCGCGCAGACGCAGCGGCTTGCGCTCGGTCGTCGCGCTGCGAATGCGCTCGGACCAGCGCGCGAGGCAGGGGTCAAACGGGCCGTTCATTAAACCTTCACCAGGGTCTGATCAGCGCTCATGCCGACCGCCGAATCGACGCTGTGCGTCAGGCGGTATTCGCGGCAACGGGCGATGGTCGGAATGACTTTGCCGGGATTGAGCAGGCCGTCAGGGTCGAAGGCGCGCTTCACCGCGTGGAATATCTCGAGTTCATCGGGCGTGAATTGCGCGCACATCTGCGTGAGCTTCTCGACACCGACACCGTGTTCGCCGGTGATCGTGCCGCCAAGTTCGACGGAGAGTTCGAGAATCTCGCCGCCGAAAGCCGTCGCCCGCTCGAGTTGCCCAGGCAGATTGGCGTCGAACATGATCAGCGGATGCAGGTTGCCGTCGCCGGCGTGAAAGACGTTGGCGCAGCGCAGGCCGTAGCGCTGTTCCATTTCGGCGATGGCCAGCAGCATGTGCGCCAGGCTCTTGCGCGGAATCGTCCCGTCCATGCACAGATAATCGGGCGTGATGCGGCCGACGGCGGGGAAAGCGGCCTTGCGCCCGGCCCAGAATTTGAGCCGTTCGGCTTCGCTTTGCGAAACGCGGATCATCGATGCGCCACAGCGTTCGAGCACGGCACGCATGCGCGCCACTTCCTCGCCGACTTCCTCCGGCGTGCCGTCGGATTCGCAGAGCAGGATGGCTTCGGCCTCGAGATCGTAACCCGCCTTGGCGTACGGCTCGACGGCGTGGATCGCTTTCCTGTCCATCATTTCGAGGCCGGCCGGAATGATGCCGGCGGCGATGATGCCGGCCACCGCGTCGCCGGCCTTGCTCACCTCGGCGAACGAGGCCACGATCACCTGCGCAAGTTCGGGCTTGGGCGTCAGTCTGACAGTCACTTCGGTGACCAGCGCCAGCATGCCTTCGGAGCCGATGTTGAGCGCCAGCAGGTCGTAGCCGGCTGCATCGAGCGCGGCGTTGCCAAATTCGACGATCTCTCCGGCGGCCGTCAGGCCGCGTATACGCAGCACGTTATGCACGGTCAAGCCGTATTTGAGGCAATGCACGCCGCCGGAATTTTCGGCGACATTGCCGCCGATGCTGCAGGCGATCTGCGACGAAGGATCGGGCGCATAGTAAAGGCCATAGGGCGCCGCGGCCTCGGAGACGGCCAGATTGCGCACGCCGGGCTGCACGACAGCGGTACGCGCGAGCGGGTCGATGCGGACAATCTTCTTCAGCCTGGCGAGCGAAACGACAACACCGTCGGCATGCGGCAGCGCCCCGCCCGACAGGCCCGTCGCCGCGCCGCGCGGAATCATCGGCACCTTGAGCGCGCTGCAAACCCGGACGACGGCCTGCGCCTGCGCTTCGCTTTCGGGAAGCGCGACGATCAGCGGCATTTGGCGGTAAGCCATCATCCCGTCGCATTCGTAAGGGCGAACATCCTCTTTGTCGACGAGCAGGCTGTGCGCAGGCAGATGCTCGCGCAATCGCGCGAGCAAGAGCGCTTTGTCTACCGGAAAACGCGGCGCGGAGAATATTCCGTCATTGCTCAAGGGGAGTCCTCATCGACTAGACCAGTATAGCCCGTGCGCTGTGGCTACATGGAAATTGCCGGACTGGTCAGACCGAGGCGGCTCCGGATAATTCCGAAGGAATTCCTGCGGCGCGCATTTAGATTCCCGAACCGCCTTCTTCGAGCGCTGCTTCCTGATCGTGGGTAACAAAAACGCTCGAGATGTGCCCCTCGTCGTGCAGACGCCGCAGCCAGCGGCGCAATTCCTGGCGCACCTTAGTGTCGAGCGCGCCGAACGGTTCGTCGAGCAGCAGTACCTTGGGCTCGACGGCCAGCGCCGGCGCTGGCCGCCGGAGAGTTGCGATGGGTAACGCTCGGCCAGCCAGTCGAGTTGGACGAGTTTGAGGAGACCCATCACGCGGCGCTTTCGGATTACCCTTGCGCACGATGAAGACCATGGTCGAGGTGTAAGGCGAAGCATTGTTGGGAAACTTCCCGGCGTAATCCTTGGCCACCAGTCTTCTTTCAACGAGAAGATCCACATCGGACGCCTGTTCATCGTCACGACATCGGCCTCGAGTCCATCCTCGACGGCGCGCACCTGCTTGCTCGAACCCGCGTGCGATTGCTCCAGTTCGACCGCTTCGCCGGTCTTCGCCTTCCAGTACTTCTGGAACAAGGCGTTATAGCCCTTGTAAAAATCGCGGGCGACATCGTAAGATGCGTTAAGCAGGCGGGTCTCGGCAGAGGCGGGAAAAGCTGCCACCGAGGCGACGAGGAGCAGGATGCGGAGCGATAAAGACATTCGGACTCTTGGAATTGGCTGCAAACGCGGCGCAGGAAAGCGCAAACTATAAGCGGGACGCATAGAACACCAAAGCCTGTTTCTTTGTTAGTTTATGTAGTAATGGAATAAGTTCACCTCGGACAAGCCACCGGAACCATGGCACGGTGCGCAGACTCAAATGGCCGCTCGGCCAGGACCGACCTGTTCCGGCAATTGATCCAGATCGAGAATACATGCCGCCCGAGAATCCTGGAAATTTTGAGCAATTTAACGGTCGCCGTTATAACGCCTATAACGACTGGGTCAAGCGCGCGCATGGTGGTCGCTGGCAAAAAGTGTCGATCGATGCCGGATTCACCTGTCCAAACCGTGACGGATCGCTCGGCATAGGTGGCTGCAGTTTTTGCAACAACGACGGCTTCACGCCAAGCTACCTGCGCGAAGAGCGCGAAATTGCTACTCAGATCGACACCGGAATCACTTTCATGCGCCGGCGTTATCCCGACAGCAAGGGATTCCTCGCCTACTTCCAGAGCTATTCGAATACCTACGATGAGCTCGCGCGGTTGAAGAGCCGCTACGATATCGCGCTGGCGCACCCGGGCATTTCCGGCATCGTCATCGGAACCCGCCCCGACTGTCTGCCCGAAGCGACGCTCGATTATCTTGCCGAGTTGTCGACGCAAACGATGCTGGAACTCGAAATAGGCATCGAGTCGTGCAACGACGATGTGTTGCGCGAATGCCTGCGCGGGCACGACTTCGCCTGTACGCAGGACGCCATTCGACGCGCCGCGCGTCGCGGTCTCTTCATCACCGGCCACCTGCTCCTCGGCTTGCCGCTGGAAACCGCGCAGAGTCTCGTCGACGGCGCCAAAGCCCTGGCTTTGCTGCCGCTCGATGCGCTCAAGTTCCATCAGCTCCAGATTCTGCGCGGCACCCGGCTAGCCAATCGGTATCGCGCCGCCCCTGAGAGCGTTCCGCTGCTCAACCCGGAAAGTTATCTCGACGCCGTCATTGACGTGCTCGAACAACTTCCGCCGGACATCAAGATTCAGCGCCTGGGCAGCGAAGTGCCGCCGGCCGTGCGCGTTTCCCCCGATTGGGGGATGCGCCTGGCAAAATTCCAGGCGTGTCTCGAAGAACGCCTGCATACGCGCGATACCTGGCAGGGACGATATTTTGCCGGGCAGGCGCAGCCCGGCAACTAAGTTCCGCGCGCACGGTCGACC
Source organism: uncultured beta proteobacterium (assembly GCA_903886975.1). Classification (GTDB taxonomy): domain Bacteria; phylum Pseudomonadota; class Gammaproteobacteria; order Burkholderiales; family Rhodocyclaceae; genus Propionivibrio. Next base: position 32,303 of record CAISOB010000032.1, read on the forward strand.
TGACGGGCCGTATTCTTCTCTTGGCGCAATGCTGAACAGCTTGGCCTAGAATTACTATGTCACTGTCACCTTACCGAAATTCCGATATTATGCAATTTGGGCGCAGCATGTTTTTCGTAACCAATATCTTAGATCGTCGCCATGAATAAAAAGCGAAGCAAGTATGAGGTTCACGCCGAAATCAGCATTACCGGGAACGCGTCGGGCGATTTCGACGATGTCACGGCCGGCCGGCCGATCGAGCGGCGGCTCAATCGCATGGAGCGGGTTGTCGCGGCCTATAGCGGCGAGATAGACGCGCGCTTCAGCAACGGTATGCAAATTGCGTTCGAGACCGCGGATGCCGCCATCCTTGGCGCCCGTGAAATGCAGCAGCGCTGCGCCGTATTGCCGCAACTGTCCGGTACCCGGCTGGCCTTGCGCATCGGCGTTCACGAGGGCATCGTGCAGCAGCGGTCGGAGGACAATGTGGACAGCGCGCGGGCCGAAGCGGCGGAGCTCGCCGTTATGGACGACAGCATTATCGTTTCACCGGCCGTGATTGCCGCCCTCAATACCGAACTGCGCAAACTCGCCCAATCGGTCGGTGATCTGGCAGCGCCGGCGGCGGCTAAGAAGATCGATTGGCGTCGCGAGATTTCCTCGGCTGCCTATGGCGGCGAAGTTTTGGGGAAGGCCAGAGGGGGGGCCAGCCCGAGCGGCTGCTACCTGGTCCTCCACCTTGGGCTCAAGACGCTCGAATTGACGCAGGATAATCCGGAGGCCACCGTCGGCCGCGATCCGTTGAGCGATCTGGTTCTGGTCGACGATTACGTGTCGCGCAATCATTGCCGGATCGAAAGGCGTTTTGACTGCATCGTGCTCACCGATTCGAGCACCAATGGCACCTGTGTTGCCCCCGACGGCGGCGTCGAACTCCTCGTCAAAAACGACTCGGTCGTTCTGCGCGGCAGGGGTTTGCTGTTCTTCGGGCGCCTGTGCAACGGCGAGCGGCGCGGCGGTGTCAGCTACGAAGCCTACTGAGCGCTTCGCGGTATGATTTGCGGCCGGCCGGTGATGGTATCGAGCCCGCCCGGCAATTAAAATTGAACAGCAACTCTTGCCATTTGGCCGCCAGCCGTCCATGATAAGGCCCCGTGCCGGCTAGGTGTACAGCATGCACTGGGCGAGTGCACAGGCGGTCCGCACGGGGAAACCGATGCATGTCGCCAGAGGGGCCAGATCGGCCGCCGGAGCGCCGCAAGGCGCTGGGGTCCGAAATCTAAAATCAACTTAGGAAGATCGTGATGGACTTGGGAAAATATTCGTTTGGTATTGGCGATCGCTTTTCGCTCGAGGGCGAAGCACAGCTTGCGGCCATTGTGAAAGCGCAAAAGGATCTGGGCATCAAGATTACGCCGGTGTGGAACAAATCGAACCGCGAGCACAGCATTGTCCACACCGAACCGGCCGATGCGCGAAAAGAAGCCGATGCGGCGGTCAAGGCACTGGCCTACAGCGGCCCCTATTTCGTCGATGCCGACCATATCAACCTGACCAACGTCGATCGATTCGTCGATTACTCCGATTTCTTCACGCTGGACGTCGCCGATTACATCGGCAAAGCGGCGGCGCCGGAAGAAATCGACAAGTTCCTGGCGGCGACGCGCAAATACGTCGGCTCGCTGAGCATTCCCGGAATCGCCCAGCCCTTCGTAGTCAGCGAAGATTATTTGAAGAAGTTTGCAGCGAAGTTCCTCTACGCGACCATCGAGGCGGCGAAGATTTACCAGCATATCCTCGCCAAGAAAGGCGCCGGAAAATTCGTCACCGAAGTGTCGATGGATGAAGTCGATGAGCCGCAAAAGCCGCTCGACATGCTGTTCATTCTCAAGTCGCTCGCCGATCTGAAGGTGCCGGCGCAGACCATCGCGCCGAAATTCACCGGCCGCTTCAACAAGGGTGTCGATTACGAAGGCAACGTCGAGCAGTTCGGCAAGGAATTCGAAGAAGACATGCTGGTCATCGATTACGCCGTGAAGAACTTCGGCTTGCCGGCCGATTTGAAGCTCAGCGTCCATTCGGGCAGCGACAAGTTTTCGATTTATCCGGTGATGGGCCGGTTGATCAAGAAGTACGACAAAGGCATTCACGTCAAGACGGCGGGAACGACCTGGCTCGAGGAGGTGATCGGCTTGTCGATTTCCGGTGCCAAAGGCCTCGATCTGGCGAAAGCGATTTACCTCGCGGCGTTCAAGCGCAAGGACGAGCTTTGCGGCCCCTATGCCGCCGTAATCGACATCAAGGCGGACAAACTGCCGGCGCCGGAAGCTTTGGCGAAATGGAGCGGCGACGATTTTTCGTCAGCGCTGCGCCATATTCCGGGCAACCCGAAATACAACTCGAGCCTGCGCCAGTTGATTCACGTCGGCTACAAGGTCGCCTTCGAGCGCGGCGCGGAATATACCGACGCGCTCAAAGCCAACAAGAAGATCGTCGGCGACTGCGTTACCGAGAACCTCTACGACAGGCATATCCTGCGCCTGTTCGTCGTCTAGGCCATAAGTCGTCACACCGGCGAAGGCCGGTGTCCAGTGATCTTCTGGATTCCGGCTTTCGCCGGAATGACGTCTCGGGACTGAATCGGCGTTTGCCTAGAAGCGTTCGCCGGCGCGCAGGTAGCGCCATTGCCCCGCCGGCAGCTTGCCGAGCGATACGCTGCCGATGCGGATACGCTTGATGGCAAGCACCCGCAGGCCGACGAGTTCGCACATGCGTTCAATTTGCGCCTTGCGCGATTCGTGCAGCACGAAGCGCAATTGCTTTTCGTTCTGCCATGAAACCTGGGCGCGCTGGAGCTTCACCTCGTCGAGCGTCAGCCCGTGGTTGAGCAATTTCAGGTTGTCGGGCGAAAGCTCGCCTTCAACGCGCACCATGTATTCCTTCTCGAGCCGCGTGTCGTCGCCGTTGATGCGGCGGGCGACGCTGCCTTCCTGCGTAAACACCAGCATGCCGCTCACGCCGGCATCGAGTTTGCCGACCTGAGCGAGGCCGCGCAGATGCGTGGCCTTGAAAGTGAAGGGCGTTTCGTCCTCGGCCCAGCGATTCTCCGCGCGGATCATTCGCAGCGCCTCCCCCTGGCGTTCTGCCTGCCCGCCCTCGCTGTCGAGCGGCTTGTTGAGCAGGATCGTTACGCTTTCGGTCTGGTGTTTGCTTGCCTCGTCCTTGATAGCTACGCGGGCGCTCGGGTGCACTCGTGCGCCCAGGGTAGTGACCACGAGGCCATCGACGCTAACCCAGCCATTCTCTATCCACGCATCCGCTTCGCGTCGTGAGCAGCCAGTCATCGCGCTGAGACGTTTGGACAAGCGCGGCGGTTCTTTAAGCGGGCGGCGAACCTCGTCGGTCGTCGGCATGCGTGGTGCCGCCGCGTGCGTCCGCGCGGCCGCTGCGGGGTTGTTCGGCCCGGCTTGCGGCATTGCACTGTCCGTGACGGGATCACGCGGCGGCGGCAGCGCGCGCGCGCCGCTGCTGCGTGCGACGCCACGTGGCGGATAGACCTTCTTGGGTGGCGGCTCCCGTTCGACACGCCGCTGCGGTATTTTATTTTCCCGCTCGATGCGCTCAGCGCGCCTGGCCGGCGCGGGCGTTGCGCTCGGTGCGCGCGCTGCTTCCGCCTTGATGCGTGGCGCGGCGCGAGGTGGCTCACCGCGTACCTTGCCTATCGGCGGTGCGGCTTCGGGCGCCATGCGCGCGGCGCGCTGGGCAAGCGACTGCTTCGGCGCCGTGGCGCCGCCGCGGATCGGTTTGTGCGCGGGCAGTCTCGGGTCGCGGTCGGCGTTTGCCGTGGCGGCCTTGGCCGGCAGTTTCAGGGTGGGGCGGGGTGTAGAGCGAGGCATGGCTGCGGCTTTCGGTTTCAACGGTCTATCAGTTTACGCGAGTTGGCAGGCGCGTGCGCCGGAACTGCGCGCTATCGTCACCTCAGTCCGGCTGGCACATGCGGCGGATTTCGTTTTCGCGGATGGCCAGTTCCACCTGCAGCAGAACGGCGTCGACGTCCGCCGGTGTCTCGTCGAGCACGACCTGTCCCGTCAAAGGCAGATCCGGCGTGAGCACGCCGCTTTCGTATTTCGCCCATATTTCCTTGGCATACTGCGTGTCCCCGAGCGCGGGGGCGAAGGCGCCGAAGTAGGTGCGCAGATTGGTCACGTCGCGCGCGAACATTTCTGCGGCGTTGCTGTTGCCTGCGGCATCGATCGCTTGCGGCACGTCGATGATCACTGGGCCGTCAGCGCCGACGAGGATGTTGTATTCGGACAGGTCGCCGTGGATGATGCCGGCGCAGAGCATGCGCACCGCCTGATTGACGAGCAGCGCGTGGTATTCGAGCGCCAGCGCCTCATCGACCTCGATGTCGTTGAGGCGCGGCGCGGCCTGGCCGTCGGCATCGACGATGAGATCCATCAGCAGGACGCCGGCAAAACACAGGTGCGGCCGCGGAACGCGTACGCCGGCGGCGGACAGGCGGTAAAGCGCGTCGACCTCGGCGCTCTGCCAAGCCTCTTCTTCCATCTTGCGCCCGTAGCGGCTGCCTTTCTCCATCGCGCGCGCCTGGCGGCTGTTCTTGACCCGGCGACCCTCCTGATAGTTGGCGCTCTTGCGGAAACTGCGCTGCTTGGCGTCCTTGTACACCTTGGCGCAGCGGATATGCGCGCCGCAGCGCACGATGTACACCGTGGCTTCCTTGCCGCTCATCAACTGGCCGATCACCTCGTCCACCAGACCTTCCTCAACGAGGGGCAAGAGTCTCTTGGGGATCTTCATCGACGGTTGCTGCCCGCGACCATCTTGAACTCGAACAGCCGGCATTCGATGGCGCCGTTGTAGAGCGGCGTCTTCTTGCTCGGCGTCAGGCGCATCAGCTTGGGCAGGCGCAAGTCGGCGGAAAGCAGGTAGCAGCTCCAGCCGGCGAACTTGCGCTTGAGTGCGCTGCCGAGCGGCGGGTAGAAGGCCGCGAGTTCGTCCAATTCCGACAGGCGCTCGCCATAGGGCGGATTGGCGACCATGATGCCGGTCGGCGCGGGCGCATCGATTTCGAGGATGTCGCCGGAACTCAGGGTCACTGCCGGCAGCAGGCCGGCACGATCAAGATTGGCGAGCGCGGCGCGCATGGCGACGGGCGAAATGTCGCTGCCATAGATCTGCGCCATGGCCGGGGGTTTCGCGGCCGCCAGCGCCGTGTTAAGCAGCGTTTTCCATTTCTCGGAGCGGAAGTCCTTCAGACGCTGGAAACCGAATTCACCGAATTCGCGGCCGGCGCCCGGCGCGATGTTGAGCGCCATTTGCGCCGCTTCGACGAGGAAGGTGCCGCTGCCGCACATCGGGTCGAGCAGCGGCGTTCCCGGCTGCCAGCCGGAGAGGCGGAGGATGCCGGCGGCGACATTCTCCTTGAGCGGCGCTTCGACCGTCTTTTGGCGTAAGCCGCGCTGGTAGAGCGGGGCGCCCGAAGTGTCGATGTAGAGCGTGCACTCGTCGACAGTGATGAAACCATGGACGCGCACATCGGGTTCGCGCGTGTCCACGCTCGGGCGGCTGCCGACATCGGCGCGAAAGCGGTCGCAAACGGCGTCCTTGATGCGCAGGGTAATGAACTCGAGGCTTTTGAGCGGACTCTTGACAGCGGTCACGTCGACGCGAATCGTTTGGTCGGCGGCAAACCACTTTGGCCAGGGTGTGTCGAGCGCCAGCCGGTAGATGTCGTCTTCCTTGGCGTAGGCGCCGTGGGCGACGCGCCAGAGAATGCGCGTAGCGATCCGCGAGTGGAGATTAGCTGCGTAGCACGCCGCCCAGTCGGCGGAAAAATGCACCCCGCCGGCAATCGCCTTGAGTTCGCTGATGCCTGCCGCAGCGAGGTCTTCGGCGAGCAGGGATTCGAGTCCGCGCGGGCAGCTGGCAAAGAATTTTTCCAACGGGAATTCCTAAAGAGGCTTGAGAACGACGAGCAGGGTGACGAGGAGCAGAACGAGCGCCGGCACTTCATTAAACCAGCGGAACCAGACGTGGCTGTGCGGATTGTGTCCGGACTCGAACGCGGCCAGCAGCTTGCGGCAGTAGAGATTATAACCAATCAGGACGAGGACCAGCGCCAGCTTCGCGTGCAGCCAGGCGCCGCCGATCCCGACGACCAGCCATAGCCACAGCCCGGAAGCGAGCGCCAGGACGCCGATCGGCGTCATGAAGCGGTAGAGCTTGCCGGCCATCAGCAGCAGGCGCTCGCGCTCGGCGACGCTTGCGGGCGCGACCATGGCCAGGTTGACAAAGAGGCGCGGCAGGTAGAACCGGCCCGCGAACCAGCTGACGACCAGGATGATGTGCAGGGCTTTGACTTCGAGGTAGGCCATCAACCGTTGATTCCCTGGCGGGCGGCATCGATTCCGTCGGCGACGCGCGGGTAATGCAGGCGCGCGCGCAATTCCGTCTTGATGCGCCGGTTGTCGAGCCGGCGCGATTCGCTCATGAATGACAGCTGCAGGGGTGAAATTTCCCGCACCGCTCGATCGCGCGAAATGCGCGGCGCGCGCGGCAGCCCGAAGCGATCGGCAACGAGATCGAAGTAATCGCCCATCCGCATCGGCGTATCGTCGCTGGCGTTGTAGCAGCGGTTGGCGCGCCCGTGGCGCAATGCTGCGCACACCAGCCGCGACAGATCGTCGGCATGGATATGATTCGTGTACACGTCGTCCTCCGTGCGCAGCGCGGGCGTGCCCCGACGCAGGCGTTCGAGCGGCAGGCGATCCTCCGCATAGATTCCGGGCGCACGCAGGATGCTGACGCGCACGCCGTTGCGCCGGCCGAAGCGCCGCAACTGATCTTCCGCGTCGACGCGGCGCAGCGCGCGCTCGGTCGCCGGACGTCGCGCCCGTGTCTCGTCGATCCAGGCGCCGCCACAATCACCGTAGACGCCGCTGGTGCTGATGTAAATGAGTTGCTGTGCTAGACTTTTAGCCTGGGCTAGCGCGGCAAGCAGCTTGCGTGTGCGGGTGTCGCCGGCGTCGTGCTCGGCGGGTGGCGCGAAGTGCAGCACGATGTCGGGCAGACCGGCGATGCGCTGCAAGCTGGCGGCATGGTCGAGGTCGGCGAGGACGGGCCGGGCACCGTGATCGCGCCAGTAAGCGCACTGCGCCGGGTCGCGTAGCAAGGCATAGACCCGGTAATGGCCGAGCAGGCGGGGCAGGGTGCGGCGAGCGACATTGCCGCAGCCGACGATCAGTATTTTTTGCACTGCGCAATTTTACCGGATTCGACGAGAAACCCTCGGCTGACCGAACTGCGCGGGTTTTCGTCTTGGGGAGATTGGATGGCGTTCGAGATCCGCGCGGAGCCGAGCGGACATGTATTTCAGGCCGCGGCCGACGAGAACCTGCTTGACGCCGCGCTGCGCCAAGGCGTCACGCTGCCCTACGGTTGCCGCGACGGCGCCTGCGGCAGCTGCCGCGGCAAAGTGCTGAGCGGTCAGATCGATCACGGCCGGGCGCCGCATCATACGCTGAGCGATGCGGATCGTCGCAGCGGACTCGCGCTTTTCTGCTGCGCCAGGGCGCGCAGCGACCTCGTCATCGAAAGCCGGGAACTGCGCTCGGCGCGGGAATTGCCGGTCAAGACCTTGCCGGCGCGCGTGCAGAAACTCACGCTGGCGGCGCCCGACGTCATGATCATGGAACTTAAACTGCCGCCGAGCGAGCGCCTGCAGTATTTCGCCGGGCAGTACATCGAGATCCTGCTCCAGGACGGCCGGCGCCGGGCATTTTCACTGGCCAATGCGCCGCACGCGGACGGCTCCCTGCAACTGCACATCCGCCGCACACCGGGCGGGCAGTTTACCGAGCACCTGTTTACCGCGATGAAGGAGCGCGACATGCTGCGCTTCAGCGGTCCGTACGGCAGCTTCTACCTGCGCGAGGAATCGGAGAAGCCGATGCTGCTCATTGCCGGCGGTACCGGTTTCGGGCCGATCAAGGCCATCGTCGAACAGGCCATCGCCGAGAAGTCGGCGCGGACTATGGACATCTACTGGGGCGGCCGCCAGCGCGCTGATCTTTACCTCTTGCCGGTCGCTGAACGCTGGGCACTGGAGGAGGCACATATCCGCTTCGTTCCGGTCTTGTCGGATCTGCCGCAAGGCAGCTTGGAACAGCTGCAGTGGCATGGGCGCCGCGGCCTTGTGCATGCCGCCGCCATGGAGGATTTTCCTGACCTTTCGGGCCATCAGGTGTATGTTTGTGGTTCGCCGGCGATGGTGGCTGCCAGCCGACGCGATTTCATCGAACAATGCGCGCTGCCCGAAAACGAGTTTCTCGCCGATTCCTTTGAATTTGCCAACGACGCGACCGCTTCTCCGGGTTCGTCGATAATTGCAGGTTGATCGCCATGTCCGATATTTATATCTCCCGCCAGCCGCTGGTCAATCGCCAGAGCAAGATTATTGCAACGCGCCTGACCTTGCACCTCGATGGCGGCGCGACGACTCAGGATGCGGCCAATACCCTGAGCGCACTCACCGAGTACTGGCCGCAGGGCGAAAAACTGGTCTTTATCAACTGCGGCAACATATCCTGCGACAGCGCCTTGCTCGACTGGCCGGCGCCGGAAAACGTGACGCTTGAAGTGCATTCGGCGTCCTTGCTCGACCCCTCGGCAGGTGATTTCCTCGCGGCATTGCAGAGTGCGCATCCGTCGCTCTGTCTGGTCCATGACGTCCAGGCCCAGGCTGCGCTGGCCAAGGGAGTGAATTTTCGCTTCATCGCGTTCGACGCGCAGCACTCGACACCGCGCAGTTGCGGACTTTGGCGGCAACGATGCAGCCTTTCGGCATCGCCGTGGCGCTTAACGTTTATGACGGTGCGAGTTTCCAGGCCTGCCTCGACGCCGGCGTAAATGCTGCCGCGACCTGGTTCTTCAAGCGCCCGGCAAAGTCAGCGGCGAAGACGCTCAACCCCGGCCAGGCGCAAATCGTTCGCGTCCTGAATCTAGTGCGCAAGAATGCCGACATCAAGGAAATTGAAACGGCGCTCAAGCATGATGTCGCGCTCTCGTACAAGCTCTTGCGTTACATCAATTCGGCGGGCTTCGGCCTGTCCTGCGAGATCCAGTCGTTCCGCCATGCCGTCAGCATTCTCGGCTACAACAAGCTCAACAAATGGCTGTCGCTGCTGCTGGCCACGGCCAGCAAGGACCCGATGGCGCCGGCGCTGATGCATACGGCACTGACCCGCGCCCACCTGATGGAGGTGTTGGCGCACGACCTCGTCGATCGGCAGGAATATGACAATCTCTTCATCACCGGCGCTTTTTCGATGCTCGACGCTTTGCTTGGCGTGCCGATGGATAAAGTGCTCGAATCGATGAGCCTGCCGGAATCGATTGGCGATGCGCTGCTCGGTCGTGGCGGGGTCTATGGCCCCTTCCTCGATCTGGCCATCGTCAGCGAAGGCGAGGACGGCAAAGCCATTGCCGCGCAGGCCGGAATGCTCGGTCTGTCGGCCGATCAGTTCAACCAGGCGCTGATGCAGGCGCTGGCTTTCGCCGATACGATGGAAATGTAGGACGCGGCGAAGCGTCTCTCATTCGCCGAGATAGGCTTCGCGTACCTTGGGATTGGCCAGCAGCTTGGCTGACGCGTCGGTCAGGGTGATCTCGCCGCTCTCCATGACGTAGGCGCGCCGGCTGACTTCAAGCGCCAGCTTGGCGTTTTGTTCGACGAGCAGCACCGTCATCCCGGCGTCGGCGACCGTGCGAATGACCTCGAAGATTTTTTGCACCATCAGCGGCGCAAGTCCCATCGACGGTTCGTCGAGCAGCAGCAGCTTCGGCCGGCTCATCAGCGCGCGGCCAATCGCCAGCATCTGTTGCTCGCCGCCCGAGAGCGTTCCGGCAAGTTGCGTCGAACGCTCCTTGAGGCGCGGAAACAGCGAGAAGACGTGGTCGCTGTCGGCGCTGATTTCGGCCCTGTCCTGACGGCTATAGGCGCCCATCAACAGGTTCTCGACGATGCTCATGCGCGGAAAGACGCCGCGCCCTTCGGGGACCAGCGCGATGCCTTCGCCGACGAGTTCGTGCGGCGCCAGCGCCGATATTTCCTTGCCGCAGTAACGTACGCTGCCACCCGCCGCATTGAGCAGGCGCGCCATCGCTTTCAGCGTGCTGGTCTTGCCGGCGCCGTTGGCGCCGATCAGCGCGACCATCTCGCCGGCGTTGACGTGGAAGGTGATGCCGCGCACGGCTTGGATGCCGCCATAAGCGACGCGGAGTCCGGTTACCTCAAGCAAGGCTGCCTCCCAGATAGGCTTCGATAACTTTGGGATCTTTTTGCACGACCGCCGGCACGTCTTCGCAAATTTTTTCGCCGTAGTCGAGCACGGCGACGCGGTCGCACAGGCCCATTACCAATTTGACGTCGTGTTCGATGAGCAGGACGGTGATGCCGTCGGCGCGGATGCCTTCGATCAGTTCGCGCAGATCGCGGGTCTCGACGCTGTTCATTCCGGCCGCCGGCTCGTCGAGCGCCAGGAGTTTCGGGTCGCTGGCCAGCGCGCGGGCAATCTCGAGCCGGCGCTGATCGCCGTACGACAGATGCCGGGCGAGATCGTCGGCGCGGTCGCCGATATTCACGTAGTGCAACAGTTCCTCGGCGCGCCGCCGGATCGCGGCCTCTTCGCGCCGGGTGCGCGGATCGAGCAGCACCGCGCCGAGCACGCCGGCGTGCGTGCGCACGTGCCGGCCGACCATCACGTTTTCCATCGCCGTCATGTTGGCGAACAGGCGGATATTCTGGAAGGTGCGCGCGATGCCGCGCTGCGCGACCTTGTGCGGCGCGCTCGCCGGCAGGCGGTCGCCAGCAAAAACGATTTCGCCGCCGTCGGGATGGTAGAGGCCGGTGAGGACGTTGAAAAAGGTCGTCTTGCCGGCACCGTTCGGTCCAATCAAGCCGTAAATCTCGCCCTGCTCTATGGTCAGCGAGACGTCGCGCAAAGCGGTGACGCCGCCAAAGTGTTTGTCGACGGCGCGTGCTTCGAGGAGCGGTGCGCTCATTCGCCCTCCTTGAGCACGTCGGTCGATTCGCCGCGGAACTCGCGCCGGCGAGTGTTCGACGGCCATATTCCGGCCGGCCGGTACAACATCACGACAACCAGCGCGAGACCGAAGAGCAGCATACGCAGCGCCTCGGGATCGAGAATGATTTTGCCGAACAGCGCCATCTGCACCGGGCCTGCACCGTGGCGAAATACTTCCGGCAAGAGGGTCAGCAAAATGCCGCCGAGTATGACGCCGGCGATGTTGCCCATGCCGCCGAGGACGACCATGCACAGCACCATCACCGATTCCATCAGGTTGAACGATTCGGGGCTGACGAAGCCCTGAAAACCGGCGAACAGGCCGCCGGCGACGCCGCCGAAGGAGGCGCCCATCGTAAAGGCGAGAAGTTTGATGTTGCGCGTGTTGATGCCGCACGACTTGGCGGCGATCTCGTCTTCGCGGATCGCGACCCAGGCGCGGCCGATGCGCGAGTTCTCGAGCCGGATGGTGACAAAGACGATCAGCAGGGCGAGCGCCAGGAAAAGATAGTAGTAAGCGTTGAGCGAGGGAATCGTGAAGCCGAGCACGCTGATCGGCTTGGCCAGCGTGATTCCGCCGAAGTGGATCGCGTCGATTCCGGAAACGCCCTGCGGCCCGTTGGTGACGTTGATCGGTGCGTTAAGGTTGTTGAGGAAGATGCGCACGATCTCGCCGAAGCCGAGCGTGACGATGGCCAGATAGTCGCCGCGCAAGCGCAGCGTCGGCGCCCCGAGCAGCACGCCGAAAAGTCCGGCGAGCGCGGCGCCGGCCGGAATGATCAGCCACACCGGCAGGTGGAGTCCGAAGTGCGGGCTGGCGAGCAGCGCATAGAGATAGGCGCCGACCGCATAGAAAGCGATGTAGCCCATGTCGAGCAGGCCGGCGAAACCGACGACGATATTGAGGCCGAGCGCGAGCATGATGTAGAGCAGCGCGAAATCGAGAATGCGCAGCCACGAGTTGCCGAGCGCGGCACCGATCACGATCGGAAAGACGGCGAGCAGCAGGCCAATGACCACTGTGGCGACGATCGCCGCACGCTTGTCGTGGCGCCAGGTATCGAGCGCTTGCGTCGGTGTCATCATGCGCGCTCCGATACCTTCTCGCCGACGATACCCGACGGCCGGAAGACGAGGACGCCGATCAGCACGAAGAAGGCGAAAATGTCCTGGTAATTGCTGCCGAGAAAGCCGCCGGTGATGTCGCCGATGTAGCCCGCGCCCAGCGATTCGATGAGGCCGAGCAGAACGCCGCCGAGCACCGCACCGGCAATGCTGCCGATGCCGCCGAGAACGGCCGCGGTAAAGGCTTTGAGGCCGAGCATGAAACCCATATAGTAGTGCGCGATCGAGTAGTTGGCGCTGACCATCAAGCCGGCGACCGCGGCGAGCGCCGAGCCGATGACGAAGGTCATCGAAATGATCTGGTTGATATTGACGCCCATCAGCTGGGCGATCGGCGGATTTTCAGCCGTCGCGCGCATGGCCCGGCCGAGGCGCGTGCGCTCGATGAGGATGATCAGGCCGGTCATCATCAGCGCGGCAATCAGCACGATGGCGACCTGGATCGCGGTAATCGTCGCGCCGAAAATGTCGTACTGCGAGGCCGGCAGAATCGGCGGGAAAGCGTGATAGTTTCGCCCCCAGATGAGCATCGCGAGGTTTTGCAGAATGATCGACACGCCGATGGCGGTGATCAGCGGCGCGAGCTTGGGCGCGCGGCGCAAGGGGCGGTAGGCGACGCGCTCGATGACGTAGCCGAGCGCCATGCACGCCGTCGCGGCCAGCGCCAGCGCAATCAGGACGATGATGAATACCGGCAAGCCGCTGTTCAGCAGCAGCTTGATTACCGTCAGCGCGACCATCGCGCCGATCATCACCACCTCGCCGTGGGCAAAATTGATCAGCCCCATGATGCCGTAGACCATCGTGTAGCCGAGCGCGACGAGCGCGTAGATGCTGCCGAGAACCAGGCCGTTGATGATTTGCTGGATGAATATGTCCATCGCTTGTGCGGCGCCTCAGGTGCGTGCGGAACGGTGCGAATAACGCGACAAACAAACGGCACCCTCAGGTGCCGTTTGTTGACATGCTGGTGGCGCTTTATTTCTTCTCGGCTGGAGCTGCTGCGACGGGCGCCGTGGTGGCCGGAGCTGGAGCCGCTGCCGCTTCAGCGGGGGCGCCGCCGATGGTCTCACGGTATTCCCACTTGCCGTCCTTGACCTGGTACAGGCTGATCGAGCCGCCCTTGAGGTCGCCCTTGTCGTCGAACTGGATCTTGGCGGTGACGCCCTGATAATCGGTCTTGCCGATTTCCGGCAGGAACTTCGCGGGTTCAACCGAATTGGCGCGCTTCATCGCGTCGACCATGACCATCGTCGCGTCATAGACGTAAGGCGCATAGAGCTGGATTTGGCCGTACTTGGCGTTGAACGCGTCGCCGAAAGCCTTGCCGCCGGGCATCTGGTCGAGCGGAACGCCGGGCAGCGAGCAATACTGGCCTTCGCTGGCGGCACCGGCGAGCTTGATGAATTCCGGCGTGCAGCCGCCGTCGCCGGTCAGGAACTTGGCCTTGACGCCGAGCGACTTCATTTGCTTGGCCATCGGCCCGCCTTGCGCATCCATGCCGCCGTAGAACACGACATCGGGTTTCTTCGATTTGATCTTGGTCAGGATGGCGGCAAAGTCGGTTGCCTTGTCATTGGTGAATTCGCGAGTGACGACCTTGCCGCCGGCGGCCACGACGCCTTTTTCAACCTCGTCGGCGAGGCCCTGGCCGTAAGCCGTGCGGTCGTCGATGATGGCGACGGTTTTGCCGGCCATCTGCTTGGCCGCGTAGCCGCCGAGCACCTTGCCCTGCTGCACGTCATTGGCCATGACGCGGAAGGTCGTCGAAAAACCCTGCTGGGTGTACTTCGGGTTCGTCGCCGAACCGGAAATCTGCGGGATGCCGGCGTCGAAATAGAGCTTGGACGCGGGAATCGTCGTGCCGGAGTTGAGGTGGCCGATAACGCCGTTGACCTTGGCGTCGACGAGCTTCTGGGCAACGATGGTGCCCTGCTTCGGGTCGGCCTGATCGTCCTCCGGAACAAGGGCGAACTTGATCTTGGCGCCGCCGATTTCGAGCCCTTTCGAATTCAGTTCGTCGACGGCCATGCGTGCGCCGTTTTCGTTGTCCTTGCCGAGGTGAGCCTGCGGGCCGGTCAGCGGGGCGACGTGGCCGAGCTGCACCGTCACTTCGGGCTTCGCTGGCGGCGGCGTCGGTGCGGCAGCGACGGGCGCCGGTGCAGGGGCGGGCTTGGCTTCTTCCTTCTGGCTGCAGCCGAACACGGCGAGAGCGGCAACGATAACAAGGGGCAAGCTGGGGATACGCGAGCAAGACATAGTTATTACCTCCGATGCGGTTTTGACGGGATGGGGTGAGCCAAAAAACAATTCTGCTGGCCTATGGCGACGAAGTCAATGCGGATAGTGGATGCCATTTGGGATCTTAGAAATAAGGCAAGAACATAATATCTATGCACGACCTGTGCCAGACCGCGAATCGCGCAAAGAATTCCTTGATTTCGCAAATATCGCTGCCCTCTCGCCCCGCCTGGCCGGCGATGCGCGCCGGTCGGCGTGTGGCGTCACCGCGCCTCGCCGAGCCAAAGCGCCGCGCGAAAAGACATGCGGATATCCCGAATGGTGCATTGCCACGCACCGACGCACTGTCTTGGTGTGCGTCCGGCCGGGGAACAGGTCCAGGTTCATGACAGCCCGCGGCGCTTATGCGCGTGGGAAGCGTCACTTCAGACCGAGTATCCACCTGACCAGCGCCGCCGCCTCTTCGGGTTTGACCATGGTGTTTGGCGGCATCGGGATTCCGGCGCCCAGTTCTTTGGCCCAGGCGCCCTTGCTGCCCTTGAGGATCTTGTCGACCAGCGCGGCTTCGCTGCCAGCTTGTCCGGCGTAACGCCTCGCGATGTCTTTATAGGCCGGCCCGACGATCTTCCGGTCTATCGCATGGCAGGCGAGGCAGTTCTTGGCTCTGGCCAACGCTTCGTCAGCCTGCGCCGCGCCGGGCGCGAGGAAAGCGGCAGCCAGCAGCGCGAGGCAAGTTGCCGTCAGTTGCTTGCGCCGATGCGGCTGCGCGGTGCGGCGACACGGCCGCCGCAGCCTGTTCCGGGAAAAGGCTTCAGTCGAATCGCCGTTCAACGCCGCTTCAACTGGCTAAGGTCGCGTACTGCGCCGGTGGCCGCCGAAGTGGCCATCAGCGCGTAAGCCTGCAGTGCCGTCGAGACCTGGCGCGCGCGCGGCGCTGCCGGCTGCCAGGCCTGATCGCCCCTGGCCGCCATCGCTGCCCGGCGTTGTGTGAGGACGGCGTCGCCTACGGCCAGATTGATCGACCGTTTGGGAATGTCGATTTCGATCAGATCGCCTTCCTCGACCAGGGCCAAAGCGCCGCCTTCTGCGGCCTCCGGCGAAACGTGGCCGATCGACAGTCCCGAAGTGCCGCCCGAGAAACGCCCGTCGGTAAGCAGCGCGCAGACTTTGCCGAGCCCCTTCGATTTGAGGTAGGACGTCGGGTAGAGCATTTCCTGCATGCCCGGTCCGCCTTTCGGCCCTTCGTAGCGGATCACCACGACGTCGCCGGCGACGATTTCGTCGGCGAGGATGGCTTGCACCGAGGCGTCCTGGCTTTCGAAGACGCGCGCCTTGCCGGAAAATTTCCAGATGCTTTCATCGACGCCGGCAGTCTTCACGATGCAGCCGTCCAGCGCGATATTGCCGTAAAGCACGGCGAGGCCGCCTTCCTGCGAATACGCGTTAGCCTTGTCGCGGATGCAGCCGTGCGTGCGGTCGAGGTCGAGTTCCGGGAAGCGGCGCTCCTGCGAAAAAGCCGTCTGTGTCGGGACGCCGCCCGGCGCTGCGCGGAAGAATTCGGTGACCTTGAGGTCGTGCGCGTGATGCAGCACGTCCCAGATGGCGATGGCCTCGCCCAGCGTCTTGCTGTGCACGGTCGGCACCTCGAGATGCAGCAAGTCGGCGCGCTCGAGTTCGCCGAGAATTCCGTAAATGCCGCCGGCGCGATGCACATCTTCGATATGGTATTTGTCGGTCGCCGGCGCGACCTTGCACAGGCAGGGCACTTTGCGCGATATGCGGTCGATGTCGGCCATCGTGAAGTTGATGCCCGCTTCCTGCGCCGCGGCCAGCAGGTGCAGCACCGTGTTGGTCGAGCCGCCCATGGTCACGTCGAGGGTGATCGCGTTTTCAAAAGCCGCGATCGACCCGATGGCGCGCGGCAGTACCGACAGGTCGTTCTGCTCGTAGTAGCGGCGACAGAGTTCGACAATCTGCTGCCCGGCCCTGACGAAGAGCCCGCGCCGGTCGGCGTGCGTGGCGACCAGGGTGCCGTTGCCCGGCAAGGAAAAGCCGAGCGCCTCGGTCAGGCAGTTCATCGAATTGGCGGTGAACATGCCGGAGCACGAGCCGCAGGTCGGGCAGGCCGAGCGTTCGATTTCGGCGACATCGGCATCCGATACGCTGCTGTCGGCGGCCTTGACCATGGCATCGACGAGGTCGATCGAAATCTTCTTGCCGCCGATCAGCACCTTGCCGGCTTCCATCGGGCCGCCGGAAACGAAGATCGCCGGGATGTTCACGCGCATCGCCGCCATCAGCATTCCCGGCGTGATCTTGTCGCAGTTCGAGATGCACACCATCGCGTCGGCGCAATGCCCATTCACCATGTACTCGACCGAGTCGGCGATCAGGTCGCGCGAGGGCAGCGAGTAGAGCATGCCGTCGTGTCCCATGGCGATACCGTCGTCGATGGCGATGGTGTTGAATTCCTTGGCGATGCCGCCGGCCGCCTCGATCGCGCGCGCGACGAGTTGCCCCATGTCCTTGAGGTGTACGTGTCCCGGAACAAACTGCGTGAAGGAGTTGACCACGGCAATGATCGGCTTGCCGAAATCGCCGTCCTTCATGCCGGTGGCTCGCCACAGGGCGCGGGCGCCGGCCATGTTGCGGCCGTGGGTCGAAGTGCGCGAACGGTAATCGGGCATGGCGAATCTCCAAACGATAACGGGTGAATCGAGCATTCTACCGAAGAAACGCCTCGCCTATGAGCTTGGCTGCGCGCGGTACGCCGGGAGGGTGGAGTAACGCCCCAACAAAGCCTGAGACAATTCGCCGATGATTGCCGCGTCAGCCGCCGTCCAAGCGCGCGAGAACGGGCTTCATGGGCTGATTTGTCACCGAGGGAATCACCCGAACGATCCCGAATGCAGTTGGGCCTTGTCGGCGCGCTCCCGTCAAATCAAGAATTTTGACCAATTGCCGGTGGCTGCATGAAACGGTTCTGCAAATGCAAGGGCTTGTACGCTTCGGCGAAGACCTCATGGTCAGCAAACAGGCTCTCGAGAATCGACGGATAGATGTCCGGATGAATATGCGGATTGCAATCCATCCCAAAACACCAAAGATCTTCGGTCTCATCGACGACGCCATCGACGGAAAAAACCGTATTTTCTCGAATTGATTCCGGGATCGCTTCGACGAGCTTCATTCCGACGATGTCCAACTGAATTCTCAACGATGTGCTGACTGAGCTTATGCAGTTGCAATTCTCCCTTGTGGATTCAAAGAGCGGAGATGCATACCGACATTCGATATTCACGACCTCACCCTTTGCGGGAATCGAATCCAGCGTCATGTCTCTAAGAGCCAGCATGCATGTCGCCATGTCCATCGTCCCCTTGCGGCGCGATTCCATCTTCGTCAGGTCGCCCAAGATTGTGCCAATTGTCCTTACCCCGTCGCCGGAGATCGCTGCCATATCGGATAACTCGACGCAAACGGGAGTGCCATTCCAATACAAGGCTTTCAAGACTCTCCCGGCGATGAACTGCTCGTAATACTCGCCCTCTCCGAGCATAGTCTCGGGGCGCTCTATTGATGCATGGCGATAGGGGCCGCGAATCCCGTTACCGAACGACGAGGCCGTCTTTTTGATCAAGAAGGTTTCAAGCTCGTTAAGCCTTGTCGAGAAGCCGGGTGTCCGAATCCCGCGGCTTTGCGCAAACTCCTTGAAGGCGAGTTTTCGCTGGGCCGCCGGCCACTGCTTGTTGAAATAGGGGAGCCATCCGACGAAGCTGTGCACGTCGGATGTAAACGATAGCGCGAGCGTCGCTTCGCCTTTGGGATCGTTTCGTCCGAACTGCGGCTGAAAATCGAATGCTCGATTGCGGCACTGAACCCTGAGAACGAGATTGGGCAGACGCAGCGAGGCTTCCCCCCCGCGTTCGGCGACCCAATGCGAAATCGGTTTGAGATGATTGAGAAGATCCTTTTGGTAAGACGACATCATGGGAGCGGACTCCATTGAATAATCGAGGTCTCAAATTTCCTGGCGCTAGCCATGCTTTCGCCGGCGACAGGTCTGTATGATACAGGCATATTTTGGATCGTATTGCGCGATTAGGCAGGCGGCCAAGGAAACAGTTCGCCGATCGCATCGTAATTTTTCGTCCCGGCCCGCCCGGCCTTGGCCCGCGTCACCCGCCGCTCGAACGCCGCCGTCGCGCGCGGGAAAGGTTCCTAGCCTGAGGCGGGACGGCTTTCGTCTTTGCCCGCAACGGGTCGCAACACGCGATTGGCGGTAAGGCGCCCGTCCCAGAAGCTTGCAAGCGCTGGATATGGCGTGTGGCCTACTACTGACGCGTCGCAGCGGTCCGAAAGGTGATCGAGTAGCGCAATTCTCTGGTTGGCAGCATGCTGTGCTGCCACTGCCAGCGTATCGGTCCTTGCAGCACATAGGCCGAGCGCGGCGCAAGGTCGAGAACAACGATGTCCTTCGGGTCGGGCCGTTCGACGAGCGGACGGAAGCGCATGCGTCCCCAACCGGCAAGCGAGAATCCGACGACGATCCCGTAAGCGGACTGGTCGCGATGCCAGCCGATCGGCGTTCCGGGCCGATATTCGCTGATCAGCGCATGCACGAACGAGCCTGGATCCGTGGCGCCTAGCTCAGCCGCGCGGCCTTGCAGTTCAGCCAGGAAGGGTGGCAAAGGGCCGCTTGGAAATATCTCGTCATCCCCGGCCTGCTCAGCGCGCTTGGTATAGAAAAACACGACCCGCCGCTTCGCGAAGTATTCTTTGAAGCGCGCTTCACGAAAGGGCAGTGGTGCCATTGACCGGAGCAACTCGGACTCTTCGTCGCGCGTCAGGAAATCGGGCCGGTAGATCAGGCCATGTGGCAGCTGCCGCGTCGACGCGAAGAGTTCGCCTTGTTGATGATCGGTGGACATAGGCTGGGTTGGAGGCGGCGCCTCGCGAAAAGTGCCGCAGGGCAGCCGGCGGTATAATCGGCGCCATGTTGATCCATCCGCAGTTCGACCCGGTGGCAATTTCAATTGGCCCGCTCGCCGTGCGCTGGTACGGGCTGATGTACCTGCTTGCCTTCCTGCAGCTGTGGTGGCTGGGGCGGCGGCGCATCCGGACGCACCCGCAACTCGCGCGCGCCGGCTGGACGGTGCCCGAGCTCGACGACCTCTTGTTCTATGGTGTGCTCGGCGTCATTGTCGGCGGCCGCCTGGGCGAGGTGGTTTTCTACGAGCCGGGCTACTATCTGACGCATCCGCTGGAAATCTTCGCGGTGTGGAAGGGCGGCATGTCCTTCCACGGCGGTTTTATCGGTGTTCTCGTCGCCATGGCGCTCTATGCGCGCAAGATGGGGCGCGGCTGGCTGGACATCACCGACTTCATCGCGCCGCTCGTGCCCCTGGGACTTGCCGCGGGACGCATCGGCAACTTCATCAACGGCGAATTGTGGGGGCGCGTCTGCGACCCGAATCTGCCTTGGGCGATGATCTTCCCGCAGGTCGACAACCAGCCGCGCCATCCCTCGCAGCTTTATCAGGCCGGTCTCGAAGGCTTGCTGCTGTTCGTGATCCTGTGGCTTTATTCGAGGCGGGAGCGGCCGCGCGGCGCCGTGTCGGGGGTCTTCCTGATCGGCTACGGCAGCTTCCGCTTCATTGCCGAATTCTTCCGCGCACCCGATGCCGGAATCTTCGGCCGCTCGGAAGTGATCAGCATGGGGCAGTGGCTGTCGCTGCCGATGATTCTGGCCGGTGTCGCGATGTTGCTCTGGTCGCGACGTCGGCTGGGCTGAGGCAAACGCCGAGGCAAGGACCGGCTTTTGTTGGATAATGTCGTTTTTTTGCTTAAAACAACCAAGGAAATGTAATGAACCTGACGCACATTGAACATATCGGTATCGCCGTGAAGAGTCTGGACGAAGCCATCCCGTTCTGGGAAAAGCAGCTTGGCCTGAAGTGCTATGCGATTGAAGAAGTCAAGGAACAGAAGGTCCGCACCGCTTTCTTCAAGATCGGCCAATCGAAGATCGAACTGCTCGAATCGACGGATCCGGAAGGCCCGATCGGCAAATTCATCGAGAAGAAAGGCGAAGGCATCCAGCATCTGGCCATCGCTGCGACCGGGCTGCAAGCCAATCTGACCGAACTCGAAGGCAAGGGCGTGCAGCTGATCGACAAGGCGCCGCGCAAGGGGGCCGAAGGCCTGAACATCGCCTTCCTGCATCCCAAATCGACACATGGCATACTGCTGGAGCTTTGCGAAAAGCCTGAATGATTGTCGAAGGTCATCTGCGCTAGAATCGAAGCGCAGATGATGACGCTGTGGTAGCCTGACTCTGATCTTAATGCTGGCCGCCCCATCCGGGTGGCCGGCGACTGTCGAGGGGATCATCGATGGGCTGGTTCTCTTTGCCGGTGACACAAGTGGATAGCAAGGCGGCATTCTATGATTCAGAGAGTGCCGCCGCTTGGCTTTCGGCGCAGCCGCAAGCCAACACGTCATTGATGCTGGTCGAGTTGGTCAAGCAGATTCAGGCCTTCAATGGCTGTTATACGGCGCCGCGCGAACGCTTCAAGACCATGGAAGCGCTGCGCAAGACACTGTTTGCGGTGAGCGCGGATTGCCAGCGCCGCTACGAAAACAAGCCGCTGCCCTTGCTGCCGGCTGAACAGGGCGTCTTCGATTCGGTGCGCCAGCTCTGGACCGCCTGCACGCTGGCCTATCTGCATTGCCTGAACGCCTGTCTCGAACGCGATCCGACGATTGCCCATCACGGCGCGCGCGTGGCGCATCGCGTGCTGTCCTGCCTGCGCATGGAGCAGATCAATTCTTATCTCGGCGGTGCCGAACTGGCCGAGACCTTCTGGCGCAACACGCACGGTGTTTACGCCGCCGCCGAAGAGCTCGGCAGCACGCGCGTGCCGGTGTCCGATCGGCTGCTCGGCGACGGGACCGATTCGACGGTGAGCGATCAATATTGCATGCTGGTGCTCGTGCATTTGGCCTGGCCCTACACGCTCACACGCGCTCAGCTCCTCGCGGCAAGCCGCTGGTTTGCGCGCTGGCGCGAGCAGGTCGCGGTGCTCGGCGAAGCGGCTAGCGGTACGCGGGATGTCTCTATCGCCATCGATCTGGCGCAGGACAGCCCGATCCACGACCGGCTCGCGCCGCCGCGCGCCGGGCGATGGCTGTCAGTCGGCCCTCTGCTTGGCAAAATACGGCAGCGGCTCAAACTGCTCGCCGGCGGCGAGTCGCCGGAAAATCTCAAACTCGGCACCGGTCTTTCGGCTGCGGCGTGCAAGGCCTTGCTGACGGCGCTTGGCGAACGGCTGCAAAATCCGCAAGCAGCCTCGCCGTCGGCCAACGTGGAAGGCTCGGTCGCGTTTGCCGCCGCCGGACTGGAGAGCATTCACTATCTGCTCGGCGGCAAAGGTCTGCACGATCCGGTCGAAACCACGCAGCTCAGCGCGCAACAGATCGCCATCTTCGGCCATGTCGTGCGCGCACCCGTGGAAAGCCTGATCGATCTGGACCGGCCGGAGACCTGGCGGGTCACTCGGGAGGGATCGGGCGATCTGCACCTCTTGCGCCCGCCCGGCAACGGCGAATCGCGCCTCTCCCTCAAAGCATTGCTGGCCATTCAGTTGCCGCAACCCGATCACTTTAGGCTGGCGATGGTCAGCGGCCTTTACACCTGCCGTGACGGCAGCCTGTGCCTCGCCGCCACGCTGCTTGCCGGCAGGCCTGAGGCGCTGATTGCCGAAATACGGGAGAAACCGGCCGGCAAGATCTCCCGGCATCCGGCTTTCCTGCTGCGTGCGCCTGACGACGACAAGGCGATTGCGATGATCGTTCCGTCCGGTTTGCCGGCGCGCGCCCTCGGCATCCGCTTCTTCAAGGACCGGGAAGAAACGCCGCTGCCGCTGAGCCTCGCGGATGTTGTCGAGCGCGGCGCCGATCACGAGCGCTGGACGCTTTCGGCTGCATGACAAGGGCAGAGCCAGGATTCGACTCTGCCCCGGCTGCGCCGCCGTCTGACTGCGGCGCGTGCTTCCTGTTCAGGCAGTCCTAATTCTTCTTGGCAGCTTTCTTCTCGCCGCGCGGGACCATCTTGTAGCGATAGACTTCTGAAATTTCCTTGTCATATCCCGGGTAGAAGCCCTTGACCATGCCGAGCACGATGCGGCTGCCCCGATTGTAGAGTACGAGGAGTTCGCCGGTCTTGGGGTCGACCGCGCTGCCTTCGATTTCGCCCTGGAGTTTGACTTCCGTGAACGACTTCTCACGCACGACCGGGGCCCATGACTGGTCGGTCACATCGACGCGGTAGAGGGTATCGGGCTCGTTCAGATCGGCTGTGCCGTCGTCGGCGGTGACGAAGAGCTTGCCCTTCCAGTAATGGATTCCCTGCAGCCATTGCGGCGGCGGCTGCAGGTGAACCTTGCGCAGGTACTTGCCGGAATCGAGGCTGTATCCATAGATGTAGCGTCCGCTTTCCTCGCCGACCCACGAGGTCATCCAGACAATGCGCTTGTCGGTATCGACGCAGATCGCCGAGACTTCTTCCTGGCCGCTCGCCGGTTCGAAGCTGAACGCGCGCTTGAGCTTCAGCGTGTCGGCGTCGTGAATGGCGATCTGGATGTCCTTGCCGACCCCGTCGGCAAAGTTTTCGGCGCCGACGAAAATCTCGCCGTTGAATACGTCGATGCCGCCGATGTGGTTGGACGCGATCGGATAGCCTTCGAACGGCGCTTCGTTTGAGAGCAGCAGTTTACCGCTCTTGTCATACTTGTACAGGGCCTTGCTGCCGCTGACATAGTAGTAATTGCCGTCAGAGGCAACGCCCTGGCGACCCTTGACCTCGAAAGTGCCGATCAGGGTGTAGTCGTATTTTGGTTGCGGCGAAAGCTTGGGTTCAGCCTGGGCCGGCGCAGCGCCGAACAGCGCGCTCAAGACAATAGGCAAGGCGATGAGACGACAGCGTTTCAACATGACGAATCCCCCTAAGATGAATTCTTGCTTGAGCTGAAATCATTGAATGCCGAACAACTGCATCCTCGCAGACGGACATCATATTCCGCACCAAACACTATGGCGCCGCCATGCGCTTGTCAACGGGATAATGAAACCGGGGAAGCTGCAGGCTCGCGGTCTGCAATGCCACAAGAAAAACGGGGCGGCAAGGCCGCCCCGCTCATCACTTTCCCCCGCCGTTCAGTCAGGCAAAGCCGTGCTTGACCTTGCTCGCTAGTTCCTGCGGCTTGAACTGGTTGAAGCGCGGCAAGAACTTGTCCCAGTCGATGATGTGGCTGTCGAGTTCGGGGCCGTCGACGCAGGCGTGCTTCCTGACCATCTTGCCGTCTATGGTCACCGGCACCATGCAGGCGCCGCACATTCCGGTAGCATCGACCATGATCGAGTTCAGGCTGGCGACCGTCTTCACGCCGTAAGGCTTGGTCAAATCGCTCACCGCGCGCATCATCAGCGGCGGGCCGATGGCCACGACTTCGGCTATTTCACGGCCTTTGCTGGTCTTGTTGTTCTTGAGCATTTCCTCGAGCGGCGCCGTGACAAAACCCTTGATGCCAAAGCTGCCGTCGTTGCTCGTATAGATGACATCGAGCAGTTCGGGATACTCGGCTTGCAGCTTGCCGACGCGCTCATCCGCCTTGGTCCAGAACAGTAGGTCGGCGTTGCGGAAGCCGGCGATCAAGGTGACGTGGTTGCCCGTGCGCAAGTGCTCGCGCATGATCGGGTAGACCGGCGGCAGGCCGAGCCCGCCAGCGGTG
Source organism: uncultured beta proteobacterium (assembly GCA_903886975.1). Taxonomy (GTDB): domain Bacteria; phylum Pseudomonadota; class Gammaproteobacteria; order Burkholderiales; family Rhodocyclaceae; genus Propionivibrio. Next base: position 56,550 of record CAISOB010000032.1, read on the forward strand.
AACACCACGGTCTTTTTGCCTTCATAGCGGTGCACCGCGCTTGGCAAGCCGAGCGGACCGGCAATGCCGGTGAAGGCTTCGCCGACGGCCATCTTGTTGATGGCGATGCTGGAAGTTCCCATGGCCTGGACGACGAGGCAGATGGTGCCAGCCTTGGCGTCCCAATCGGCGAGCGTCAGCGGAATCAGTTCGCCGTTCGGCCAGGCGAGCACGCGGACGAACTGGCCGGCGCGCGCCGCTTTGGCAACGAGCGGCGAGTGCACGATGAACTCGACGATGTTGTCAGAGAGTTCGATCTTGTCGACGATGGTCTGCGGTGCCGACCCGAGGTAGGTGTAGTGGCCGGCGCTTTCGACCATGCGCCGGATTTCCTCGGGCGAGAGGTTCATGTCGCCGACGATTTCACGTGCCGCCGCCTGGCCGTCGCCGGCCGCGCGGATCGCCGTCGATCCGCCGCGCGCCGCGTCGCCGCCCGAATAGACGCCGGCAAGCGAAGTCTGCTGGCCGCTGCCCTGGCCGACGTCGATGGTTCCCCACTTGGTCGTCTTGAGCGTCGGCTCGGATTCGCGGATGATCGGGTTCGGCGTGTTGCCGAGCGCCATGATCGCGAGGTCAATCTTCATCGGCTCGATCTTGCCCGTCGACACCGGACTGCGCCGGCCGGACGTGTCGGGTTCGCCGAGGTCCATCACATCGAGCATGGCGTGCGTGACGAAGTTGGTCTTGTCGTCGCCGACGAACTCACAAGGCGCGCGCAGGAACTTGAGTTGTACGCCCTCCTCGATGGCGTGGTGCAACTCCTCGACGCGCACCGGCATTTCGGCGCGTGTGCGCCGATAGACGATGGTCACGTTGCCGCCGAGACGGCGCGCGGTGCGCGCCGAATCCATCGCGGTGTTGCCGGCGCCGATGACGATGACTTCCTTGCCGCGGATTTCGGGCAGCGGCGTTTCGTAATCCTCGCGCAGGCCCTGCATCAGGTTCACGCGGGTCAGGAACTCGTTGGCCGACATGACGTTGATCAGGTGCTCGCCGGGAACGTTCATGAAGCGCGGCAGACCGGCACCAGTGCCGACGAAGACTTTCCAGAAACCGGAATTCTTCAGTTCCTGGATGGTCGCGGTCTTGCCGACGACGAAATTGGCGACGAACTTGCCGCCGAGCAGCTTGATCTTGCCGACGACGTCGTCGATCAGTTCGTTGGGCAGGCGAAATTCCGGGATGCCGTAGCGCAGCACGCCGCCCAGGGCATGGAAGGCTTCGAAGATCGTCACCGGATAACCTTCGGCGGCGAGCAGATAGGCGTTGATCAGCCCGGCCGGGCCGGAACCGACGACGGCGATCGGCGGTTTTTCGGCTTTCGCCCACGGATCGGGGAAACCGGCGAAACGCGCGGCGATGCCGTCGGCATTGACGAGTTTTTCGCGCTGCGGCAGATACCATTCGATCTGGCCGATTTCGAGCGGCCGCTTGGTGTGCGCGCAGACGCCTTGGCACTGCAATTCCTGCGGGCAGACGCGGCCGGTGACATTGGGCAGCGGATTGCAGTTCTCAATGAGCTCCATCGCTTCGCGGAAGCGGCCGGTGCCGAGCAGCTCGAGCATTTCCGGGATATGGATCTTGACCGGGCAGCCGCCCTTGGGCTCGAACTTGCCCGGGATATGCACGCCGACTTCGCAGGGCCGCTCCTCGCACTGCTTGTCGCGCAACGCTTCGAGCCAGACGAAGAGTTCGACCTCGCGCGCCGAGTAACCGATGTTCATGTAGCCGAGGTAGCCCTGATTAACGAGGCCAAAGTCATGCGCGCGCTCTTCCGGGTCGCGGATATACGGCGGAATGTAATTGTCGGCCGGCCAGTCTTCGGACAGGCCCTTGAACATCGGGTAGCGATCCGACAGGTGCGCGTCGATGGCGCGCACGAACTTGCGCTTGAGTCCCAGCGGCACGTTCCAGACAAAACGCATCAGTACCTTGCTCGTATCGTCGTCGCGCAGCAGCAGGTCCCAGAAGGTGCGGATGAAATCGGCCGAGAGTTCGGGCTGCTTGAACTCCCAGACGATGGCATTGGCGCCGTCGGCGATGAACATGTCGCGGAAGGCCGCCGGCTCCTTGAGCAGGCGGCGCTGCAGCAGCGCCATCTGCTTGTGGAAAGCCTCGACCGCGGCCGATTGCTCCAGGGCTTCGACCTGCGAACGCGTACTTTCCAGCGTGCTGCTGGCGTTCAAGTAGCGGTACAGGTCTTCCTGGTTGGAGGGAGGTGTTGCGCTCATCGAATGATCTCCGCGTCGCAATTGGCCGACACCCGCTTGATGCGGGCCTTCAGCTCGGGGGTTACCGTCACGCGCTCGAGGGCGCCGGGAATCAGCTGACCGACTTCGCGGCTCTCGCCGCCCACCACGATGCGTGTCTTCTCGAAGAGCTCCGAGAGATCCTGATAGCAGGTCTTGCAGTTGGTGCATTTCACCTGATCGGCAACGTCGTAGGTGACGAGCGCATCGCCGACCGCCGTAGCGGTCGCAGCGCTCGCGGCCGGAGCGGTTGCCGGGGCGCTGCCGCCCACCTGCATGATCGGGATGACCGTGCCATTGCCTTGCGCCTTGCTTGATGCGGCGAGTTCGGACATGGCGCGGGCGAAGCCGTCAAGCGAGGAGTCGCGCTGCTTCAAGGTGTCGGCCACTTCGGCTTTCAGCGCGGCGATGCCGCTGAGATAGTCGGCGCTTATCTTGGCCACATGCTGACCGTCGAGGTATTGCAGCAGGTTCCAGTACTTGCGGCGCTCTTCGACCAGGGCCACGACTGAGACCGAAAGACCGACCTTGATCAGACGCTTCTTGCTATCGGTCGAGTAGACGAACGCGGTCTTGCCTTGGCGCTGCGCTTCGGAGAGGTCGATGAAATCCTCGACCGGAACCAGGTTGGCGGCGTCAAAGGCGAGCTTCTTGAACTGCTTCTTGAAGCGAATTTCGCCGAGCGCGAAGTGCGCCGGGGTCAGGGCCATCGTCTTCAACTGCAGCTTGCCGTCGTCGTCGAGGTACTCGAGAGTCGTCGTCGACCAAAGCGCTTCCGGATCGGGGTTACCTTCGAGCGAGAACCAGTCGTGCAGGTTCTTGCCGCGCCTTGGATCGTGCACGAACACCGGGTTCATGCGGCATTCGACGGCGAGACGCGACTGGTGCGCCGAAATGTTGTCGGCGATGCCGTGCTCGCCCTGGCAGGGCGTATAGACGTCGAGGACCGCCGGCGAATCGGTGTAGGTCAGGAACTCCATGGTGTTCTTGAGGAAGTGGTTCTGCAGCGCGGTGCTGGTCGAACACACGAACACATTCGAATGGAAGGAGGCGATCAGGCCGAGTTCCTTTCGCGCTTCGTGCTTGCCGCTTTGCGCCGAACCGAAACGCGCGAGGTCGGAATCCTGCCCAATGAAGCTCGAGGTCGAAGCCTGCCCGCCGGTATTCGAGTAAGCGCCGGTATTGAGCACCAGGACCTTGAGCGGCGTGTCGCTCGCCAGGATGCGCGACAGCGCGCCGAAACCGATGTCATAGGTGGCGCCGTCGCCGCCGATGGTGATCACGGTCGGCAGCAGATCGAGTTCGCTCTTGGAAAACTCGCTCCAAGACAGCATGCGCAGTTCCTGGTCGTGCTTCTCGGGAACGTAGGCGTCGTCGAGTTCGAGGCGGGCAATGCGCAGGGCGCGCACGTCGGCGACGGTCTGCGCCGAAATGCCTTCGAAGATGCCCTTGGCCAGCGGCTGCGCGTCCTGGAACAGGCTGTTGACCCAGGGATCGTTGTAGGCGTTGAACGGGAAGGTCGACGCATACACGCTGCTGCAACCGGTCGAGTTGGCGATCACGGCGCCGGACGGGCCGTTGCCGGTCGGGCCGCTCTCGTAGAGGTAGAGGCGTTTTTCCAATGTTTCGATGAGCTTGCCGATGCGCTCGCTGCGCACCGCGTCTTTTTTCGTGAGCGATGCCTGCTTGGCCGCGAGGTCGGCGATCAGCGCTTCGAGCTCGTCCAAGTGGGCATGCCGGCGTTTGTCGGTGATCGCGTGGTTGGTGGCCATCACCAGACGGATCGCGGTGACCTCGCCGCAGCCGCGGCAACCGCCGTGGCCGCCGGTCGTCGAGTAATAGTTGGAGCGGTCGAGCAGCAGGCGCTTGATTTCGCCGCCGGCTTCGAGAGCGCCGTCGACAAAGCGCGCCGGGGTGTTCGGCGTCTTGCTCATGAATGCGAAGCGATCCTGCAGCATGGACAGAATATTGGCATCCTGCTCGTGGCCGACGAGCGCGCCCGGGCCGCAGACTTCGACGCACTCGAGACAGCCGGTGCACTTCCACGGATCGATATTGGCGGCGAACAGGCCGCCGGTGCCGGGTGTGGCTTTCTCCATGGCGTCGAAGAAAGGACGCGTCCGGGCGACGGGGTAGGCGGCCAGCACTTCGACGAGCTTGGTGAAGTTGCCGAGCAGGGTGGCTTGCTTGGTCGGGATCTTCGCCGCCGCTTCCGCGACGAGTTCATGGAAAGCGCGCGCATCCTTGCTCTGCCGATAGGCTTCACGCACCGCGTCGGCAATCGTATGGACATGGCCGCGCATCACTTCGCGCATGGCTTCGGTGATCTCGATGCGGGCAATTCCGGCGAGCAGCAATTCGTGGATGTCATTGACCGTGTTCGGAATCGCGGCGTCCGGACAGACCAGCGCGCATTCCATGCAGCCGGTACACAGGTCCGGGTTGAAGATCGGCACGGTGCGGCGGAAAATTCCTTTGTCCTTGGAGCCCCCCGTTCCGGTCGGCATGAACATGCCGGTTCCCGGCAGCACCGGGGCTTCAGCGATGGTCCCTTCACGGAAAGGCTTGGCGATCATGTCGTCGAAGTATTGGCGGTCGAACAGGCCGCCGCAGGCCGACGCACCGGACGACTGGCACAGCGAGGCCGAGAGCGAGACATTGTGCAGCGCGATCGGCGCCGGCTTGGCGTCCATCTTGACGAATGCGGCGCTGGTGTAATCGACCTTGTGCGTCGCCTCTGCGCCGTCGCGGATCACCGCCATATTGCCTTCGACGACGGCGACGCCCTTGCTGCCGAACTTCTTGGCGATCTGCTTGCGGATCTTTTCGAGAATCGCCGCAGCCGATGCGCCGCCCGAGACCTGCCTGACATGCGCGGCAACGGCGCCGATGAAGGCGATGCCCATCATGCGTGTCGCCAGTTCCGGCGTCGGCGCATTCTTCTTGGCCACGGCGAAAGCGTCGATGGTCAGGAAGTTGATCTTCTTCTCGCGGATTGTCTTGCGCGCTTGCGGCGGCAGGTCCTGCCAGACTTCTTCGGGGCTCACTGACGATTGTAGGATGAAGGTGCCCCCCGCAACCAGCCCGCGCAACGGATTGGTGTGGCTGAAAGCCTTATGGTCGGGCGAGATCACGACCTCGACGTCCTCGAGTTCGGCATTGGTGATCTTGATCGTTTCCGGACTCAGCGTGATGTAGTAATTGGTCGGCGCGCCGCTCTTTTCGGAACCGTATTTCGGCGCCGATTTCGAATGCATTTCGAGTACGCCGGCGAGGATGTCGGTCAGCAGTTTGCCCGAGGCGATGGTGCCGTAACCGCCCACCGAGTGGAAGCGGACGCGGAATGCCGAATCGGGCAAGAGGCGCGGATTGTCGCCAGTTTCGAGCGCCATCGCCACCGTTTCCGGATAGGCGAGCTTGAGCCGTTTCTGCAACTCGGCGACGCGCGGGCTCGGGTCTTTCGAGAAGAATTGCGAACCGAGATAGATCAGCGGTGCGCCGTCGCCCAGTTCCATGTTCTTGAATGCGGCGATCAGGTGGCGCGGCTGCAGGTCATGGCCGCCGAGACCGAAGATCGCGGTGGTCAGGCGCGGCGAACGCTTGATCGCCGGGATGCCGGCATGGCGCGGTTCGCCGCCGCTCTGGTCGGCGTTCTCGCGCGCCTTGAACAGGGCCTGGGTCACGAGGCTGGTGAGCGCCGTCTGGTCGGAACGCTCGAGGACGGTGACCGCTTTCTTGCCGGCCAATGCCGCGACGAGTTCGGCTTCCGGGAAGGGTTGCAGCAGCTTCACCGAGATCAGGCCGACTTTCTTGCCCTTGCTGCGCAGGTAGGTGACGACCGCTTCGACGTCGTCGGTCACCGAACCAAGGCCGACCATCACGGTATCGGCGTCGTCGCACATGAAGGTATGGACCGGCGAGTAGATGCGCCCGGTCAGCTCGGAGTATTCGGCCATGGCCTGGCGCACCAGCGCCGGGACCGCATTGACGAAGTGCGTGCGGTGGTCGGCGGCGCCGGCCTGGAAATCGGGCTGGTTCTGCACCGGTCCGGTGAGGCCGGGATTGTTGATGTCGACCTGCGCCGGGACCAGTTGGCGCGTTCCCTTTTCAAAGGCATTGAGCCACTGGCGCTTCCACTGGCCCTGGAGTTCTTCGGGAAGCCAACCCGTCGTTTTGGCGACCAGTGTCCCGGCGTTGTCCTTTTCGATCTTGGCGGCATTGGTCTCGAGATATTTCTTGAGCGCCGTCATATTGCTTTCGCTGATGTCGGCTTCATGGCGCGACAGATACTGGCCGAGCTGGATGACGCGGCCCTTGGAACCAAACAACATTTCCTGGGCCAGGGTCGGCGCCTTGATGCGCCCGGCGGGGTCGCCGAGGTATTCTTTGAGCAGCTCCGGCTCGGGCATCATCGCTTCGCTCATCATGTGGCTGGTCGAGAATCCGTCCATGGCGTTGGCCACCGGAATCAGCGAGAGCGATGAGGCGCGGTAGGCGATCGCCGCGAGATCGGCCGCTTCCTGCGGATTCGATCCGAACAATATGGTGTAGCCGGAAGAAAGCAGCGCATAGACATCGTCATGACCGGCCATGACGTTGAGCGAGTGCTTGGACACAACGCGCGCCGCGACCTGCAGGACGAAACCGCCGACTTTCTTGCCGACGGTGACGTAATGCGATTCGAGGGCGTAGAGGATGCCCTGGCTCGACGAGGCGTTCGAGATGAACTGGCCGCCGGTCAGCGTCGCGCCGAGCGCGCCGCTCTGCGCCGAGTGCTCGCCTTCGGGCTCGAAGAAGAAGGGGTGCTTGCCCCAGACATTGACGCCGCCATCGGCGCGGAAAGCTTCGTAGATCTCGGCGATCTCGGTCGACGGGGTGATCGGGTAGCCGATGACGCCGCCGCAGACCTGGTTCATGACGTGGGCAACCGCACCGTTGCCGTGAATGACGCTCGGTATGCCGGGATATTTGACTTGCTTAGCTTTCATGATGGCTTGTCCAAAGAAAGGATGGAAATTCAGGCGCACGAGCAAACGACTTGTTGCGCCGGTTCGCCTTGGAGAAAACGCGTGGGGGCTGGCACTTGTGCCCTGCCTCGGATGAGACAATCGACGGCGACCCCTTTGCCGTCATCACTTCGTGGCCGTCGCTGCTGGCCTGCAACATATACACTCCGCTTTGCTTATTTTCAGAGACGGCGCATCGTTTGTGACGCAACGGAACAGTAAGCTGTCTCCCCGGAACCAACTATTCTACTCACTTTCGGCGTGATGCCTCGAAAAAATTTGAAAAAAGTGAGCCCGTACGGCAAACGACCGTTTGTCTCGAGACTGCTGTGTTGTCCCGCGCCCGCCTCTACCGCGGAGAGGCCCGGGCAGCGCTAAGGGGTTTCGAAGGCCAATGAACGGCTAGACGACTTCGAGGTGGCCGATGCCCGAATTCAGGTCGCGGTCCTTGGCGTCCTTGCCGTGGAGCTTGATCTGCAGGCGCAGGTCGTTGACCGAGTCGGCGTTGCGCAAGGCATCCTCGTAGCTGATGCGACCGCCTTCGTAGAGGTCGAACAGCGCCTGGTCGAAGGTCTGCATGCCGAGTTCGCGCGACTTCTTCATGATCTCCTTGATTTCGACCACTTCACCCTTGAAGATCAGATCGGAGATCAGCGGCGAGTTGAGCATGATCTCGATCGCCGCGACGCGACCCTTGCCGTCTTTCTTGGCCAGCAGCCGCTGCGAGATCATCGCGCGCAGGTTGAGCGAGAGGTCCATCAGCAATTGATGGCGCCGGTCTTCGGGAAAGAAATTGATGATCCGGTCGATCGCCTGGTTGGTGCTGTTGGCGTGCAGGGTGGCGAGGCACAGGTGGCCGGTCTCGGCGAAGGCGACCGCCAGATCCATGGTCGTGCGGTCGCGGATCTCACCCATCAGGATGACATCGGGGGCCTGGCGCATGGTGTTCTTCAGTGCCGCTTCCCAGGAATCGGTATCGACCCCGATTTCGCGTTGCGTGATGATGCAGTTCTTGTGCTCGTGAATGAACTCGATCGGGTCCTCGACGGTGATGATGTGGCCGAAGCTGTTCTTGTTCCGGTGGTCAACCAGCGCCGCCAGCGAGGTGGTCTTGCCGGTGCCCGTGCCGCCGACGAAAATGACCAGGCCGCGCTTGGTCATTGCGATGTCCTTGAGCACGGTCGGCAGTCCGAGATCGTTGAGCGTCGGGATCGCCAGGTTGATTGTCCGGCAGACCACGGCGACACGCCCCTGCTGCAGCAACGCATTGACCCGGAAACGCCCGATGCCCGACGGCGAGATGGCGAAGTTGCCCTCCTTGGTGGTCTCGAACTCGGCCGCCTGGCGGTCGTTCATGATCGATCGCGCGAGTTCGGCAGTGTGCTGCGCCGTCAAGACCTGGCTGGAAACCGGCGTGATTTTGCCATCGACCTTGATCGCCGGCGGGAAATTGGCGGTGATGAAGAGGTCGGAACCGTTCTTCTGCGTCATCAGGCGCAGAAGGTCGTGCATGAATTTTAGGGCCTGATCGCGTTCCATAATGTGCCTTTCTAAACCTTAAGCGCCGGGAAAGACATCCTTGTTCGAGGCCTTGCCGCGCGCCTCAGCTGCTGAGACGACGTTGCGGCGAACCAGTTCAAGAAGATTCTGATCGAGGGTCTGCATGCCGAGCTGGCCGCCGGTCTGAATTGCAGAATACATCTGCGCGATCTTGTTTTCCCGGATCAGGTTGCGAATGGCCGGCGTGCCGATCATGATTTCGTGCGCCGCGGTACGTCCCTGGCCGTCCTTGGTCTTGAGCAGAGTCTGCGAAATCACGGCGCGCAGCGATTCGGAAAGCATCGAGCGCACCATGTCCTTCTCGGCCGCCGGGAAGACGTCGACGATGCGGTCTATCGTCTTGGCCGCGCTCGAGGTATGCAGGGTGGCGAAAACCAGGTGGCCGGTTTCGGCGCCTGTGAGCGCCAGGCGGATGGTTTCGAGGTCGCGCATTTCGCCGACCAGGATGACGTCCGGATCCTCGCGCAGCGCCGAACGCAGGGCGTTGGCGAACGACAGGGTGTGCGGGCCGACTTCGCGCTGGTTGATCAGGCATTTCTTCGATTCGTGCACGAATTCGATCGGGTCCTCGACGGTCAGGATGTGGGCATGATCGTTTTCGTTGATCTGGTTGATCATCGCCGCCAGCGTCGTCGACTTGCCCGAGCCGGTCGGCCCGGTCACCAGCACGATGCCGCGCGGATATTCGGAAATTTCCTTGAAAATTTTCGGACAGTTGAGATCTTCGAGCGACAGCACTTTCGACGGAATGGTCCGGAAAACCGCCGCCGCGCCGCGATTTTGCACGAAGGCATTGACGCGAAAGCGCGCGAGGTTGGGGATTTCGAAGGAAAAGTCGCATTCCAGCGTCTCTTCGTAGTGCTTGCGCTGGCCATCGTTCATGATGTCATAAACCATGGAATGCACGTCCTTGTGTTCCATGGCCGGCAGGTTGATGCGGCGCACGTCACCATGCACCCGGATCATCGGCGGCAGCCCCGATGACAGGTGCAAGTCGGACGCCTTGTTCTTAACGCTAAAAGCCAGCAATTCCGTGATATCCATCAGGGTTCATCCTCAGCGGTGATAAGGGCGCGGTGTTATACTTGTCGCTTCCGCAGAACACCTGATTATGACTACAATTTCCGCTAACCTGCAAGCCGTTCGCGAGCGCATCGCCGCGGCCGCCCGAAAGTGTGGGCGCCGGCCTGAGGAAATTTCACTGCTCGCCGTCAGCAAAAGCTGGCCGGCGTCGGTCGTACGCGAGGCCGCCGCCGCAGGACAGCAGGCGTTCGGCGAAAACTACGTGCAGGAAGCGCTGGCCAAGGTTGCGGAGCTTGCCGCGCTGCGACTCGAGTGGCATTTTATCGGACCGCTGCAGAGCAACAAGACGCGCATGGTCGCCGCCGCCTTCGCCTGGGTGCATTCGATCGATCGCCTGAAGGTTGCCGAGCGACTGGCCGAACAGCGACCGACCGGCCTGCCGCCTTTGCAGGTTTGCCTGCAGGTCAACGTCAGCGGCGAAACGAGCAAGAGCGGCGTTGCGCCCGATGCAGCGGCGGCGCTGGCGCACGCGGTCGCGGCGCTGCCGAACCTGAAATTGCGCGGGCTGATGGCGGTTCCGGAAGAACTTTCCGATTTTGGACAGCAGCGCGCGGCGTTTTGCCGCTTGCGCTGGATTTACGATCGCTTGCGGGACGACGGATTGCCGCTCGACACCTTGTCGATGGGCATGTCGCAGGACCTCGAAGCGGCAATTACCGAGGGTTCGACGCTGGTGCGCGTCGGCACGGCTATCTTTGGTGGAAGACACAGACTATGAAAATCACTTTTCTCGGCGGCGGCAATATGGCCAGCGCGCTGATCGGCGGCCTGCTCAACAACGGTTTTCCCGCGGATGATATTGCGGTGATCGAAATCGGCGCCGAGAGCCGGGCGCGGCTTGAAAAGACCTACGGCGTGCGCTGCTACGCCGAGCCCGATGCTGTGGCCCTGCGCTGCGACGCCCTGTTGCTGGCCGTCAAGCCGCAGCAGATGCGCGAGGCCTGCGCCTCGCTGCAGAAGTTTCTCAATCGGCAATTGGTCATCAGCATCGCGGCCGGCTTGCGCCTTGCCGATCTGTCGCGCTGGCTCGGCGGTTACGACCGGCTGGTGCGCACCATGCCGAACACCCCGGCGCTGATCGGCAGCGGCGTCACCGGACTCTACGCGCCGCCGACGGTCTCCGACGCCGAAAGGCTCGGCGCCGAGCGCGTCTTGCGCGCCGTCGGCAGCACCCTGTGGGTCGACGATGAAGCGCAGATCGACGCCGTGACGGCGATTTCGGGTAGCGGCCCGGCCTATGTCTTCCTGTTCATCGAAGCCTTGCAGCAAGCCGCGGTCGAACTCGGCTTCACGACCCGGCAGGCGCGTCAACTTTCGCTCGAGACGATGCTCGGTGCAGCGAAGCTCGCGGCCCAATCGGAAGAACCGGCCAGCGTGCTGCGCGAGCGTGTGACCTCGAAAGGCGGCACGACCGAAGCCGCTTTGAATACGATGGCCGAGCACGGCGTCAAGGATGGCATCATCGCCGGCGTGCTCGCCGCCAACGCACGCGGCGGGCAGCTGGGCGAATTGCTGGGCAAGGATTGAGATGCTGACCCAGGCCGCGATGTTCGTTCTCGACGCGCTCGTCGGTTTCCTCACGCTGGCGCTGCTACTGCGTTTTTACATGCAGGCCTTCGGCGTGTCCTTCGGCAATCAGGTCGGCGCGTTCGTCGTGCAACTCACCAACTGGCTGGTCAGGCCCCTGCGCCGGGTTCTGCCGAGCATCTTCGGCCTCGATCTGGCGACGCTGTTGCCGGCCTATCTGCTGCAGGTCGTTTTGCTGCTCGCTTACTTCGCCGCCCGCGACGCGCTCGGGCTGATGGCTGTCGATCAACTGCTGCTGCTCGTCCTCTGGCAGGCTGTCGTGGCCACTTTGCGCATCAGTATTTACCTCTTGATCGGCGCGCTGATTCTGCAGGCACTCCTGTCGTGGGTGAATCCGCATTCGCCGCTCGCTTATCCGGTCTTGCAGCTGACGCGGCCATTTCTCAGGCCGATCCAGCGGCTTGTTCCGCCGGTCGCCAACATCGACCTCTCGCCATTAATCGCCATCCTGCTCGCCCAGTTGGTGCTGATCTTTCTGCGATGAACGCGGTCTGGCTGCGCCTCGGCGAGGATCGTGCGACGCTGACCCTGCACATCCAGCCGGGTGCCAAGAGGACCGAAGTGGCTGGCGTGCATGGCGATGCGCTGAAAATTCGCCTGGCCGCACCGCCAATCGACGGTAAGGCCAACGCGGCCTTGATCGCCTTTATCGCCGAACGGCTGGGATTGGCAAAATCGGCGGTTTCCCTGAAAAGCGGCCAGAGCTCGCGGCGCAAGGTAGTCGAGGTGAACGGCGCGAAGGCCGATATCGAGCAAGGTCTGCTGGCTGATTGAAGAATCCAGGCAGTCGCTAGGACACAACGAACACGACGAAAGACGGACTGTTCGAGTTTTGCGCTGGATAAGCAGACTCATGCTGCGACGCGGTATTCAAGGGACTTAGTCGCGAAGACAGGCAGTCCGATCAAGGTCGCAGATCATGAACGGACCTTCAACCTTTTGGAAAGCGGACCGTCAAATGCTCGGCATCAGCCGTGCCGCTTTGAAGCGCCGGCTGCATGCCGTTGTCAGATGCCGTCGATCGCGCCTCCCGCTCGACCCATTGAGCACGCCAAGCAGGAGCGTCGAAGGGATCGGCGAAGTATTGAGTCTCGCGCGACACCTTTCCATCTCGCAACTCCATGATGCTCACGGTGTAGGCGCGCTTACCCTCGTAGTTAATCACATATTCGGTAAGCCAGAGATTGCCCTCTCCCACGATCCGCCGCACCATAAACCCCGACGGTCTGCCAGGATGCTGGCTACGAAGCGCTTGCAGATTACGCCGGCCGTGGATGACCTCGCCGGACTGTGGGTACTCGCACACCGCATCATCGTGATAGATTTCGTGCTCGGCGACTTGATCGCCGGCAGCGGATGCAGCCCAATGTCGGTCAATGGACTTCCGAATGTCCTGCTCTTCCATCATCGACCTCCATTCGAGTCCGCGTGCGTCGACGCTCCGACGGCGCCGCTTGGCCGCAGTTCACCGCGAAAATCGAGACCTTCCTTGGCGAGCAATCGCATCATCGGACACTCCTTTCGTCAACCCTCGAATGCCTGCTTGGCTCAGGTGTGGCTAGTCCATCGGTCGGAGATCGGACAGCATCGTCGGCACGAGTTCGGAGACGGTCGGATGAATGTGCATCGCCCTGCGGATCACCGTCCACGGCACCTTTGCGTACATCACGTCGAGAATCGAGTGGATGACCTCGTCGCCGCCGGTGCCGAGGATTGCGGCACCCAGGATGGCGCCGGTTTCGGCGTCGACCGCGATCTTCATGAATCCTTGAGTCTCGCCCTTTTCGAGCGCGCGTCCGACGCGCGTCATCGGCCGCTTGGCGATGAGCGCCTTGCGCCCGTTCTTGCGAATCTCTCCGTCCGTCATCCCGGCCCGGCCGAGCGGCGGATCGACGTACAGCGCGTATGCGGTAATCCGATCGCTCACTCGGCGTGGATCGTTCTCGAGCAGGTTGGCGATCACGATCTCGCCGTCGTTGTACGCAGTGTGCGTGAACGCGCCCTTGCCGTTGCAATCGCCGAGCGCCCAGATTCCCGGGACGGCCGTGCGGAGTTGGTCGTCGACCACGACGTAGCCCCGCTCATCGACCGCGACCCCGGCCTTCTCGAGGCCCAGATCGTCGGTATTGGGACGGCGGCCGACCGCAAGCAACACGTGCGTGCCGTGAACTTGTGGCGCGCCGTCGCCACAATCGACGTCGGCGACGATCTCTTCGCCATGCTTGGCGAAGCTGATGCACTTCGCGTTCGCGCGCACCTCGACACCCTCGCGCTCGACGATCTCCCGGATCGCGGTCGAGACGTCCTCGTCCTCGCGGCCGACGAGCCGCGGCCCCATCTCGATGACCGTGACCTCGGCGCCGAAGCGCCGAAACATCTGAGCGAATTCGAGGCCGATGTAACTGCCGCCGACGACGATCAGGTGCCTCGGCAGGAAGTCCACCGACATCATCGAGCTGTTGGTGAGATAGTCGATCTCGCCAAGCCCCGGCAGGTCGGGAACGAGCGCCCGGCCGCCGACGTTGATGAAGATCTTGTCCGCGCGGAGGCGCTCCCCGCCGACGTTTACCTCGTGCGCCGATTCGAAGCGGGCGTGGCCCTGATAGACGGTGCAGTTCTCCATGTTCCGCAACCAGTCTTCGAGACCGGTGCGCGAGGCCTTCGAGACCGCCTCTTTTCGCGCCATGACCCGCTTCATGTCGACGCGCACCGCGCCCACGTCCACGCCATACTCGGCGGCGCGAGCGGCCATGCGCGCCGCGTACGCGCTCGCCACCATGGTTTTGGTCGGGATGCAGCCGGTATTGACGCACGTTCCGCCAAAGGCGCTGCGCTCGATGATCGCGACTTTCATTCCGGCGCCCGCGAGCCGCGAGGTCACGTAGGGACCCGCCTGGCCGGTACCGATGATGATCGCGTCGTAGCTAGTCACGATGGCAGCTCCGTGCCGGCCAGCTCCGTGACCCCGTACGCGGCGTACCACGCTGGCCGTTTCGCATCCCTCCATTGGTCGAGCCGGGCCTCGTACTTGCCGTGGGCGGCCTCGGCACGCCGAAACGCGTCCGCCAGATCGTTCGCGGACGCGAAGCTCGTCGCCCCGGAGTCGATGCGGCCGACCTGCCGCGGCGTGACCTCCTGGAGCAACCACCCGTTGCCGTGCGGATCACGGCGGATGTCTTCCCCTTTGGCGAACTCGGCGTCGAGCTTCGGCCCGAGCCTTCCGTAGAATTCCTCGGCGCGGCCGACATCCGAGACGGAGATGACGATGCTCTCGAACTTCATGTCGTTTCCGCGAACCTTCGTGCTCATAGCGACCTCCTGAGTCGTATCAGCCCGTGTGCATCCGGACGATTCGAATGCGATGTACGGACAACATTAACGGCGCGGAGCGCTCTCCTGCCGTAATTCCCACACATCAGCGCCAAGGGCGCGGTGCGCTGCCTGCAGCTGCCTGCAGAACTTCGCAACGGCCTCGTTCTCGTGCTGGCACCGCGAGCATCTCATCGCGCGCCTCGTGCGCCCTACGGTTTCGCTGTTTGGGTAGCTTTCTTGCAGTTGATTTTGGACAACAGCTTCTTCCCGGCAGTTTCGAGCACGGCTTGAACTACCTGAACGACCATGAACCCGATCTTTCTGGCTTTGCTGCAAAGTTTCGTAACGCGCTGGCCGAGATCTCGAATACGATCAGATTCTCGCCTTTCTCAGGAGACGGAGGGGAGTGCTACTGCGCGAGATGTTGCGCGCACACTCTGGCCCGGTTGGGAAATCTGATTCGCCGAACTGCGATCGGCAGCTTTCCCCGATTGCCAACCATCGCTGACGACCCAAACCGGAGGTGGCTCAGATTGGAAAGCAGTCGTCAGAGTTGCCCAAGAGGCTGGTCATTCCCAATACGGCAAACGCTCGTAGTACCTGTGCATGTCACGGTGCCACTTTTCATCCGACATCAAAGGCCAATGATCGATATCGAATCCCGGCGCCTTCTCCAACCTTTCCTTGGAAATATCGAGTACATATTCGCTTTGAATGTGCTCGCTAGGGATGATGTACTCGTTATTGGCGAACTCGCTCTTCGTCACGTTGTACTTGAGTGCGCTGAACGGGATGGCGAACAGCTTTGTTCCCATGCCAAGAAAGCCGCCAAACGATACGACGGCATAGGCGACCCTGCCCGTGCGCGGGTCGATGACGATTTCCTTGACGTCTCCAAGCATTTCGCCGTCGGGATTGACCACGTTCGTGCCGATAATGCTCGATGCCTTTATCGGTGAATTTGACAACTCTCGTACTTTATTCATTTCGGTACTCCTGTTGAATGACGGGTGGAAACTGAGATTCAACAGGGTTGGCCTCCGAGCGAAGACCATCAGTCATGGGCATGACACTTGTTGAACGACAGCCCAAAGCCTGAGCGGGATAGTACGAAAACACAGTTCGCTGACGCACATACGGCGCCCTCGATCTCTTCAATCCATATCGACAAACGCGCCACTGGCATCCAAGCAGCGAACGCACCTCTCGCCCGAATCGAAGGGCGGCCGGCAAAAGACAAAATCATAGATGTGGGATTCGAACTGATCGAGCGAGAGACAACTTGGCACCCGTTATACGAAAAGAATAATCGCTCTGATTTGATGCCTGTGAATAACTTAGAAGGAGCCGCGAACGCACGATGTCTGCTTTGTAGCAGTTTATTGCATGACCGATTCTGGCCGGGCTGAAGACAAATGATTGCGCAAATATCGCAATGCAAATTGAATATTGCGCCGCACAACCATCAGTCGATCACGAAAGACAAAATACCCAAATAACACCAAGAAGAAATCTGCTTCACCGGTCGGGCAGCTTGCTGGGTTTGCCCGCCGATCGGCGCTTTCACCGTGCGCCGAGAGCGCGATCGGCTTCCCTGGCTGCTTGCCGCAACTGTTGCAGGGCGGAATGCACCTCCGCGACTACGGTAGTCCAGCCGCCTGTGCGCGGCTGCCGGAACAGGCGCATGACGTCAGGATACCAGGGGCTGTCGCTGCGTTCGGTCAGCCAGCGCCAGTCGGTCTTGTAGTCAGGCAACAGGACCCAGCAGGCTTTGCCCAAGGCGCCGGCAAGGTGAGCGACGGCAGTATCGACGCAGATCACCAGGTCGAGATGCTCGATGATTGCGGCGGTATCGGAAAAGTCGGAAATCTGCGGGCCCAGATTGACTAAAGGAAGAGCGGGGGGCGGACAAGCCGCTTCGTCTTCGCAGGCGCCCTTTTGCAAACTGAAGAAGCGCACGCCGGCGATCGTGCCCAGAGGGGCGAGTACGCTGAGGTCGGGAAGCGATCGGTCGGCATCGTTCTCAAAACGCGCACTGCCTTTCCACACCAGGCCGACACGCAGTTCGCGCGCGGCGCCATGCGCGCGCAGCGGCGCCGACCAGCGCGCGACTTGCTCCGGGTTCGCGTGCAGATAAGGCAGGCTTGCCGGGATCGAATCGATGCGCGTCTGACAATGGTAGGGAATGCTGAGCGGCGGGGTCCAGAAGTCCCAATCGCACGCCGGCAAGGGTTCGTCGATGGCGACGACGCGGTCGACGGCAGCCAGGGTGAGGAACAGCGTCTTGAGCGCCGGATGGCAGATGACCGTGATCTTCGCCGCGCCCCGCGCTTTCAATACCGCTGCGTAGCGGCAGAACTGAATCATGTCGCCGTGCCCGGCTTCAATGCCGATCAGCAGCGACTTGCCGTCCACGGTTTCGCCTTGCCAGCGCGGACAGTTCAGATGACTTTCGAGTTGCCCATACCACTTGCGCGCTTCAAGGCAGCGCCAGCCTTCTTCGAAGCGGCCCTGGCGCAGCAAGAGGTAACTGAAATTGAAATAAGCCAGGCGGTAATCGGCGTCGAGCGCGATCGCCCGGCGGTAACTTTCCTCGGCTTCGACTTCGCGCTTCTGGCAAGCCTGCAGCACACCGAGGTTCGACCACGGCGCCGCCGCCCCGGGCAGCAGGTCGATCGCCCGCCGACACGCGACTTCTGCCTCAGCAAAGCGCTTCTGGTCGGCAAGCAGCGCGCCGAGGTTCAGATGCACCTGGCCGATGTCAGAATTGCAGGCAATCGATTGACGATAGTACGCTTCCGCGTCGGCCAAAGAACCGGCCTGGGCGCGCAGCCAGCCGAGATTGGCGTGCGCTTCGGCAAGATCGGGCGCGAGTTGCAGCGCCTGGCGAAAGCAGGCCTCGGCCTTATCGGCGTCGCCGCCCGTCAGATGGCGGCTGCCTTCCAAGAAGCTGTTTTCGGCGGCGGCCCGAAGTTCATCCATGTTCGCGCGGCACTCAGGCCGATGCATCGCGACAGGCGCACTCGCTCGATGCCAATCGCATCAGCCGTCGAAAACGACGCGCCCTCCGACCAGCGTGGTCTTGACGCGGCCGGTCATTTCGTAGCCGAGGAAGGGCGTGTTCTTGCCCTGGCTGCGCAGCGCGTCGGCGGTGACGCGCCAGGGCTCGGCGGGATCGAAGACGCAGATGTCGGCGGGGCTGCCGACAGCGAGCGAACCGTTGGCAATGCCGAGGATTGCCGCCGGGTCGCAGGTCACCCGGGCGAGTGCCGTGGCTAGCGGCAGCTTCGCCTGCTCCGCCCATTTCAAGGTCAGCGGTAAGAGCAGTTCAAGACCGGTGGCGCCGGGTGCGGCTTCGGCAAAAGGCAATTGCTTGCCGTCTTCATCGACCGGCGTATGGTCGGAACACACCGCCGCGAGGCCTTCGGCAACGGCGGCGCGCAGTGCGTCGCGATCGCTGCCTGAGCGCAGCGGCGGCCGGAAGTTCGCACGGCTGTCGAAATAGCCGATGTCGATTTCCGAAAGATGGAGGTGGTAGACGGAGACGTCGCAGCTGACCGCGAGTCCGGCACGCCGGGCTTCGCGCACGAGCGCGACGCCGGCCGCCGAGGACAGGCGCGCGAGGTGCAGCCGGACGCCGGTTTCTCTCGCCAGTTGCAGCGCGGTGGCGATGGCCACCGTCTCGGCGCACACCGGGATGCCGGCCAGGCCCAGGCGCGAGGCGACTTCGCCGTCGTGGGCGACGCCGTCGTGCGCCAGGTAATGGTCCTGCGGTTGCAGATGGATCGCGTAGCCGAAGGTTGCCGCGTATTGCATGGCGCGCAGCAGCACCTGCGTATCGAAAATCGGTTGCTTGGCCTGTGAGAAGGCAATGCAACCGGCGCGCGTCAGGCTGTGCATTTCGGAGAGCTTTTCGCCGGCCAGTTGCTGGGTCAGCGCGCCAAGCGGAAAGACGCGCGCGAGTCCCAGCGCTTCGCTGTGCCGCACGAGGCGCTCGACCAATCCCGGTTCGTCGAGCGGCGGCCGGCTGTCTGGCGGGCAGGCGAGCGCCGTGACGCCGCCGGCGACGGCTGCGGCGAGTT
The DNA here is from genome assembly GCA_903886975.1 of uncultured beta proteobacterium. Lineage (GTDB taxonomy): Bacteria > Pseudomonadota > Gammaproteobacteria > Burkholderiales > Rhodocyclaceae > Propionivibrio. Next base: position 75,468 of record CAISOB010000032.1, read on the forward strand.
CGGATTCGAGCCCGGTCAGCCGCGTTGCGAGATCGACGAGACCCGGACAGACGATGCAGTCGCTGGCGTCTATCGTCTGGTCGGCGCGAAATTCGGTCGGCGCCTGCCCGACGGCCACGATGCGCCCGTCGCTGACAAATAAATCGGCGCGCTGGTCGACGCCGTTCTTCGGGTCGATGATGCGGCCATTCTTGATCTGTATTTCGCTCGTCTTCAAGGTTTGGTCCAGTTGATCGCGCATCTCAGTTCCCCGCCAGGATGCTCATCACCGCCATGCGCACGGCGATGCCGAAGGTGACCTGCGGCAGGATCACCGCCTGCGCGCCGTCGGCGACTTCCGAATCGATTTCGACGCCGCGGTTCATCGGCCCCGGATGCATGACGATGGCGTCGGGCCGGGCCAGCGCCAGGGTTTCCGGCTTCAGTCCGTAGCACTTGAAATACTCGCGCGCCGACGGCAGCAGGGCGCCGTTCATGCGTTCGTGCTGCAGGCGCAGCATGATCACCACGTCGCAATCCTTGAGGCCGGTTTTGAGGTCCTTGCATACGCGCACGCCCATTTTTTCAATCAGGGTCGGCAACAGCGTCTGCGGCCCGACCGCGCGCACCTCGGCGGCGCCGAGCGTGGTCAGCGCGTGGATGTCCGAGCGGGCGACGCGCGAATGCAGGATGTCGCCGACGATGGCCACGGTCAGCGGGCTGAAATCCTTCTTGTAGTGACGGATCGTATACATGTCGAGCAGGCCCTGCGTCGGGTGCGCGTGGCGGCCGTCGCCGGCGTTGACCACATGCACGTCGGTCCGGCCGCAGCGGCGCAGGTGATCGACGATCAGGTAGGGCGTTCCCGAAGCGTTATGGCGGACGACGAACATGTCGGCATGCATCGCGACCAGGTTGTCGACGGTGTCGAGCAGGGTCTCGCCCTTGGCTGTCGAGGAGCGCGCCACGTCGAGGTTGATGACGTCGGCGGAAAGGCGCTTGGCGGCAATTTCGAAGGTGGTGCGCGTGCGCGTCGAGTTTTCGAAGAAGAGATTGAAAACGCTCTTGCCGCGCAGGAGCGGCACCTTCTTCACGTCGCGGTCGGACACCTCGAGAAAGCTCGACGCCGTGTCGAGGATTTGCAGCAGCGCTTCGCGCGGCAGGCCGTCGATCGACAGCAGGTGGGTCAACTCGCCGTTGGCGTTGAGTTGTGGATTGTGCTGGGAATTTCCTGAAGCGCTGCCCGGGTGCGGATTAGCCATGATTGACGAGCTTCCAGAGCAGCCGGCCGGTGGCATCGGGTTCGAGCACCAGCTCTTCGGTGCGCGCGAGTTCGACTTGCCAGGTGCAGAACTCGGCGTGGATCGGCAGCTCGCGCCCGCCGCGGTCGGCGAGAACGGCGAGCTTGATGCCCGCCGGGCGGCCGTAATCGAAGAGTTCGTTGATCGCCGCGCGCGTCGTGCGGCCGGTGAACAGCACGTCATCGACGAGAATCAGCGGCCGGCCATCGACGGTGAATGGGATCGAGGTGCGCTTGGTCTGCGGGCGCAGGCCCTTCTCGCCGAAATCGTCGCGGTAAAACGACACGTCGATCAAGCCGATCTCGCCGGGCAGTCCGAGCAGTTCGCGCAGACGCCGGGCAATCCAGGCGCCGCCGCTGTGGATGCCGACGAGCATGGTGTCTTCTTTCAGTTGCGGCCGGATCAGGTTGGCCAGCGCAATGCATTGCGCCTCGGCGTCAGGGATGGTGGTGAGGGGCATGGGCTTGATGTTCCATGGAAGTTTGAATGGGATCGGAATTGGGAGAAACGCGCTCGAAATAACATTGCAGGATGATCTGGGCGGCCAGCGCGTCAAGGTGCTGCTGGCCTTTGCCGCCGCCTTCCGCGAGCTTTTCCGCGGCTTCGACCGAAGTCAGGCGCTCTTCGGCGTAATCGACGGGCAGGCCAAAACGGCCGCGCAACTGATTGGCAAAGCGTGTGCAGCGCGCGGTCATCGCGTGCGCCGAGCCGTCGAGCGCTACCGGCAGGCCGACCACCAGGCTGACCGGCTGCCACTCTTTGATCAGCGCGGCGATCGCGGCGAAGCGCTCGTCATTGCGCTCGCCGCGCAGCGTCGTCAGCGGATGCGCCTGCGCCAGCAGCCGTTCGCCGACGGCGACGCCGATGCGCTTTTCGCCGAAGTCGAAGGCCAGTACCGTGCCCGACGGGCGCTTGGCGGACTGTTTGGCAAGCTCAGGCATGCCCGGGCTTTTCGGAGAGATTGGCAAAATCGACGCCGAGGATTTCCATCGCCGAGGGCAGTCGTTCCTCGTAAGGGAGTTCAAACAGGATATGGGTGCGCGCCGGCACCGTCAGCCAGGCGTTCTGCGCCAGTTCGTGCTCGAGCTGCCCGGCTTCCCAGCCGGAATAGCCGAGCGTGACGACGATTTCGCGCGGCTCGCCATCGCGCGCGACGGCCTGCAGAACGTCGCGCGAACTGGTGAGACCGACATCCGGACTGATCGCCAGGGTCGATTGCCACTCGCCGAGCGGCCGGTGCAGAACGAAGCCGCGGTCGGTTTGCACCGGGCCGCCGAAAAAGACCGGCAACTTGGCCAGCGCGGTCGATTCGGCCTCGAAGGGCACGTCGATCTTTTCAAAGAGCGTGGCGAGGCTCATGTCGATCGGCCGGTTGACAATGATGCCGAGCGCGCCTTGATCGTTGTGTTCGGCGATATAGACCAGCGATTTGGCAAAATACGGATCGGACATCGCCGGCATGGCGATGAGAAAGTGATTGGTCAGGTTGGTGCTTTTCATCATGAGGCTATTTTAGTCGCCCACGGCGGCCGAGACAAAGGCATTCGGTCCCCGATCCGAAACCCAGCATCCACAGAGAAAGTGGATCTTCGCTTTGATTATGACCAGTCGATCCCGCCTGCGTCATTCAGCGGGGCGGCGCTCAAGCGACCCGTTGCCGCCTGACGTAACCGGCGACGAGCTGCAGCAATTCGTCTTCCTGATAGGGCTTGCCGAGGTAGTGGTTGACGCCGATCTCGAAGGCATAGGCGCGATGCTTCTCGGCGGTCCGCGAGGTGATCATGATGATTGGGATACCGCGCAGACGCGCGTCGGCGCGGATGTTCCGGGTCAAGTCGAAACCGTCGAGGCGCGGCATTTCGATATCGACCAGCATGACGTCGGGAAGAACATCGAGGAGCAGTTCGAGGGCCTCGACGCCATCCTTGGCGGTAATGACCTGGTAGCCTTCACGGGCCAGCAGGCGGCCGGTGATCTTGCGCACGGTCAGCGAGTCGTCGACGACCATCACCGTCGGCAGCTTGGCGATCGCCGCGTCGGCCTCGCTCAGCACCGGCTTGCTCGGAACCGGCGCGGCAATATCGGCGACGCGCGGCCGGCTCGAGAGCGCGATCGGATTCAAAATCAGCACGACCTGGCCGTCGCCGAGCACGGTCGCGCCATCGACGCCGATCACGCGCGCCAGTTGCGGCCCGATGTTCTTGACGACGATTTCCTTGTTGCCCATCAGTTCATCGACCTGAACCGCGATACGCCGTGTCCCGCTGCGCAGCAACAGGGCCCAGTATTGGCGGTGCTGTTCGGGCAGCGCTTGCGCGTCGCCCAGGAGTTGCGGCAGGAAATGGAAGGGATACTGGTTTCCCATCCATTCGGCCATGCCGGCTTCACGGATGCGCGTCAGCGCCGACTCCTTGAGATCGAGAACCTGCTCGATCATCACCGAAGGGATGGCGTAGCGTCGGTTGCCCGCGCGCACGAGCAGCGCCTTGGTCACGGCCAGCGTCAGCGGAATATAAAGACGGAATTCGGTGCCGCGCTCGGAGGTGGAAACGATTTCAATGCGGCCCCCGAGGCTGCTGACCTCGGTCTTGACCACGTCCATGCCGATGCCGCGGCCGGCCACTTGCGAGAGTTCGGCCGCGGTGGTGAAACCCGGCGTGAAGATCAGATTGCCGAGGTGCGTCGTATCGGCTCTTTCGTCGTTGCCGAGCAGACCAGTGGCGACCGCGCGCGCGCGGATGCGCTCGAAGTCGAGGCCGCCGCCGTCGTCGGCAAAGCTGATGATGATTTCGTTGCCCTCGCGCTTGAGGCCCAGCGAAATTTCGCCGATGTCGGGTTTGCCGCGGGAGAGCCGCAGTTCGCGCTCTTCGATGCCGTGCACGACCGAATTGCGCATCATGTGCTCGAGCGGCGCGCCGATCTTGTCGAGCACGCTGCGGTCGAGTTCGACCTGGCCGCCGGAAATTTCCAGGTTGGCGCGTTTGCCGAGCTCCTTGGAGGTTTGCCGCACGATGCGGTAGAGGCGGTCGGCCAGGCTGCCGAAAGGAACCATGCGCACCGCCATCAGTTCCTGCTGCACCTCGCGGTTCAAGCGTGCCTGGGCGATGATCGCGGCGTTGGCGTCGTCGAGGTTCTTGAGCAGATGCTGCTGGACGGTACCGACGTCGTTGACCGACTCGGCCATCATGCGCGTGAGTTCCTGGAAGCGCGTAAAGCGGTCGAATTCGAGCGGATCGAAACCGGCATGTTTTTCATCGGCGAGCGCGGTGCGCGACTGCATCTGCGATTCGGCCTGAATCTCGATTTCGCGCAACTGGCGGCGCAGACGGATCACGTTCTCGGTCAGGTCGAGCAGCGATTCCTTCAGGCTGCGCATTTCGCCTTCGATGCGCGTGCGGGCGATCGACAATTCGCCGGCTTCGTTGACCAGGCGGTCGATCAGATCGGCGCGCACGCGCACGGTCGGGCGCGGCGCCGCCCCGGCGGGCAGGTTGGTCGGTTCAGCGGCCTCGAGCGTCTCGAGTGCTTCGGGTGCGGCCGGGACGCGCGATCGATCGGCGCGGCGATCGCCGGTCTCGGGGATTGCCGCCTGGTAAGCAGCCGTTTCGGATTCGCTCTCGAGGCGTGTTGCCACCGGCTCAGTGGCCGGCTCCGGACTCGCCGCCAGAGATTCGCCGGCCTGCAGGCGTTCGATGATGTGCAGAACCGCGTCAAAATCGTTATCGATGGCGTCGATCAGCTCGGCGCTGACGCTGCCGGAACGCAGGGCCTGTTCGACCTGCGATTCGATGGCATGGGTTATTTCCCCGAGATTCATCGCGCCGGCCATGCGCGCGCTGCCTTTCAGGGTGTGCAGCAGGCGCGCCAGGGTACGCGGCGTGTCGGTGTCGGACGGCGCATTGCGCCAGGCGCGCAACTGGGCGGCTATGCCCTGATTGAGATCGAGTGCTTCCTCGAGGAAGATCGGCAAGAGCTGTTCGTCGATCTCGTCATGCAATGCCAAAGGCACACTCTGCGCGGCAAACGGCTGGTCCTGCGGGAACTCGGTCCTGATCGCTTCCGGCGGCGGCAGTTCCTCGTCGATTGCCGTGCCGGGTATCGCGGCGACGCGAACATCCGGACCGTCCGTCCGTTCCGCCAGTGCGGCCAGTACCTGCGCGGGATAAAGCGCATCGAGCGCATCGACAAGGCCGGGCGCAAGCTCAGGTTCGCGCTGGTCGGCGAGCGCCTCGAGCAGCAACGCCACTTCGTCGATCGCCTGGCGGATCACCAGCAGCGCGTCGTTGCTGTTCGGCTGCGCCGAATAATCGCGGCGCAGCAGCGCGTGTTCAAGGGCCAGGCCCAGGTGATTGACGGTCGGCACGCCGACCGTCGCCGAAATGCCGGCGAGTGTATGCGCGGCGCGGTACATGGCGTGCGGTGTCGGCGCCGATGCGCTGGCTTCGAGCAAGGGCAATTCGTGCTGCAGGGTGGCCAGATGAGCGCTGGCTTCCTCGGAAAAAATCTCGTAGAGCGTGGGCGAAATACCGCTTGGCCGCGTGCCCTCGGGCGCCGCCGCGTCCGGCTCAGCAGGAGGCGCTTCCGCTGCCGGTGCTGGCGGTTCGACAGTCCACGCGGGCGTCTCGGCGGCGATTTCCGGCAGGTCGACCGCGTCGAGATCGATCGTCAGATCGCCATCGAGGCTGGCTGGAGGGGCCTGCGGAAACTCGAGGGTGATGATTTCGGCAGTCGGCAGCGCTTCTTCTTGAGGGGCCGGCGCTGACTCTTCGGCGCTTGCCGGCGTCGGCGCGATCGTCGGCGTCGCCGCGGCATGCGCTTCATCGTGGCCGCGCCGCAAGGCCTCGGCCAGCGCGATCACATCGTGCGCGTCCGGCGCGCTGTCCGAATGGCTTTCGAGCTGCCGCACCCAGTCGGTGAACAGCACGTGCGCCTGGCCGATCAGGCGGAGCAGATCGGCGTTGACTTCGAGTTCCTGCCGCAGCCAGAGATTGAGCGTCTGTTCGACGGCCCAGGCGGCTTCGCCGACATCCTTTAGGCCGACCATGCGTCCGCTGCCTTTGAGGGTGTGGAAACCGCGCCGGATGATCGTCAATACCTCGACGTTATGCGGCAGATCGCTGAGCACCTGCAGATTTTCGTCGACCCGGGCCAGGACTTCGTTGGCTTCTTCAAGGAAAATGGCCAGCAGCTCGGCGTCGATTTCCTCGCTGCTCGACTGCGCCAACTGTATTGTTTCGGCAGAGGGTTGCAAGGCTTCGGGCAGATTCGGACTGAGCGTGGCCATCGCGCGGTCGATTTGCGGATCGGCGTTCCCGCCCGTCGCGAGCGCCGACAGAACGGCTTTGGTTTGCTCGCCGAGCGCGCTGTCGGCAACCAGATCAGCGTCGTTCTTCAATGTTTCCAGATTGAGCTTGAGTTCGGCACGCAGCGCGGCGTCGGCCGGCTGGTCTTTGACCGCGCTGAGCAGCGCGTGGGCCTGACGCTTCTGCTGCTCGACTTCCTGCTCGACGCTGACATGGTCCTCGCCCGCGTCGCTGTCGCCGTCTTCCTGCGGTTCGGGCGATCCGGCCGGGGCCGAACCGGATTGCATCAGCCGGGAAAAACTTGCGAAATCGCTTGCGCCGTGCTGCAGCGAATCGACGAAGAACCCGATGACCGACAGCTGGCTGGCGACGTGCTCGAAATCGCTTTCGAGCGGCACATACTCAGGATCGGCGAAACGCTTGATTTCCGCCGAGCATTCGCGCAGCGCGGCAACCGCGCCGTCGTGGCGCATCATGCTCAGGGCGCCGCCGATCTGGCGCAGCGGCACGTCGAGGTTCTCGATTTCGGCGCGCTTGTCGACATCGCGGAAGAAGGCATCGAGCACCTGCTCGATCTGCGCGAGGTTGCTTTGAATCTCCTTGGCCACCTGGCCGATCAGCAACTTTTCCTGCGCCTGGCGCGACATTTCGTCGAGCAGGGCGATTTCCGATCCCGGTTTCGGCGGCGTTCCGGCCAGGCAGCCGTGTATCCGCGCCACCGTGACGTCGACCTGGTGAGCGAAATCGCCGCCCAGGCGCGAGAAGTTTTCCTGCGCATTCTGCGCCAGCAGAATGGCCGTCGCAATTTCCATCGCTACCGCTTCCGAATAGCGGGTGCTGTCTTCGGAAAGCCAGTTGGCGCCGGCGGCGATGGCTTGTGCCAGGCGGCGGTAATCGGTATGGCCGAGCTGCTCGACGACAGTAGATAGTGAATTGGCGTATTCCTTGAACAAGGGCAGCGACTGGACGGTGCCCGCGCAATACTTGTTCCAGGTTTCCTCGAGCGTCACGATGACCTCGCGCAGCTTGCGGCGCAGGGTTTCTTCCGCCGCCGGCGCGGCGGTCTCGCTGGTCGGAAGCGAGTCTTGCAACTGATAGATGGTCTTGACCGCCTGCACGGCGCTATTGCTGCCCTCGGCATGGGCGACGAAATAGAGCGCGTCGCGCATCAGCCGTTCGGCGACATTCTTCGAGCCCTCGGACAGCCGGCGAATCTGCAGGTCGATGCGCGCACACAACTGCTTGACGTCGATCTCGACCGGCAGGCTGCCCTCAGCCAGGGCCGCGAGAAAGCCGCTGGCCACCCACCAGAAAGAACGCGCCGATGCCGCATCCTGCGTCGCTTCGATGCGCTTGACCGCGCCAAGCATTTCGCTGACGCCGCTCCGGTCCCGCGGGGCGCGCAACCAGGCCAGCAGCCCGCGCTCGAAGCGGGCGCGTTCCTGGTGCACCAGCCGCTGAAATTCGGCCGGCGCCATCTTCTTCGCCGGCGTCACACGCCGCGGCGGACGCGCGGAGAGATCGGGAAAGAAGAGGTCGGATGCCCGGACGCGTTCCACGCCGCGCGCCGCCTGCACCTCGCGATAGAGCGACAGCAGGCGCAACGGCTGGTTCGGCTGGCCATTGATCAAGTCGTCGAGATAATGTCCGATCGCCGCCAGCGCGCGATGGGCCAGGGCGATGCTGTCCTCTCCGGCTGGCCGCAATTGCTGCTCGATCGCCTCGAGCATGGCCTCCAGCGCTTCGGCAAACTGCGTTACGCCGCCAAGCCCGACGATGGTCAATGCGCCCTGCACCTGGTGCAGGTGCGTGCGACAGAACTTGACCTGGGTGAGGTCGCCGATGCCGCCCTTCACGCTGGCCGTATACTGCAGCAAGGCATCGTCAGCGCGTCCGAGCGCAAGGTCGATCTCGCTCTTGACCCAGGTTAATGGGCCGACGTCGAATTCAGTCGCGGAATTCATCTGGGGCAGGGTCTCCGGTCTCCGTCCACGGGGCTTACACGCCTATTTCCATAAACTGGTCATCGGCCAGAAGCGCCGCAACATTGAGCATCTTCCAGCGGCGTCCATCGCTATCCATATAAGCTTTGTCGGCCCAATGCGGCGCGTCCGGATCGGCGGCGATCTGCTTGAGTGCTTCGACGTTGCGCAGGCCGAGCATGCGCGTCACCAGCAGCGCAGCGTTGTTGCCATGGCGGGTACCAATCAGCAGCAAGCGCGAGCTGGCGTTCTGCGGCGTTGCTTCGCGGCCTTGAAAGGCAGAGAAATCGGCGACCGCGTAGAGGCTGCCGCGGATATTGGCGATGCCGACGAACCACGGCTGGGTCAGGGGCACGCCGGTCAGCGGCGTCAGCGGAACGATTTCGCCGGAATCGGACAGACTCAGCAGCCAGTACTCGCCGCCGGCCTGTACGCCGAGCAAGCCGGCCGCGCTGCGCTCGCCGGCGCCGGCAAGCTGCTTGGCGAGGTGCGCCTGGAATTCGCGTAAACTGCCTTTTTTTGCCATGCTGTCGAACTTAAAGGGCGGCGATCTTGGCCAGCAACTCTTCGCCTTTGATCGGCTTGGCCAGATAGTCCTGGGCGCCCTGGCGCAAGCCCCAGATCTTGTCGGTTTCCTGGCCTTTCGAGGTGCACACGATGACCGGAATGTGTTTCGTCTTTTCGTCGCGGGTCAGCGTCCGGGTCGCCTGGTAGCCGTTGAGGCCGGGCATGACCACATCCATCAGCACAAGGTCGGGCAGTTCGGATTTTGCTTTGGCAATGCCTTCCTCGCCGCTTTCGGCAGTGATCACCTGGTAACCGCCCTTGATCAGCAGTTCGGACAGAAAGTGACGTTCGGTGGGCGAGTCGTCGACGACGAGGATTTTCTTGACCGGCATGTTGATTACTCCGTAAATTGCCCGCTGCGGTGATTTCGAGTCAGGCCGGCGGGCGCGCGAAAGCCGCGACCGCCTGCAGCAGACTGTCTTTCGTAAATGGTTTGGTCAAGTACTGGTCCGATCCGACCATGCGTCCGCGCGCCCGATCGAACAAGCCATCCTTGGATGAGAGCATGATCAGCGGCGTGTTGCGGAAACGCTGGTTCTTCTTGATCAGGGCGCAGGTCTGGTAGCCGTCGAGGCGGGGCATCATGATGTCGCAAAAAATGACCGCGGGCTGATGATCGGCGATCTTCGCCAGCGCGTCGAAGCCATCCTCGGCGAGCACCACCTGACATCCGGCTTGCACGAGAAAAATCTCCGCGCTGCGCCGGATGGTGTTGCTGTCGTCGATGACCATCACTTTGATGCCACTCAGGTTTGCAGCTTCGGCCAATTCCTTCCTCCAGAGCGCACTTGTTGTCTGATGCCCGTACCTCGTGCTTTCCCGCTGACACTATACATCAATGGCTCAGAGTTGAACCATCTCGAAATCTTCTTTACGCGCGCCGCATTCGGGGCAGACCCAGTTCATCGGAATATCTTCCCAGCGCGTTCCCGGGGCAATTCCTTCATCGGGAAGGCCTTTGCCTTCGTCATAAATGAAGCCGCAGGTCAGGCACATCCAGCAGCGGTAGTCGTCGTCGATGTTCATGATGCGTTTCGCTTTTCAGGTAGAATCGGCGCTGCGAAATGTCCTCGATTCTAGCCAAACGCCTTTGCCCCTGCCAGGCTTTTCTTACCGGCGCGTCCCTATGCAAGCAGTCTCGAAGCCCGTGTCGCCTCCTATCGTGCTGACTTTCGCTGCCAGCGATCCGTCGGGCGGCGCCGGCATGCAGGCCGATCTGATGACGCTCTCGGCCCTCGGTTGCCACGCCCTGTCGGTGCTGACCGCATTGACCGCGCAGGATACTGCCGGCATCGACGGCGTGCTGTCGATCGCGCCGGAGTGGGTCGATAGGCAGGCGCGCGTGCTGCTTGCGGACATCGCTGTGGACGTGTTCAAGATTGGCTTGCTCGGCAGCCGGGAAAATGTCGAGGTCGTAGCGCAGATAATGACCGATTACCCCGACGTGCCGGTGGTCTTCGACCCGGTGCTCGCCTCGGGGCGCGGCGATGCGCTGGCGGACGCGGAGATGATCGCCGCCATGCGCGAATCGCTGCTGCCGCGCACTACCCTGCTCACGCCCAACTCGCTCGAGGCGCGGCGACTCGCCGACGATGGCCGCAGCGCGCAGAACCTGCCGCTTGCCGAATGTGCGCGCCGCTTGCTGGCGCTTGGCTGCAGCCAGGTGCTATTGACCGGCACGCATGAGGACACGCCGCAGGTCGTCAACGCGCTCTATGACAGCGCCGGCCTGGTGCGCAGCGATCGTTGGAGCCGTTTGCCGGGCAGCTACCACGGTTCGGGCTGCACGATCGCCTCGGCGGTTGCAGCCTTCCTGGCGCACGGCCTGTCGCTGAGCGAGGCGGTCGGGCAGGCGCAGGATTACACTTGGCACGCGCTCGCCGCAGGCTTTCTGCCAGGCCGCGGGCAGTACATTCCGGACCGGTTCTACCGCACGAAGCCGGGCACGGGGAAAGACCATGGCTGAAGCGGCCTTGCGTGCACCTTTGCGTGGCCTCTACGCGATTACCCCGGATGGTCTCGACGCGCCGACGCTGACCGCGCGCCTCGAAGCGGCGCTGCGCGGCGGCGTTCGTTTCGTACAATACCGCGACAAGATCAATTCGGCTGCGCAGCGCGGCGAAATCGCCGGCGCGCTGCAGGCCATTTGCCGGCGCTACGGCGCACGCTTCATCGTCAATGACGACCTGGCGCTGGCATTGGCCGTGGGCGCCGACGGTGTGCATCTCGGCGGCGACGATGGCGATCCGGCCGCCGCGCGCCGGGCGCTCGGCCCGGACAAACTGCTCGGCGTCTCGTGCTATGCCGACTTTGAACTCGCCCGCGCGGCGACTGCCGCCGGCGCCGACTATGTCGCTTTCGGCGCGGTCTACCCCTCGCCGACCAAGCCGCTTGCGCCTCCCGCGCCTTTAAGTCTGTTTGCCCGCTGCCGCGACGAACTGGGCCTTCCCGCCTGCGCCGTCGGCGGCATCACGCTGGATAAAGCACCGGCGCTGATTGCCGCGGGAGCGGGTCTGCTCGCGGTGATCAGCGACCTGTTCGCGGTGCGCGATGTGACAGCTCGCGCGCTGGCCTTTGGCCGTTTATTCGAGGAGAACACGCATGCCTGATCGGAATCAAGAATTGTTCGAGCGCGCCTTGCGGCATATTCCCGGCGGCGTCAATTCGCCGGTCCGCGCTTTCCGTTCGGTCGGCGGAACGCCGCGTTTCATCGCCAGCGGCAGCGGCCCGCGCATCACCGACGTGGGCGGCAAGAGCTATCTCGACTACGTCGGCTCGTGGGGCCCGCTGATCGTCGGCCACGCTCACCCGCAGGTTGTCGCCGCGGTTCAGGACGCGGCGGCCCGTGGCCTGTCCTTCGGCGCGCCGACCGAAGGCGAGGTCGAGCTCGCCGATCTGCTTTGCCGCCTGCTGCCCTCGCTCGAAACGGTACGCCTCGTCAATTCCGGCACCGAGGCGACGATGAGCGCGATTCGCCTGGCGCGCGGCTTCACCGGTCGCGATCTTCTCGTCAAGTTCGAGGGCTGCTACCACGGCCACAGCGACAGCCTGCTGGTCAAGGCCGGATCGGGCATGCTGACCTTCGGCAATCCGAGCTCGGATGGCGTCCCGGCCGACCTCGTCAAGCACACCCTGGTGCTCGAGTACAACAATGTCGAGGCGCTCGAAGCGGCTTTTGCCGAACACGGCGCGCGCATCGCCGCCGTCATCGTCGAGCCGGTCGTCGGCAACATGAACCTGATCGCCCCCGCGCCAGGCTTTCTGCAGGCCATGCGCCGGCTGTGCAGCGCGCACGGCGCGGTGCTGATCTTCGACGAAGTAATGACCGGTTTCCGCGTCGGCCTGCAGGGCGCGCAGGGTGCTTATGGCATCACGCCGGATCTCACCACGCTCGGCAAGGTGATCGGCGGCGGCATGCCGGTCGGCGCTTTTGGCGGCAGGCGCGAGATCATGGAGAAGATCGCGCCGCTCGGCCCGGTCTATCAGGCCGGCACGCTGTCGGGCAATCCGCTCGCCGTGGCCGCAGGCCTCGCGACGCTTGGGCTCGTGCAGGAGCCCGGCTTCTACGATGCGCTGACGCAAAAGACCGCTTCGCTGTGCGCGGGTCTTGCCGTCGCCGCGGAGACGCACGGCATCGCCTTTTGCGCGCAGTCGGTCGGCGGCATGTTCGGCCTCTATTTTCGCGCCGGATGCCCGCGCAGCTATAGCGAAGTGATGGCGTGCGACAAAGCGGCTTTCAATCGCTTCTTCCACGCCATGCTCGCCGCCGGACATTACTTCGCGCCGTCGGCCTTCGAAGCCGGCTTCGTTTCCGCCGCGCACAGCGAGGCCGACATCGCCACAACGGTGGCGGCGGCCGAAACGATCTTCAAGGACTGGTAGGTTTCAGCACCCTAACGCAGCCAGCCCTTCTTGTTGAAATACCAGAAGGGCAGCGCCACCGAGACGATCATCAGCAGCAGCGAATACGGATAGCCGTATTCCCATTCGAGTTCGGGGAAGACGCCCTTGAAGTTCATGCCGTAGATGCTGGCGATCAGCGTCGGCGGCAACAGCGCCACCGATGCCACCGAAAAGATCTTGATGATCTTGTTCTGGTTGATGTTGATGAAACCGACCGTGGCATCCATCAGGAAGTTGATTTTCCCGAACAGGAACGAAGTGTGCCCGTCGAGCGATTCGATGTCGCGGATGATCTGGCGCGCGTCTTCGAGTTGGTCGGCGGTGAGGAATTTGCCGCGCGTCAGGAAGGACACCGCGCGCCGGGTGTCGTGAACATTGCGCCGGATGCGCCCGTTCAAGTCTTCTTCGCGGGCGATGTCGGCGAGGATCTTGGCCGCTTCGGTGTCGGTGATTTCGGTGCCCAGCACGTGCTTGCTGACCACTTCGAGCGCTGCATAGACATCCTCGAGCGCGTCGGCCGAATATTCGGCGTCGGCCGCATAGAGGTCGAGCAGGACGTCCTTGCCGTCGGTCACGTAGCCGGGCTGGGTGCGCGCGCGCAGCCGCTGCAAACGGAATACCGGCAGTTCCTCGGTGCGCACGGTGAACAACACGTCGCGATGCAGAATCAGGGCCACCGCAACGTTGCGCGAACCCTCGCGGGTGTCGAGCAGGAAGTCCGAGTGCAGATGAATCTCGCCATTGTCCTCGACGTAAAAGCGTGCGCTCGATTCGAGGTCGGTCAGGTTGCTCGGATTCGGCAACTCGACGTCGAAGAAGCGCCCGACCCAGGAGCGTATCTCGGGCGTCGGCGCGACCAGATCGACCCAGATCGGTTTCAGGCACTTGAGATCGTAAGGCGTGTTGACGACAATCTGGCTGAGCCTGCCGTTGCGCAGTTCGAAAGCGCTGATGGTTGTCTTTTCGTTGCGGAAATGGCTGTCGCCGATCAGGTCCTGGCGCACTTCGTCGGAGAGGATTTCGAGTATCGCTTCGCCGCGCTCCTCGCGCACTTCAGTCCAGACGAGCAGGCGGTCTTCCGGGTCAAGCGCTTCGATGGTCTGGGCAATTTCAGCGGGCGGTATGCGTTCGAGCAAAGTGCGCAATCCCGCCAAATGCTGTTTGGCCAGGACTTCTTCACCCGTTTCGTGGCGCGGCATTTCCTGCCGCTCGGCGAGGTCCTCTTCGAACTTATGTCCGGCCAGCAGGTGGCGCACGTCCGCCAGATGATCCTGAATCTTTTTTTCTTCGCTCATCGGGGTACTCTCCCTGTTGTGCCGCGCAGCGAACAGGGGGAATTTTAGCACGCGCGCATGGTGCCCAAACGCAAAGGAAATCCGCCGACCGCGACGGATTGCGACTATCGCCGTATAGTGACGGGCTGTTTTCTCACGACGAAGAATAGAACGATGCAAGCAGCTTCCAAGGAAAGTCCGGGCGCGGCCCATACGATCGCATTCAAGATTCTCGGTGTTATCAGCTTTTCGCATTTCCTGAACGACACCATACAGTCCTTGATGCTCGCCATCTATCCGCTGTTCAAGGCCAATTTCCATTTGAATTTTGCCCAGATCGGCCTGATCACCTTGACCTTCCAATGCACCGGCTCGCTGCTGCAGCCCTTCGTCGGCTATTACACCGACCGTCATCCGAAACCCTTCTCTCTGGCCCTGGGCATGGGCTTTACGCTGATTGGCCTGCTCGCCCTGTCGATCGCCAGCAGCTACCCCGTTGTCCTGCTGGCCGCAGGCCTGGTCGGGACGGGATCGGCGGTCTTTCATCCCGAGTCGGCCCGTGTCGCGCGCCTCGCCTCCGGCGGCCGCCACGGCCTCGCACAATCGATTTTCCAGGTCGGCGGCAACGCCGGTTCGGCCACCGGTCCGCTGCTCGCCGCGTGGATCGTCCTGCCGCGCGGCCAGGCCAGCATCGCCCTGTTCTCGCTCGGTGCCCTGCTGGCCATGATCGTGCTCACCGGCGTGGGTTTCTGGTACCGCCACCGGCAGCGCCAGCCGCAGAAAGCGCACGTCGCGAGCGTTCAGGCCCTGCCGAAGCGCCGGGTGCGGATCACCGTGGCCGTGCTGCTGGCGCTGATGTTCTCGAAATATTTCTATCTGGCGAGCATCAACAGCTACCTGATCTTTTATCTGATACAACAGTACGGCATCAGCACGGCGGACGCGCAATACCACCTGTTCTATTTCCTCTTTGCCGTCGCGGCCGGCGGGCTGATCGGCGGGCCGGTCGGCGACCGTATCGGGCGCAAGCGGGTGATCTGGATCTCGATTCTCGGCGCCGCGCCGTTTACGCTCGCCCTGCCTTACGTGGGCCTGGGCGCATCGGTGCTGCTGACAGTGATCATCGGCTTCGTGCTCTCGTCGGCTTTTCCGGCAATTCTGGTCTATGCGCAAGAAATGTTTCCGGGCCGCATCGGCACGGTTTCCGGCTTGTTCTTCGGCTTGGCCTTCGGCCTTGCGGGAATCGGTGCCGCAGTTCTCGGCCAACTTGCCGACCTTTGGGGCATCGCCACGGTGTACAAGCTGTGCTCCTTCCTGCCGCTGATCGGGCTGCTGACGATCTTTCTTCCGGATCCCGGCCCGACAGCGCATAGGGCGTGATGCCCACAAGATATCAAAACCGCTTGAGGAGAAAAGAAGATGGCGCTGCTTGGCAAAGCCGCAATGGTCCTGTCCTTCGACGTCGCAGCCGCGGCCATCGTCGAGCATGACAACTGGCATTCGCACGAGCACCTTCGGGAAAGAATGTCGATTCCCGGCTTTCTGCGCGGCTCGCGCTGGCTTGCCCTAACCGGAGAGCCCGGCTACTTCGTGCTCTACGAAGTGGCCGATATCGATACCCTGGCTTCGCCGGCCTATCTCGAGCGGCTGAACAATCCGAGTCCATGGACCGCGAAGATGATGCGGCATTATCGAGGCATGAACCGCGGGTTTTGCCGCGTCACCGCGAGTTTCGGTCTGGGACTCGCGCAGGCCGCGCTGCTGATCCGCTTCAGCCCCGAGCCGGAAAGCGAGCGCGAATTGCGCCAATGGCTAAGCCGGGACTTGCTGCCGGTACTGCCATCCCGCGCGGGACTGGTCAGCGCCCACTTGCTCGAGGCAGCCGCGAAGCCCGAACTGACGAAAGAGCAAGGAATGCGCGGCAAGGACGCCGGCGTGGATTGGATCGTGCTCGTCACCGGCTATGACCTTCCCAGCGTCGAAGCGCTGGCCAGCCAAGAGCTCTCCGCACAGCACCTCGAAAGCCATGGCGCAACGGGCGCGGTGACGGGGATCTACCAGATGCGCCATTCCCTTACGGAGAGAGAAGTCGCGGCAAGCAAACTCGATTCGTAATCCCGCGAGTCGCCGCGCGTCGGGTCAGCGAGCCGCTCAGAACTCGATGACCGTACCGACGAAGGCCGGGATGAAGCGATCGCCGAAGACCTGCTGCAATTTGGCCATCATGCGAAATCCGGTGCAGTGATTGGCGGCGACGAAGTCCGGCCCGAAGGTCTCGAGTTGGGCAATCGTCGGTTCCTGCTGCGCGGCGGCCACCGGCCCAAGATGCGTGCCGCCGATCCAGCCGTGCAGCCGCTGGCAGCCGGTGACGGCAAGGCCGTGCCTGACCATGTTCACCAGGCCTGAATGCGTACACCCGCTGATCACGACAAGGCCCTTGTCGCTCTTGTAGAAAAGCGCCATATCGTCGTCAATTTCGTCCTGGCAGTCAAATCCCGATCTCTTGTCCGGAGCAATCAGGCGCGTGTCGCCGGTCTCGTATGCCGTGGTTCGCGGCACGGCGCCGCTTAGCCACATTCCCGGAAGGATCTCGAGCGGCGCGTTGACCCAGCGCCAGTCGGCGCCCAGCGTCGTCAGTTGCTCCTGGCGGTAGGGTATTCCGGCAAAATGCCGCTCCCCGCTGGCGACGGAAAAGCGCGGCTTGAAAGCGTCCGGGTGCAGATAGACGGGAATCCGTTTCGTCGCGTTGCTCAGCACGTGGAAGAGTCCGCCGGTGTGGTCGTTATGACCATGGCTGATGGCGATCATGGCTAGCGAGTCGGCCGCGACGCCGAGCAGATCCAGATTATGGACGATCGCCGCCGACTGCCCGGTGTCGACGAGCAGCCGAGTCGATCCCGATTCGACCAGCATAGCCAAGCCGTGCTCGCCAAGAAAAGGCGAACGCGCGTTGATCGGCACGCAGTTGTCCATCGCGACCGTGACTTTAATATTCATTCTTCGGCGTTCTGCTCGGGAGGAATCGGCATTATCCGCGTTTTCGGCGGGGCGGCTCGTCTGCCGTCGGCGAGGCGGCGTCCGAGCGGATGCCCGTCGTGTGCTCGGTGCTGGGTTGGCTAAGCGATCCGCCGAGTCGCTACTTGCGGCGCGAATTGCGTCACAATCGCGTCTCATGCAGGCGGCTTGTTCGATAAGGCCAAGATTTTCGACAAGCTGGTGGCAGTGCAAACTCGACCCGCTCCCCTGGGCAGCGGGCCGCACGACGAGTCTTGAATGACAATGAAAGCCACAATGCAACTTGTGCCCGGATGGATCAGAAATTATCGACGCGAACTGTTTGCCGCCGATCTGTTCGCCGGACTGATTGTCGCCGTGCTGGTGGTGCCGCAGAGCCTGGCCTACGCCATGCTCGCCGGCTTGCCGCCCCAGGTTGGATTGTATGTCAGCATCTTCCCGGTCATCGCCTATGCCGTATTCGGCAGCAGCATGAGGCAGGCCGTGGGCCCGGTGGCGATCACCGCGATCATGACCTTCTCGCTGCTCAGTCCGCTGGCCACCCCCGGAAGTCCCCCCTACATCGCGCTCGCCGCCAGCCTTTCGCTTCTTTCGGGCTTCCTGATCCTCGCCTCGGGACTCTTGCGCCTCGGCTTCCTGTCGCAACTGCTGAGCCGGCCGGTCGTGAGCGGATTCATTTCCGGCTCGGCGGTGATGATTATCCTGAGTCAGATCAAATTCCTGCTCGGCGTCGACATCAGTGCGTCAAATACCTGGCAGACGGTCCATCTCCTGTACGCGAAAGCTTCGCAGGGCAACCCGACGACCATGCTGATCAGCGGCGCAGCGCTGCTCGTGCTTCTTGCTTCGCGCCAGTGCTTGAGCAAGGCGCTCGTTCGAATCGGCATCACGCCGCAGCGAGCGGCGTTTCCGGTCAGGTTGATGCCCTTGATCGTCCTGGCGCTGGCGACGCTGGCCGTGATCACGTTCGACCTCGACCGCAAGAACGGCGTCGCCGTCGTCGGCAATGTGCAGGAAGGGCTGGCCTCGTTCAGCTTCTTCGTCCCGAGCATCGCCCTGCTCAAGACATTGGCGCTGCCGGCCCTGATCCTGGCGCTCATCGGAATGGTGCAGAACATCACCATGGCCCAGGCGCTGGCCGTCAAGAAGCACGAACGCGTCGAACCCAACAGCGAACTCATCGGCCTGGGCGTATCCAATATCGTCGCTGCTTTCTACGGCGGAATGCCCGTCGGCGGCGGCCTTTCCCGCTCGGCAATCAACGTCGCCGCAGGCGCCCAAAGCCCGCTGGCCAGTATCATTTCGGCGCTTACGATGCTGTGCTTCGTTGCCGCGGGTACGCACTGGTTCGCGAGGCTCCCGCTCGCCGTGCTCGCTGCAAGCATCGTGAGCGCCGCGATCGGCATGATCGACTGCAAATCGTTCCGCCAGGCCTGGTCCTACGACCGTGCCGACGCGCTGGCACTGCTCGGCACGGCGATAGGCGTCCTGGTTCTCGGCTTGCAGGAAGGGATTGGTCTGGGCATCGGTTTTTCGCTGGCGGCTTTGCTCTATCGTGCCGGTACGCCGCATATCGCTGTCATCGGGCGAATCGCGGGCACTGAACATTTCCGCAATATCGAACGTCACGGCGTCGAGACGCTGCCCCGCGTATTGTTCCTGCGCATCGACGAAAATCTATTCTTTGGAAATTTGAATGCCGTCGAGACACGTCTCGGCTCGGAATTGGACAAGGCGCCGGACATACTGGACGTTGTGCTGGTGATGAGTGCGGTCAATCGTGTGGACACCACGGCCATGGAAGTTCTCAGCGATATCAACGCGAGCCTGGCCGCGCGGAATATCCGCTTGCACCTGGCCGAAGTCAAGGGTCCGGTGCAGGATCGCCTGGTCAAGTCGCCGCTCTGGCGTGGGCTGTCAGGCAGCGTGTACTTGTCGGCTAACAGCGCTTTTGAACGCTTGGCCACGCTTGAAATTCGCTCGCCAGATACGTCGCCACCGCCTGCCCGGCGTCCGCTTGCGCAGTGATCTCCGCGTCGACTCCGCAG
This sequence comes from uncultured beta proteobacterium, assembly GCA_903886975.1. GTDB lineage: Bacteria > Pseudomonadota > Gammaproteobacteria > Burkholderiales > Rhodocyclaceae > Propionivibrio. The sequence continues at coordinate 94,840 of CAISOB010000032.1, forward strand.
CATTCCTGCGGTCGTCGGCTCAGGGAATCTGTGCCGACGGCATGCGACCGAGAATGACCTCGGCGCGGCTCATGAGCCCCGGCGCGCCGCGGTTGCGGTCATAGAAACGCGGGCTTGGAACCATGCAGGCGAGCGTCGCCGCCTGTTCGGGGGAGAGCTGTGCGGCGCTGATACCGTAGTAATGCTCGGCCGCCGCCTCGGCGCCGAACACGCCGTTGCCCCATTCGATGACATTAAGATAGACCTCGAAAATGCGCCGCTTGCTCCATACGGTTTCGATCATCAGCGTGACGACGGCTTCCTCGGCTTTGCGCCAGGGTGTCTTTTCCGGAGTCAGCAGGAGATTCTTCGCGAGTTGCTGCGAGATCGTCGAACCGCCGGCGACGATCTTGCCGCGCTGCTGGTTCTTCTGCATGGCTTTCTGGATGCCTTCCCAGTCGAAGCCGTCGTGATGGACGAAGAGGTCGTCTTCCGAGACGATGATGGCGCGCTTCAAGTAGTTGGAGATTTTGCCGTAGCCGACCCACGCTTTCTTGAGTTGCGCCTTGGGATCCTTGGACTGCAGTTCGGCGAGCCGGATCTCCATGAAGCGCGTCGTGTCGGGGTTGACCCAGTTCCACCACAGCACCCAGCCGAATAGCCAGAACTGATAGAGCAACAGCAGCGCAATCAGCCCGAGGACGAGCCGTTTGAGCCAGCGCGCAATGAGGTGCGCTGCGCGCTGCGCGCTAGGGTGTGTTCTCACTTGGCGGGCGCATTTGGCAACAACCCGAAGGGCAAGCACTGGGCCGGGCGCCGCGCGGCGTTGCCGCTAGCTCGCGTGGAATAACCACGCCGCGCTCCCGGCGCCTTGCGCGGTGCCCCGCAGGGAATCCCCTTGGGGGACATCCCGGCCCAATGCTTGCGTGACCGTCCGCCAAGTGAGAACACACTCTAGGCGCCGCGCAGCATGGCCAGCACCGGCAGGCCCTCGGGCCGCACGCCGCGCCAGAGATAGAAGGCTTCCGCCGCCTGCTCGACGAGCATGCCGAGACCGTCGGAAAAGGTTCCCACGCCCTGGTTGCGGGCGAAGATTTCGAACGGGGTGTCGCGCTGGCCGTACATCATCTTGTAGGCCAGGCTGCCCGGTGCAAAGATGCCCTCGGGCAGGTCGGGCATGGTGCCGTCGAGGCTCGCCGAGGTCGCGTTGATGACAATGTCGAACTGCTGGCCGGCGAGATCCGGAAGGTCGCTGCCGGAAACCGTGCCGAGCGCCTTGAAATGTTTCGCCAGCACGTGCGTCTTGGCTTCGGTGCGGTTGGCGATGACCAGCGATGCCGGGCGTGCGTCGAGCAGCGGCCCGACCACGCCGCGCGCGGCGCCGCCGGCGCCGAGCAGAAGAACGCGTTTGCCGGCGATCGGGATGCCGAGGTTGATGGTAATGTCATGCATCATGCCGACGCCGTCGGTGTTGTCGCCGAGAATGCCGTCCCGCGAAAAGGCGAGGGTATTGACCGCGCCGGCGAGTTCGGCGCGCGGCGTATGCCGGCTGGCCAGGCGATAGGCTTCCTCCTTGAAGGGCACGGTCACGTTGGCGCCGCGTCCGCCCGCATCGATGAAGCGGCGCACCGTCGCGACGAAGTCATCGAGCGGCGCAAGGACGGCTTCGTAGCTCATGTCCTCACTGGTCTGGCGGGCGAAGGCGGCGTGGATGGTCGGCGATTTGCTGTGGCCGATGGGATTGCCGAAGACGCAGTAGCGATCAGTCATCTGTTCCTTGATTAACGCGATTTTGTTTCAAGCTGGTTGCTGTTGGTAAAGTTCCAGACGCGCGTGATTTCGACGATGTCGGTGTCACGCAGAATGTCGGCCGGAAAGGCGGCGTAGGGAGAGGCCAGCTGAACGATGCGGCGCGCCGCATCGTCAAGGATCTTGTATCCGGAAGAGCGGTTGATTTCGACGCGATCGACACTGCCGTCGCTCTTGATCCGGACCGACATCATCAGATTCCCGTAAAGCTTGCCTTTTGCCGCTTCCGGATAGTTGAGCGTGCCGATCCGCTCGATCTTGATCCGCCAGTCTTCCATGTACTGGGCGAAGCGGTATTCCTCGGTACGCGTGCCGAGGTTCTTGACGCGCGGCCGCTTGTTGTATTCGTCGGTGTCGCGAGCGATCTCGCCCTCGAGCCGCGCCATCTCCAGTGCGCGCGATGCCAACTCGCGGCCGCTGATCGGCGCGGCCTGGGTTTGCGGTTCGATCTTGGCGACCATCGGCGTCTCGCTCTTGGCCAACGCCTGCAGGCGTTGCTGCTCCGCTTCCAGGGCTTTGACGCGCTTTTCCGCCTGCTCGAGATCGCGCCCGGCCTGTTGCCTGGCCGATGGCGGCAGGGGCGTTCGGGTCCGCCGGCTTTGCTCGCTGTTGCCGCCGCCGTCGAGATGGGCTTGCGCCAGCGCCTGCGCGTCGGTCGGCTTGTGCGCCGATTTGCTATTGACCAGGATGATGTCGAGCGCCCTGTCCGTAAAGGCGCGCGAAGCGTCGGGAAACTCGAAATGCAGGGTGAGTATCACGGCGTGGATGAATAGCGAAGCGCCGATCGCAATCCGCAGATTGCGATCGGGTCCGGGTGTCGCCCAGCGCTGGACCAGTACCGCGCTCACGTCAGTCGATCGCCTCCGCAAGGTCGTCGTTCGAATTCTCGGGCTCTACCGGCGCAAGATCAAGTGTTTCAAGGTAGCGGCAGCCCAGTTCGAGCGTGAGATAATCGATTGAGGCCACGGCCAGGCGGATGCGTTGCCCGGCTTTGAGTTCGGGCGCCGAGGCGACGCGTTCGATGAGCGGCAGATGGTCGAGTTTGGCCATGTTGTCGCGCCGTATCGTCGCGTCGATGGTCTGCACTCCTTCCTGGCGCAGCCAGCGCAGGCACCAGTAGCGCTCCATGGCGCGCTGGAATTCGGCGTAGGCGGCGTAGCACAGTTCGAAGTCGCGCAGCGTGGCGAACAACGCGTCGGACTTCGCCTTGAAGGGCGGCGTGTCGCCGTTCAGGCAGGCGATCAGCTGCCACTGATTGAGCAGGTCGACATAGCGGCGCAGCGGCGACGACGACCAGGCATATTGCGCGACGCCCAGGCCCTCGTGCGGCAGCGGCGACGTCGTCATGCGCACCTTGCCCCCCGTCTGGGCGCGATAGATCGCCGGCACGCCGTGTTCGGCGAGAACGCCGCCCCAGGTGCTGTTGGCGATGATCATCAATTCGGCGACCAGTTTGTCGAGCGGGCTGCCGCGCCGGCGTTCGGAAATCGCGACGCGGCAGTTCTCCGGGTCGGCGAGGTCGCCGGCAATGGCGAAGTTGTAGTCGTTGTTGCCCGGCATCGCCGAGGCTTTGCCACGCCGGCCTTCGCAGGCGTTGGCCAGATGCCACAGGACTTTGAGTTCCGCGCCGAACGGGAAGGGCGCAAGCCCCGCGGCCAGTGTCTCTTCGTTGAACAGCGGTTCGATGTCGTGATGGCGAAGGTTGGCGGCGATGCTGACCATTTCGATGCGCGATTCGTGCGCCGTGACCTCGAATTCGGGGCTCACCGTCAGGTAGAGCGAGAGCGCCGGACAGTTGCGGTCGGCGGCCAGCGTGTAATGCTCGACAGCGGCTTCGGGCAGCATGGTGATTTTGCGGCCCGGCATATAGACCGTCGACAGCCGTTCGCGCGCCATCGCATCGAGCGCCGAGCCGGGCGCGACGACGAGACCGGGCGCGGCGATGTGGATGCCGACGCGCCAGCCAATCCCAGGCAGTGTCTGGAGCGAGAACGCGTCGTCGATCTCGGTCGTCGTCGCGTCGTCGATCGAGAAAGCCTGTACCTCGGCCTGCGCCAGGCCGGTCGGCGGCAGCGGCAGGTCGGTGGGCGGAAAGCCGGTGCCGCGCGGAAAGTACTCGAGCAAAAAGCGCTGCAAGTGGTAGTCATAGGCTGAAGCGATCGCCCCGCATTTTTCAAGCAGGTGGGCCGTCGAGAGGCCGGTTTCGGCGCAGGCCGCTTCGAGCGCCTTGGTTTCGACGCGATTGCGGTCAGGCTTGTAGAGCAGCTGATTGAGCAGCGCCAGTGGAGCGAACTCGGGCGGCAGCGTGTGCGCTTTGAGTTCGTCGACCATGCGCGTGATGGCCAGCGCCTGTTGCCGCTTCTTTTCGAGGCCGGCGAGCGCAGCGGCGAGAATCTCGGCCGGCGCCTTGCGGAATCGCCCGCGGCTCTTGCGGTGGAAATAGATCGGCGCGGCGTGCAGGGCGAGCAGCAGCGCCACCGCTTCGACCGCCGTCGCCTTGTGGCCGGCGCCGCCGAAATACTCGTTGGCGAAATCGGCGAAGGAAAATTCGCCCTCGCCCGCGCATTCCCAGAGAAACTCGGTTTCGATTCCCGCGGCAAGCGCTTCGGCCTGGCCCAGCAGGTCGCCGGGCGCCGGTTCCTGGAAGCGCAAAAGGACATTCGCCGCCTTGATCTTGGCACGCTTGCCGGAGACCATCTCGAGCTGCAATGACGTGTCGTTGTCAGTCAGGATGGTGGCGGTTTTGAAGGCGCCGTCTTCTTCAAAGAGAACATGCATCGGCCCGATTATAACCCGCAATATTCAATGATTTCGGGCAGCAAATCGGCGAAGTGCGTGAAGCTGTGGTCGCCGCCTTCGAGTACCCGCTGCCGGCAGCCGGCGTAGCGCGCGACGGCGTTGCGATAGTCGAGCACTTCGTCACCGGTTTCGACGAGCAGCAGATAGCGCTCGGGGTGCACTTTCGCGACTTCAAGCGCGCGCAATTGCGCGATATGTTCGGCGGTGAAGTCGAAGGTCTCCCCAGTATGCAGATTCGTCTGTATACCGATGTACTGATTGAGGGAAACCGGCGCGACAACGGCGGGATTGATCAACACGGCGCGCAGATCGTGCTGTTCGGCGAGCCAAGTTGCGTAATAGCCGCCGAGCGAACTGCCGACGACGGTTAGCGGCCCGGCGTGCCCGGTGAGGATCGCCTGTGCCTGGGCGATCGCCGCGCGCGGAACGGGCGAGAGCGCCGGGCAGAAAAAACGGTCGCCCTGGCCACGTGCCTGCAGCGTCGCCGCGAGCAAGCGCGATTTTGCCGATGCCGGTGACGAACAGAAGCCGTGCAGATAAAGGATGCCCGCGCTCATCCGGCCGTCCACGCCACGAGATCGAGCTGCCAGGTTATCAGAACGACAATGCCGAAAACGATGCGGTACCAGGCAAACGGCGTGAAATCGTGACTGGAGATGAAGCGCAGCAACCAGCGCACGCAGAGAAAGGCAGAAACCAGGGCGGCGATGAAACCGACCGCCCACATTCCGATGTCGTCGGCATTGAGCAGAGCGCGTTCCTTGTAGAGCTGGTAGAAGGTCGCCGCGATCAATGTCGGAATCGCCAGGAAGAAGGAAAATTCGGTTGCCGCCTTGCGTGACAGCCCGAACAGCAGTCCGCCGATGATCGTCGCCCCCGATCGGGAGGTGCCGGGAATCAAGGCAAGGGCCTGCGCCAGACCCAGCTTCAAAGCGTCGAGCGGTGTCATTTCATCGACGCTGTTGACGCGAACGGTGTGCTTGCGCCGCTCGGCCCACAGTATGAAGAAAGCGCCGACGATGAACGCGAGAGCGACCGGCACCGCTTTGAACAGATGCGCTTCGATGCCCTTCTTGAAGAGCAGTCCGAGCACGGCGAGCGGCGTAAAGGCGATGGCAAGGTTGAGAACCAGCCGGTTGGCCAGTCGCTCGTGACCGAATCCGCGCAGGACGCCGGCGATACGCGCGCGATATTCCCAGACGACCGCCAGAATGGCGCCCGACTGAATGACGATCTCGAACAGCTTGCCGCGCGCATCGTTGAAGTTGAGCAGATCGCCGGCCAGAATCAGGTGGCCGGTCGAGGACACCGGCAGGAACTCGGTAAGGCCCTCGACGATGCCGAGAATCAGGGCTTTGAGCAGTATCAGGAGATCCACGTCGCGCGTCCGGACAAAGAGCGCATTCTAGCAGCCCCGCAGCCCCGCAGGCCGGCGAGGACCGGGCGCGCGCCGGTCCCGCCGACGGCTCAGGCCGGATACTGCGCGAAGTTCTGTCCGGTGGTCGCCAGGACGCCGAGCCAAGCCGGGCTGTTCAGGTCGAGCTGCTTCTTGTGCGCGGTCAAGAGTTCGATCGGCACGTGCGTGAAGATGTCGTGCTGCAGTCCGATCACCAGGCCGGTCTTGCCGGCCATCGCGGCGTGCACGGCGTTGCGCGCGAAGGAGTCGCAGAGGATGGCGTCCTCGGCGATCGCCGGAACGCTGCGGATCAGATAACTCGGATCGAAATAGCGCAGCGCGAATGGGACGTCCTCGGCCTTGAGGTAGGACTCGATGCGTTCGCGCAGGAAGGGACCGATGTCCTTGAATTTGCGGTTGCCCGAGGCGTCGAACTGGTCCGCGCCGCTGTCCATCAGATGCTGGCCGGCGCCTTCGGCGACGAGAATGACGGCGTGCGCGCGGTTTTGCACGCGCTGCTTCAAAGCGGCGAGGAAGCCGTTTTCGCCGTCGAGCGCGAAAGCGACTTCGGGAACCAGGGTGAAATTGACATCCTGGCTGGCCACCGTCGCGCCGGCGGCGATGAAACCGGCATGGCGGCCCATGATCTTGACCAGCGAAATGCCGTTATGCACGCTGTGCGCTTCGGTATGCGCGCAGTTGATCGCCTTGGCCGCTTCCTCGACGGCGGTCACGTAGCCGAAGGTGCGCGAAACGAAGGCGACGTCGTTGTCGATCGTCTTCGGGATGCCGACGACGGCGAGCGCGTGGCCGCGCCGCTTGGCTTCCTGGAAAATCTCGGCGCCGCCGCGCTGGGTGCCGTCGCCGCCGACGACGAAGAGCATGTCGATCTTGCGGCGGATCAGGTTGTCGACGGCGACGTTGACATCGACCGGTCCGCGCGAGGTGTTGAGCGCCGTTCCGCCTTCCTTGTGGATGTCCTCGACGAAACTGGGCGTGAGCGGAATCGGCTCGGAGCCGCGCCACGGATCGAGGCCCTGGTAGCCGTCGACGAAGCCCAAGACTTCGTGCACGCCGTAGCCGTGATGCAGTTGCAGATATAGCGAACGGATGACGTTGTTGAGGCCCGGACAGAGGCCGCCGCAGGTGACGATGCCGGCGCGCGTCTTCTTCGGATCGAAGAACAGTTTCTCGCGCGGACCGGCGACCTCGAACAGCATCTCTTCGGACTGCGGCGCGTCGGGATCGACGATGACCTTGAAGACGACACGCGCCTTGTCGCTGATGTGGAAGGGCAGTGGCGACGCGAAGCGCGCTTCGCCAAGACTGGTGATGTTCATGATGGCCATATCGTTTGAATGGGTTCTAAGGCGATTTCGCAGTATCCACGACGACGGCCCTGCGGTCAAACTGCCGCGTGAATAGCGGTGTCCTTGCGGTAGAATCGCGCTCCATGAAAATGACGAAATGCTTTGCCGCGGCCCTGGCCATCGCGGCGCTCTGCGGCGCCGCGCGCGCCGAATGGGTCGAGATTGAAAAGTTCGAAGACGGCATGCGCGTCTATGCCGACGCGACGACCGCGCGCCGCAGTGGCGACAAGGCGCAGCTCATGCATCTCGTGCGCTGGGGCGAACCGCAGGTCGAACCCGGTTTGCCGCCCTATCTGTCGACGCGGGTGACGGCGGCCTACGACTGTTCCGGCAAGACGGAGCGCTATCTGGCTTCGGTGTCCTACGCGGGCGCCATGGGCAGCGGGGCCAAGGTCGTCGCGGACGACAATGAAGCGGAGGAGTGGTACTCGATTTCGACGGCGTCGATGGAAGAGAAACTTTGGAAGATCGCCTGCGCGGCGAAGTAGCTTTCTTTATGGAACGGCTGCGGCGCGGAGCTGAACCGGCTTCGCGCACGGGGATCCGTCCGGCAGAACACAGCGACCGATGCCCGGGTTGGCGGCGAGGATGGCCTCGAGCTCTTCGGCGACGGCGGCCGGGGTCCTCCAGTTCACCGCTTTGATCTCGCCAAACGGACCGATGCCCGCCAGCGCGTTGTTCACCGCCGCAGCGCAAAAAAGCGGCGCCGCCGCGTCGGCGACGGGAAGACGTGCTGCGATAGCGGAAAATTCGGCTTCCGGCAGCGTAAAGCGAAAGCTCTGAACGTGATTACCATCGACCATCTGGAAACCGACGTAGTCGTTCAGCGTCGGCCGCCTCCAGCCTTTCGCTTTGGCGCGGACGAAGCGGTAACTTCCCGCCGGGTCGCTGAGCCGCCTGCCGACAAAGATTCCGGCGTGATTGCCGATGCCGCCGTTGTTGTTGATGACGACGACGACCTCGTCGTCCCGCGGTTCTTGAAGATGCGTGGCTGGCATCTCGGCACCGGGCAGATCATTTTCCACCGTGGGGTCGAGCTCGACCTCGAGCGGCAGTGAGCCGGCGCAAGCCGCCAGCATGCCGGCGCAGAGTAGCGCCGGCACGAGGCGGAGGAAGCGGGCCGGATCAGCCAATCTTAAAGGACAGCGACGCGGAAGCGGAGTTGAGCGCGACGCTGATCGGCTGCTGGTAGGCTGCCGGGCCCCACAGCTGGCGCGGGCCTGGCGACGAAAACAGATCGGCGGCGGCCCAATCGGCGCGCCGAGCAACAAAGTAGCGCATCGCTGCCGAATCCATCTTGACCAACGCTTTTTCGATCACGAATTCGTCGTGACCGTGGCGGCGTTCGATGTTGAGCAGGCCGGTCAGCGGAATCGCCTGCGGTGCGCTGCCGCCGGTCAGCCCGGTGACCGTCGCCATGTAGCCGGTGCGGCCGTCGAGAATCAGCGAGCCGGCGGTCAGGCCGAGATTGTAGGTATAGGCGGCGTCGAACAGCGTCGGGGCGCCGCAGCGGCCCTCGTAACCGAGAAAGTGGCTCTGCGTGGCAAAGGCAACGCCGGCGTCGATTTCGCCGACGCGGCGCGCGGTCATGTCGATCAGCAACTGCTCGGTCGGAATCAGCGACACCTGCAGGTTCCCGTGCGAATCGCGTTCGGCGAGCAGCATGTTGACGATGTAGTCGGGCAGCGAGGCAAGCAGCTCGGTGTTTTCGTCCGAAAGCAGGTTCTGGACGAACATCGGTTTGGCCGGATCATGCAGGTTCGCGAACTCATCGGCATTTTGCGCGACCACGTCGTTCAGTTCGGCGATCAGGGCGTGCATTTCCGGAACGAATTCGATCAGCCCCTCGGGGACCAGCACGACGCCATGCGTGATGCCCTTGTTGGCGCGGGCGACGACGACTTGCGCGATTTCGTCGACGATGGACGCCAGCGACTGCCTCCGTGCGGCGACTTCTTCCGAGATCAGCGATACCGCCGCTTTGGTTTGCAGCGCGACTTCGATCGTCACATGCGAGGCCGAGCGGCCCATGAGCTTGATGAAATGCCAGTATTTGAGCGAGGAGCGGGTGTCCTGCAGGATGTTGCCGACCATTTCGCTGTAGATCTTGGTCGCCGTGTCGAAGCCGAAGGAGATCGGCAGCAGGCCCTCGATCTGCAAGTCGCCGTCGATCGTCTTCGGGACGCCGATCACCTGTACGCCGGAGCCGTCGGCCTTGACGTCCTTGAACAGGAATTCGGCGAGCACCGCGGCATTGGTGTTCGAATCGTCGCCGCCGATAACGACGATGGCGTCGAGATCGTGCTTGACGCAAGTGGCCTTGACCTGCGCGAACTGTTCGTCGCTCTTGATTTTGGTGCGGTCGGTGCCGAGGAAATCGAAGCCGCCGGTGTTGATGATGCTGTCGACGTCGGCGTCGGTGATTTCAAAGAGGTTGCCCTGTAGAAGTCCTTTTGGGCCGGGTTTGACGCCGAGCAGCGTGTTGCCGTTGCCGAGCACGCGCTTGATGCCGCAGACCACATTGTGGCCGCCGGACGCCGGGCCGCCGGAAAACAGCACGGCGACGCGCTTGCCTTGTGCCGAATTTGAATTGACGCCGGAAGCAGCGAGGACGGCGTTGCCCGAGGCCTGCACCGAGTTCGGGAAGCTCCGGGCGACGCTGGCGCTGTCCTTGGTGTTGAGCACGCGCGCGGTGTTGGCGAAGCTGACGGCCTGCGGTTGCGCGGCCGAGCCGAAAGCGGCGCAGACGGGCAGGGGCAGCTGGCGCACGGCCGCTTCAAAAATCGAGTTGTGCGCTTCCATTTTTTGCAACTGTTCTGCAAGAGTACTCACGGTTCGTTCCTTCGATCGATTTGATGCCATGCGGGTCGATGCCCCTAGCGGCACGCGGCGTCGGGCAGAGACCGGCCTCTCGGCGCAAGAACGCGATTTTACCTTAATCGTGCGTCGCCGGTCGGCCGGGCGAGCCCCCGTTAGACGAGCAGTGCTAAGAGCAAGGCGTGATGTCGCCGAGAAACTGCCGGAAAGCCGGTGCGGGTCAGGTCGCTCGGGGTCCGTAACCTTATCACGATGACAATTCGCCGCAACTGGGCGGTCCCCCGACTTCGGCTTGCAGCTCAGAAGCAACTAAGCGCCAGGCTTGCCAGTCGAATATCACCACCGCGCGGTGGCGCGTTGCGCCCAATCCCCATCATCGGAGAACTCACCATGCACGCAAAGATCGCATCGATTCTGATAGGACTTATTCTCTTTGCCGCAACCGGCGCCGCTTCGGCGCAAAAGGCGCCGATCACAGCGGTGGTGCTTTATCCGGGCAGCGCGACGATCACCCGCACCGCGCACGTGGACGCCGGCGCCACGCAGCTGGTCATTGCCGACGCGACAGCCAACTTTGCCTTGTCGACGCTGCGGGTCGAAGCGGACCCCGGCATACGCATGGGCCAGATTGTCACGCAGGATGCCGGCCGGACCCAGTCAGGCAACCCTGCCGAGGCAGATCTGGAAGCCAGGATCCAGGCGCTCAAAGATCAGGCCGCCGCGCTCGACGCCGAGGCCGGCGCCGCCGATATCGTGAAGGCCTATCTCGAGCGCATCGGCAGCGACTCCGGCGCAGCCAGCGACCATGCGCGCGCTCCCGTCGATGCCAAGACGCTGACCGGATTGATCGATGCCATAAGCCGCGGCGCCAACGATGCCCTGGCGAAAAAGCAGAAGGTCGCCATGCAGAAACGCGAGATCGAAAAGAAGATCGATGCGCTGCAGCGCGATCTGAATCGCCTGCGCAGCGGTTCGAAGGACAACCGGACCATCACCATCCATCTGATTGCCGATCGCGCAGCGGATGTGCGCGTGTCCTATCAGGTGAACAGCGCCGGCTGGAAACCCGGCTATCGTGCCGAACTCAATTCGGCCGCGTCCACGGTCGGTCTCGAGCGTCTGGCACAGGTATCCCAGAAGAGCGGCGAGGACTGGAAGGATGTGAAGCTGTCGCTATCGACGAGTCAGCCCAGGCTGTCACCGCTCGCCGCAAGCCCGCAGCCCTGGCTGCTCTCTTACATACCGCCGCAAGCTCTTCGCCAACGGCAGGACGAGCTGTCCAGGTCCATGACTGCGCCGACCGCGGCGCCGATGCCGGCGACCGTATCAGGACTGAGGAAAAGCGACGCCGAGCCCGCGTATGAACCGCCGACTTTTCAGACCGACGGCTCGTTCGCAACCGAGTTCGAAGTGCCGGCGCGCGTGACAATCCCGGCCGACGGCAGAGAGATTACCCTGGCACTGGCGAGGCAGACGGTAGCGGTTAAACAACGTCTGCTGGTCGCCCCGCGCATCGATACGACCGCCGTCCTGACAGCCGAAACCGAGCGGCTGGCCGGTGTCTGGCTCGCCGGGAACATGCAGATCTATCGCGACGGAAATTACGTCGGCGCGGCCTACTGGAATCCGCAGGCGTCGGGCAAGTTTGCCTTTTCCTTCGGACGTGACGACCTGGTGCGGGTGACGCTCGATCAAGCCAAGGACAATGCCGGCAGCACGGGAGTCTTCGAAAAGCGCAACCGGCGCAGGTTTGCCGACGTGTTCACCGTCAAGAGCTCACATACGGCGGCGATTGACCTGCTGATCATCGAAGCGACGCCGGTGAGCACCTCCGACGAGATCAAGGTGCAGGCCGAATTCGATCCGAAGCCATCAATGGAAGCGTGGGAACAGCGCCGCGGCGTCGTCGCCTGGGAAAGAACCCTGAGTCCCAATGACACGCTCAAGATCGGCGTGAGCTACACGATTGACTATCCCAAGGACGGGTTAGTGACCGGTTTGTAGTGAGGTCGTACTGACACCCGAACGTGACGGGCTTGGCGCAATCGGCGCATTTTCGCGAGCGGAAATCGGACGTCCTGAGCACGCGCCGCGTGGCGTTCAGCGTTCGCAAGCGCGCAGCACGATGGTCGCGGTGGTCGCGATTCCCGGCAGGAAGTCGGCGAGCGGCCGGCAGGCACCGGCTAGGCAGATCTGATAGCCGGCCGTGTAAGGCGAATGCGCGAGATTTAGCGCATCAAGCGGCGCGACGCGCGGCCGGTAATGCCAGAAGCCGCCCAGCAGGACCGCGTCGTCGGGCGGCTCCATGCCGGCGCCGAAGCCCTGAATGCGCGCCTCGATCATCGCCAGCTGCCGGCCCTCGATGCGCCAGTCTTCTTCCCAGCGGACTTTCTCGATCGAGTGCGTCCACGCCAGCGTAAAGCTCTGTACGGCGAGCGTCGCCGACAGGGCTCCGGCAGCCAGGCACAGGGGCATCAGGCGTGCAGCTTGCGGGTGCGCAAACGATGCCAGATGAAGAAGGCGACCGCGACGGCGAAGCCCGCCTCGTCGGTGACCGGCAGCGCGACGACGAGCAGGAGCGCGGCGCCGCCGGCGACGACGCGCTCGATCATGTTGAGCGGCGACCACAGATGGCCGACCGCGGCGCTGCCCCACAGGTAGATCGCGAGCGTCGCCTTGACCACGATATAGACGACGGCGGCAAGCTTCGGGTCGCCCTGCAGCATCAGCGCCGGGTCATAGACGGCCATGAACGGGATGACGAAACCGGCGATGGCGATTTGCGTCGCCTTGAAGCCGATCTTCATCGCCGGCGCCTTGGCGATCGACGCCGCGGCAAAGGCGGCGAGGGCGACCGGCGGCGTCAGGTCGGCCATGATGCCGAAATAGAAAACGAACATATGGCTGATGATCAGCGGCACGCCGAGCTTCAGGAGCGCCGGCGCGGCGATCGAACTGGTGATGATGTAGTTCGGGATCGTCGGAATGCCCATGCCGAGGATCAGGCAGACGATCATGGTCAGCGCGAGCGACAGGAAAATGCTGGTCTCGCCGATATCGAGAACGAAACCAGCAAAATTCGACGCCGCGCCGGTCAGCGTCAGCACGCCGATGATCACGCCGACGATTGCGCAGGCGATGCCGACGGCCAGCGCCTGCTTGGCGCCGTCGACGAGGCCGGTCTTCATCGTGCGCAGCGTCTCACGGCCGCCCTTGACGAAAAAGTTGGCGAGCACCAGCGCGGCGATGACGCCGAGCACCGGGACGATGCCCCAGCCGGCGAACGCCGCCGCGCCGAGGCCGACGGCGAACCAGAAAACGTAGCGCAGAGCAGTTGCCGAAATGCGCGCGGCGAGCGCCGCGCCGAGAATCAGCATGGCGGTCAGCGCGAGCCCCATCATGCCCGAGAACATCGGCGTGAAGCCGTGGAACAGCATGAACACCAGCGCCGCGAGCGGCAGCGCCAGGTGCCAGCTTTCCTTGAGCGCCAGCCATGGGTTGGGACACTGGTCCTTGGGCACGCCGAGCAGCCCGAGGCGTCCGGCCTCAAGGTGCACCATCCAGAACGCCGTGAAATAGTAAAGGATGGCCGGAATGACCGCGGCCTTGACGATCTCGGCGTACGGCACGTTGAGCGTCTCGGCCATGATGAAGGCGACCGCGCCCATCACCGGCGGCATGATCTGGCCGCCCATCGATGCCGTCGCTTCGACGGCGCCGGCGAACACCGAGGAGTAGCCGAAGCGCTTCATCAGCGGGATGGTGAACTGGCCTACCGTCAGCACGTTGGCGACGCCCGACCCGGAAATCATTCCCATCAACCCCGACGAGATCACCGCGACCTTGGCCGGCCCGCCCTGCGCGTGGCCGACGAGACCCAGCGCGACGGCGTTGAACAGGCGGATCATGCCGGCGTGTTCGAGGAAGGTGCCGAACAGGATAAAGAGAAAGATATAGGTCGCCGAGACCAGGATCGGCGTGCCGAGGATGCCGTCGCTGCCAAGGTAGAGCTGGCTGACGATCTGGTCGAAACCGAAGCCGCGGTGAGCGATCGACAGCGGCAGGTACTGGCCGAAAAAACCGTAAGCGAGAAAGGTACCGCAGACGATCGGCAAGGCCCAGCCCATGACGCGCCGCGCCGCTTCGAAAACGAGAATGGTGGCGAGCGTCGCGACGACGAGGTCGGCGCTGTTCGGATCGCCCGAGCGCTGGATCAGGTCGCCTTCGAAAACCATGTGGTAGAAGCCCAGCGCGAAGCCGCCGAGCGCCAAAACAATGTCATACCAGGGCAGCTTGTTCGCGCCGCGTCCGTTGGCGCGCGCCGGGTAGAGCAGAAAGATCAGCAATAGCAGGAAGCTGACATGCACGGCGCGCATGACCAGGCTCGAGAACGGTGAAAATGCGGCGACGCAGAGCTGGTAAGCCGAAAACGCCAGGGCGCCGAACATGGCGACGCGCGCGGCCCAGCCGCTCAGCTGGCGCGTGTGGGCGTTCTCTTCGAAATCGGCGGGGGCGGGATGTTCGATGCTTAGGGTTTCGCTCACGTCTTCCCTTTCCAAACAGTCTGCGTCGGATCCGGCCGGTACAGCAGACCGGATCGAGGGTGCGTCCGCTTTGCGTCCGCCTATTTCAGTACGCCGACTTCACGATAGTATTTCTCGGCCCCCGGATGCAGCGGCGCCGGTGCCGTCTTGGCCGCGTTTTCGAGCCGGATGGCCTTGGCTGCCGAGTGCGCGGCGATCATCTGGTCGAGATTCTGGAACATCGACTTGGTCATCGCATAAACGGTTTCGGTCGACACGCCGTCGTGCGTGACCAGGTAGTTCTGCACCGAAATTGTCGGCACGTCGACGTCCTGCCCTTCGTAGGTCTTGGCCGGAATGATGCCGACCTGGAAAGCCGGGTCGTTGATCTTGGCGACGATCTCCGCCGGGATGCTCAGGAAAACGACCTTCTGCGAGGTCGCAAGGTCGCGCAGCGCCGAGACGCCAAGACCGGAAGACAGCAGGGTAACGTCGAGCTGGCGGTTCTTCATCAGTTCGACCGATTCGGCATACGACAGGTATTCGACCTTGGAGAAATCCTTGTAGGTCATTCCGGCGGCCTTGACGATTTCGCGCACGTTGAGCTCGGTTCCCGATTTCGGTGCGCCGACCGATATGCGCTTGCCCTTGATGTCGGCGAGCGATTTGATTCCCGCGTCGGCGTTGGCAACGAAATGGATGTAGTTGGGGTAGAGCGCAGCGATCGTCCTGAGCTTCTTGAGCGGCGTCTTGAAACCGGCTTCCTCATTGCCTTTCCAGGCATCGGACAGCGAATCGCCGAGCGAGATGGCGACTTCGCCGCGGCCGGCCTGCAGCAGATTCAGATTCTCGGCGCTGGCCTTGGTCGCCTGCACGGCGGTCTTCGACCCGGGAATCGCCTTGCTGTAAATCTGCGACAGGGCGACGCCGAGCGGGTAGTAGACGCCGCTGGTGCCGCCGGTCAGGATGTTGATGAACTCGGCCGCTTGCGCCGGGACGGCAAGGCACAGGGCGGCGGCGCCGATGATCAGGGTTTGTCGCAGGGAAGTCTTCATCGCTTTTTCTCCTGAGGTTTACAACTTGGCCATTTTAGGGCAATTCCGATTATGACATGCAAGCGCAGCATGAATTTCCGCATTGGGGCAATTTATCCTGGAACGCGCGCAGTTGGCCCGCGAGCCCGCCTGCACGTCGCCGCCTACCGCCGTACAATAAGGGTGACGGCGATCGCCGCCGATGATCAGTAACGGAGTTCACCCATGAAGAGACAATTTTTGGCCCTGGCCGCGCTGTGTTTCGCGGCGTTTACCGCCCATGCCGAAGTCATCAATATCGACAATGCCGAGCTGGCGCGCTTGGCGGCGAGCCGCGTGGCGGTGATCGACATCCGCACCGCCGGCGAATGGAAAGAGAGCGGGGTGATCGCCGGCAGCAAACTGATCACTTACTTCGACGAACAAGGGCGCAGCGATCCGCCGCAATGGCTGGCGAAAGTTAAGACCCTGGCCAAGCCCGATCAACCGGTGGTTCTCGTCTGCCGCAGCGGCAAGCGCAGCGCGGCGGTCGCGCAGTTTCTCTCCGAGCAGGCGGGCTACAAGACGGTCTACAACGTCAGCAAGGGGCTGAACGGGTGGGCCGGCGATGGCCGGCCCATGGTTGCGGTGCCTGCGCGCTGAGGACGTGGTTCTACGTCTTGCGCTTGATCGTCAGCGGCCCGTAGCCTTGGCAGGTCGGCATGATTTCGAGGAAATTGATGTTGACATGCGGCGGTAGGCTGGCGACCCAGTAAGCGGCTTCGGCGATATCGCCGGTGGAAAGCGGCACCGTTCCCTTGTGCACCTTCTCCGCCGTCTCGGTATCGCCGCGCAGGCGCACCTGCCAGAATTCGGTGCCCTTCGAGAAGCCCGGTGCAATGACCGTCGAGCGCACGCCAGTGCCGACCAGGTCGGAACGCAGGTTCTTGGTGAATTGATCGACGAAAGCCTTGGTCGCACCGTAGACATTGCCGCCCGGATAGGCGTTGCTGCTGGCGATCGAGCCAATGTTGATGATCGTGCCGCTGTCGCGCGCGACCATGCCCGGCAACATCGCGTGGGTCATCGCCACCAGGCCCTTGACGTTGGTGTCTATCATCGTCTGCCACTCGGCGAGCGAGCATTCCTGCGCCGGTTCGGTGCCGAGCGCGAGGCCGGCATTGTTGACCAGCACGTCGATCGTCCGCCAGTCCGCCGGCAGCTGCGCGAGCGCCTGGGCAATCGACGCCGTGTCGGTGACGTCGAGGGTAACCGGCAGCAAATTCGCGCCGAGTTCATTGCGTAAAGCGGCAAGCTTGTCGGTGCGCCTGGCGGCGGCGATCACCTTGTGCCCCTCGCGAACAAAGCGGCGCGCAATTTCCTCGCCGAACCCCGAACTCGCTCCCGTGACTAATACGATCATGGCTGACTCCTCTAATTGAATCGGATAGACAAATGATAAATTGATTTCGTGTCGGCCGTGCCCGGACCCGCTGACGCCTTCAAGCAGGGATTGTAAGGCCTTATTCGGAAGGGCGGCGCGCGATCGTCCGGCACGTCGGAGGCGCTTGGGAGCGGGTGCTATAATCGACCGCCATGCCGATTGAAATGGTCGGCGCTACCCCCTAGCCTCGATAGACCTCATGGCGCTATTCACTCTCGGCCTCAATCACCGCACGGCGCCGCTGCTCGTCCGCGAGCAGGTGGCGTTTCATGCGGAAGAGCTGCGCCGGGCGCTCGCCGATCTGGCAGCCAGCGGCGGTGTGCACGAGGCGGCAATTCTTTCGACCTGCAATCGCACCGAGCTTTACGTTCAGGCCGATGCGCCGCAAGCGGTCAGCCAGTGGCTCGCGCAATACCGCCGCATTGCGCCGGACGACATCGAGCGCTGCCTTTATATTCATACTGAACGAGAAACTGTTCGCCACAGCTTCCGCGTCGCCAGCGGCCTCGATTCGATGGTCCTCGGCGAACCGCAGATTCTTGGCCAGATCAAGGATGCGGTGCGCATCGCCAGGGACGCGGGCACTCTGGGTACGACGCTCGACAAACTGTTCCAGCATTCTTTCGCGGTGGCCAAGGATGTCCGGTCGCTCACCGCCATCGGCGCCAACATCGTTTCCATGGCCGCCGCAGCCGTGCGCCTAGCCGAACGCATCTTCGAGCGCGTTGCCGATCAACGCGTGCTGTTCATCGGCGCCGGCGAAATGATCGCGCTCTGTGCAACGCATTTTGCCGCGCAGCATCCGAAAGAAATCGTCATCGCCAATCGGACCATCGATCG
The DNA here is from genome assembly GCA_903886975.1 of uncultured beta proteobacterium. Classification (GTDB taxonomy): domain Bacteria; phylum Pseudomonadota; class Gammaproteobacteria; order Burkholderiales; family Rhodocyclaceae; genus Propionivibrio. Next base: position 112,830 of record CAISOB010000032.1, read on the forward strand.
CGGCCGCGAACTTGCCGACCGTTTCGGTGCAACCGCGATCCGCCTCGAAGAAGTCGCCGATCGGCTGGCCGAGTTCGACATCGTCGTGTCGTGCACCGCCAGCCAGTTGCCGATCATTGGCCTCGGGCTGGTCGAGCGCGCCATTCGCGCCCGCCGTCACCGGCCGATGTTCATGGTCGATCTCGCCGTCCCGCGCGATGTCGAAGTCGAAGTGGGCGAGCTCGACGACGTCTTCCTCTATACCGTCGACGATCTCGCGCAGGTCGTCGAGTCGGGACTGGAAGCCCGGCACTCGGCGGTCGTCGATGCCGAAGCGATCATCGCCGCCCGCGTCGAGAGCTTCCTGCTCTGGCTGCAGACGCGCGAGACGGTGCCGGTCATCCGCTCGCTGCGCGATGCCGCCGAGCGCACGCGCCGCCACGAATTCGAACACGCGCTCAAAAGGCTGGCCAAGGGCGAGAACCCGGAACAGGTGCTCGAGCAGCTCTCGCACCGCCTGACCAACAAGTTCCTGCACGCCCCGACGCAGGCGCTGACGCAGGCCGACGGCGATCGCAGCGAGCTGCAGGCCCTGGTGGCGCGCCTATTCCACATGCATAGAGATTGATTGGCAAAGATCGGCAGCAACGATGAAACAGAGCATACGCGACAAACTTGAGAATCTGGTCGGACGCCTTGACGAACTCGACCGCATGCTCTCGAGCGGCGAGGCGACGCGCGACATGGATCGCTATCGCAAGCTGACGCGCGAACATGCCGAGCTCGGTCCGGTCGTCGCGCTCTACCAGAACTGGCGCCAGAGCGAGGCGGATCGCCTGGCGGCGCTCGAAATGGTCGGCGATCCGGAGATGAAGGAACTCGCGGAGGCCGAGCTCAAAACGATCAGGGAGCGCCTCGCCGCGCTCGAGAACGAGTTGCAGGCGCGGCTCCTGCCGAAGGATGCCAACGACGAGCGCAACGTCTTTCTCGAGATCCGCGCCGGCACCGGCGGCGACGAATCGGCGCTCTTCGCCGGCAGCCTCTTCCGCATGTACACCCGCTATGCCGAGCGCCGCCGCTGGCAGGTCGAGGTCGTCTCGGCGAGCGAATCGGAAATCGGCGGCTACAAGGAAGTGATCGCCCGCATCGTCGGCAACGACGTGTATGCCAGGCTCAAGTTCGAATCGGGCACGCACCGCGTGCAGCGCGTTCCGGAAACCGAAGCGCAGGGGCGCATTCATACCTCGGCGTGCACCGTCGCGGTGATGCCGGAAGCCGACGAACTCGAAGATGTGCACATCAACCCCTCCGAAATTCGCATCGATACGTTTCGCGCTTCGGGCGCCGGCGGCCAGCACATCAACAAGACCGATTCGGCTGTGCGCATCGTGCATCTGCCGACCGGCATCGTCGTCGAATGCCAGGACGGGCGCTCGCAGCACAAGAACAAGGCGCAAGCCATGTCGGTGCTGGTCGCGCGCATCAGGGACGCGCAGCAGCGCGAACAGAACGCGAAGATCGCCTCGGAACGCAAGAGCCTGGTCGGCAGCGGCGATCGTTCGGAGCGCATCCGCACCTACAACTTTCCGCAGGGGCGGGTGACCGATCATCGCATCAACCTGACGCTCTACAAGATCGACTCGATCATGGACGGCGATCTCGAAGAGTTGATCGCCGCGCTGTCGACCGAGCATCAGGCCGAGCAGCTCGCCGCCCTGGCGACGGATTAGGCCGTGGCCGGCGGCGAGCAGATCGGCGCGATCTGGCGCCGCACCAGTGCGCTCATCGACCGGCTCGACGCGCGGCTGCTCCTGCAGCAGGTCTGCGGCTGCACGTACGCCGAATTGATCGCGCATCCCGAACGCACGTTGACTGCCGCGCAGTGCGTCGAGTTTGACGCGCTGATGGCGCGCCGCGTGGCTGGCGAACCGCTCGCTTACCTGCTCGGCAGCGCGTTTTTTGCCGGACTCGAATTCGCCGTCTCGCCCGACGTGCTGATTCCGCGGCCGGAAACCGAAGTGCTCGTCGGAGAGGCGCAGCGCCTGGCGCGAAATCTTGATGCGCCGCGCATCGTCGACCTGGGTACCGGCGCGGGCATCGTCGCCATCGTGTTGGCAAGGCTCTGCCCGTCGGCGCAGGTGACTGCGGTAGACCTCTCGTCAGCGGCGCTCGCCATCGCGCGCGCCAATGCCGCCCGGCACGGCGCGACGATCCGCTTTCTGCATGGTGACTGGTACGAACCGCTCGGCGAAGAGCGCTTCGATCTGATCGTATCCAATCCGCCCTATGTCGCCGACGGCGATCCGCATCTGCGTCGAGATGGTCTACCCTTCGAGCCGCAAATTGCCCTCACCGATGGCATCGCCGGCGGCGATGGCCTGGCCTGCATCCGCAGAATTGTCGCCGCAGCAGCCGAACACTTGCTGCCCGGCGGCTGGCTGCTGATTGAACACGGTTACGATCAGGCGGTCGAAGTAAGTATCTTGCTGAGCCGTGCGGGATTTAGCGAAATCGGCTCATGGCGCGACAGTGCGGCGATAGCCCGGGTGACCGGCGGGGTTCTGACGGCGGCGACGGGAAGGGCTACACTGGTTAGCTAAGGCGATAACTTTTCTCAACGATGAAGAGGTTTTTTCATGGATGTGCAGCAGCTGATCAAGGAACAGGTTACCGGCAATCCCGTTGTGCTTTACATGAAGGGGACGCCGAAAGCGCCGATGTGCGGATTTTCCGCCACCGCGGTGCAGATTCTGCAGGCCAACAATCTGCCGCTGTTCTTCAGCGTCAATGTGCTCGAGGACCAGGCCATACGCGACGGCGTCAAGAAATACGGCGATTGGCCGACGATTCCGCAACTCTACGTGCGCGGCGAACTCGTCGGCGGCTGCGACATCATGCGCGAGATGCATGAGAGCGGCGAACTGAAAAAGCTGCTTGAGGGCATAGCCGCACCGGACTAAACTTTACCGGCGGCACGGCCCTGGAGAACTAGAACAAAATATGCAAAAGCACCTTTACTTGCTGTTGCGCATCGTGCTGTTAGGCGGTGCCGTGCTGATCTCGGCGTGCGCCGGCTACAGCGGCAGCAATCTCAGGCCCGGTGTAGCCTCGTTAGCAGACGTCGTGGCCTCGATGGGCGAACCGGCGATGCGCTGGAAAGACCCCGACGGCGCGGAGCAACTTGCTTATCCGCGCGGGCCCGCTGGAACGCAGACCTACATGGCTTTTATCGCTGCCGATGGCAAGCTCGCGAGAATAGAGCCGGTTCTCAATATGGCGCACTTTGCCCGAATCGAGCGTGACAAGAGCGACAAGGAGTCGGTGCTGCGTCTGCTGGGTCCGTCCCCGTCGCAATGGACGATGTATTTCGGGGCGCGTGACGAACTGGTCTGGGAATGGCGCTTCTGCGACCCTTGGGACGAGATGGCGTTTTTCGACGTTCTCTTCGATGCAACGACCGGCATCGTGCGGACCACCTATCAACGCCCGGATTCACCCGGATCGGATCGTGGCGCGAACGGTTGCGGACAGTCGGGCTAGACCGCCACTAGCCGCGCATTGGCAAGCGTAAGGCGACTGGTCAGAACCTCAAGGAAGGACTGGTAGAAATGCATGCGGCAGGCTTCCGATGCCTGCCGCAGCGCTTCGCCCTTGACTGTGATGATCTTGGCCTCGGTCAGGGCGACCACGTCGGCGCCACGGATTTGCGTCCCACGGCTGATTGCCGCCATTTCGCCGAAGCAGTCGCCACTGAGCAGTAGATTGAGGATCCGCCCCTTCTTGATCACCTTGAGTTCGCCGGCGGCGACGAAGCAGAAGAAGTCGCCGCGTTCGCCGTCGCGCATGATCGTTTCGCCCGGCGAAACGCCGCGCCAGAGAGAAAAACGCAAGACTTCCCAGATTTCGACGTCGGAAAAATCGGAGAAGAAAGCCAGCTCGCGCAGGGTGTCGAATTTTTCGGTTTCGGCGAAGTCGCGCGCCGGAATGCGCAATTGCTTGCTACGGAAAGCCTGCGCCAGGTCGTGCGCGAATTCCTCCCAGGTCTGATAGCGCTGCCGCGCGTCCTTGCACATCGCGCGAGCCACGATCGCGTCGAGCACTTCGGGAATCTGCGCGCGCAGCGCCGAAGGCTTGAGCGGTTCGGTGTGGATGATCTGGTAGATGATGTTGTAACTGGTACTCGCCTTGAAGGGGAGATGGCCGGTGAGCAACTGGTACATCACGACGCCGAGCGAATAGATGTCGGTCTGATGGTCGAGCGGCTGTTCCTTGACCTGTTGCGGCGACATGTAGGCCGGGGAGCCGATTCCCGAAACCTGGGTGTGCTCCGGCGAATCGACGATGGCCGCGCCGAAGTCCGAAATCTTGATGTCCGCCGAGTTCGGATTGTCGCCGGCAAAGAGGATATTGGCCGGCTTGATGTCGCGATGCGTAATGCCGATGCGGTAGGCAAAGTCGAGCGCCCGCGTGCACTTGAAAATGATTTCGACGACGCGCTCGATCGGCAGCAGCTTGTCCGCCGTGCTGTAGTCCTCGAGCGTGCCGCCCGGAACGTATTCCATCACGATATAGCACAGGTCCTCGTCGACGACGGCGTCGAAGATCTGCACGATGTGCGGATGCGACAGCTTGCCGACCAGCGAGGCCTCGTTGAGGAAGAGATGGGTGTACAGCTTGCCGCGTTCGGGGTTCTTGAGGATGCCCGGGAAAGCGAGCTTGATCGCGACCTCGCGCTGGGTAAAGGGATCGATGCCCAGATAAACCGTTGCTGTCGTGCCGCGACCCAGCTGACGAACCAGGTCGTACTTGCCGACCTTATCCATGACGACCGGGTATGTCTCGCCGCTTCACAAGCGGCTCCGCGCGCGCGCAATGGAGGCGCGGACCTGCTCGGGCGCCGTGCCGCCGAGATGATTGCGCGCCGAGAGCGAGCCCTCGACGGTCAGCACCGCGAAGATGTCCTCGCCGATCAGCTCGGAAAAGCTCTGCAGTTCAGCGAGCGACAACTGCGGCAAGTCGACGCCGAGTTCCTCGGCGCGGCGCACGGCGAGCCCGACGGCTTCGTGCGCGTCCCGGAAGGGCAAGCCCTTGCGCGTCAAATAGTCGGCAAGATCGGTGGCCGTCGCATAGCCCTGGTGCAAGGCATCGAGCATGTTGTCCGGGCGGGCGCTGACGCCGGAAATCATGTCGGCGAAAATTCGCAGCGTGTCGGTGACCGTGTCCACGCAGTCGAACAGCGGTTCCTTGTCTTCCTGATTGTCCTTGTTGTAAGCCAGCGGCTGGCCTTTCATCAAGGTCAGCAGGGCGGTCAGATGGCCGTAGACGCGCCCGGTCTTGCCGCGCGCGAGTTCGGGCACGTCGGGATTCTTCTTCTGCGGCATGATCGAGCTGCCGGTGCAGAAGCGGTCGGCGATCCGGACGAAGGAAAAGCGCGGGTTCATCCACAGCACGAGCTCTTCCGACATGCGCGAGAAGTGCATCATCAGGAGTGCGCTGGCGGCGCAGAATTCGATCGCGAAATCGCGGTCGGAGACGGCATCGAGCGAGTTTTCGCAAACGCCTTCGAAACCCAGTTCCTGCGCAACGAATTCGCGGTCGATCGGGTAGGTCGTTCCGGCCAGCGCGGCAGCGCCGAGCGGCAGGCGATTGGTGCGCCGGCGCACGTCGGAAAAGCGCTCGGCGTCGCGCCGCGTCATCTCGAACCAGGCCATCAGGTGATGGCCGAAAGTGATCGGCTGGGCCACCTGCATATGGGTGAATCCGGGCATCGGCGTCGCCGCTTCGCGCTCGGCAAGATCGAGCAGCTTGTTCTGAAACTCTCTGAGCAGCACGAGAATGTCGTCGATCGAATCGCGCAGGTAGAGACGGATATCGGTCGCCACCTGGTCGTTGCGCGAGCGCCCGGTATGCAGGCGCTTGCCGGCGTCGCCGACCAGCGCGGTGAGGCGCTTTTCGATGTTGAGGTGCACATCTTCGAGTTCGAGCGACCAGGCAAAGGCGTTGGCTTCGATTTCTTCGACGATCTGCATCATGCCGCGTTGGATGTCGGCGAGGTCCTGCGACGAGATGATGGATTGCCGCGCGAGCATCCTGGCATGCGCCAGCGAGCCGCGAATATCCTGGCGCCACATGCGCTTGTCAAAATCGATCGAAGCCGTGTACCGTTTGACCAGATCGGACATCGGCTCCGAAAAACGGCCGGCCCAGGTGTATTGCGACGCGGAAGCGGGAGGCGATGGACACATGATGGAGGCAGGTTGTTAGGCTAGAATGACCTGATGCCAAGTATAAAGCAAAACCCGGTGGGGCGGCCGTTGCCGGATTTCAGAAATTTCGGTGTCATGCTGCGCATCCTGCTCGGCGTGAATCTGCTGGCCTTCGGCGGCGCGCTGGTGCAGAGCGCGGGCATCGGCGACTGGGTGCAACGCTACGTCGATATGGCGGCCTGGGTGCAGCCGCTGCTGCTCTTCAATCTGGCCATGCTGGCCTTGCTCGGCGACCTGCTGCACCGCCTGCCGGCGTGGGTCGTCCAGGTGGCTATCGTTGTGGGCGCCGCGGTCTCCGCCGCTTTGCTGCTCGATTTCTGGCGCTTCATGGGGCTCGACGATGGCGGCTGGCAGCGCCTGGTGCGCGCCGCCTTGCTCGGCGGATTTGCCGCGGCGGCCCTGCTCGCCTACTTTGCGCTGCGCGCCAAGGCTTTTTCTCCGGCGCTCGCCGAGGCGCGCCTGCAGGCGCTGACGGCGCGTATCCGCCCGCATTTCCTGTTCAACAGCCTGAACGCCGTGCTGTCGCTGATCCGCGCCGACCCGCGCCGCGCCGAGACGGCGCTCGAGGAACTGGCCGACCTGTTTCGCGCGCTGATGCGCGATCATCGCGATCTGCTGCCGCTCGCCGACGAGATCGCGCTGTGCCGCCAATATCTTGACCTCGAAAAGCTGCGCCTCGGGGAGCGGCTCAATGTCGAATGGGGTGTGCTCGACATTCCGGAGGACCTCAAGGTACCGCCGCTGCTCCTGCAACCTCTGCTGGAAAATGCCGTCTATTACGGCATCGAGCCGTCGAGCGAGGCCGGCACCATACGCATACGCTTTGCCCGCAAGGGTAACGAACTGCACATCGGGCTGGCCAATCCCTGCGCGGTCGGCGCTGCGGCGTCCGGCGGCAATCACATGGCGATCGCCAATATCCGCGAGCGCCTGGCGCTGTATTATGATCTTGAGGCGCGACTGGAAACGGATGAGGTCGAGTTGAAGAATGGGCGGCGCGAGTACCGCGTGCGCATCGTACTGCCTTGCGGAGGCACGAAATCGTGAACGCTGCACACCCACTCGCGGTGATGATCGTCGATGATGAGGCGCCGGCCCGCATGCGCTTGCGCGATTTGCTCGCCGACATCGCGTCGGAAGTGCCGAACACGGTGGTCGCCGAGGCGGCCGACGGCCTGCTGGCGCTCGCAGCCGTCGACGGGCTGGCGGTCGATATTGCGCTGATTGATATCCGCATGCCGATCATGGACGGCATCGAACTCGCGCGGCACCTTTCGCGTCTCGAGAATCCGCCGGCGATCATTTTCGTGACGGCGTACGAGGGCTATGCAGTCGAGGCTTTCGAACTCAACGCCATCGACTATCTGCTCAAACCGGTGCGTGCCCAAAGGCTGCTTGCCGCCATGCAGAAGGCGCGCCTGACTCGTCCGCCGCGCGAACGGGTTCTCGAGCAGTTGCCGCAGAGCGCGCGTTCGCATTTGTCCTGTCAGGAGCGCGGCCGCTTGCTGCTCATTCCGCTCGCCGACATTCTTTATCTCAAGGCCGAGCTCAAGTACGTCACGGCGCGCACGGCCAGCCGCGAGTACCTGCTCGACGAATCGCTGAGCCGTCTCGAGGAAGAGTTTTCGGAACGCTTCATTCGCCTGCACCGCAGCGCCCTGGTTGCCAAGGATGCGATTATCGGCTTTGAGAAGAACGTTGCCGAAGATGCCGAGACGCAATGGCAGGCCGTGTTGCGCGACGTTCCCGAGAGATTGTCCGTCAGCCGCAGGCAGTGGCCGCTGGTCAAATCCTACGCCAAGCAGCGCTGATCGAAACAATCGTCGTCCCGGCGGAAGCCGGGACCCAGTTCGTGCCCTGGAACCCTGGATTCCGGCTTCTGCCGGAATGACGGCGCCAATTGAAACGGCCACTGGTCATTGCAGCGACGTTCAAGCAAATCGCCCTAAGAACTGGGGGCTGCGCCGGCCGCGCCGGCCGGCGTGCTAGAATCGGCATCGTTTTCCGTGGGTTCTTCAACCGCCTTAACCTCAGGACTCCGCCTTGAAAGCCCCGTCCCCTGATCGCCTGGTCATCGCCAGCCGCGAATCGCGTCTCGCACTGTGGCAGGCGCAGCACGTGCAAGCGCGCCTGGCTGCGCTTTACCCGCAATGCCGCGTCGAGATCCTCGCCATGACCACGCGCGGCGATCAGATTGCCGACCGTCCGCTGGCACAGATCGGCGGCAAGGGGCTGTTCGTCAAGGAGCTTGAAATCGCCCTGCACGAAGGCCGCGCCGATCTTGCCGTGCACTCGCTCAAGGATGTGCCGATGGAAATGCCCAGCGGTTTTTCGCTGACGGCCATCCTGGCGCGCGACGAGCCGCGCGACGCCTTCGTTTCAAACCGCTACGACACACTTGCCGCCCTGCCGGCGGGCGCGGTGGTCGGAACCTCGAGCCTGCGCCGCGCGGCGATCTTGCGCGCCGCCTATCCGCAGCTCGCAATCGACGCGCTGCGCGGCAACCTCGACACGCGCCTGCGCAAGCTCGACGAGGGCAAGTATGACGCGATCATTCTTGCGGCAGCCGGGCTGACGCGCCTCGGCCTCAAGGCGCGCATCAGGACACTGCTGAGCCCCGAAGAGTCGCTGCCGGCGCCCGGGCAGGGCGCGCTCGGCATCGAAATCGTCGGCGCGCGTAGCGAGCTTGCCGCGTGGCTTTCGCCGCTCAACGATGCCGAAGCGGCGCACTGCACGCGCAGCGAACGCGCGTTTTCACGCGCGCTCGGCGGCAGTTGCCAGCTGCCGCTCGGCGGCTATGCAATGCTCGAGGATGGCCGCTTGTGGCTGCGCGGATTCATCGCGACGGCGGACGGCCGGCAGCTCGTCAGCGGCGAACTGCGCGGCGCGCCCGAGGATGACGATGCCATCGGCCGGGCGCTCGCGGCGCAATTGCGCGGGCGCGGCGCCGATGCCATTCTGGCGGCGGCAGCCGGCCAATGAACAAGCCGCTGCAGGGCAGGCGCATCCTGGTGACGCGGCCGGCCGCCCAGGCCGCGGCGCTGGCGCAAATGATCGCGGCACGGGGCGGAGAGCCGATTTGCTTCGCGCTGCTCGAGATCGCGCCGGCCGACGATCCGCAGCCTTTGCAGCAGGCCATTGCGCGCCTCGATGATTACGCCATGGCGATCTTCATCAGCCCGAATGCGGTGCTGGCCAGCGTCGCGCAGATTCTCGCGCAAGGCCCCTGGCCGCAAGCCCTGCAGGCCGTGGCCATAGGCCCCGGAACGGCAGCACAGCTTGCCGCGAGCGGCGTCGAAGAAGTCGTCGTTCCGGCCCAGCGCTTCGATTCCGAGGCGCTGCTCGAAATGCCGCAATTGCAGTGCGCCGCCGTGTCGGGCAAGAAGATTCTGATCCTGCGCGGCAACGGCGGCCGCGAAGAGCTCGCGGCGCGCTTGCGCGAGCGCGGCGCGCAAGTCGACGCGGTGACCTGCTACCAGCGATTGCCGCCCGGCGATGCAAACGCCATCGTGTCGCTGCTGCGCAACAACGACCTTGACGCGCTGACGATTTCGTCGAGCGAGGGTTTGCGCAATCTTTTGCCCTTGCTCGATACTGAAAGCCTCACGCGCTTGCAGGGCAAGCCGGTATTCGTAGTGCACCCGCGCATTGCCGAGACGGCCGCCGGGCTCGGCTGGCGCGAGATCGTCGTGACTGGCCCGGCCGATGCCGGCGTCATCGAAAGCCTGTGCGCTTATAATTGGGCAAACCATGAGTGAACCCGTCGATCAGCCGTCCGCTTCCGTATCGCCCGCCGTCCCCGCACCTGAAAGGGCGGCGCCGCCGGCAGGCAAGGCGTGGCGCGGCGCCTGGAAGAATCCCTGGCTGATCGTCGCGCTGGTGGCGCTCGCGCTGGCCAGTTGGCAGTGGATCGAGACGCGCGCTCGTCTGGCCCGCACCCAGCAGGAACTGGCGCGCCGCCTGGCCGACAGCGATACCGTGGCAAGGGAAAGCCGGGCCCTGTCCAAGATGACGCAGGAACAGTTGGCGGCCTTGCAGGGCAAGCTCGGGGAACTCGAGGCCAAGGTCGCCGAATCGAAAAGCCAGCAAGCCACGCTCGAAACGCTCTATCGCGACCTCGCGCGCAATCGCGACGAATGGGCGCTCGCCGAAGTCGAGCAGGGCGTCACCCTGGCCGCGCAGCAGCTGCAGCTCGCCGGCAACGTGCCGGGGGCGATGCTCGCCTTGCAGGCCGCCGATGTGCGGCTCGCCGGCAACACCCGGCCCCAGTTCATCGGTCTGCGCAAGGTCCTGCTGCGCGATCTGGAACGCTTGCGCGCCTTGCCGCAAATCGACCTGGCGGGAATCAATCTGCGCCTCGAAAGCGTGATCGTCGCTGTCGATGCGCTGCCCTTCGCCGTCGATGCGCGCCCGCGCGACGAAGGCTGGGCGCGGCTTGCAGCCGCGGCGCCGGCAGCGTCGACAGACAAAGGCGCGCTGGCCTACTGGCAGCAACTTGCGGCGCAGTTCTGGGCGGAATTACGCAGCCTGGTGCGCATCCAGCGCTTTGACCGCGAAGAACCGGCGCTGCTCGCGCCGGGGCAGGCTTTCTTCCTGCGCGAGAATCTCAAGCTGCGCCTGCTCAATGCGCGCCTGGCGCTGCTCGGCCATGACCAATGGACTTTCCGCAACGAACTCAAGCAGGCGCAATCCTGGCTCGATCGCTACTTCGACGGTCGCGAACCATCGGTGCAGACGGCGCAGGGCTCGCTCAAGCAGCTCTCGTCCGCCGAGATCAACATCGATCTGCCCAACCTCAACGAGAGCCTCTCGGCGATCAAGAATTTCAAGCTCGGCAAGGAAGGCCGATGAAAGGTCTGCTCTGGCTGCTGACGCTCTTCGCGCTGGCGGCAGGCCTCGCGCTCGCCGCGCATGTCAACGACGGCTACATTCTGCTGGTGCTGCCGCCGTACCGCGCCGAGATTTCGCTCAACCTCGCCATCGTGCTCCTGCTCGCCGGCTTCGCCGTTGCCTACGCCTTGCTGCGCGGCGTGGCGCTGACCCTGGCCCTGCCCAAGCGGGTGCGGGCGTTTCGCGAACGCCGCCGGCGCGAGCGCCTCGCCGACGATTTCTACAACGTCACGCGCCTGATGTTCGAAGGCCGTTACGCCCAGGCCATGAAGAAGGCCGGCGAAGCGCACGCCGCCGGCAATGCGCCGGCCCAGGCCGCGTTGCTCGCGGCGCGCGCGGCGCAGCGCCTGCGCGAGCCCGAAAAGCAGAAGCTCTGGCTGACGCGTGCCGCGCAGGATGACCCGCGCATGCGATCGGCGTGCCTGATGCTCGAAGCGGAAATGAATATCGAGATGTGTCGCTTCGACGAAGCCGTCGATGCGCTCAGGCGCCGGCAGGAATTATCCGGAATGCATATTGCGGCGCTGCGCCTGGAGTTGCGCGCACAGCAAGGTTGCGGCCGCTGGGACGAGGTATTGCGCATCGCCCGCCTGCTCGAAAAACGCCGGGCCCTGTTACCCGAGGCGGCGCAGGAAATCAAGTTCGCGGCGCATCGCGAGAACATCCGCGCGCGCCGTTTCGACCTCGCCGCCCTGCAGGCTTACCAGAAGGCCATGCCGGCGAGCGAAGCGAGTCCGCGCCTGGCGCGCGCCTACGCCGAAGCCTTGCTCGAACTCGACGCCGATGACGATGCGCGGCGCTTCATCGAAGCGCAGCTCGACAAGGAATGGGACTCGCGGCTCGCCGGGCTCTATGCGCGGACGCGCGGCGGCGACCTGGCGGCGCGCATCGCCATTGCCGACCGCTGGCTGCCGCAGCATCGCGACGATCCGCAATTGCTGCTCGCGCTGGGCCGCATGTGTCTGGCGCAAAGGCTGTGGGGCAAAGCGCAGAGCTATCTCGAAGCCGCGCTGTCGATCGCCGATCGGCGCGAAGTCCGGCTCGAACTCGCGCGGCTGTTCGAAGAGACCGAGCGCGCCGAAGAGGCGATACAGCACTATCGCGCGGCGGCGATGACGGAGGACAGAGGACAGAGGGCGGAGGACAGCGACGTCAGAAGCCGCGATCGCTGAATGGCATCACGAGCTTTTCGACGAGGTGAATCAAGTCGTCGCGCACGCGCGCCAGGTGTTCGCGCATCTGCTTTTCCGCTTTCTTCGCATCGCCAGCGATGACGCTGCGCGTGAAGGCTTCGTGTTCGGCCAGCGAGGTCGTGGTGCGCCCTTGCAGCGCGACGTAGCCGAGGCGCAGGCGGTGCCATTGGTCGTTGAGGTTCTTGATGATCTGTTCGGCGCGTTCGTTGTTGGCCATCAGGAACAGCGTGTTGTGCAGGTGGATGTCCGTCTGCAGCCAGAGGTCGGCGTCATTGGCCTCGACGCTCGCCTTCATGTCGGCCAGGGCATTGGCGAGGTCCTTGCGCAGGCCCTTGTCGGTACACGCCGCCGCCTTGGCGACCAGCATGCCCTCGATGACGATCTTCAGTTCGAAGATGTCACGGATGTCTTCGAGGTCGAGCATATAGACGCGCCAGCCCTTGCGCGCCTCATTGACCAGCAGCCCTTCCTTTTCCAGTCGCTGAAAGGCTTCGCGCACCGGCGTGCGGCTGATCTTCAGCTGCTCGGTGATCTGCGCGTCGGTGATGAATTCGCCGGGCTTGAACCCGAGATTGATGATCTGCTCACGCACGTAGTCGTAGGCCTGCTGCTGGTAGGTGGTGAGTTCGTTGCCCATGCCGGTGTCTCCGAAAAACTTCTGCGGAACCAATGGTAGCACGCCGTGAGGTCGAATATGCCACTTTGGGTATTCAAAAGTGTTGACTTTCAATATACTGAAAAATACAATTATAGAATACCAAATAGCGACAAGCAGTATTCACTGCAACCAGCGAGGATTCTATGCATCTGTCACCTGAAAAATTGTGCGAGCTCGACGAAATCGCTTACCAGATACGTCGGCTCAGCCTGGAAATGATCACCTTTGGCAAATGGGGGCACATCGGCGGGGCGTTCTCGATGGCCGAATTTCTCTCGGTTCTCTACTTCCAGGCGATGTCGGTCAAACCCGACGCGCCGCAATGGGAGGACAGAGACCGCCTCGTTCTGTCGAAAGCGCACGGCTCGCCGGCCTTGTATGCGGTCCTTGCGTTGCGCGGCTTCTATCCGATCGAGCAGGTCTACAGCTATTGCGAACTCGGCGGCTTCGAAGGACATACCGACATGGCGCGCACCCCGGGACTCGAATCCTCGGGCGGCCCGCTCGGGATGGGCCTGTCGGTCGCGGTCGGCATGGCGCTCGCCATGCGCTTCAATGAGAACGCGCGCGGCCGCGTCTTCTGCATCCTCGGCGACGGGGAAAGCAACGAGGGCAATGTCTGGGAAGCGGCGATGTCGGCGGCGCACTACCATCTCGATAACCTGATCGCGGTCATCGATTACAACAAGGTCATGGCCAAGGGCTTCGTCTGGGAAGAAATGGCCATCGAACCGTTCGCCGACAAGTGGCGTGCCTTCGGCTGGGACGTCATCGAAGTCGACGGGCATGACATCGAGGCCCTGGCCGATACCTTCCACCGCGCCCGCTGGGTCATGCCGCGCGGCAAGCCGATCGTGGTCATCGCGCACACGGTCAAGGGCAAGGGCGTCGAAATGGCCGAATTCAATTACAAATGGCATACGCACGCTCCCGACGCACAGACTGCGGATGCGATGCTCAGGGAACTGGCGCGCAACTGCCAGCGACCCGAGCAGGGTTACAGCAAGCTCGGCGCAGAGGAAGTCAAGGAGGAATTTTATGGTGGAGAATAGAGTGAGCGGCGAGTTTGGCAACAATCCGGTCGAGATGCGCGATGCCTTTGGCGCGACGCTGGTGGAGTTGGGTCGGCAGTATCCGAAGATGATCACGCTCGACGCCGACCTGCACACCTCGTCGAAGGCGACGATGTTCAAGAAAGCCTATCCCGACCGTTTTGTCCAGGTCGGCATCGCCGAGCAGAATCTCTTCGGGATTTCAGCCGGGCTGGCGCTCTCCGGCTTCATGCCTTTCCCCTCGACCTTCGCCGTCTTCGCGACGCGGCGCGCGCTCGACCAGATCGCGATTTCGATCTGTTTTCCGAACCTCAACGTGAAAATCCCCGGCTCGTACGTCGGCCTGCCGACGAGCCGCGCCGGCGCCTCGCACAATTGCATCGAGGACATCGCGGTGATGCGCGCGCTGCCCAATATGCGCGTCGCCGATCCGGCCGACGGCGCCGACCTGCGCGCCATCATGCGCGCTGCCGCGGCAGTAGAGGGACCGGTCTACTTCCGCATCGCGCGCATGGCGATGCCGCCGATCTTCGGCGCCGACCACAAGTTCGAGTGGGGCAAGGGGGTGCTGCTGCGCGAAGGCCGCGACGTGACCCTGTTCGGCACCGGCATCATGACCACCTTCTGCCTCAGGGCGGCCGATCTCCTGGCCGGCGAAGGGATCTCCGCGGAGGTTATCCACCTCGGATCGATCAAGCCGATCGACCGCGAGCTGATCGCCGAGAGCGCCGCCCGCACCGGCTGCGCGGTCACTGCCGAGAATGCGACGATCAACGGCGGTTTCGGCGCGGCGGTGCTTGAAGTGCTCGGCGAAGAATGCCCGGTGCCGCTGCAGCGCATCGGCGTGCGCGACCGCTGGGTCGACAGCGGCGGCATCAAGGAACTGTTCACACACCACGGCATGCAGCCCGAAGACATTGCCGCAGCGGCGAAGGTCGCGATGTGCGACAAGCGCAGGAGATCTCAATGACCCTGCCGCACGCGCCGATCGACTGGTTTTCCAATACCCTGCGTCTGACCGGCGTTGCCCACACCGCGGCAGAACGCGAAGGCCGGCCCGAATTCATCGGCAAGCGCCTCGGCCTCCTGAACGGTTCGTCGTGGGTCACGCCGTGGGCAAACTATTTCGGCCGGCTGTTCGTTCCCGGCGCACATCTGATCAACGTCGGCAACGAGGCGGTCCAGATCAATTTCATGGAAGCGCATGCGCGCGGTTTGCCGACGCCGCCGCAATCGAACATCGACGCCTTCGTGCGCTACGCGCGCGACCTCGCCGAACTCGGCCACGTACACGCGATCCTGATCACCTGCTCGACGATGAACCGCTCCTTCCCAGCCGTCGTCGAGGCCATGCGACCCTACGCCATTCCGGTCATCCAGATCGATCGGCCGATGATGGAAAGTGCGGTCGGGCACGGCGGCAGGACGCTGGTCATCGCCACGCACGGGCCGACGGTGGCCAGCACGCAAACCCTGCTGCGCGAAACCGCCGACGAATTGCAAACGACCATTGCCTTCGCCGGCGCGACCGTGGAGGCCGCCTGGCACCGCCTCGCCGACGGCGACGTGCAGGGACACAACGAAATCCTGGCGCAGGTCATCCGCGACCAGCAGCAGGCCGAAAGAATCGATTCGGTGGTGCTGGCGCAACTTTCGATGACCGTTTTCCTGCTCACTTACCCCGACCCGCTGCGCGAATTCGGCATTCCGGTGTTCACCAGCGGGCAGTGCGGTTTCGAGCGCGTTGCCGAGGTCTTCAAAAATGGCTGAACTCGTTTTCAAGAATCTCGTCAAGCAATACGGGACGAACACCGTCGTTCAGGACTTCAGCCTGACCATCCGCGACAAGGAGTTCATCGTCCTCGTCGGACCGTCGGGTTGCGGCAAAACGACCACCCTGCGCATGGTCGCGGGACTCGAGGACATCAGCGCCGGCGAGATGTACATCAACGGCCGCCTGGTCAACGATGTCGAATCGAAGGACCGGGACATCGCCATGGTGTTCCAGAGTTACGCGCTCTATCCGCACATGTCGGTTTTCGAGAACATGGCTTTCGGACTCGAGCTGCGCAAGTTCCCGCAACCCGAGATCGAGCGGCGGGTGCGCGAGGCCGCGGAAATCCTCTGCATCGACCATCTGCTGCTGCGCAAGCCGAAAGAACTGTCGGGCGGGCAGCGCCAGCGCGTCGCGCTCGGCCGGGCGATCGTGCGCGAGCCGCAGGTCTTCCTGATGGACGAGCCGCTGTCGAATCTCGACGCCAACCTGCGCGTGCAGATGCGCGCCGAAATCGCCAAGCTGCGCCACCGCCTGCAGGCGACCGTCGTCTATGTGACGCACGACCAGACCGAAGCGATGACCATGGGCGACCGTATCGTCGTCATGAAGGATGGGTTCATCCAGCAGGTCGATACGCCGATGAAGCTCTACAGCACACCTGCGAATCTTTTCGTCGCCCGCTTCATCGGCTCACCGGCTATGAATTTCCTCTCCGTGCGCCTGAGCGAAGCGGCCGGCGTGCCGCGCCTGTCGGCGCCCGGCCTCGACTTGCCGGTCTCGCCCGCGCACGCGGCGCGGCTTGCGCCTTACGCCGGCCGCGAAGTCATCGTCGGCATCCGCCCCGACGCGATCCACGACGAGCCGGCTTACCTCGCCGCCCATCCCGAATGGACGCTCGAGGTGCGCATCGACGTCGTCGAGCCGATGGGCTCGGAAAGCTTCATCTATTTCAGCGTGAACGCGGAGAACGTCGTCGCCCGCGTGCCGCCGACCACTTCGGCGCGGGTGATGAGCGCACACCGTCTGGCCCTGGACATGGACGCGGCACATTTCTTCGATCCGCAGACGCAACAGACGATTTACGACGCGGCGTGAGACGGCGCGCCGGGCACAGTGTTCTGGCAGGACGGAATGATGGCGAGAGGCCATGGGGAGTGCGGCAAGTGAGGCGCCGCGCAGCTTGATCAACGAAACATCGGAGGCATTTACAAATGAACAAGAGAATGGGATTGTTCGGACGACTCGGAGCGAGCCTGGCGCTGGCGGCGGTCATGTCTTTCTCGGCGGTCAGCGCCGCAGCCGCTGAGAAGATTACGATCTGGAGCCACTGGGCCGACGAACAGAACAAGAAGGATTTCGTCATGGAAGCGGTCAAACGCTTCAAGGACAAGAACCCGGGATTCGAGGTCGAGGTCGTGTGGTATCAGAAGCCGCAGCTGATCACGGCGCTGACGACCTCCTTCCAGGCCGGGTCGGGGCCCGATATCTTCTATCTCGAGCCGGCGATCACGGGAGCCTTTCCGCCCTTCGTCGACAACGGCTTCATGTACGACATCGGCAAGCAGATCGATCCGCTGATCGAAGCCTGGGCCTACCCCTTCGCCAAGAAGGGCAGCATGACCTATCTGCTGCCGCTCGAAGCCTACATGCCGGTCCTCTACTACAACAAGGACCTGTTCAAGAAGGCCGGCGTCACGCTTCCCGCCGACGGCGTCGTCGACACCGAAGCGTTCAAGGGCATCATCGCCAAGACCAAGGCCGCCGGCGTCACGCCGTTCTCGGCCGGGACCATGGACCGCGACTGGGCCGGCAGCCTGCTTACCGAATCGATGCTGCTGCGCTTCATCGGCAAGGATAAATGGCAGGACATTCCGACCGGCAAGACCGCCTGGAGCGATCCCGAGGTCGTCGCCGGCCTCAAGTATGTCGAGGATCTGGTCAAGGCCGGCGCTTATCCGCAGGGCGTCGCGTCGATCAAGCTCGGCGAGAGCCACGGCCTGTTCTTCGGCGGCAAGTACGCGATGTTCCCGATGCGCACCTTCTTCGGCGGACGCGCCTTCGTTCCGGTCGACAAGGGCGGCATGGCCGCCGATTTCCCGCTCGGCATCATGGACTTCCCGGTGCTCAAGGGCGGCAAGGGCAACGACCTCTCCTACATGCAGGTCGGCGGGTCCTACGGCGTCAGCGCCAAGAGCAAGAACCCGGTGAAGGCCGCCGAACTGCTGGCCATGATGGCGACCCCCGACATGGCGGCGATGTGGATGGACAAGGTCAAGGGCCAGACCGGCATCAAGGCCGACGTCAGGGCTTCGAACGATCCCTACTTCAAGATGCTCGGCGATGCGACGAAGACCCTGAAACCGCTGCCCGGACCGATGGAGCTGGGAATGGATTCGACCTATCGCGACGTCTTCTACAAGACTTCGACGGCGCTGGTCGCCGGTTATCTCTCGGCCGATGCAATGGTCAAGCAGATGGACGAAGCCCGCGCGAAGCTCAAGAAGTAAGCCGCGACGACAGGGGAGAAACAGGTGAAACCGGCATTGACCCGAAAAAGGCTCAGGTATTTGAATACCGCGGCCCTGTTTCTCACCCCGGCGCTGCTGTTCTATTTATTGTTCATCGTTTTCCCGCTGGTCGAGAGCCTGGTGTTCGGCTTCTTCAAGGTGGACATTCTCGGCGGCGAAGCGACTTACCAGTTCGTCGGGCTCGACAACTACCGGGCGGTGATCGACGACGAGGTGTTCTGGCACTCGGCGCGCAATACCCTGGTCTGGGCGATCAGTTCGCCCTTCCTCGAGATACCGGTCGGCCTCTTGCTCGCCCTCTACCTGCAGCGTGGCACGCGTCTGACGAAATTCATGCGCGTGCTGTGGTTCATGCCGGTGCTGCTGCCGCAAATCGTCGTCGGCATCATCTGGGCGTGGATCTACAACTCGGAGTGGGGCGCGCTCAACCAGATTCTCAAGACCATCGGTCTCGAAAGCTGGATGCGCGCCTGGCTCGGACATCCGGACACGGCCCTGCCGGCGCTGATCGTCGTCACCACGTGGACCTGGATCGGTTTCAACATGATCATCCTGCTCGCCGCCGTGTCCTCGATTCCCAAGGATTTGCTCGAAGCGGCCCGGCTCGACGGCGCCAATCGCCTGCAGGTATTGAAGCGGGTCATCATCCCGCTGATCAGGCCGGTGATCGTGAATCTGATGATCCTCTGCTTCATCGGCAAGATGAAAGTCTTCGACCTGATCTGGGCGACGACGCAGGGCGGCCCGATGTGGTCGACCGAGACGGTGGCGACCTATACGGTCAAGCGCGCCTTCTACTGGAACACTTTCGAAAAAGGCTATCCGAGCGCGATGGCCAGCATGTGGTTCGTCATCATCCTGGTCATTTCGCTGCTTGTCACCCGCGCGATGAAAAAAGACGCGCTCGAATATTGAACGACCGGCAAAGGACCCGACAAGCATGATTTCCTGGCTCAGAAAATCCCAGCAACGCGGCGGCCTCGCAGCGCGCTGCGCCGAGACGCTGATGATGCTCGGCTACACGCTGTTCACCTTTTCGCCGCTGGCCTGGGTATTTACGATGTCGCTCAAGGATACGGCGCTGATCCGTAGCTCGCCGTATTCGATCCCGACCGATCCGCGCTGGGCCAACTATGTCGATGTCTGGGTGACATCCAACTATTCGCAGTATTTCATCAACAGTGGCTACGCCGTCGGCCTCGCCATCGCGGTGCTGATCGTGGTCGCGGCGATGGCCGCCTATGCCTTCGCGCGCATGCCGTTTCGCGGTTCCGAATACATCTTCCTGGCCATCTTCACCTCGATCATGCTGCCGGCGCAGGTGCTGCTGATTCCGCTCTTCCAGCTGCTCGTCAAGTACCACCTGATCAACACGCTGACCGGCCTGGCGCTGGTTTATGTGGCGGTGCAGTTGCCGATGGCGATCTACATTCTGCGCAGTTTCTTCGCGCAGATTCCGCGCGAGCTGGCCGAAGCGGCGCGCATGGACGGCTGCGGCGAATGGAAGATTTTCTGGCGCATCATGATGCCGATCGCCACGCCGGCGATCAGCACCATACTCATCGTTAACTTCGTCGCGCTGTGGAACGAATTCATCTTCGCCGTCATCTTCATCCAGGACGAAGGCAAGCGCACCCTGCCGCTCGGGGTCATGAAGTTCGTCGGTGATGTCTACGAGGATCTCGGCCACATGGCCGCCGGACTCGTCATCTCGATCATCCCGGTCCTGCTGCTCTACGTGTTCTTCTCGGAAAAATTCATCAAGGGCATGTCGGCCGGCGCGGTCAAGGGCTAAGAGCCCTATTCGATCGAATAGTGCACCGTCATTCCGACGGTCAGGCCGCGCGGCTCCGAGCCGACGATCTGCAAGGCCTGCGTCACATTGTGCAGCGGGATCTGGCGCGACGGATGTTCCAGGATGCCGCGGTATTCGTAGTGCGGAATCTTGCCGTCCGCGGCGAGACCGAAGCCGAAGAACTTGACGCGATAGACCTCGGCGCCGAGCGGCAGAGGATAGCGTTCGCCCGCCATGCCGGGGCCGACCGGCGCCCAAATCGAATTGACGCTGGTCGGGTAGCTGTAGCTGATGCCATTGACCTGCGCGACGAGGCGGACCCGGTCGATGCTCGGCAGGCTCTCTTCGCGGGCGAGGTCGACCGACTCGATGTGTATCCAGTGCTGCGCGACGGGATGCGGCTTGGGTTTTGAGACGAGGCCGATGGCGCCGGTGGCAACCGCCGTCGCAAAGCCGCCGACCGCGGTGATCGCCGCGGCCCAGACGGCGGCGCTGCGCGAGACGCGCGCCGAAGCAAGGTCAGGCGGATTTTTCATGAGGCCCGCCGGCGTACGAAGCGGTCTGCAAGCGTCATCGCGGTCTCCCGTTCGGCGAGAATCCTGCGCCAGGATTGGCTTCGATTCGCTCGCTTTCAGGTGGTTCCGCGCGCCGCCGCGCCGGCGGATCGGGAGCCCGGATGCTCGGGCGTCACTCCCCCACGGCACGTCGGCGCATCGGGCCTATCGGGGCATCGGCCCGGTTCTCATCTTGCTTTGGACACCCGGGCGAACCAGTACCACGCGATGCCCCACACGATCAGGCCGCCGACAAAAAGATAGGCGGGCGCGAAGATGAAGATCAGTGCCGAAGTAGACGAGACCGAAAACCACATCGCGTCGATATAGAACCAGCAGGTGAAGAGAAGCACCGTCAGCGCCGTCACGCAGCCGGCAAACGCCCGTGCGTCCGTTTGATTGCGCGGGAGACAGAAGAGCGCGAGAAGGACGACATACGGCCCGATGACCCACGGGTAGAAGACATTCCACTCGAATTTCCCGGCGCCATGAACCATCGCGGACAGCGCGACGGCGGATGCCGCAATCAGGCTGACGACGATGGAGGCAACCGGGATTCGGATCTTCACCTTCGAGTTCATTGATCGGACGGCTGGGGACCGTCGTAGCCTTCGATGATGACGAGGTCGATCGTGGAGACGGGCGCTCTCAGCTTGATCGCAGCCTGGTAGTCGGGCGAATTCCAGCAATCGAGGGCCGCCTGATACGACGGAAACTCGATCACGACATTCCGGCTACGGCTTGAACCTTCCGGATTCTCGAAGCGTCCGGCGCGCACCACGAACCTCGCCCCATGCGCCTTGAACGGGCGGGCATTGGCCGCAACGTAGGCTTTGTACTTTTCGGGATCGGCGACATCGACGCGTGCAATCCAGTAACCCTTGGCCATGCTGTTCTCCTGAAATTGTTGTTAGGTTAGCCTCCGATTGTGCTGGCAAGCCGCATTGACCGGCGTGCCAGGCGCAGCTCATGACGTGAGTTCGATCCGGTTGCCGTCGGGATCGAGCGCAACGCTCTCGTAATAGCCGTCGCCGGTCTTGCGCGGGCCATCGAGGATCTTGTGTCCGTCCTCCTTCAGCCGGCACTTCCGCGCTTAGAACCACCCGAAGGCATTCCGGTCGAGGCGCGACGGAAGTCCGGAAGATTGAGCGCAACGGACCGCTTTCAAGCGGCGAGGGCGTCACGCGCACGGACTTGCCGCTCAATTTCTTTCCTTGTCGGCAGGGACTTCAAGTCGTAGTTCGCTTGAAGAACCAGCCACGAGGTGGCATCGCCACCGAAGTATTTCGCCAGGCGCGCCGCTGTGTCGGCGGAGATGGCGCGCCGCTCCTTGACGATCTCGTGGATACGCGTCGCGGGCACGCCCAAGGCCGTCGACAAGGCGTTAGCGCTCATGCCGAGGGGCGCCAGGAAGTCTTCGCGAAGCACTTCGCCGGGATGTACGGCACGCATGCGGTCTATCGGTTGAGTCATCTCTCGCTCCTTCAGTGATAGTCGACGATCTCGACGTTCGCGGGACCCGCCTTTGTCCAAACGAAGCAAATTCGCCACTGGTCGTTCACGCGAATGCCGTGCTGGCCGATCCGGTCGCCTCTCAGTGCCTCAAGCCTGTTTCCCGGGGGCGAGCGAAGAAACTCGAGCGTCTGAGCGGCATGGAGCTGTGCAAGCTTGCGCTCCGCGATCCGCGCGAACACCTTGAATCGCTTGACCGTCTTGCCCTCGAACAGTGCTTGCGTGTCCTTGCACTTGAATGAAAGGATCATGTGGCCAGTGTATTACGCCCGGCGTAATATGGCAAGCCAGCGCTCGGTCGCGCGGCAATGGAAGTTTGTGGATCAGCGCCTATGGGCCAAAGGGGTCTGAACCCTTTAGCTATCCCGAAGTTTGACTTCGCCGGCCCGCCGCGGCAAGCTATGATGTGTATGAATTTTTGAGGGGATACACATCATGCGAACAAACATTGTGATTGACGACAAGCTCATGAGCGATACGCTGCGCGCGACGGGGCTGAAAACCAAGCGCGAAGCCGTCGAACTCGGGCTGCGCACCGTGCTTCGCTTGCGCCAGCAGGAACAGATTCGGCGCTTTCGCGGCAAGCTGAATTGGCAAGGCGATCTGGACGAAATGAGGACCGACAAGTGATTCTCGTCGATTCGAGCGTCTGGATCGACTATTTCCGCGGTACCGCAACGCGCGAGGCGGAGAAACTCGATGTCCTGCTCGGTGCGGAACCGCTCGCCACCGGAGACCTCATTTTGACCGAGGTACTCCAGGGGTTTGCAAGCGACCGTGAGTTTAACCAAGCCAAAAAGTTGCTGACCTCACTGCTGGTTGTGGGACTGGTCGGGCAAGACATCGCGATCAAAGCGGCCAGGAATTTCCGCGCTCTGCGCGCGCGCGGCATCACGGTGCGCAAGACGATCGACACGCTGATCGCGACCCGCTGTATTGAAAGCGACTACACCCTGTTGTTCAGCGACCGGGATTTCGATCCGTTCGTTCGCCACTTGGGACTCCGCTCGGTGTTTCCGGAATCATAGAGTTGGATTCACCAAAAGCTGCGCGGCATTGTCGCGCAGCGTCCGCTGTGTTGACGGATGGATTGACGCTCTCAATCATAGTGCGTCCACATGCGCAGGACGCGAACTGTCTTCTCTTTGGCGAAGACTTCGTACACGAGGCGATGCTGAATATTGATGCGGCGAGAGTATGCGCCGGCAAGATCACCGATCAGTTTTTCAAAGGGCGGCGGATTCTGAAACGGGTCGGTGGCAAGAATCGCGAGCAGTTCCTTTGCCTTCGCCTTAAGGCCGCTCGCAGCAAGCTTCTTTGCATCTTTCACAGCCTGCTTGGCATAAACAATCTGCCAACTCACCACTTGAGCGCCTTCGCGCTTTTTGCGAGGGGTTCGGCCATCCCGGCCTTGATGGACTCGCGCATGCCAGGTACGGCCAGCAGGTATAAAGTTTCCTGAATTGCGCTCCAGTCTTCGGCGGAGAGAAGCACGGCATTGCTGCGTTTCCCGGTAATGACGATCGGTTCGTGCGACTCGGCTGTTTGATCGATGAGCCGGTAAAGATTGGCTCGGGCTTCGCTGACGGTCAGGGTGTCCAATTTTTACGCTCCTTCAAGGAAGCCTAAAGCGTACGCGATAACGTACGGTTGTCAACTGGCGATGTGAGCACTGCGAGTAACCAGACCTTCGACGTTCAAGGTTAGCGATTCTAACAAGGACAGCTTCGAATAACTTTCTCACATTGAAAAATGGAAACTTCTTTGACCTTCGGGATAATCAAGTGGAAGACAATGTGAAGTCGCCCCCTTTAGTTCGTGGGCATGGGTCTTGCGAGGCTTGCGAGCATAGCGCGAAAACTATCGTGGTCTGTCCCTGAGGTTTCCCCTCGAACAAACGAGAAGAAACATTGGGTTAGGTAAAGAGGTGCATGCATGGTGCCGATAAGTCCTTCATCTCGGTGACCAAACGTTGATGGAGGCGGGCCATGCATGCGAAGAGAATTGTAGGAC
>CAISOB010000033.1 GCA_903886975.1 uncultured beta proteobacterium
AGAGCACCGCAATCGTCTCGGCCAGCGAGCTCGATCCGCCCAGGTGGCCGGCCTTGCCGACACCCATCATCTCCAACAGGTTGTAACGGAGCTTCAGCGCCTTGCCTTTGAGCTCCTTGATCAACGCTTCGTTTGCCACGTCGTTCTCCTTTATGAAACGCGCCCCATATACATCTTCTTGTTGACTTGAAGATCCCGAAAACCTTCACGCAAAACCGAAACGCGGTCGTGATCGGTGCGCAGCCACACGGCTCGCGCAAAACGCCACTGCTCGTGCCGAGTTCCCACCGTTATGGACAACCGGCTCTTGTAACTTGTGTTACATGTTATTAAGGCACAGCGCCTTGGTATTGTCAATGAAAACTTCCTTTGGCGGCCTTGGGCGACTCGAGGTGGGCTGAAAATCCATGATCCATGGAAGCGCTGATTAAGGGGAAATTCGTCATTCCGGCGAACGCCCGAATCCAGTAAAGGCAACGAACTGGACACCGGCTTGCGCCGGTGCGACGAGTTAATCAGTGTTTCCCCATTCGTTTATTCTTGCCTGTTCTCGGGCAGCAGCAGACCTTCTTCTTCCGGGCGCCTCGCGGCGATGGCGCCTAAGCGCGCCCGGGCCGTGCCTCAGGGCATGTACTGCCCGCCATTGACCTCGATGATTTGCCCGGTCACATAGCCGGAGAGTCGTTCCGAGGCAAAGTAGAGGAAGGCGCCGATACATTCGTCTACGGTGCCCAGCCGGCGCATCGGGACCGTCAGGCGCATCGATTCGAGTTGCTCCGGGGTCGAGAATTTTTCGTGGAATGGCGTTGTTATCACGCCCGGCGATACGGCGTTAACGCGAATGCCGCGGCCGACGAGTTCCTTGGCCAAACCCTTGGTCACGGTGCTCACAAAACCCTTGGAGCCGGCATACAGGCCGGCGCCCGGACCGCCGCCCGTGCCTGCGGCAATGCTGGTGAGGTTGATGATGCTGCCGCCGTTAATCATATAGGGCACGGCGTACTTGGTGCACATCATCATCGAGCGTACGTTAAGGTCGACGATGTCGTCGAAGACCTCATCGGTGATATCAGTGATCGGCACGCGCTTCACCAGCGCCCCCGCGTTATTGATCAGGATGTCAATGTGCTTGAAGCGTTCCACCGTGGCCTTCACCACACGTTCGCATTCGGCGGTCTTGTGCAGGTCGCCTTGCACGATCAAGGACTCGCCGCCGCTCTCTTCCACCGCCTTCGCTACCGCAATCGCCGCGTCCTTGGAGCTGTTGTAATGCACGGCCACCTTGCAGCCAAGCGCCCCCAGTGCTTTGGCAACGCCAGCGCCGATGCCGGTTGAAGAACCCGTGACGAGAACCACCTTGCCCTTTAAATCATCCATTTGCATAACCTTTCATTGTCGGGTTGTTATCGTATAAAGCCCAGTATGTGTCCGGGCTGATCGAACAGGGTCGGGCATGACACCCACCTATTTCATATAAAGATTTTTCATCTTCCCGGCGAAGTCGTCATAAAGCGCGACCAGGTGATCTTCGAGCGCATCCTTCTCCGGATCTATCGTATGGGCTTCAGCCTCGTACCAGGCGAGGAGCGTCTTGAGCCCTTCGTGCAGCGTGATGTCGGCCTTGAAGTCAGGAACTGCGCTGCGCAGCTTGGAGTTGTCGAACAGACCGGCAAAGGTCTTCTCGAAGTAAAGATGCGAGCACAGATTGGGCGCCGCGCTGTACAACAGTTCCGAGGGTATATGAACGATCTTCGGCGCCTTGCCGACCAGCCGGCCGAACTCGAGATAGAGATCGTCCCAGATGCAGCGCTCTTCGCTGGTCACGTGATAGTCCTCGCCGAAAGTCTTGGCGTTGCCGGCAATGGCCACATAGCCTTTGGCCAGATCCGGCACGAAGGTCCAGGTCCACGACGTGCTGCCGTCACCGAACATCACCAGCGGCTTGCCGCGACGGATGCGATCGACGATGCCGTAGTTCTGGCGCAGGACACCGATGTTGACCGCGCCCGGTCCATAGGTCAGCGAGGGACGGATGATGGTAATCGGCAGCTTGTCCTGCTTGATCGATTTCCACAGCGGCTTCTCCATTTCAGCCTTGTTGAAGGCGTAAGGGAATACCGGGTCGTCCCACATCGTTTCCATGGCCTCGACGGTCGGGACGCTGCGATAGGGTCGCTTGTAAGCGGCGATGCTCGAAGTCACGATGATGTGCCCGGCGTTGCCGCCGAAGGCCCGCGCCGTCGAGCGCGCGTCGTCGGGGGTAAAGCAGATCATGTCGATCACGACGTCATAACGCGTGCGCTGCATCGCCGCTTCGAATTCGTCGCGGCGCTGGCGGTCGCCGACGAGCTTCTCGACTTCCTTGGCAAAAGGCAGCGCTTTGCTGCCGCGATTGAAAACCGTAACTTCGTGTCCTTTGACCAGCAGTTGCCGGACGATTTCACGGCTGATGACGCCGGTTCCGCCCAATATAAGTACCTTCATATACGTGCCTTCCTCCCTGTTGTTACTGATTGACGACGTGACCCTCTAAATCAGATTCCCGCTCGGGTCGAACATCAGTTCAGCGGGCGGCGAGAGCACCTCGATTGCGGAATTGGCCCGGGCTTCCGGAAGCATGGATTCCGAGATGGAGATCTCGCTCATATGCAGGGTGTCCTTGATGCGCACCACGCGGGCCTGGGCAAGATCGCGGGCGCAACTCGTCTTGACCGCGGCGAGGATGGCCTCGCGATCGTCATCGAGTACGACCGGCAGGCGAACGGTAGTCGGCAGGTTCGCCGTCAGGCTGTTGACGTAACTCAGCGGGAAATCGACCTTGTCGGCCATCTTGCGCGTCGTGAAATCGGCCGCCCCCATGCCGTTGGCATTGCCGTGGGTACGCTCGGTGAGATCGAGCACCACGATCCGGGTGACATCGGGACCGCCCGTTGCAAACGGCGATGAAAATCGCCCGGTGATGTTGGGGTCCATGCCGTCGCCCGAAACGTCCTTGCCGATTTGCTCGACGATCAGGACGTCGAATTGGTCGAACATGAATTTGGGCATGCGCTCCTTGGCCTTGAGCAACAGCATCCGGTCGGTTTCGACCAGTTCGCTGGCCGGCATGGCGACGATCTCGGCAATCCGGTCATAGGCGTTTTCCACCGTCGCCACGCCAAAGAGGACCGGCGTGCGCGCCAGCAAGATTTCCGTCATCGCCACGATATGCTCGGCCATGACCTTGAAGCTATAGGCGTGACAGGACTCGGCACCCTTCTGCTTGCCGAGGCCGATGGTGACGATCTTCACCAGGCCGCTTTCATTGGGCCCGTGGAAGCAGGTATGCGGCTTGATCCGGTTGATCACCACGATGCCATCGGCCTCGTAGGCGAACTTGTCCATATAGATGGGCAGGCCGCTGTCCAGACGGCCGACCTGGACGACCTCCATCGAGGCCAGGATCTCGCAGCCGGCCGATGCTTCGGTGACCCCCAGACTCGCCAGAACTTCGCGCTGTCCTTCGGCGGTGGCGCCGCCGTGGCTGCCCATGGCCGGCACGATGAAAGGCTTTCCGCCCTGCTTCTTGATCTCTTCGACGATGACGCGAACCAGGGTCTGAATCTCCGCGATGCCCCGGCTGCCGACGCCGATGGCGATCCGCATGCCCGGCTTGACCTTGTCGATCACACCGGGCTTGGCCAGTTGCTCGATCAAGGTTGCGGCCACATCGGCGACCTCGGGGGCATCAAAGGTCTGCCGGATTTTGGCCATTCGCGGTACGGGGACATCCCGCACAAAGTCCTTAATGAAACTCATGCCACCGACCCCCTATACGATACCTATGCATTTATGAATAGCGCCAAGAGTAGAGATCATAGCGAGGATTGCTCGCTTGCACATAATTGTTATCTCTTATGAATCGATACCAAAACAAGGATCACTAGCCTTGCTCAGCACGGCCTGGAGCCATCAGCTCGCCAGCCAGCCGCCGTCGATGGCCACGTCCGTCCCCGTAATATACGCGGCGGACGAGGAGGCGAGAAACATGATGAGGTCGGCGATTTCCTCCGGCTTGCCCGAACGCCCCATGGGGGTCCGCGAATCGATCAGATTCTTCCAGTAGGGGTCGTCAAGAACGGGTTTTACCATCGGGGTCGCCACGAATCCCGGCGAGATGGAGTTGACGCGAATTCCGCTTTTGGCCCATTCATTCGCCAGACCCTTGGTGATCTGAGAAACCCCGCCCTTGGTCGCCGCGTAGATACAGCGTTCCTTGAGAACGATGTGGCTCTGCAGCGATGCAATATTGACGACTGCGCCATGGCCCTGGGCGAGCATCACCTTGCCGACTTCGGTACAGCAGAAGAACAGGCCCTTGAGATTGATCCCCTCGATATGGTCCCAGTCCTCTTCCGTATAGTCGATTGCCTGCTTCCTGATATTGACGGCAGCGCAGTTGACCAGCACATCGATTTTCCTGTTTCTGGCTACGACTGCTGCGACCATTCTCTTGATGTCCGCGATCTTTCCGATGTCGGCGGCATGCGCCTCGGCACTCCAGCCTTCAGCGGCGAGGTCGCGCGCATACGCCTCGCATTCCACGATATGCCTGCTCACCACGACGCAGCGGGCGCCCCGCTCGCAAAATTTCCGTACCGTCGATCGTCCGATCCCCTTGCTTCCGCCCGTGACCACCACGACCTGTCCGGAAAAGTCATCCATTGCAATCGCCCCCTCAAATCACCTTAATGTAATCAAGACCACAGTGGTGGCCGCTCAGAATCCATACAGTTCGGCGGGGTTGTCCGCCAAAATCCTGTTGCGGACGTTTTCGTCATCGACCCAGTCGAGAAGCAAGTCGAGCAAATCCGCTTCGTCCGGCGGATTCTTCTGGCCCGGATGCGGCCAATTGCTGGCCCACAGCATTCGCTCGGGTGCCGCCTTGGCCAGTGCCCGCGCGACAAGCGCGATATCCGCCCAGTCCGGGGGGCCTGATACTGAAGATTCATAGGGACAGGACAGCTTGACCCAGCACCGGCCGGTTTCGAGAAGCCGCAGCAGCACTTTGACAGCCGGCGCATCGATTGCCGTCGGTCCGATGAAGCGCCCGATATGATCGACCACCAGCGTGCCCGGCAGGCGTTTGAGCACCGCCTCGCGCTCGGGAAAATCTTTTCCAGCCATATGGAGTTGAATGTGCCAGCCGAAGTTGCACACCCGTGCGGCCACCTCTTCCAGCATCTCCCAGGGCACGGCGCCGCCGGGGAACATATGAAAGCGCGCGCCGCGCACGCCAAGCCGGGTCAGACGGTCGAGCTCAGCGTCACTCGTTGAAGTATCTACCACCACGACCGCGCGGGCATTTGCACCGAAGGCCTTCAGCGCGGCCAGCTGGCAGGAGTTATCGAGACCGTAGGTGCTCGGCTGGACGATCACCACGCGCTCGAGGTTCAAGCGCTTCTGCAGCGCCCGATAGTCGTCGAACGAGGTATCGGGAGGCGTCATCAGCGCCGTGGGGGCCGAAGGGAATGCGGCGTTGTAGGAATGCGTGTGCGTATCGCAGGCCCCTTTGGGGGCGATCAGGCGGGGAGTCTTCTTTTCAGTCGATGAATCCATTTTTCATCCATCCTGTCGAATTCAATCCATCGTATCCACGTGGCTGGTGAACTCCATGGCGCCGGGGAGCCCAAAGATTGGAAATTCGTCTTTTGATGGAATCATCGGAGTTCTGCTGCAAGGCCCTCGTCTCCCGCCGGCATGGCCTTCCGGAGCGGCCACACTATCTATGACGTTGTGGTTTCCGTTGAATCGGTTCATATCGGTCAGGCACTTGTCACTTGTCTTGAACAACTGAGGGGGCAAGTATTGCTCCGCCAACGATTGCCTTGAAGCAAACCCTGGGTTGGCAGGGCATCGGCTTTCGTTGGCGGATATTTCAATTACACGATGATTCCGGTCTCAATGGACCACGCCCGGCATGAAGAAGCGCGGCAGCATCAGAACCGTCTCCGGAACGAGGATCACGAACAGCAGCACAGCCAGCATGGGAACGAAAAGAACCGCCGTGTCCTTGACCGCATCCCTGATCTTGATGCCGCCGATGGTGCAGGCGATCATCAGGCACAGCCCGTAGGGCGGTGTCACCAGGCCGTAAGCGATCGAGATCACGCCGATCAGCGCGAAATGGATCGGATGCATGTGGACTTGCGCCGCCAAAGGCGCAAGGATGGTGCCGACGATGATGATCGCCGGTATGGCATCGATGAAACAGCCGATGATCAGGAAGCAGCCCGCGGTGATCAGGCCGACGCTGATGATGCCGCCACCCCACATGGCCACCAGGTCCACGAACAGTTGCGGAATGTGGAAATAGGCGAGTATCCAGCCGAAGGCCGACGCCGTGCCGATGCAAAACAGCGAGATGGCGGCAAAGCGTCCGGACTGATACATGTTTTCGCGCAATTCCTTGATCCCGAGCTTGCGGTAGATGATGATGCCCAGGAACATGGCGTAGAGCACGGCGATCATCGCCGCCTCGGTCGGCGTGAAGAAACCGCCGACGATGCCGCCGACAATGATGCCCGGGGTCAGAATCGGCAGAAACGCATCCCGGCTCGTCTCCCACAGTTCCCTCCCGCTGGCCTTATGGGAGATCGGGTAGTTGCGGCGCTTGGCGTAGATGTAGACCACGGTCATGAAGGACAGGCCCATCATCACCCCGGGTATGATGCCGGCGATGAACAGGCCGCCGATCGACACCGAAATGACCCCGCCCCAGACGACCATCAGGATGCTCGGCGGGATGATGACGCCCATCACCGCCGCGCAGGCGACCAGCGCCACGGCAAACTCGATGTCGTAGCCCTCTTTTTTCAGCGCCGGGATCAGTACGCCGCCGACACCCGCGGCTTCAGCGGTGCTTGAGCCCGAGATGCCGGCGAAGATCATGCTGACCACCACGGTGACATGGCCGAGTCCGCCCGGCAGCCAGCCGACCATGGCTTGCGAGAAGCGGATCAGTTTTTCGGTGATGCCGGCAGAATTCATCAGGTTCGCCGCCAGCATGAAAAACGGGATCGACAGCAGCAGGAACGAGTTGTAGGATTTCAACATCTCGTTGAGCAGCAGGAAGGGTGTCAGCCGGTCATCGATGAAAAAGACTGGAACGCAGGCGAGCCCGAGCGCGAACGCCACCGGCACGCGAAAGATAATCAGCGCGATGAATATTCCGAACAGAATTGCTGCGACTTCAACCGGCCCCATGTGCGCCACCTCTCGATTGTTTTACTAGTTGGATATCATCGTAGAGCTTCTCCAGAGTAAACAGCACCCAGGTGAAGCCGGCAAATGGCCAGGCCACATGAATGAAAGCCATGTTGAGGCCGGTCAATTCTGAACTCTGGTCATAGCCGAACATCGTGAAGCGCCAGCCGAAACCGAGGAAAATCAGC
Organism: uncultured beta proteobacterium; assembly: GCA_903886975.1. Taxonomy (GTDB): domain Bacteria; phylum Pseudomonadota; class Gammaproteobacteria; order Burkholderiales; family Rhodocyclaceae; genus Propionivibrio. The sequence continues at coordinate 7,434 of CAISOB010000033.1, forward strand.
GCAACGAGAAAGATTACGCCATGTACAAAGGTGCGGCTGATCGCCACGCCGAGTTGGGTTTTTGGATGCGGCAGCACATCGACGTCGAAGTGCGAGCCGTCGCGAACGGCGACAGAGGCGCCGATCATGATGACCCAGATCAGGCAGCAGCGCGAGATCTCCTCGGTCCAGATCAGGTTGGGAAGCAGGGGGGTGTACCGGGAAAAAATCTGCCAGGTCACCGGAAAGATCAGCGTGGCGATCAGCAAGGTCAGAGCGACTTGCATGCCATGGTAGATCATGTCTATAAATTTTCGCATTAGCGTCCTCGAAAATGACTAAGTGGAGGTCGGTTTAACAACGGTGCGGCGGATCAACCGCTTCCGCCGCACCGTGCACCGCACCGGCCAGAGTTGTTACTTGATCGCCTTGATATTCGCCCAGATGGCATCGGCGCCGATTTCGGTGGCATATTTGTCAAGCTCCGTCGTCATCATCGCTTGCAGCTTGTCGCGATCTTCAAACTTGAGCAGCTTGGCCTTGCCGGCTTTGGCCAGAGAATCAAGGATCGTCTGATCCGAGCTCGACTCGATATTGCGTTCAAAATCGCCCGCCTCGGCGGCCGCCTTGCGAATCGCCGCCTGCAGATCAGCCGGCAGCCGCTTCAAGGCCTTGCCCGAGAAGCACAGCGGGCGGATGCTGATGGCGTGCCGGGTCAACAAGATGTTGGAGCCGACTTCATAAAACTTCATCTGCTCGATACCGGCCGCCTCGTTGTCCCCGGCCTCGATCACCCCGGTCTGGATGCCGTTGTAGATCTCGTTGTAGGCAATGACCGTCGGCGCCATGCCGGCCGCGGTGAAGGTGCGTGTCCAGATCGGCGCGCCCTGCACGCGGATCTTCAGGGCTTTGAGCCCGGCCACGTTGGTGATCGGCTTGTTGGCGAAGATGTTGCGCACGCCGCCGCCGCCCCAACCGAGCAGCAGCACGTCGGCTTTCTGGGCGATTTCGTCAGCGATGGGCTGGAGGACTTTCCCGGCGATGACCTTGTTCAAATGCTCGTGGTCGCGGAAGACAAAAGGCGCGTCGATGAAGGGCGCGGACTTGGCGAAAGTGGCCATGTGCGCCGGGGAGACGATCGCGTAATCGACCGAAATGCCCTGGTTCATATAGGCGAAATAGTCTTTTTCAACGCCGAGTTCCATGTTCTTGTGCAGCACGAAGTTGATCGGCTTGCCGTAATACTTCTTCACCAGTTCCGCAAACTGATTCAGGCCCTTGGTGAACGGATGATCATCGTTGAACTGCGATGCGCCGTGCAGGGTGATCACCGCTTGCGCTTGCGCCGTTTGCACACCAAAGCCTGCGTTTAGCGCCAAACACAGCGCCGCCGACAGGAATAACACGCTCTTTTTCATAACGACCTCTCCATAAAGTTAGAACTTCTTCGACCGGAAATTCACGATTCCTGGGAAACGAATCTTGTCACCCATCGCATATTCTTGCACATAAATCCTCTTCGG
>CAISOB010000034.1 GCA_903886975.1 uncultured beta proteobacterium
GATCGAGCGCTTCTTTGCACGACTCAAGCATTTCAGGCGCATCGCCACGCGCTACGACAAACTCGCCAAGTCCTTCCTGTCGTTTATTCATCTCGCGTGTGCATTCGTCTGGTTGGCTTGATTGTGAACACACCCTAGGGAAGCTCTATATGAAGAAAATCCTGCTTACGACTGTTCTCTTCATGGGACTCTATACTGGCAGCGCGCTATCACAGCCGGTTTCGGTAGTTGGACTCCCGATAAAGTTCGATGACTCCATTGAGGTCGTCAAGACAACATTGCGAACGACGATGGAGCCAGAGGAAGCGACGTCCGCGGGCCAACGAAACACGAAGCAACTCCGCCTCAAAACCAAGGGGATCTGGGTGTTCTTCGACAAGACAGGCCATGTGATGAACATCCGGCTGGATGCGCCATTTGCCGGCAATATCGGAGGGGTAAGAATTGGCGACTCTATTGTCCTGCTGGAGAAGACGCTCGGAAAGCCCGCCAAATTGCTCAAGATGGGAATTCAATTGCCGGATCGCAACGATCCGTATCTTTATTACATTGACGACATCACCACCGCACGTTTTGATTTCGATCGGGACGGCCAAATTGAAACGATCTTTCTATTCAAATAGCAATATGCGCCGGAGGAGTCATTGGGTTAGTTTCTTGTTCTTCAATTGCCTACTTAACTTCCCCGGTTATCTTCATCTCGGCCAGTTCCGGCCATTCGAGGTGGGTAAGATTTAACAACTCGAATGACTGGTAATTCATCGGAAAGCTGTCCCTTGATGTCGCCATGCTACGTGGTTAGAGTGTTCCAAGAACCTGAAGCGAATGATGCTGCATGGTAAATGGCTCCGGGGAGGTCGTTTCTCTTGGGCGCGGCAGGGCGCGACATGCTCCCCTGCAAATGATGGCCACTGGACAGGTATTTTGGCCTGGCGTAGCATCGTTTGGCGCGCTTGCTTTAGAACAACGGCCTAAACGGTGGTGAAAAGAAGAGCGTTCGGAAGCGAGGTGGTTGGGCGACCGCGGGGATTGTCGTAATCCATGCGCCTATTACCCGCGACTGGAATTTCTGTCCTTATGGGAGTGGATGAAATGATAAAAAATTGTGCTCTAAAATCGACGGTTCTCTTTACATTCTTGATGTTTTTTGGATGCGCAAGTGCGGCACAACCGGAAGAAATGAAGGCCCCGGCTTCGGGGAATCAAAATTTACTTGGAATCACGGTAGGACCAACGAGCGGTGTCAGGGGCGTTAGGGTAATGGCGATTGATCCAGGAAGTCCATGCGAGAGTGTGATAAAGCCCGGGGATGCTATTTATGCCATTACCCTGATCGGAGAGGGCGATTCACGATTGGGAGGTGCAAGAGTGAATACTGATAATTTTCAAGCTGAGGTTTCAAAGATACAGCAAGGGATGGCGGTAAAATTGATGGTCAGTTCAAGACCTGTTGTTGAAGTAAGTTGCAAAATACAATAGCAGAGAACCGGAAAACTCAGTTATCGCGACCACCGGCAATACCTTTGCCGAAGAAGACGGTTCTTTCGATCGAGCACAATCTCAGCGGAAAGCAGCGCATGAACAGATCGTGCTCATCCTTTGGCCGGGCCGGCGCATTTATGGGGGAACCGTAGCATGGATATGGAATCCATCCAAACCTTCTTCAACAGTGCGGATGCCTTTGCGCGCCATAATGGCATGACGATAGCCGAGATGCATGAGGGGTATGCGCGGGCGGAGATGGCGCTTCAGCCTTTCCATTTGAATGGAGCGAAAACAGTGCACGGCGGGGCGCTTTTCACCCTCGCTGATTTCGCCTTCGCAGCGGCCAGCAACTCACGCGGGCAATTGGCGCTGTCGATCAATTCATCGATTTCCATTTTCAGGGGTGCCAAACAGGGAAGGTTGATTGCCGAGGCCCGTGAAGTGAGCAATTCGCCAAAGCTGGCGAGCTTCGGGGTCGATGTCCGAAACGAAACCGGTGATTTGCTGGCGAACTTCCAAGGGACGGTCTACCGGAAATCGGTCTCGCTCGAATCCCTGCTGCCCGTCTCGGGAAGCGCCGAATAATCCGTCACACCGGCGAAAGCCGGTATTCAAGATTCTTCTGGCACTGCATTCCTCCGGTCAAATTCCGGCTTTCGCCGGAATGACGCGGTGGACCTATTCGAGTTTCTTTGCGGCGGACACTGCCTGTCGGCACATTCCGCTGTGACGCCGAAGCCAATGCTCAGGCGACGCGATCGCGCGGCTCGCGCCCGGCGAAGATGGCATCCAGATTGTCGAGCGCCCGAAATCCCATGGCGATCCGTGTCTCCTTCGTGGCACTTCCGATGTGCGGCATCAGAAACACATTGGGCAACTCGCGATAGCCCGGATGAATGTTTGTCGGTTCGTTGTTGTACACGTCGAGACCGGCGGCCGTCAGCTTGCCCGACTTGAGCGCCGCGATCAGGGCGTCGTCATCGATCACGGCCCCGCGGCTCGCATTCACGACGATGGCTCCGTCAGGCAAAAGGGCAATTCGCGCGGCATTGAGCAACTTGAAGGTTTCCGGTGTAGACACGCAGTGCAGGGCGAGAAAATCGCAATTCGGCAACAGATCCTCCGGCGTCGCATGATAGATTGCACCGGCCTCGACAGCGGGTGGCAGCCGCTGCACGTCGTTATAGTGTATCTCCATGTCAAATCCGCGCGCACGCTTGGCAACGACCTGCCCGACGCGGCCGAAGCCGATGATGCCGAGACGTTTGCCGGTAACCTGAGTGCCGACCATGAAACGCGGACTCCAGTCCTTCCACTCACGGCTTCGGACCAAACGTTCGCCCTCGCTCGCCCGACGCGCCGCGCCGAGCATCAGCATCATGGTCAGCTCCGCCGTCGCGTCCGACAGCACCTCGGGCGTGTTCGTGACGATGAGTCCTTTGGCCTTGGCAGCCTGGGTGTCGACGTGGTCGTAGCCGACCGAGAAATTGGCGATTGCGCGGATGCGCTTGGGCAATCGGGCAATGACATCGGCGGTAAATTTTTCGGTGTGGCAGGGAAGAATGGCATCGGCCCCTTCGGCACGTTTGATCAACTCGTCGCTCGAATAAAGATCGTCGGCCGGATTGAATCGGGGCTCGTAGTCCCGTCTGAGGCGATCCTCTACTGCATCGGGCAGTTTGCGGGTAACTAGAACAACTGGTTTCATTTTTTTTCTCCTGGTATCTGTGGCAACTATTTCAAATGCGGCCCGATGCATCCGAACTGCGTCCGAGCGCTCTTCGTCGTTCCCGCTTCTTGCGGAAACGACGAAGGTCAAACGGCGATGCTAGGCTTCTTGAGCGGCGAGTGCCGCGGCGATTTCTGGCGGCGACATGCCGGTCGTATCGATGCCGGCGGCCTTGGCGCGATTTTGTTGCACGCGCTTGTACATCCACGAGGTCAGGATCGGCGTCAGGATCGCCGTGACGATCACCGAAGCGGCAACCTGGATCGTCGCGATCGGGGCGATCGCGGCATAGGTCGGGTCAGCCATGCCGACCGCTTTGGGCGTGCCAGCCGCATTGCCCGCCGTGCTCGATGCCGCAGCGCCGGCAATCCCCGAA
>CAISOB010000035.1 GCA_903886975.1 uncultured beta proteobacterium
CGTAAGCGCTCTACGCTGCCACATTGCTGAAGGTGCGTTGCGAAGGTGACCATCGCGTCCACGATAGTTTAGGTGGACACATGGACACTACGGTCATTTTGTCGCGGCCCTCGCGAGGTCGTCGCCGGCACACGGACGAGTTCAAGGCGCAGATGGTTGCTGCATGTTTGCGGCCTGGGGTATCGATTGCGGGCTTGGCACTGGCCAACGGGCTCAATACCAATTTGCTGCGGAGCTGGGTCAAGGCGCATCGTGACCGGCAGGCTGGCGGCGTGCCGGTGAGGCTCGGAAAGGAAGAGCGTACTGAGCCGGCGCATTGCTCGCCGCCGACTCTAGTTCCCGTGACTTTGCAAACCGACGATGCGCCTTCTTGCGGCGGTATCCAGATTGAAATTCGGCGTCAGGAAACGGTTTTCCAGATCACCTGGCCCGCATCGGAAGCGGCCGTTTGTGCGCAGTGGTTGCGCGAGGTCTTGCGATGATCCGGCCCGATCAGGTCTGGCTGGCCGTCGAAGCGGTGGATATGCGGATGGGCATCGATGGCCTATCGCTGAAGATCCAGCAGGCTCTGGGGCGATCCCCGTGTGATGGCACCGCCTATGCGTTTCGCAATCGCAACGGCACGCGCATCAAGGTCCTGATCTGGGACGGGACCGGGGTCTGGTTGTGCGTGCGGCGATTGCATCAGGGTCGCTTCACTTGGCCGCAGAGGGATGAGGCGACCTGCGTCCTGAGCGTGGCTGAATGGCGTTGGCTGACGACGGGAATCGACTGGCGCCGATTGCAGGCCAAACCGTCCGCGCAGTGGCAGGTTTGAGAATAATAAAAGTGCCTTAAAACCCAGTGTTTGCAATGGTTTTAGCGTAGTTGGCATGGTATAATACGACCCATGCATTCGATCACCGAACGGGCTCATGAACCCCCCCATTTAATCCTGCCAGAGGTGGTTCGGGCGCAGATCTCGGCATTGCAATCGCAGCTCGCTGAACGCGATGCCACACTGGTTGAACGGGATGCCGAACTCAAGCGGCGAGAACTGAAGATCCAGCAGCTCACCCTTGAACTAGCGCACCATCGACGCATGCGCTTCGGCTGCACGAGCGAAGCCCTGACCAGCGAGCAGCGCGATCTGTTTGTCGAAGCCAGCGATGAAGATGGCGCGGCCATCGTCGCCGAACTGGAACAGCAACAGGTCCCGGCCGCCGCACCGCGTCAGCATAAACGTGCCGGCCGAAATCCCTTGCCGGCGGAATTGCCGCGCATTGAGCATCGCCACGAACCGGAGTCCTGCACCTGCGGGCGATGCGGCCGCGACCTCGTCAAGATCGGCGAAGACATCAGCGAGCAACTCGATGTTGAGCCGGCCCGTTTCTTTGTCCATCGCCATATTCGCCCGCAGTATGCCTGCCGTACATGCGAAACGATCACCGCGGCGCCGGTGCAGGCCGCGATTATCGATGGGGGGCTGGCTGCTCCCGGCCTGCATGCCTGGGTCTTGATCCAGAAGTATCTGGATCATCTGCCCTTGTATCGCATCGAGAAGATCAGCGACCGCCATGGCGTGCCGATTGCTCGCTCGACGCTGGCGCAGTGGGTCGGTCAGTTGGGCGTGAGTCTGCAACCCTTGGTCGATCGGCTCGCGGAATTGCTAAGACAAGGCCAGGTCCTGCACGCCGACGAAACCCCGGTGCAGCAACTTGATCCGGGCAAGGGCAAGACCAAACGGGCCTATATGTGGGCGTATCGCAGCAACGATCTGGAAGGGGCGCCACGGATCGTCGTGTTCGACTATCAAACCAGTCGAAGTGGAGTCCATGCGCGCAACTTTCTACAAGATTGGCGCGGTCATCTGATGGTTGATCATTACGGAGGTTATAAAGAGTCCTTTAGGCAGGGGGTAACCGAACTCGCTTGTCTGGCGCATTGCCGACGGAAATTCTTTGACCTTCACGCGGCCGGTGGTCATCCGGTCGCGGAGGACGCGTTGAAACGTATTGCCGAGTTGTATGCCGTTGAAGCGCAGGCACGTGATGGCGATGCCACGGCGCGTCTCGCACTACGCCAGCGGGAATCTCTGCCGAGACTGAGGGCGCTGCACGATTGGCTCATCACGCAGCGCGTGAGGACAGCGGACGGCAGCGGCCTGGCGCGCGCCATCGACTACAGCCTGAAGCGTTGGCCGGCCCTGATCCGCTATGTTGATAGCGGGACCTTGCCGATCGATAACAACATGGTCGAGAACGCGATCCGGCCGATCACCCTGGGCCGCCGTAATTGGCTCTTCACCGGTTCCGAGCGCGCCGGTTGTCGTGCCGCCGCGATCCAGAGTCTGCTCGCCACCGCCAAGCTCAATGGCTTGGAGCCCTATGCCTGGCTCAAAGATACCTTGGAAAAATTACCGACTTGGCCCTATAGCCGGATTGATGAGTTGTTGCCGCTCCGGCCCATTACCACTGCGTAAGTCAGCTGGCAACGCGGTATCGTAGAGCGCTTAC
>CAISOB010000036.1 GCA_903886975.1 uncultured beta proteobacterium
GGAAACTTCCTCGGAAAAAATAATCCCGTAGTTAAACCCATAACGCAACACCACATTGCCAAACACCAGAATCACCATCAACCCCAAAATGGAAATCAAAGTCCATTCCATGCCCCGTACCAGCCACCTTGTAAACATCACATATCCCTCCTCAAAAAATTGCCGCGTCGATCTGTCACAGCGACTTGATCTTGGTCCAGACCGCGTCATCGACCGGAATGCCGTTCGACAGATTGTCGTTGCGGATCGCCAGTTCCTTCTCGCCCGGATAAAGCACCGGTTGGCGCGGATCGACGCGTTCGGAGCCTTGGATATTCTCGATGACCTCGTTGATCGCCGATGCCAGGTAATCTTCGCCGGCGATGCGCCGCGCATCCATGGCGATGAACATCTGCGACAGCTGATATTCGTCGCTGCCGAGCGCGCCGACACGCAGGGTTGAGCGGCCGCCGGAAAGCACGGCGGCGATCAGGTCCATGACGATAGCCATCGACGAACCTTTCCAGTACCCGATCGGCAGCACGCGCCAGGTCTTGGCGATCTCTTTCGGGTCGCAGGAAAGATTGCCCTGTTCGTCGTAGCCGCCCGGCACCGGCAGCATGTCACCGCGCATCGCCGTCGATTCCATCTGTCCGTAGGAATATTGCGCCATCGCGATATCCACTACGACGTGGCCGCCCGCGCGCGGGATAGCCATGATGAATGGATTGTTGCCGATGCGCCGGTCGCGCGCGCCCCAGGCCGGCATGTTCGGCTGGGTGTTGGTCCAGCAGATGCCGACGCAACCGGCGTTTGCCGCCTGCCAGCCGTAACTTCCTCCGCGCAGCCAGTGGTTGGTGTTGCCGAGCGCGACGCAGCCGATGCCGAACTCGCGCGCAAGCTCGATGGCCCGGTCCATCGACAGCTTGGCGCTGACGTTGCCGAGGCCCAGATTGCCGTCCCAGCGTTCAAAAGCGCCCATGCTCGCGACCTTGGACGGTTTGGCCTGAAGGTCGATGTAGCCTTTCTCGACATATTCGATGACGCGCGGAAAGCGATTGACACCGTGCGAGTAGACGCCGTCGCAACTGGTCTCCGTCATCAATTGCGCGGACAGATCGGCAGTCGCCGCGTCACAGCCTTTCTTGATCAGGACGCGCGTAAATTCGGCTTTCAATTTTTCAAACTGGATGCGTGGCATGACAAGATCCTTGAATGATTGTTTGATTGCTTGTGCGGGTCGGGAAAGCGTGCGGGCCTCGACCAGTTGCTGATCGCGTCAATATCCCTTTAGCCGGCGATAATTTCTTAGTACCTGATCGGCGACCCAGGTTGAACGTACGGCGCTCTCGACGTTGCCGGGGCAAGGAGATTCGCCATTTAGGTCATTAACGATACTCTGGATGAAGGGCTGTTGCACGTGTTGCGGGTTGGGAATGTCGGCTTCCCGCGTGCCACTTTCATTGACCAGCTTGAGCGGTCTGTCGGAAAAGAATTCGAATTCGATGCGACCGCGCGAGCCGACGATTTCAACGCGGTCCTCACCCTGGGCGCAGACGTAGCACCAGGATCCCGAGCCCTGCACGCCACTGGCATGCCGCCAGGTCGCCGTGACCGTATCTTCGACATCGTACAGGCCAGCGTGATTGCTGGCGATTCCGTACACTTCTTCGATGGCGCCAAAGAAGAAGTCGAAAATGTCCAGCGTGTGGATGCCCATGTCGAGAAACTTTCCGCCGCCGGAAACTTCCGGAATCAGGCGCCAGGGCAGCGTATCGCGCGACAGATCTTCCGTCGCCGGGGGCTGATGCTGGACAGCGCGCACGCAGCGCACCTCGCCGATTGCGCCTTGGTCCAGCCACTCCTTGACCTTCAGGAAACGCGGCATGGCGCGGCGATAGAAGGCGACGAACAGGCGTACGCCTTTCATTTCGCACGCCTCGACGATTTCGCGGCATTCCTCGAAACGCATGGCCATCGGCTTTTCGACATAAACATGCTTGCCGGCGCCGGCGACCAGCAGGGCGAGCGGCTTGTGCGCGGACGGCGGCGTTGCGACGTACACGGCGTCGATGTCCGTATCTGCGAGCAGTTGCTCGCTGCAATCATAGGGCCTCGCGACAGCATGGCGCTCGGCAAACGAACGGGTCAACTCCGGATCCGCGCTGGTCACGGCCACGAGCTCGGAATTGCGTGACTTGTAGAATCCCGGGCCGCTTTTTACTTCGGCGACGGCGCCGCAGCCGATCATTCCCCAGCGAATCGTCTTCATTGCGAGATGCCTTCGCTCAGCAGCGACAGCCGCACCTTGACCACCACCTTGCGAATCGGTATCGGCTGGTCAAAGGCGCAAGCCGGCCGATGCACGTCGCTCGGGAAGAAAATGGCAAAACTGCCGGGCGTCATGGTCAGCGTCGATTCGTTTTCCATGCCGCTGTAGAAAAGCAGATCGCGCTGCTCGAGAAGGTCTTCGGCAACGGCGTTGTTTCCGGTTTCGGCAGCGAAGCCAATCTTCTCGCTGCCGCGATAGAGAAACTGCACGTCGATGTACCGGCGGTGCACCTCCGCACGCGTTTCGGCGAATGGCTTGGTGTTCAAGTCAATGACCTGGACATAGATATCCTTGTCCTGAAGGTCGTAATTTCCCGCGGGCAGCTTGGCAAAATCTGTCTTCTTGAGGTGGTCGATGGCGAACTTGAGCGGCTTGGGTAGCCAGGCGAAACCTGACTGCAGATCGTTCACATGCCCAAAAATCATTCTTTTCTCCCCGAAATCCAAGTGTATGCAGGATACTTGGATACATGTATACTAGCATGCAATAAAACGATTGCAAACCTTTTGTTCGGTACAATAAGGCCATGGAAACTGGAACTTTAGACAAATTGGCGACAGTACGCTTTCGCCCCAAAGAGTTCCTGTCGATCGGGAGTCAGTTGCATCAGATCCTGCGCGCAGCGATCATTCAGGGCGATCTAGCACCCGGACAAGCGATCTCCGAAATCGAAATGAGCAAGCGCTTTTCGATCAGCCGCCAACCGGTGCGTGAAGCGTTCATCAAACTCGGCGAGGAAAGGCTGATTGAAGTCCTGCCCCAGCGCGGCACTTACGTGCGCAAGATTTCAGTCAAGGAAGTTCTCGATGCACGCCATCTGCGTGAAATCATCGAACTGTCAATCGTGCGCGAAGTGACCCTGAAGCACGATGCTTCTCTGATTGCCGCACTTCGCCAAGTCATCACGCAGCAGCAGCAGGTCAAGCCGGGCGACCGTCGCGCCTTCCTGGCACTGGACGAAGAGTTTCACAGAACCCTCGCCTTGCATGCCGACCGGGAATACGCCTGGCGCGTCACGGAAAGCATCAAGGCGCAAATGGACCGCGTCCGATTTCTGACCTTTGATTTTGCTTCGCCGATAGCCGAGCTCACAGCCGAGCACTCGGAAATCATCGATGCCATCGAGTCGGATGATCCCGACCGCGCTGCGGATACGATGCAAAGGCATCTGCGGCGAATTCTGAAATCCTTGCCGCTGATCGCCGAGCGCTATCCTGAGCATTTTGTCGCGGACGAGCCGAACGCGACTTAGAAATTCGAGCTTGGCGATTTAATTTTGACCGGTCGATAAATCGCTGTGCAATTGTCCTAAATTTCCGCGAAAATCCCTGCCGTCGCAAGCTTCTGCTATGCTTCAGTTCTCTCGGGAAAGGCTCGGATATCATGAAATACCTGCTCGCGGTCGCACTGTTCTTCTTCGTCTTGTGGATCTGGCGCACGGCACAAGGAACGCGTTCGGGAAAGCAGGCGCCGCCGGCGTCGCGGGCACCCGAACAAATGGTCAAATGCGCCCATTGCGGCGTCAATCAGCCAGTCAGCGAAAGCATTTTGACGCACGGGCGTTACTACTGCTGCAACGCTCACCGGAACGAAGCCGAATCCGTGGATGATTGATGCCCATGCCGCTGACGGTCGGTACCGGCGCTGGCCAGTTCTCTGAAACGCATTGGAAGTCGCTGCGCTATTTCAACCTCTACCGTTTCAGCATCGCTGTGCTGCTGTTTGCGTCGTCGATTTTCCACCCGGCGTCGTTTTCCATCTTCAGCCTGGAGCGCGGCGCGTTTCACCTGACCCTGACCAGTCTCTACCTGCTGGCGACCGTGATCTTTGCCGTCGGGCTGCACTTTTATCGGCGCCGTTTCAATTTGCAGTTGAGTGTCCATGTCCTCGTCGACGTGCTGGTACTGACCTTGCTGATCCATAGCGAGGGCGGCTTGCGCAGCGGACTTGGTGCGCTGCTATTGGTGTCCCTGGCCGGCGCCGGCCTCGTCGGACAAGGCCGCCTCGTCTTGTTCTACGCGGCCGTGGCGACGCTGGCGGTGCTCTTTGAGCAGAGCTACCGGGCGATGGCGACCGAGTTTGAAATGGTCGATTTCTTTCAGGCCGGACTGTTCAGCACGGGGTTTTTTGCCGTCGCCATATCGGCCCGGCTGCTAGCGCGCCGGGTGATTGCCAATGAGGAACTGGCACGCAAGCGCGGCATCGATCTGCGCAACCAGACCCTGGTCAGTCAGCGCGCTATCGAGCAAATGCAAGACGGCGTGCTGGTGCTCAACCGCGATGGCTTGGTCAGGCAGCACAATCCGCGCGCCGAACAACTGCTTGGCCTGGGCGACCCGACCGAGCGCCAATTAGTCAATTACTCGACCGAACTCGCATTGGGCTTCTCGGCCTGGTGCGCGCATCCCTCCGATGAACCGATGCTGGTGCGGGCGCCGGCCAGCGGCATGCAGTTGCGCGCGCGCTTTGTCTCGACCGATAGCTCGGAGCGCGACGTTCTGGTTTTTCTCGAGGACATGGGTCGCTTGCAGGAGCAGGCGCGTCAGCTCAAGCTGGCCGCGCTCGGGCGCCTGACAGCCAATATTGCGCACGAGATCCGCAACCCGCTTTCGGCGATCAATCACGCCGGCGAGCTGATGCGCGAGGAATGCGCCGATCCGACCAGCGAACGCCTGTTGCGCATCGTTCTTGACAATACGCAGCGCGTCGAGCGCATCGTCAGCAACGTGCTCGAGCTCGGGCGGCGCGACCGCGCGCATCTCGAGGTCATCGCCCTGCGCCAGACTTTGCCGACCCTGGTCGAAGAATATACGGTCAAAGAAAAGGCCGCGACCGGCGTCGTGCAATTTGAGTTTTCCGGCGCGGCCACCCTTTGTTTTGACCGCTCGCATTTTCATCAGATCTTATGGAACCTGCTCGGCAACGCCTTGCGCCATTCGCGCGGCCGGCCCGGCAGCATTCGGCTGTGCGCCCAAAACGGCAGCCGCGAGGGCTGGGTCGACCTGCATGTCATCGACGACGGCGGCGGTGTCGATGAGGGTTATCGTGAGCAGATCTTCGAGCCTTTTTTCACTACGCATAGCCGCGGTACCGGGCTGGGGCTTTATATCGCGCGCGAGTTGTGTGACGCTAACGGCGCGCAGCTTGAACTCATGCACAGCGAGTCGGGCGCCGATTTTTGCATTTCCGGGAGGGCAGCATTGTGTCAGTGAGCAGGATGGATCGCCGGCAGCGCAGTGAGCTGGCGAGGGTGCTGGTGGTCGATGATGAAGCCGATATCCGCGAGCTTCTCGACCTGACGCTGGTGCGCATGGGCTTGTCCGTCGACTGCGCGGCAACGGTCGCCGAGGCCAAAAAGTTTCTCGAACGTGGCCCTTACAGCTTGTGCCTGACCGACATGCGCCTTCCCGACGGGGAAGGCCTGGAGATCGTGCGCGAGATCGGCGCGCATTATGGTGAGACGCCGGTGGCCGTGATTACCGCTTTCGGCAGCGCCGACAATGCGGTCGCGGCGCTGAAGGCCGGCGCTTTCGACTATCTGGCCAAACCCTTGGCGCTCGATCAGCTGCGTGCGCTGATCAAATCGGCGCTCAATCTGCCGCACGGCGGTGAAGCCGCCAACGGCAAGACGGTTGCCGCAACCGGCGGGCAACTGATTGGCGCATCGCCGGCCATTTTTTATGTGCGCGAGATGATCGTCAAGCTGGCGCGCAGCCAGGCGCCCGTCTATATCTCGGGCGAATCGGGCAGCGGCAAGGAACTCGCGGCGCGCCTGATTCATAGTCAGAGCACGCGCAATGCGGCGCCTTTCGTACCGGTCAACTGCGGCGCCATTCCCGAGAACCTGCTGGAGAGCGAGTTTTTCGGTTACCGCAAGGGCGCTTTTCCCGGCGCCGACGGCGACCGCGATGGTTTCTTCCAGGCCGCCAACGGCGGCACGCTGTTTCTCGACGAGGTCGCCGATCTGCCCTTGGCCATGCAGGTCAACCTGCTGCGCCCAATTCAGGAAAAGCGGGTGCGCAAGGTCGGAGCCGCCAACGAAGAACCGGTCGACGTGCGCCTCGTTTCGGCAACGCACCGCAAGCTCAAAGATTGTGTTGACGCGGCGACATTCCGACTCGATCTCTACTACCGCCTGAATGTGATCGAACTGAAGATGCCGCCTTTGCGCGAACGTCAGGAGGATATTCCGCTGCTCGTCGAGGCCGCGCTGGCGCGCATGTGCGGTGCCAATCCGCCCGAACTGACCGACGAGGCGATGCGTGCCCTCTGCGCCTATTCCTATCCGGGCAATGTGCGCGAACTGGAGAACATTCTCGAGCGGGCAACGGCTCTGTGCACCAGCGGCAAGGTCGTTCTCGACGACCTGCAACTGGCTGCGGAGTCGGCGGTCGAGGGCGGCGTCGGGCGCGACGGCGAAACCCTCGATGACCACATGAACCGCATCGAGAAGCAGGTGATCGTCGAGGCGCTGGCGAAAACCGGCTTCAATCGCACCGCCGCGGCCAGGTTGCTTGGGGTGACTTTCCGCTCCCTGCGCTATCGCATCGAACGGCTCGGCATTGAAGAGTAAAGACGGCAGTTCCGGCATTGACCGCGACGGCTGGCTGTACGCCGCCCGCCGCATCGCCTCGCCCAACTTTGACGAGCGCCCGGGCGGCGAGGCGATTTCTTTGCTCGTCGTGCACGCCATCAGTTTGCCTCCCGGAGAGTTCGGCAGCGGCGATATCATCCGCCTGTTTACCAATACGCTCGACGCGGCAGCGCATCCTTATTTTGCCGCCATCAGCAGTCAGCGGGTTTCCGCGCATTTCCTGATTCGCCGCGACGGCGCGCTGATCCAGTTCGTCTCGTGCCGGCAGCGCGCCTGGCATGCCGGACGTTCGTCCTGGCAGGGGCGCGAGCGCTGCAACGATTTCTCGATCGGCGTCGAGCTCGAAGGTTGCGACGAACTGCCGTTCGAGCCGGCGCAGTATGGGCGCCTGCTCGAGCTGATCGAGTCGCTGCGCACGCGCTACCCGATTGACGCCGTCATAGGGCATTCCGACATTGCGCCAGGACGCAAGACCGATCCGGGCCCATGCTTCGATTGGCAGCGCCTGGCGCCGCTAGGCGCGCTGCTCGCACCACGGCGCGACTAGCGTTCTGTCGCCGCTATTTCCCATTTGTCATTTTTAAGCGTGCCGGACCATCGTCGCCATTCATGCCGAAGAGGTATTCTGTTCGGCTCTTCCGTGATCGTCGAAATGGGCGTTGTCGAATTGCGACAACTTGGCGCAATTTTTTTCGGACCATAAAAAACTTCTTGCGTCAACTGTGATCAACTACTAGAATTAGTCGCAAATGGCAAGCGCGGCACAACATCTAGTAGCTTTTGTGTGAATGTCGACTTTCTAATTTGTGCTGGTTTGCGGGTCGGATAGCCAAGTCCCGCCAACCTTTGATTGCGGACAGTGATGGATTTAAACGGATTGCAGGATCACCGAAACCACATCCACCCAACGTGCTCACCGGCAGTTTCCGGTCTTGCTCAGGAATCCGTTCCCTCTGCTTTCCCCGCTTCATTTTCAATTCGTGCCGCGCTAGCCGCGCCGACTGTTCCCCATTTAGCCGCTACTACTTTTGCCGCCTGTCCGTTGCCGAGCACAGCGCCGGCGGCAAATGCGCCCCCGCGTTTCGCGCGCGGAGCAAGGCGCTATCCTGTTTCCCGGCGCAGTTCGCCGGTCATGAATTCAATGAGCGCGGCCGTACGGCGCCCCTTGAATGGTCCGCTTTTCCGCGGATCTTTGCAGTGCTCTAGCTAGAAGTTTCCCTTGATATCCCAGATGGAGGTTGACATGGCAACAAGTGCGAAGAAACCCGCAGTGAAAAAGGTTGCGGCGAAGAAGCCGGTAGCCAAGAAGGTTGCAGCGAAGAAGCCGGCAGCCAAGAAGGTTGCGGCGAAGAAGCCGGTAGCCAAAAAAGCTGCGGCGAAGAAGCCGGTAGCCAAGAAGGTTGCGGCGAAGAAGCCGGCTGCCAAGAAAGCTGCGGCGAAGAAGCCGGTAGCCAAGAAGGCTGCGGCGAAGAAGCCGGCTGCCAAGAAGGCTGCGGCGAAGAAGCCGGCTGCCAAGAAGGCTGCGGCGAAAAAACCGGCTGCCAAGAAGGTTGCAGCGAAGAAGCCGGCAGCCAAGAAGGTTGCAGCGAAGAAGCCGGCAGCCAAGAAAGTTGCAGCGAAGAAGCCGGCAGCCAAAAAGGTTGTGGCAAAACCCGCTGCGAAAAAGCCAGCCGTAAAAAAAGCGGCAGCGCCCGCGCCTCAGGCACCGGCGGCAGTCGCCATTCCGGCTCCGTCAACCGCAGCTACACCGGGTCTCAAGTCGGCGCTCAATCCGACTGGCGCCTGGCCGTTCCCGACCGGTTCGCGTCCGAAGTAAGTTCGGCATTGCAGGGTGGGGCAAGCTTGACTCGCCTCACCCGCTTTCGCTCTGCCTGAGGCGTAACGTCCGTTACGCCTCTTTCTTTTCAGCACGCGGCAAGATAGTGGCCGATGCGTGCGATGGCTTCGTGCAGACGTTCTTCGCTGGTGGTGTAGGCGAAGCGCAGGTGTGAACGCGGCGCATGGGCGCCGAAATCGATTCCCGGGGTGATAGCCACGCCGGCCTTTTCGAGCAGGTCGCGGGCAAAGGCTTCGCTGTCGCCGGTCAAGGCGCTGCAGTCGGCGTACACATAGAAAGCGCCTTCCGGCTTGGCGTGCACAATAAATCCGAGCTTCTCGAGTTCGGGGACGAGCAGGTCGCGGCGCGCGCAAAACTCGGCGCGCCGTCCCTCGAGAATGGCGATCGTCTCCGGCCGGAATGCCGCCAGCGCGGCGTGCTGCGCCGGCGTCGACGCAGCGATGAAAAGGTTCTGCGCGAGTTTCTCGACCTCGCGCGCGAAGCGCTCCGGAACGACCAGCCAGCCCAGGCGCCAGCCAGTCATGTTGAAGTACTTCGAGAAACTCTGCACGACGAAAATATCGTCGCCAAATTGCAGCGCGGTGGCCGGGTCGCGCTCGTAAGTCAGGCCGTGATAAATCTCGTCAACAATCAGTTGGCCATTCTTGCCGCGGACGAACGCGGCGATTGCTGCAAGCGTTTCGTCGGCCAGCATCGTCCCGGTCGGATTGGCCGGCGAAGCGAAGAGCGCGCCGGCCGTGCGCCGGTTCCAGTGCCGTTCGAGATCCGCGAGCGTCGGCTGAAAATTGTTCTCGCCGGGCACCGGGATACACACCGGCACGCCCTCGAAGCTGCGCACGAAGTTGCCGTTGCACGGATAGCCCGGATCGGTGAGCAACCATTCGCTGCCGGGTTCGGCGAGGCAGGCGAGGGCCAGCAACAGGGCGCCTGAGGCGCCTGCGGTGACGACGATGCGCGCTGCCGGCACGGCGATTCCGTAGCGCGTCGCGTAGAAGCCGGCGATGGCGCTGCGCAGTTCGGGCAGGCCAAGCGCCGGGGTGTAATAGACGCGGCCGCCGGCGATATGCGCCTGGGCTGCGGCGATGATGGGTGCCGGCGTCGGGAAGTCGGGTTCGCCGACTTCCATGTGGATGATGTCGCGGCCTTGCGCAGCGAGCGCCTGGGCACGCGCCAGTAGATCCATGACGTGAAACGGGGCGATGTTGGCCAGCCGGCTGGCGGGGAAGGTGGGCATGTCTTTTCGTGACGAAATTTGAGCGAAGGCAACAGTGTACCGATGCGCGACGGTTGCGGGCGAAAAAAAGCCGTCCCGAGGGACGGCTTTTGACTGCATCGGGTTCAGCCCTTGAAGCTTTTCTCCATCTGGTCGCGGATGGCGATCAACTTGGCCGGCATCTTGGGACCCATCTTCGCGAACCACTCCTTGACGCCTTCGAGTTCGCCGAGCCAGGTCGTCTTGTCGAGATTGGTGACGGCAGCAAACTGCTCTTTCGAGAAGTTGACGCCGGTCCAGTCGATGTCTTCGTACTTGGGCATCGTGCCGAGGACGGTCTGCTGACCGCCGACCTTGCCTTCGCAGCGCTCGATGATCCACTTGAGGACGCGGGCGTTGTCGCCGAAGCCGGGCCAGGCGAAGCCGCCCTTGGCGTCGGTGCGGAACCAGTTGACCATGAAGATCGGAACCGGCTTGGCGGGCACACCGCCCATCTTCAGCCAATGGCTGTAGTAGTCGGCCATGTGGTAGCCGCAGAACGGCAGCATGGCGAACGGATCGCGGCGAACGACACCGAGTTGGCCGAAAGCGGCAGCGGTCGTTTCCGAACCGAGCGTTGCGGCGGCATAGACGCCGTGCTCCCAGTCAGCGGTCTGGCAGACCAGCGGCACGGTCGAGGCGCGGCGGCCGCCGAACAGGAAAGCCGAGATCGGCACGCCGTCGGCGTTGGCCCAGTCCTTGTCGATGCACGGGCACTGCGAAGCCGGCGCGGTGAAGCGGGAATTCGGGTGCGCGGCCTTGGTGCCCTTCTCCTTGGCGATGGCCGGTGTCCAGTCATTGCCCTGCCAGTCGATCGCGTGCGCCGGGGCCGGGCCCATGCCTTCCCACCAGATGTCGCCGTCATCGGTCAGCGCGACGTTGGTGAAGATGGTGTTCTCGGCGAGCGAAGCCATGGCGTTGTAGTTGGTCTTCTCGTTGGTGCCCGGCGCGACGCCGAAGAAACCGGCTTCCGGATTGATCGCGTAGAGGCGGGTGACGCCGTTCTTGTCGGTACGCGGCTTGATCCAGGCGATGTCGTCACCGATCGTGGTGATCTTCCAGCCTTTGAGTTCCTTCGGCGGAACGAGCATGGCGAAGTTGGTCTTGCCGCAGGCCGACGGGAAAGCGGCAGCGACGTAATGCTTGGCACCGTCCGGCGACTCGACGCCGAGGATCAGCATGTGCTCGGCCATCCAGCCGTCGTCACGCGCCATGTTCGAAGCGATGCGCAGCGCCAGGCACTTCTTGCCGAGCAGCGCGTTGCCGCCGTAGCCCGAGCCGTAGGACCAGATTTCGCGCGTCTCGGGGAAGTGCACGATGTATTTCGTGGTCGGGTTGCACGGCCACTTCGGATCGACGGTTCCGGCTTCTTTCGGCGCGCCGATCGAATGCACGCAGGGAACGAAGATGCCGTTGGTGCCGAGCACCGGGAAGACATCCTTGCCCATGCGCGTCATGATGCGCATGTTGACGACGACGTAGGCACTGTCGGTGATCTCGACACCGATCTGGGCGATCGGCGAGCCGATCGGGCCCATCGAGAAGGGGATCACGTACATCGTACGGCCCTTCATGCAGCCCTTGAACAGGCCGCCGAGGATGCCGCGCATTTTCGCCGGATCTTCCCAGTTGTTGGTCGGGCCGGCGTTTTCCTTCTTCTCCGAGCAGATGTAGGTGCGATCTTCGACGCGCGCGACATCGGACGGATCGGACGAAGCCAGGAAGGAGTTTTTGCGCTTCTTGAGCTTGATGAAGGTACCCGCTTCGACGAGTTCATTGCACAGGCGGTCGTACTCGGCCTGCGAACCGTCGCACCACACGACACGGTCAGGCGTGACCAGGGCAGCGATTTCGGCAACCCATTTCTTGAGACCGTCATGCTTGACGTAGTCAGGGGTGTTTACAGCTACAGATTGGCTCATAGGATGCTTTCTAAAGACAGTGGAAAAAAGAATTGAGCGACGTCGCGCGGCGCAGCCGAACCGTACAGCAGAAGCTCCGTGAACCCGAACAGACCGACGAATTCTTGCGGCATCTGGCGTCAGTCGCGGCTCAATAGGAACTTGGCCGGCGCAGTGGATTGTTAAGTCATGTCGAAGCGGGTATTAGCAGATTCCGGCAATACTAATGATAGCACAGCTTCGACCGCCCCACCGCGTCGGCCGCTTTGGCGGCGCTGCGATCATTCTTCACGGCCTTGCGTCGGAACGTCGCGAACGCTACACCGCAGGTCAATAATGCCCTCATCGTATAGCGCACCGTTAACGGTGCGCTATCACGTGGAAAGGGTCGCGCTGCTTCGGCCCTAACCGGGGCCGGCACGCATGCCGTTTGCCGGACACGAGGCACAGTCCATTTGCAATTCTTTACGGCAGCTGCTCTTCGATCTGGGCGCAAGAAATGCGATGCGCGTGCCGATGAGGCGAGGGCCTTTCTCGCGTTGGAATGTACTTGACCTCATTTCTCAGGTATTTCGGCTATCTTATTATTTTTCTTGATTTTATCCTGTTCGATGATAAACTCGCAGCGATCATTGCCTCAGCAATTTTTGCCGGAGATTTAAAACATGCGGACAACGCCGCGAACAGCCTTGCTTCTGGCCCTGCTGGGCGTCGGGCTGATAACTGTCGACAGTTCGCAGGCGCTCGAAAAGCGCGTAGCCAAGAGCAAGGCGCTCGCGCATCGGCAAGTACACGCGCCAGCGAAGGTTTCGTTCGTCGGCAGGCCGGCCAAAATCCTTTTGGCGAGCCACGCCGAGCCATGGCGCGAAGCGCGCCCGCTGGCCGTGCAATCGGGTTCCGCACTGGTCATTGAGCAGGGCGGCGGCGATCTCCTGTTTCAGAAAAATGCCAGCGCAATTGCGCCGATCGCTTCGATTACCAAGCTGATGACCGCGATGGTCGTGCTCGACAGCGAGCCGAACCTGCAAGCTGCAATCAGCATTGCCGACGACGATGTCGATCTGCTGCGCGGCAGCCATTCGCGCTTGTATGTCGGTGCGGTAATGACGCGGGAAACCGCGCTGCTGCTGGCTTTGATGTCTTCCGAGAACCGTGCCGCCAATGCCTTGGCACGCAACTATCCGGGCGGGATGCCGGCCTTTCTTGCGGCGATGAACTTCAAGGCGCAAGCATTGGGCATGGTAGACACGCACTTCGAGGATCCGACCGGTCTCACCAGCAACAACGTGTCGACGGCACATGATTTGGCCAAGATGGTCGCGGCGGCGCACCGCTATCCGCTGATTCGGCAATGGTCAACAACGCCCGAGGCCATCGTCGAGGTAAACGGGCGCGAGCTGGCATTTCATAACACCAATCCGCTGGTGAAAAGCGCTGCCTGGGATGTCGGCCTGTCAAAGACCGGTTACATTCATGAAGCCGGCAAGTGCCTGGTCATGCAGGCACGGGTAGCCGATAGGCCGGTGGTTATCGTCCTGCTCGATTCGGTCGGCAAGCTGACGCGCGTCGGCGACGCCAACCGCATCAAGCGCTGGATGGAGAGCGCGCAAGCCCGCCTGTCGGTACACACCCAAGCGTCGCACAAGCCGGCTACCCATGCCGCGCTGGTGCGCGTAAACCAGCGCCGTCCAGGCTGAGGCTAGCCAGCCGGCGGCTGGCGAAAACCCAGGGCGCGTGAAATGTCGTCGGCCGTGCGCTTGACTTGCGCCGCCCAGCCGGCGTCGTGGCGGTCGGTCGGCGCGGATATCGACAGCCCGGCAACGATTATGCCTTCGTCATCGCGGACCGGCGAGGCGACGCAACGCAGACCGATCTCCGCTTCTTCGTTGTCGTAGGCCAGATCGATCCGGCGCACCGTTTCGAGTTCCTTTTCCAGGCTGTCAAGA
This sequence comes from uncultured beta proteobacterium, assembly GCA_903886975.1. Classification (GTDB taxonomy): domain Bacteria; phylum Pseudomonadota; class Gammaproteobacteria; order Burkholderiales; family Rhodocyclaceae; genus Propionivibrio. The sequence continues at coordinate 13,842 of CAISOB010000036.1, forward strand.
TCGGTCAGCGAATGCGGCGTCTTGCCCGGCAGTCCGCTGCGCTTGGCGTAGGCGCGCACCTCGGCGGCGTTCTCCGCTGCGAGAAACAGCTTGCCGAGCGATGTCAGATGCAGCGGCGCGCGCCCGCCGAGCAAATAGACGACGCGTACCAGCGAACGACCGCTCGAGGTGCGCTCGATATAAACGACATCGTCCTTGTCGCGGATGCCGAGATTGATCGCTTCGCCGATCGTCTCGTGCAGATGCTTCATGAAAGGCAGGGCGATTTCGCGAATATTGAGGCGCGCCTTGACGAGGTTGCCCAGTTCGAGCAGGCGGATACCCAGAACGTAGCTGCTGGCCGCCTGGTGTTCGACCAGACGCGCCTGCGTCATCACCGCGAGGATGCGGTGCGCCGTCGAGGGATGCAGGCCAGTGGCCTGCGCCAGTGCCTTGAGCGACGCCGGCTGCGGGCTGTCGGCCAGCGCATCGAGCAGGGACAGCATGCGCTCGATGACTTGAATCGATACCCCGGCTTCCTGTCGTTCAGCCATTCGCTATCCACACTGTCTTCCGTTTTGCCCTGCGGCAGCATACTATGGGACGCCGTGCCTGCTCTAGCGTGTCCGTTGCCGCGCCTCGTGCGCCTCGATATCTTATCATCATGGCGTAACCCTGCTCGTAAGCTTCTTGCCGAGCTGATGCGCGCGGGCGTCGCCCTTGCGGCGATCCGTCTGCTCGAGTTCGGCCGCGGCGAGGAGAATTGATGGAACCAGTCGAAGCGACGCCGGCCATCCCGCTGTGGATCAACGGCCACGCTTATCTCACGGTGGCGGCGGAATTTTACGAAGTGCGCGACCCGCTCAGCGGCGAGGTTCTGCGGCGCACGCCGCTTTGCGGTGCAGGCGTGGCGCAGCACGCCGTCGCCACTGCCAGGGCCGCGGCCGCGCCCTGGGCCGCACAGACACCAGGCGCTCGTGCAGCGTTGCTCGGCGCGCTGGCAGACGCGCTGTCGGGCTACGCCGAGCATTTTGTCGCACTGCTGGCTGAGGAAACCGGCGCGCCGGCGTCGGCTGCCGCCGAAGTAGCGCAGACCGTAAGCTTGCTGCGCGGCGGGTTTGATCCCCTGCCGGCCGAAACCGTGGGCGAGGACGGGGCGCAGAACGCCGCACCGGTGGTCGCCATTGTCGGTGGCGCATCGGCACCGCTGTATGGCGCGTTGCGCCTCGCGGTGCCGGCGTTGCTGGCAGGCGCTGCGGTGGTCGTCAAGCCGAATCCGGCAACGCCGTCGGCGCTGTATGCGCTCGCCGAGTTGACCGCGCGCTGCCGTTTTCCGGGCGGCGTTTTCAGTGTTCTTCACGGCGGCGAGGCGGCGATCGAAGGGCTGCGTGGCGCCGGTGTCACAATGCTTTCCGAATGAGCGCCGCAATTCATCGCGGAGCGCGAAGAATATAATGGCCGCATGAGTGCGCACGACCACGACCATGACCATCGCCATGAAAATCGCGGCGATGCCGGACGGCGGCTGATCTGGGCGCTGGTGCTGACCCTGGCGTTCGCGCTCGTCGAGGCCGTCGCGGGTTTCTGGTCGGGGTCGCTGGCGCTGCTCGGCGACGCCGGGCACATGGTGACCGACAGCGCGTCGCTGGGTCTCGCGGCGTTTGCCGCCTGGCTGTCGGGGCATCCGCCGACGCGCCGGCACACCTATGGCCTGGGCCGGGTCGAAACGCTGGCCGCCCTGTTCAACGTGCTGTTCATGGTGCTGGTCGTGGTCGGCATCTCGGTGGCGGCGATAAACCGCTTTCTCGAACCCGCGAATGTCAACGGCGAGGTCGTCACGCTGGTCGCCATCATCGGCCTGCTGATCAATATCGGCGTCGCCTGGCTGCTGGTGCACGGCGAGCAGACGATGAATACGCGCGGCGCGCTGCTGCATGTCTTCGGCGATCTGCTCGGCTCGCTGGCGGCGCTGGTCGCCGGTGCGGTGATCGTTTTCACCGGCTGGACGCCGATCGACCCGCTGCTCTCGCTGCTTATCTGTCTGCTGGTGCTGGCATCCAGCCTGCGGCTCTTGCGTGAAATTCTGCGCGCCCTGCTCGAGGGCGTTCCCGCGCACCTCTCGCTGGATCGCATCGGCCAGGCGCTGGCGGTGCTGCCCGGCGTCAGGTCGGTGCACGACCTGCATGTGTGGACGCTGTCGTCAAAGCGCATCGCCCTGTCGGCGCATCTCGTCGTCGACAGTTTTGCCACGTGGCCCGAGGTGTTGGAGGCAGCGAGGCAGGTGCTGCTCGAGCATGGAATCGCCCACGTCACGCTGCAGCCCGAATCGACAGTGCATGCGGTGCGCTGGCTGTCGCGCGCGAGCGACGCAGCCGAAGCGGGATCAAAGGAATTGCCATGAGAGTGCTGGCCCAGCGCGTTGCTTCGGCACGGGTTGAAATCGGCGGGCAGGTCCACGCCGCCATCGGGGCTGGTTTACTGGTTCTGGTCGGCATCGAGGCCGACGATGGCGAGGCCGATATCGCCTGGCTTTCAGGCAAGCTGGCGCGGCTGCGGATATTTGACGACGACCTGGGCGTGATGAATCGCAGCATCGTGGACAGCGGCGGCGAACTGCTCGCGGTGAGCCAATTCACGCTTTTCGCTTCGCTCAAGAAGGGCAACCGCCCCTCGTGGAGCCGCGCGGCGCCGCCCGAGATTGCGCGGCCGATCTTCGAGCGCTTTGTCGAGCAGTTGGCAGCGGACCTGGGACGCACGGTGGCGACCGGCGTTTTCGGCGCCGACATGCAGGTGCATCTGGTGAACAACGGGCCGGTGACCATCGCGCTCGATTCGCGCAATCCTGAGTGACCCGCCGCGAGTTCCCGGCCGCGACTCTTGATGCGCCATGCGGCGTGGCGTTTGCTCGCTTGCCGGGGCGCGGATATAATGCACCCTCCCATGGGTTCGAGGTCTTGGCCACCCGTGCGTTGTGGCGTGCACCTTGGCCTCGGCGAGCGATTGCGGACTACCGCATGCTGCACCTGGCAACCGACATTTCCAAGATCCAAGGCTCCGGCGGGAGTTTCATTGGACGCGAGAATTATCAATTTTTAGTCAACGATCAATTATGAAGAACGACACCCGGGTCAGCGCCTTTGACTGGCGCTCGCGGGCCCGGGTCCGCCAAGACGTCCTCGTGCCGCATCAGGCGCGATTCACTGACTTTTTTATTACAACCTAGGAGTAGTTTTTGATCATGGCGCTACCATTTCCCATCCTCACCGCCGAAGAAGCGGCCGAGCTGATACAGAACGGCCAGAGCATCGGCTTCAGCGGCTTCACCGCCGCCGGCGCAGCCAAGGCCGTTCCCTTCGCCCTGGCGCAGAAAGCGCGTCGCGAGCACGCCGCCGGCCGGCCTTTCAAGGTCGGCGTGATGACCGGCGCGTCGACCGGAAAATCGCTCGACGGCGCGCTCGCCGACGCCGAGGCGATCAGTTTCCGCACGCCCTACCAGGGCAATGCCACGCTGCGCAAGCAGATCAATTCGGGCGCGGTCAAATTCTTCGACATGCACCTGTCATCGGTGGCGCAGAGTGTGCGTTACGGCGCTCTCGGCAAGGTGCACTGGGCTGTGGTCGAAGCTTGCGATATTACGTCAGGCGGGGGCGTGGTGTTGTCTACCTCGGTGGGGAACTCGAATACCTACATGCGTCTCGCCGACAAAGTCATCATCGAATTGAACGTCAGGCACCCGACTTCGCTGCTCGGCATGCACGATATTCTCGAGCCCAAGGATCCGCCCTTCCGCCTCGATGTTCCGATCTTCTCCGCATCCGATCGTGTCGGGTCACCGATCTGCCTCGTCGATCCGAAGAAGATCGTCGGCGTGGTCATGACGGATTTGGCCGACGAGTCCGCCGGATTCGACGAAGGAACCGCGGTGACGGATCAGATCGGCCAAAACGTTGCCAACTTCCTCGCCGCGAAGATGAAGGCCGGGCGCATTCCCGCGCAGTTCCTGCCTTTGCAGTCGGGCGTCGGCAACATCGCCAATGCGGTATTGGCGGCTCTCGGCCAGAGCAAGGACATTCCGGCCTTCGAAATGTACACCGAAGTGCTGCAGGATTCAGTGGTGCCGCTGCTCGAGAACGGCCGCTGCAAGTTCGCCTCGACCTGTTCCCTGACCCTGAGCCCCGCGGCAATGGCCAAAGTGACGGCGAATCTCGACTACTACAAGCAGCGCATCATCATGCGCCCGCAAGAGATCTCGAACAATCCCGAAATCGTGCGGCGCCTGGGGATCGTGTCGATGAATACGGCGATCGAAGTCGATCTCGGCGGCAATGTGAACTCGACGCACGTGATGGGCAAGACGATGATGAACGGCATTGGCGGCTCGGGCGATTTTACGCGCAATGCCTATATGTCGATCTTTTCCTGCCCGTCGACGGCCAAGAACGGCATGATTTCGGCGATCGTGCCGCTGGCCTCGCACATGGATCACAGCGAGCATTCGGTGAATATCGTCGTCACCGAGCAGGGCGTCGCCGATCTGCGCGGCAAGGATCCGCACGAGCGGGCCAGGCTGATCATCGACAACTGCGCGCACCCCGATTACCGCGAGCAGTTGCGCGACTATCTGCGCCTGTGTTCGCCGGCGAGTCACGAACCCCTGTCGCTGTCCTTGGGTTTTGCCATGCACCGGCAGTTTCTGCGCCATGGCGACATGCGGAATATCAACTGGGACGAGTATCGCTGATTCCGCTATTCCGGATCACCGCGGGCCGAGTCCGTTTCGGCAGGCCTGCGGCGCGCCGCCGATCGATCCGCTGAGCCGGCGCGCTAGCGCAGCGGGTCGAGCAGCGACGACAGGCCGTTGTGATCGATTTCGTGCATCAGCGCGAGGAGCTTGCCGAGTTCGCCGCGCGGGAAACCTTCGCGCGCCAGCCAATTGAGGTAATGTCCGGGCAGGTCGGCGAGCCGCCGGCCCTTGTATTTGCCGTAGGGCATGCTGCTGCTCAGCAAACGCCGCAAGGCTTCGGCGTCCAGGCTTCCAGCGTTGGCGCTCAGTGCTCTTCCTTCTTGATGGCGTCCTGAACGGCGCGCCGCATCTCGGCGTTAAGGCCGCTCGTGTCGGTGCCGTAGCAGCTGACCATCTCGATTTCTTCGATGACCGGCGGCGCGTCGCTGCCCTGATGTTCCTCCGCTTGGCTTGCTCCGAAATGCTGGGCTTTCCATTTGGCCAGCATCAACTCCTGATTACTCAGACCGGTTTGCACGCCGGGCGGAACTTCGGCGCCAAGCTCGATCAGGACTTTGACGACCTCGGGCTTGCCGGCGCGCAGAGCCATGGACAAGGGAGATCGGGCCTCGCGATTGTCAGGAAAATTCACTTTGGCGCCGCGCAGCGCCAGTTCCCGAACGATTTCGGCATGGCCCATGAAACAGGCCATGGCCAGTGGCAGGCCGGGGTCGCCCTTGCCATCGTTCAATTCGACCTGAGCGCCCGCATCCAAGGCCGCAATAACTTCGGACACGAGGCCCGTGCGTATTGCTTTGACCAGATCGATGGGTGGGCTCACAATGAAATCTCCAAGCAGAGAACAAGCCGACTGCCGCTAATTCTAGCAGTGCCGGCGGCCAAGCGATAGTAAAAGTCGAACTCGCGCCGGGCGCTAAGCGGCTTGCCCTTGCAGCGCGACCGCTTCGGCGATCCGGATGCCGTCGATGCTTGCCGACAAAATCCCTCCGGCATAGCCGGCACCTTCGCCGGCCGGATAGAGCCCTTTTACGTTAACGCTCTGGAAATCGTCGCCGCGGGTAATGCGCAGCGGCGATGAGGTCCGCGTTTCGACGCCGGTGAGCACCGCATCGGGCAGGGCGAAACCTTTGATTTGGCGATCGAAGGCCGGCAGAGCCTCGCGTATCGCGGTGATCGCGTACTCGGGCAGGGTGGCGGACAGGTCGCACAGTTGCACACCGGGCTGGTACGACGGGATGACCGCACCCAACTGCTTCGATGGGCGGCCGGCGAGAAAGTCGCCCAGTCGTTGCGCCGGCGCTTCGTAGCTGCCGCCGCCGAGCTGGAAAGCGTACGTTTCGAGGCGGCGCTGCAGAGCGATGCCGGCTAGCGGGTGGCCGGGGAAATCCGCCAGTGTCACATTCACGACGATGCCGGCATTGGCGTTGCGTTCGGCGCGCGAGTACTGGCTCATGCCGTTGGTGACCACGCAGCCCGTCTCCGAGGTCGCGGCGACGACCTGGCCGCCGGGGCACATGCAAAAGCTGTACACGGCGCGGCCGTTGCTGGCGTGATGCACGAGCTTGTAGTCGGCCGCGCCGAGCAGCGGGTTGCCGGCGTTGGCGCCGAATCGCGCGCGGTCGATCAGCGCTTGCGGGTGCTCGATGCGGAAACCGACCGCGAAGGGCTTGGGCTCGATAAATACGCCGCTTGCGTGCAACATCTCGAAGGTGTCGCGCGCGCTGTGGCCGAGCGCCAGGACAACCTGGCTCGCCGCGATCTCCTCGCCGCTCGCCAGCCTTACGCCACGAATCCTGGCAACCCCGCGGCCACGCTCGATATGCAGACTGGCCACGCGGCTCTGGAAGCGAATCTCGCCGCCAAGGGACTCGATTTCGCGGCGCATGTGTTCGACCATGCTGACCAGGCGAAAGGTGCCGATGTGCGGCCTGGCGACGTAAAGTATTTCCTCCGGTGCGCCGGCCTTGACGAATTCGGCCAGGACCTTGCGCCCGAGGTGGCGCGGATCCTTGATCTGGCTGTAGAGCTTGCCGTCGGAGAAGGTGCCGGCACCGCCTTCGCCGAATTGCACGTTCGATTCGGGGTCGAGCACCTTGTCGCGCCATAGCCCCCAGGTGTCCTTGGTGCGTTCGCGCACGCGCTTGCCGCGTTCGAGCACGAGCGGCCGGAATCCCATCTGAGCCAGCACCAGCGCGGCGAAGATTCCTGCCGGGCCGAATCCGACGACCACCGGCCGCTCGGCCAAATGTGCCGGCGCACGCGCGACGAAGCGGTAGCGCGTATCGGGCGTCGCGACTATCTTCGGGTCGGCGGCATGTTTATCGAGCAGCGCCGCTTCGTCGCCCGCCTCTGCGGTCTCGACATCGACGGTGTAGATGAAGGTCAGTGCGCTCTTCTTGCGTGCGTCATGGCTGCGCTTGAAGATGTTGAAATTGCGGATCGCACCCTCGGCAATGCCCAGGCGCTCGGCGATGGCGGTGCGCAGGGCTTGCGGCGGATGCGCGAGCGGCAGGCGCAGTTCGGTGATGCGCAGCATGTCAGCCCCGGCTTAGCGGCCGGCTCACGCCAGGCCAGCCTCGGGATAAAGCGCGCGCAGGCCGGCGGTCGATGCCGCGGCGTGGCCGCGCTCGGTAATGATCGCCGTGATCAGGTGGCCTGGCGTGACATCAAAACCCGGGTTGAGCACCGCTTCGTCGTCCGGCAGTTGGCGCACCGTGCTGGGTTGTCCGAGCGTGTCCTGGCCACGCACCACGCGAAGTTCGTCGCCGTCGCGTTCCTCGATCGCAATCGCTTCGCCGCTGGCGCAGGCGAAATCGATGGTCGAGCGCGGCGCGGCGACATAAAAAGGGATACGCGCTTCGCGCGCGGCGAGTGCCTTGAGATAGGTGCCGATCTTGTTGGCCACATCGCCATTGGCCGCGATGCGGTCGGCACCGACGATCACCGCATCGACCGCATGTCGCGAGAGCAGCAGGCCGGCGGCATTGTCGGCGATCAGCGCGTGCGGCACGCCGTGCTGCTTGAGTTCCCAGGCCGTGAGCAGGCCCTGGTTGCGCGGCCGCGTTTCGGAGACGAGGACGCGGATGGCCAGGCCGGCATCGTACGCGGCATAGATCGGCGCGAGCGCAGTGCCGTAATCGACGGCCGCCAGCCAGCCGGCGTTGCAGTGGGTCATGATAGACAGATGTCCTTCAGCGAGCGGGGCGAGCAGCGCGAGCCCGTGTTCGCCGATACGGCGACATTGCGCGACATCCTCGTTGGCAATCAGGCCGGCTTCGCGCCAGGCCGCGCCCGCGCGTTCAGCATCGGGCAGCGGCGCCAGGCGCGTCTGCATGCGAGAGAGCGCCCAGCGCAGATTGACCGCCGTCGGGCGCGTCGCGATCAGTGTGGCGACGGCTTCTGCGAGGCTTGCCGCGTCGCTGCGCGCAGCGAGCGCCAGCGCCACGCCGTAGGCGGCGGTGACGCCGATCAGCGGCGCGCCGCGCACCTGCATGTCGCAAATCGCGCGCCGCGCGTCAGCCAGCGTAGACAGGCGCAAAATGCGGTAGGCATGCGGCAGGGCGGTCTGGTCGATGATGTCGACGGCACGCGCGTCGGGCGCCGGGCACAGGCTCCGGGTAGGGGTGTTATTGACCTTCATGCCGGGCATTCTAACAGCCGGCCGGACAGTTTCCGGCGCGGTTCAGGCCGTTTCGACTTCGAGCTTGGGTGACATCAGCCGATTAGCCAGAAAGAATCGGCTGGCCTCGATCGGCAATTCCTGCGGTCGCACGGTCCTGCTGATGCTCACTGCCGGCGCTGCTTCCAGGTCGATCACTATGGCGTCGCTATTGGCGATCTCGGGATCGTATACCAGCAGCATCGGTTTGAGCGGTTGGGCACTGTTGGCGCAAATCACCAGGCCCAGGGTCTCGTTGGAAAGCTGCACGATGGTTCCCGGCGGGTATACGCTCAGGCAACGGATGAACGCGGTGACAACCGCTTCATCGAACTGCTTTTGCTTCTGCGCATAAATGATCGCCAGCGCGTCATGCGGCGTACAGGCACGCGCCAGGTTCTTGGGATTGCACAGCTGATCATAGCTTTCGGCCACAGCGACGATGCGTGACAAGGGGGACAACTGTGCGCTGGAAAGCTTGCCCGGATAACCCGAGCCGTCGACGTGTTCGTGATGCTGGGCGATGATAAGCAGCACCTCAGCCGGCAAGCCCAGCCTCTTCCCCAGCGCCACGCCCCAGGCGCAGTGCTTGCGCATCGTGGCCGCTTCCGAAGCGGTCCAGGGTTCGGTCTTGTTCTTGATCGCATCGGGAATCTCGGCCTGACCCAGATCATGCAGCAGGCCGCCGAGTCCCAGCAGCTTGATTTGTTCCGCAGGCAGATGCATTTCCTTGCCGACCATCATCGATAGCAAGGTGACATTGAGAGCATGGTTGAAAGTGTTGCTGCCATCGACCTGATCCGACATCAGGTGGATTGAGCGCTCCGCGTCGATCAGCATCGAGTCGGCAAGCTCCGCCACCGCCTCGGTCGCCAACTCGAAAATCTTCCCCGGTTGCGAAAAAAGATTCTGGCGGACCGCCTTCATTTGTCTTGTCAGCGCGATGAACTCGCGTTCGCAAGCGCTGAGCGTCGCTTGTTGTTCGGCCAGCCGTTTGATTTGCGCAGCCTTGAGCTGATAGGGCGCACCGTCGGCCTGCGCTGCGGGCGACGGCGGCTCGGCCGAGACGACTTCGGGACTATCGGACTCGCGTTCGGGCAAAGGCTGGCAGGCGCTTTTCGCCGGCGAGTAGCGAATCTTCGTGAGCCCCAGAGCGCAAATGGCGGCAATCTGATCCGCTGTACTGATCGTCAAGCTCGGAAACGGGAAAGGGTGTTCAGTCCACGGCAACTCCAGATGAACGTGCAGGCCGGGACAGAGTTGTTCCGTCTTGATGACATTCACCTGGCTTTCGGAAGACCTTTCCAATCACATCCTCTGCAAAAATTCGTTGCCATCTGCACGAGCACTGCCGCAATGCCTCTCGTCTCGGGCAGGCGGCGTCTTCGGAAAGGCTTGCCATGCTGGTGCCAGACGTTCTCGTGACGATTCAGTTCGCCGCCGCACAATGATAAAAGCATAACACTTCGCGTATCAACGCGCCATGCCATCGGCACGACGGGCAGCATTCGTGTCAAAATCACCCAGCGCATCTTCGGGCATCACGATAACATCAGCCTGCAATTCGCGCCATCAGATTCATCACGGAGCCGTTCATGGAATCGTCAGTCAATAATCAACTCGCACCAAAGTTCACGGTAAAGCTCGAAGGCAGGATTTTCGAGACCACGATCTTTACCGTGATGTCCAAGCTAGCGGCCGATTGCGGGGCGATCAACCTGTCGCAGGGCTACCCCGATTTTCAGGCCGAGCCGGCGCTGTTCGACGCCACGCTGCGCGCCATGCGCGAAGGGCGCAACCAGTATCCACCGATGATCGGCATGCCGGAACTGCGCGCCGGCATCGCCGACAAGGTCCGCGTGCTCTACGGCGCGCATTACGACGCCGATCGCGAGATCACGGTCACCGCCGGCGCAACGCAGGCGCTGCTGACGGCAATCGCCGCTTTCGTGCGCGCAGGCGACGAGGTGATCGTCTTCGCGCCGTCCTACGACAGCTACGTTCCATCGATCGAAACGGTCGGCGGCACGACGGTCTATGCCGAGCTCGGTTTCCCCGACTACCGGCCGGACTGGGATCAGGTCCGCGCGCTGATCTCAAAGCGCACGCGCATGATCATCATCAACTCGCCGCACAATCCGACCGGCACCCTGCTCGACGCAAAAGACCTCGCGGCGCTCGCCGAAGTGACGCGCGATACCGGCATCGTCGTGCTCTCGGACGAGGTCTATGAACACATGGTCTTCGACGGCGCACGGCACGAGAGCGTCGCGCGCAACCCCGAACTCGCGGCGCGCAGTATCGTCGTTTCTTCCTTCGGCAAAACCTATCACATCACCGGCTGGAAGATCGGCTATGTGCTCGCGGGCGAGGCGCTGATGCGCGAGTTCCGCAAGGTGCATCAGTTCAACGTGTTCACCGTCAATACGCCCTGCCAGATCGGCATCGCCGAGTACATGCGCGATGCTTCGCGGCACCTGGGGCTGGCGGCCTTCTACGAGCAGAAGCGCGATTTCTTCCGCGAGCAGCTGCGCGGCTCGCGCTTCGAGTTCTTGCCTTGCCGCGGCACCTACTTTCAGCTGGCGCGCTACGACGCGATCTCGCCGCGGCCCGACCGCGAATTCGCCGAATGGATGACGCGCGAAGCCGGTGTCGCGGTGATTCCGGTTTCGGTGTTTTACCCGGACGGTCGCGATGATCACGTCGTGCGCTTCTGCTTTGCCAAGAAGGAGGCGACGCTGGCCAAGGCCGGGGAGAAGCTGCGGCGGGTTTGAGCCGGACGGCCGGCCGATATCTAGTTGGGCGGCACTTGCCGCAGTCATTGACGAGGAGAAGCCATGAGCATGATGCAGGAATTCAAGGAATTTGCCATGAAGGGCAACGTCATGGATCTCGCCGTCGGCGTGATCATCGGCGGGGCTTTTGGCAAGATTGTCGATTCCGTGGTCGGTGATCTGATCATGCCGGTCATCGCCTGGATCCTGGGCGGCAAGCTCGATTTTTCGGGAATGTACTTTGTTCTCGGCAGCGTTCCGCCGGGAACGGCGACGACTCTCGACGCGCTCAAGAAAGCGCAGGTGCCGGTGTTCGCCTACGGCAGTTTCATCACCATCCTGGTGAACTTCGTGATTCTGGCCTTCATCATTTTCATGATGGTCAAGCAGGTCAACCGCTTGCGCAAGGATGAACCCGCGGCGCCGCCGACTCCGGCCGAACCCCCGGAAGACACCGTGCTGCTGCGCGAAATTCGCGACAGTTTGAAAAAGTAGTTTCAGCCTTGTTCGAAGACCGCCGCCCATAAGGTCTGCACGGCACCGATGCGGCGCGCCTGCGGGGCGCGCTCGACACGCGCGCCGCTGATGCCGTTCAGGCGCAAAGCGTGCTGCAGGCGGCGAAACTCACGGTAGCTGGCGCGCGCCGGATCGGCCAGCGCCGGTGAGATCAGGCCGAGTTCTCCGGCGATGCCGAGCAGCGCGATGTTGCCGAGGTTGCCGCACAGGCGCGGGTGCCGGTGCGCGTAACCGAGGACGAGGTACTGGACGATGAATTCGACGTCGATCAGGCCGCCCGGATCCTGCTTGAGGTCGAACTCGTCCTCGCTGTGCGAGGCATGCGCGGCGAGCATGCGCCGGCGCATGCTCAGCACCTCTTCCCTGAGTTTGGCAAGATCGCGCGGCTGACGCAGGATCTCGATGCGCAGGGCTTCAAATTGCGCGCCGAGAACGGGGTCGCCGGCGCAGAAGCGCGCGCGCGTCAGCGCCTGATGTTCCCAGGTCCAGGCTTCCTGCAACTGGTAGTCGCGGAACGCGGCCAGCGTGCTGACCAGCAGCCCGGCCTCGCCGTTCGGGCGCAGGCGGAAATCGGTGTCGAACAGCATGCCCGACGAGGTCTGGCTGGACATCCAGGTGCTCATGCGCTGGCCGAGGCGTGCGTAAAGGGCGCCGACATCGGGCTCGGGATCGTCGTGCAGGTAGACGAGGTCAAGGTCGGAGCCGTAGGCGAGCTCCTTGCCGCCGAGCTTGCCGTAAGCGATGACTGCGAACTTCGGCGGCCGCTCGGGGTGCGGATGCCTGTCGCGCAGCTTGTTCCAGCACAGCTCGAGGGTGGTTTGCACGACGATGTCGGCGAGTTGCGTCAGGTGGTCGGCCAGGCGCTCGACCGTTTGCAAACCCGCGATATCTTGCGCCAGCAGGCGGAAGACTTGCGCGTGGTGCGCTTCGCGCAGGATATTCATTTCACTCTCGGTGTCGCCGGCATGCTCGGCCAGGCGCAACTGCAGCGCGCTGCTAAAGTTCTCCCAGTTGGTGGCGATTTCGTAAAGGCGCGGGTCGAGCACTTCGTCGAGCAGGATCGGATGACGCGTCAGGTAGTCGGCCGCCCACGCCGAGCTGCCGATGATTTCGGCGACCTTGGAGAGCGTTTGCGGGTATTGCTGCAACAAGGCGAGATAGGCGCCGCGCCGGCTGATCGTCGCCAGGAAGTCGAGGCCGCGCTGCCAGGTCGCATCCGGCATCGGCGTCGCGGCGGCGGCGGCGATCAGACGCGGCCCGAGCGTATCGAGTCGCTCGCGATTGGGCGCCGGCAGCTGCAGATACTTGGCGCTGCGGCGAAAGCTCCCGAGCCGCTCGAGCATCGCCCGCGGCTGACGGAAGTTCAGCTGCGACAGCGCTTCCAGCGCATCGTCGCCGTCGCTCTGTTCGAACCACAGCGCGGCGAGCGCATGGATGCCTTCTTCAGGGCTCGAGAAGATTTCATCGAAATGTCGGGCGACGCGCTGGCGGTGTCCGTCGAGTGCCGCAAGGAATCCAGGCCAATCGGCAAATCCCATGGACGCGGCGACCAGGCCGCGCTCTTCGTCGCTGATTGGCAGGCTGTGCGTCTGGGCGTCGTTAACATATTGCAGCCGGTGTTCGAGCCGGCGCAGAAAATCGTATGCGCTCACCAATTCGCACACGCTCTCGACCGGCAGCAGGCGGCGTTCGGCAAGCAGCGGCAGGACTTCAAGCGTCGCCCGGATTTGCAGCAGCGGATCGCGGCCGCCGCGGATCAGTTGGAAGACCTGCGCCATGAACTCGATTTCCCGGATGCCGCCGGGGCCAAGCTTGATGTGGTCGGCCATGTCGCGGCGGGCGACTTCGCGGCGGATCTGCGCGTGCAGGTCGCGCATCGCGTTGATCGCGCCGAAATCGAGATACTTGCGGAAGATGAAAGGGCGCGAGACTCTTTCAAGCGCTGCAATCCACTCGGCCTGCCGGTTGTCGCCGGAATTCATCACGCGCGCCTTGATCCAGGCGTAGCGCTCCCATTCGCGCCCCTGGGCGATGAAATAGTTTTCGAGCGAAACGATCGAGCCGACGAGAGGACCGGAGTCGCCGTTCGGACGCAGGCGCATGTCGACGCGAAAGACCCGACCGTCGCCGGTGATTTCGCCGAGCGCGGCGATCAGGCTCTTGCCGAGGCGCGCGAAAAAGTCGAAGGCCTCGATTTTGCGCGTGCTCTCAGGCGTGCCCGCGGTTTCGCCGTCCTCCGGGTAAATGAAAATGAAATCGACATCGGAGGAGACATTGAGCTCGCGGCCGCCGAGCTTGCCCATGCCGACGATGAGCAGGCGCTGCGGCCGGCCCTGCTTGTCGAGCGGCTCGCCGAATTGCGCGGCGAGGCGGCGGTGCAGAAGATCGAGCGCGAAATTGGTGGCGAGGTCGGCGAGTTGGGTCATGGTCTCGACCACTTCGGCGAGCGGCGCCAAGCCGCCGACATCGCGCAGGATCAACGCCGCCATGACGCGCTGGCGCAGGCGGCGCAAGACACGCTTGAGGCTCTCCTCGTCGATCGGCGTTTCGGCGGCCAGAAAATCGCCCATCAGGCGGCTGTCGACCGGACGGCCGACGTGCTCCTCCAACCAGGCGGCAAGTTCCGGGTGCGCGGCCAGCAGCTGGCGCAAATAGCGGCTATGCGCGAGCGCCGATTGCCATTCGGGCGGGGAAGCGTTGTCTGGTAGTTCGGTCATTTCTTTGTTCTTATCACAAAGCCCGGGCGGGTCGGTCCGACAATGGCCGATTCTCCCAAAGCCGTTACAATTGAACCTTCGCTTAATTCAATCCCCGACGCCATTCTAGTGACGCCTCTCGATAATTGGCAAAATCTTCCGCAACTGGCCGCCGCATGACGAGCCGCATGGAGTTGCGCGCGGCGGTCTATCATCGTCTGCACTGGCTGCTGCCCTTCATCTGGTACCGGCCGGTGCGCGTTGCCTGGCGCTTGCTGGTGTGGGGCTTCTGGATCGTCTATTTCAGCTTTGTCGTCGCCGTGCTGGCGCTGCGCTATAGCATCCTGCCGCATGTCGAAGCCTATCGCGGCGATGTCGAGCGCCTGGTGAGCGGGGCGCTTGGGCAAACCGTCAGCATCGGCCGCCTCGAGGCGAGTTGGGATGGCATCAATCCCGATCTGACCCTGATCGATGTGCGCATCGCTGACGCCGGCGGCCGGCCGGCGCTGGCTTTTTCACGCGTCGAAGCGATTCTCTCATGGTGGTCGGTGCCGAGCGCGCAGCTCAAGCTGCGCCTTTTGCGCATCGAGCAGCCGACGCTCAATCTGCGCCGCGATACGCAAGGCCATTTCTTCATCGCCGGAATTCCGGTCAGCCGCGAAGTCAGCGACAACAATGTATCCGATTGGATCCTCGCGCTAAGACGCATCCGCGTGCGCGGCGCGACCCTGGTCTGGGATGACGAATTGCGCCAGGCGCCGCAACTCACCTTGCAAGACCTCGACTTTGCGCTCGACAACAATGGCGAGCAGCATGCTTTTGGCCTAACCGCCCGCCCGCCCGCCGAATTGGCGTCGATGATCGACATCCGCGGCGATTTTCGCGGCAGCGACGTCGATCGGGTGCAAGCGTGGTCGGGGAAGATGTACGCGGGAATCACCTATGCCGACCTCGCCATCTGGCGACAGTGGATCGACTATCCGATCGCGCTGGCGCACGGGCAGGGTGCCTTGCGCACCTGGTTGGGCTTTAGCCAGGGCAGCCTGCGCGAAATCACCGCCGACGTCAGCCTGCAGGATGTCAGCCTGCGTCTCGCACAGGGTCTGCCGGCGCTGGAACTCGATCGCATGTCGGGACGCCTCGGCGCGCGGTTTTCGGCCACGGGTTTCGAGGTCGAAGGGCAGCACGTCGAACTGGCGACGCGCGAACTCAAGTCGGAGAAGAACGAAGCGCGCGAGACGATTCGCGTCGAACCGTCGGATTTTCGCGTCGATTGGCAACCGGCGCCCGACGGCCAAACCGTCGTCGGCAGCGCCAGCGCCAGCCAAGTTGACGTCGGCGCGCTGGCCAGGCTCGCCGAGCACCTGCCTTTCGACGCGCGATCGCACCGCTTGTTGAACGAGTACGCGCCGCGCGGCCGGATCAGCGGGCTCGCCGCAAAATGGAAGGCCAACGCCGATACCCTGCAAACCTATTCGCTCAAAGCCGGCTTCGATCAACTGGCACTCAAGGCCCAGGGCTATTTCCCAGGCTTCTCCGGTTTGTCGGGGGTACTCGAGGCCACCGAAGAAGGCGGCAGTGCGACGCTGCGCACGAATAAAGCGGCGATCGATCTGCCGCGTATTTTTCCTGAATCGCTGATTGCCCTCGATACCTTGAGCGCCGAGGCCAAATGGAAGATCGGCAGCGGCGTACTCGATGTCGAATTGCCGCACGTCGAATTCTCGAGCGCCGATGCCGCCGGAACCGCGCAGGGCAGTTACCGCACCAGCGGGCAGGGGCCGGGCAGCATCGATATGACGGCGGCGCTGACGCGCGGCGACGCGCGCGCCGTCTGGCGTTACATGCCGCGCGTGGTCGGCGCCGGCGCGCGGCAATGGCTGCGCGATTCGCTGCTGGCGGGCAGCGCGAGCGAAGCGAAGCTGACACTGAAGGGCGATCTGTCGTACTTCCCTTTCGTCGACAAGACGAAGGGCCAGTTCCTGGTCACGGTCAAGGCCAAGGACGCGGTGCTCGATTACGCCGTCGGCTGGCCGCGCATCGAGGGCATCGACGGGGATTTGCGCTTCGAAGGCAAAGGAATGACCATCGAGGCGCGACGCGGCGCCATTCTCGGCGCGCAGCTTTCGAACACGCACGCGGAAATTGTCGATCTGAGCGCGCCGGTGTCGACGCTGACGGTCAAGGGCAAGGCCGACGGGCCGACTTCCGAGTTCCTGAAGTTCATCGACCGCAGCCCGGTCGCCGAGCGTATCGATCACTTTACTGAAGACATGCGCGCCAGCGGCAATGGCCATCTCGACCTGACGCTGGTGATTCCGCTGAGCGAGGCCAGGCTCGGGGATTCGAAGATCGACGGCAGTTACCGCCTGGCCAGTAATGAGGTGACGGTCGACGCCGCGCTGCCGCCGCTAAAACAGGTCACCGGCAGCGTGCAATTCTCCGGCAGCGATCTGCGCGTTCCCGAAATTACCGCTACCCTATTTGGCGGGCCGCTCTCGATCAAGGGCGGATCGCAGAAAGACGGCCGGGTGTTGATTACAGCCAACGGCTCGGTCAGCACCGCGCAATTGCGCCAACAGTCGGATTCGCCGCTGCTCGAAAAGCTTTCGGGAACGACCGCCTATCAGGGCGAGGTGCACATCAACAAGCGCAATGCCGAACTGGTGATCGATTCGACACTCGCCGGGCTTGAATCCTCCTTGCCCGAACCTTTCAACAAGACCGCGGGCGCCTCGCTGCCCCTGCATTTCGAAAGAAGATTTCTGCCTGCCGGCCGCGATCAGATCAGCGGCTCGCTTGGCAACGTCCTGACGCTGCAGTTGATCCGGCGCCGGCAGACCGATACCTATGCGGTCGAACGCGGCGCGATTGCAGTCGGGCGATCGCTGCGCCTGCCCGACGCCGGTGTCGCCTTAGGCCTGACGGCCAAGCGCGTCGATCTCGACTACTGGCGGCACATGCTGCACCCGGCAAGCCCCGGCGCGGCGCCGGAAACCTCGGCCGCGTCCCCGCTCGATGCGGTCAGCATCAAGACGCCGGATTTGGTGATCCTGGGGCGGCATTACAATGACGTCGATTTGAACGCGACGGCGACGCCGGGACAGTGGAAGATTGCACTCAACTCGCAGCAGGCCAGCGGCGATCTGCAATGGGACAGCGCGGGCGGCGGCAAGCTGTCCGCCCGCCTCAAGCAAATGACAATAGATCCGTCGGCCGTATCGAAGACACCGGACATCGGCGACGCGGTCAAGGAATTGCCGGCGCTGGATATCGTCGCTGACGATTTTTCGCTCGGACAACTGCATTTCGGGCGGCTCGAAGTGCAGGCGCACAACGAGGGCAGCATGTGGCGTTTGAGCAAGATCCAGGCGACCAATCCCTATGGCGTCTTTGCCGGCAGCGGTCAGTGGCAGATCGGTAGCGGCAGGAATCGGACACAGCTCGATTTCAAGCTCGACAGCAATGACGTCGGCAAGCTTCTCGAACGGCTTGGCTATCCCGGCACGGTGCGCGCCGGCAACACCCAGTTCGGCGGGAAGGTCGGATGGGACGGTCCGCCGTCCTCGCTCGATTACGCATCCCTGAGCGGGGAAATGAATCTTGAAGCGAGCAAGGGGCAGTTTCTCAAGCTTGACCCGGGCGCCGGCAAACTGCTCGGGCTGATCAGCTTGCAAGGATTACCGCGCCGGATTACGCTCGATTTCAAGGATGTTTTCAGTGAGGGCTTCGCCTTCGACAGCATCAGCAGCAAGCTCGCCGTGCAGAACGGCCTGATGCGCACCGATCGCCTGCAGATCGACGGACCGTCGGCGCGAGTCGTGATGCGTGGCGAGGTGGACCTCAAGCATGAGACGCAGCAGCTCAACGTCAATGTCCAGCCCGAACTCGGTGGTACCGCCGCGCTCGGCGTGGCGCTCGTCAACCCGATTGCCGGGGTGGCGACCTGGGTGGCGCACAAGATGTTGCAGAACCCGCTCAATCACATGTTCGGCTTTGATTATCGGGTGACCGGGACATGGGACGATCCCAAGGTCGAGAAACTCTCGCGCAACGCGCCGCAAGAGGCCGTTCCGCGCTTGCCGACGATTTCCAACACACCGGGGACCGCCAATGGCGCTGCCGAGAAATGAATCCGGAGCACCGCGCAAGGCGGAGAGCGTATTGAAGAATGCGCGCCTTGCCGCAGTGCAAATGGTGTCCACCCCGCGCGTCGAAGAGAATTTGCGCAGCGCCGGCGCGTTGATCTCCGAAGCCGTCGCGCAGGGCGCCGATCTCGTTGCTCTGCCCGAATACTTCCCGATCATGGGTGCGAGCGATGGCGACAAACTGCGCGCGCGCGAAGCCGATGGCGCCGGCCCGATTCAAAGCTTTCTTGCGGAAACGGCGCGCCGGCACGGCATCTGGCTGGTCGGCGGCTCGCTGCCGCTGATTGCCGGTGCGCCCGGCGCGGGCGGCAAGGCCTTCAATTCCTGCCTCGTCTACAACCCGCAAGGCGAACGCGTGGCGCGTTACGACAAGATTCACCTGTTCGGTTTCGAGAAAGGCGGCGAGCGCTACAACGAGAGTGCGATGGTCGCCGCCGGCAGCCAGCCGGCCGTTTGCAGCACGCCTTTCGGACGCGTCGGCTTGTCGATCTGCTATGACATCCGGTTCCCAGAGCTGTATCGTGCGCTCGGCGTTGTCGACCTCCTGGTGATTCCCGCCGCATTCACCGAAACGACCGGGCGCGCCCATTGGGAAATCCTCCTGCGCGCACGCGCCATCGAAAACCAATGTTACGTGCTGGCCAGCGCGCAGGGCGGCCGCCACGAAAATGGCCGCGAAACGCATGGCAACAGCCTGATGATCGACCCCTGGGGCGAGATTCTCGGGCGCCTGCCGAAAGGCTCCGGCATCGTCGTCGGCGAGCTTGACCATGCGCGCATCGCCGAAGTGCGCGCCAGCCTGCCGGCGCTAACGCATCGGGTATTGTGAGAAGATAGGAATACGGAACCTCTTTCAACACGGAGCACACAGAGACACGGGGTGCCAGGGAAACGCGATTTCCGTCAGTGTTCTCCGTAATCTTCGTGTCGCGGTGCTCTCGGTGTCGAGAGCGCTTACTTAAATCGGAATCTAATGACCGCAAAAGTGCAAACCCTGCTCGTGCAGGCGCAGAAAACCCTGCTTACGCCCTATGGCCTGGATGTCGCTACGCTGGACAAGGTGTTCGGAGCGATCATGGCGCGCGACGTCGATTACGCCGACCTCTATTTTCAATACAGCCGTTCGGAAGCGTGGAGTCTCGAGGAAGGCATTGTCAAGTCGGGCAGCTTCAATATCGATGAGGGCGTCGGCGTGCGCGCCATGGCCGGCGAGAAGACGGCGTTTGCCTATTCTGACGATATCAGCCTGCCGGCGCTGGGCGCCGCCGCGTCGGCCGTGCGTGCCATTGCCGCGGCCGGGCAGCAGCGGCGCGGCAGGATCGTTGCGCCCGCACGAACATTGCCGACGCACGCGCTGTATGCGGGTCTTGATCCGATTGCCTCGCTGCCGGCCGCGGCCAAGGTGCAATTGCTCGAGCGGCTCGAGTCCTATGCGCGCGCCGAGGATTCGCGCGTCAAGCAGGTCATGGCGCATCTTGCCGGCGAGTACGAAGTCGTGCTCGTTGCCGGCAGCGATGGCCGGCTGGCCGCCGATATCCGGCCGCTCGTCCGGGTTTCGATCACAGTCATCGTCGAAGGACTGAACGGCGATCGCGAACAGGGTTCGGCCGGCGGCGGCGGCCGCAGCGACTACGGCTACTTCAGCGATGCGCTGCTGCGCGGCTACGCCCGCGAGGCGGTGCATCAGGCGGTCACCAATCTCGAGGCGCGCCCGGCGCCGGCCGGCACGATGACCGTCGTGCTCGGCTCCGGCTGGCCCGGCATCCTGCTGCACGAGGCGGTCGGCCATGGTCTGGAGGGCGACTTCAACCGCAAGGGGAGTTCGACCTTCGCCGGCCGGATCGGCAGCCGCGTCGCGGCCAAAGGGGTCACCGTCGTCGATGACGGAAGCATTCCGGATCGCCGCGGTTCTCTCAATATCGACGACGAGGGCAATCCGACGCAGCGCACCGTGCTGATCGAGGACGGCATCCTCAAGGGCTATATGCAGGACAGTCTCAATGCCCGCCTGATGGGCGTGGCGCCAACCGGCAACGGCCGGCGCGAGTCCTTCGCCCACCTGCCGCTGCCGCGCATGACCAATACCATGATGTTGAGCGGCGACCGGAGCGCGGAGGAAATCATCGCCTCGGTGAAGAAAGGGATCTATGCGGTCAACTTCGGCGGCGGACAGGTCGACATCACCAACGGCAAGTTCGTCTTTTCGATGTCCGAGGCCTACCTGATCGAGGACGGCAAGCTGGCCGGCCCGGTCAAGGGCGCGACGCTGATCGGCAGCGGACCCGAAGCGATGAATCAGGTGGCCATGATCGGCGATGACATGCGCCTCGACCCCGGCGTCGGGACCTGCGGCAAGGACGGACAGAGCGTTCCGGTCGGGGTCGGCCAGCCGACGCTGCGCATTGAGGGGCTGACGGTCGGCGGAACCGCCTGAGCGAAGTTCGCGCGCGGCCCGGCTCCGCTGAGATCGGCGGCCGGCGATTGCCGCGTGTATCATGACAGAGTGCTGCCATGGTGTCGCCGATCCTGGCTGCGCGCCCTGCGAACTTTCCGGGTGACCCATGAGCCGACTTGCGCCTTGCCTGAAACTCCTGCGACCGCACCAGTGGGTCAAGAGCGGATTCGTCTTCGTCGGGCTGCTGTTCGGCCATGCCTGGGATGACTCGCTGCTGGTGCACAAGGTGCTGCTCGCTGCGGCCGCTTTCGCGCTTGCCGCTTCGGCGGTTTATGTGGGGAACGATCTGGCCGACCGCGAGCGCGATCGTCAGCATCCGGAAAAACGCCAGCGGCCTCTCGCCTGCGGTTCAGTGAGCGTGACGCAGGCGCTGCTGCTCGCCGTCGGCTGCCTGCTCGCGGCGCTGCTGCTGGCGCATGCTGCGGCCAATGCCGTCCTGTGGATCGTGCTCTTTTATGTGCTGCTCAATGCGGCTTACTCGCTGGGCTTGAAACACGTCGTTCTGCTCGATGTATTCATCATATCGGCGGGTTTCATGCTGCGTATTCTGGCTGGCACGCTCGGCGTCGGCATCGCGCCTTCGCACTGGCTCTTGCTGTGCGGCCTGCTGCTGACGCTCTTCCTCGGCTTTGCCAAGCGCCGTGCCGAATTGAATGCGCTGGCCGGACAAGGTGGCAGCCATCGCCGCGTGCTCGACGATTACGATCCGGTGCTGCTCGACAAGCTGATCACGATTTGTGCGGCTGGCGCCATCGTCAGCTACAGCCTGTACACAGTGAGCGCCGAGACGGTCGCCATGCACGGCACGGACAACCTGATCTATACAGTCCCATTTGTCATTTACGGGATCTTTCGCTATCTCTTCCTGCTGCACCGCCGTGGCGGCGGCGGCGATCCGGCCGCCGCGCTGCTCCGCGACCGGCATCTGCTCGCCGCTTTCGGCTGCTGGCTATTCAGCGTCATCTTGCTGCTCGGCTGGTTCGGCTAGCCGCCGGTAACGGCGGCGGGGCTGGCGCTCAGCCCTTGCCGACTTTGCTGCGGCCGTGCACCCACAGCACATCGCCGCGGCCGCCGGCCTTGTTCAAGGCGCGGCCGAGAACGAACAGCAGATCGGAAAGGCGATTGATATACTTGCGCGCGCTATCGGAAACCTCTTCGCTTTGCGCCAGCGTGACCAGTCGTCGTTCGGCGCGCCGGCAAACGGTACGGGCCAGATGGGCAAGCGCCGCCGCGTGGGTTCCGCCCGGCAGGATGAACTCCTTGAGCGGACTCAAGCTCGCGTTGAATTGTGTCACCGCCTCCTCGAGGCGGATGACCTGCGCCGTGCTGATGACTTTGCTGCCGGGCAGACAGAGCTCCCCGCCGAGATCGAACAGGTCGTGCTGGATTGCCAGCAGCACGGCGCGGACGGTGTCGGGAAGCACTTCGCTGAGCAGGATGCCGAGACTTGAATTGAGTTCGTCGATTTCCCCGATCACCTCGATGCGCAGGCAATCCTTGGCCACTCTCGAGCCGTCGCCGAGTCCGGTGGTCCCGGCGTCGCCGGTGCGGGTGACAATTTTTGAAAGACGGTTGCCCATAAATGGTTTCCTGAGGAAAATGTCTGGTTGCTCGGCAGATTATAGCGGATGCTTTCTCCCGCTTCTTGCCGTGAAAATTTCAAGATTTTTGTCTGCCGCGGCTTGTCAATGCTAATGACATATTGCATGCTCTTTCGGTCCCGCGAAGGGTTGGGATGGCCCGTACCATCTGCCGCGTTCGGCGGAGATTCGCCGGCCAAACGTGGTATTCTGCTCGCCTCGGAGGGATCACCTTAATGGCGCTAACAATTGACGCCTGCGTTGCCCAGCATCTGGGCGATCGCACGGAGCAGCAGGACCGGGTTGCCCTTTTGCCGCATCCGAAACAGGGTGGGGTGGCCCTCGCCGTCGTTGCCGACGGAATGGGCGGGCATACCGGCGGAACGCTGGCCGCGCAGCAGGTGATTCATACGGCACGCAATAACCTCGAGCAGTTCTCGGTGCGTACGGAATCGCCGCGGAGCATGCTCGAAGCCAGTCTGCATGAGGCGCACATGTTGATCAAGGCCTCGCGCTTCATCAACGAAAAAGAGCCGCACAGCACGGCCGTCATGTTGCTCCTGCAGCCGGGTAAGGTGAGCTGGGCGCACTGCGGCGACAGCCGGCTCTACCGCTTTCGCGGCGAGCTGCCTTTCTTTCGCACCATTGATCATTCCTACGTCGAGCAACTCGTGGCCAGCGGCAAGATCACGCCGGAAGAGGCGCTTGTTCATCCCAATCGCAATATCCTGATCACCTCGCTCGGTGGCGGTGACATGCCGAAGATCGACTTCGGCGAAGCGCAGGACCTGCAGGCCGGAGATTCTTTCCTCCTGTGTTCCGACGGTCTCTGGGCCTATTTCGGGGACGCTGAAATAGGCAGCATGCTGGCCACCTATTCGGCGCGCGAGGCCTGCGAACTTCTGCTTAGCCGGGCACGGCGGCGCGCCAACGGCGAGGGCGATAACGCGTCGCTGGCGATCCTCAAGCTGGTCGAAGCCAAAGGCAAGGGCAAGACCAACTAGCGGGTTATCCTGCAGGACGGCAAACCAAGCAGGCGCGGCGTGATGTTGCCGCGGGACGCTGTTGACCGCGGCCGAGGTTCAGGCTTTTTTGCGGCCGAGTCCGCCGAGCAGCGCGGCGACAAGGCGGCGCGGTTTGTGCAGATGCTCCATGCGGGCGACGATTTGCGCCGCCGCGGCGTCGGCAGGCGCTGCGACCGGATGCGGTTCGGCGCTCTCATAGGGCTTGCTGAAATCGAAACCGTCGGCGGCGATATGGGCCTTGCGCCGGCTGCTTGCCGGGGAGGGCGCGGAGCTGGACTCGCGCCGCGGTCTGGCGGCCGGCGCGACGGCAGCCGGCGGCGCCGGCGGGCGGCGGTGATGGCTCTTCCTGCCGGTGGGCGGATACTCGTAGTCGTATTCGGGCTCGAAACCCGGGATGATGACCTGTTCCACCTGGATCTTGATCAGCTTCTCGATGTCGACGAGATACTGCACCTCGTGCGCCGAAACCAGAGAAATGGCTGTTCCCGGCTTGCCCGCGCGGCCGGTGCGGCCGATGCGGTGGATGTAGTCTTCCGGGGTATGCGGAATCTCGAAGTTGATGACATGCGGAAGGTCGTCGATATCCAGTCCGCGCGCCGCAACGTCGGTGGCGACGAGTACCAGCACGGTGCCGTTCTTGAAGGCCTCGAGCGCTTTGAGCCGATCGAGTTGGCTCTTGTCGCCATGGATCGAATCAGCCGCAATTCCGGCGCGTTGCAGATCGCGGGCGAGCTTGTTGGTCTCGATCTTGGTGCGCGTAAACACGAGAACCTGATTGAATTCGGATGAGCGCAGCAGTTTGACCAGCAGTGCGCGTTTGGCGTCGGCAGCCACCGGATGCACGCGGTGGGTGATCGTCTCGACCACGGTATTGCGCTTGGCCACTTCGATCAATATCGGCGCCTTGAGCATCTTGTCGGCCAGCTTCTTGACCTCTTCCGAAAAAGTCGCCGAAAAGAGGAGGCTTTGCCGCTGCTTCGGCAGCAGGTTGATGATGCGCGTGACATCGGGAACGAAGCCCATGTCGAGCATGCGATCGGCTTCGTCGAGGACAAGCGCCTGTACGCTGCCGAAGTTCAGGCATTTTTGTTCGACGAGGTCGAGCAGGCGGCCGGGCGTCGCCACCAGGACTTCGACGCCGATCCGGATTTCGGCGATCTGCGGCTTGATATCGACGCCGCCATAAACGCACAAACTTCGGATCGGGACGTACTTGCTGTAGGTCTTGACCGACTCGTAGACCTGGATCGCCAGCTCGCGCGTCGGCGCCAGCATCAATATGCGAACCGGATGGCGGGCGGGCGACGGACTGGGGCTGGCGAAAGTCAGGATGCGCTGGAGCAGCGGCAAGGTGAATGCCGCCGTCTTGCCGGTGCCGGTCTGGGCACCGCCCATCAAATCCTGTCCCGCGAGAACGATCGGAATGGCTTGCGCCTGTATCGGCGTCGGGTCCGTGTACCCTTTTTCGGAAATGGCTCTTAGCAGCTCGGGCGCGAGGCCGAGTTCGTCAAAACGCATCGGCGGCGCCTATAAATAAATGTGGAATCAATAGCATAGGGCGGCAATTATACACGCTTTCCAGCTTATTCCCGCTGACGTGTCACGCGGCTCAAATGGGTGCACGGGTCCAAGACCGCGAAGCGCGTTGGTGTCGGATTTTGGCCACAGGCCTTCCTTAGTAATAAATCACTTTAACTTCATGTTTTTTACCTATTGTTTTATAAGGTAAATATTTTTTCAGTGAGTCGTAAAAAATGTTATATAAGTCCTTGTAGTGATTGGAAAAAATGCGACAAATCGCTTGCGTTGCCAAAATCTTTGCCTTAAAGTGGGGACAAGTGGTGAAAAGTGGGGGTCGGCGATTCCCCGTCAAATCAGCAAGGGAACTGCATGTTTCAAGGTGCCGCAGCGCTAAGTCTCGATATCAAGGGTCGCCTGGCCATTCCGGCGCGGCACCGCGAGGCGCTCGTCCAGGCCTCCGATGGTCATCTGGTGCTGACCGCGCACCCGCATCGCTGTTTGCTGCTCTATCCCTCCGCGGCCTGGGAGCCGATACGCGACAAGGTCCTCGCAGCCTCCAGCCTGAATTCACAGGCGGCGGCGATCAAGCGCCTGCTGGTCGGCAACGCGCGCGATGAAGCCATGGATTCGGCCGGCCGCCTGCTCGTCGCCCCCGAATTGCGGCAGTTCGCCCAGCTTGAAAAGCAGGTCTGGCTGGTCGGCCAGGGTAGTCATTTCGAAATCTGGTCCGATGCCGGCTGGCAGAAGCAGCAGGAAGTCTTCTTCGCCATGGGCGATCAGTCCTTGCCTCCGGGCCTTGAGGATCTGGCGCTGTGAGTCCCCGGACGCAGCACCTGACGGTACTGCTGCGGGAAGCGGTCGATGCGCTGGAAATCAGGCCCTCCGGCATCTATGTCGACGCGACTTTCGGGCGTGGCGGACACAGCCGCGCGATCCTTGAACGCCTGGCTCCGAACGGGCGGCTGCTCGCGCTCGACTGCGACCCGCAAGCCGTGGCCGCGGGACGCGAGATCAAGGACAAGCGATTGACCCTGCTGCACAGCCGTTTCGGCGAACTTGCCGCGACGCTGCAGCAGGCGGGAATCGAAGCGGTGGACGGCGTGCTCCTCGATATCGGGGTGTCGTCGCCACAGCTCGATGAGGGAGAGCGAGGCTTCAGCTTTCGCTTTGATGCGCCGCTCGACATGCGCATGGACACCACGCAGGGCGAGACGGCGGCTTCGTTTCTGGCGATTGCCGGAATTAAAGAAATCACGGAGGTCATTAGAAACTATGGCGAAGAACGGTTTGCTTTCCAGATTGCAAAGAAGATTGTGGCTGCTCGGAGCGAACGGCCTGTTGCAACCACCGGCGAACTCGCCGCGCTTGTACGCGAGGCCGTGCGGACCCGCGAGCCCGGCCAGGATCCGGCGACGCGTACCTTTCAGGCTTTACGGATTTTCGTCAATCAAGAGCTCGAGCAACTGGCTCTAGTCTTGCCGCAGGCGACGAACATCCTGAAGGACGGCGGGCGGCTCGTGGTGATCAGCTTTCACTCGCTTGAGGATCGCATCGTCAAGCGTTACCTGCGCGAACAGGCGAGCAGCGACACCTTGCCGAAGAACCTGCCTTTGCGTTCGGTCGATCTGCCGCGCGCCAAGTTACGCCTCGTCGGCAAACCGGTCAAGGCCGGCGCCGACGAAGTCGCCGCCAATCCGCGCGCGCGCAGTGCAGTGATGCGCATTGCCGAAAAATGCGGCGACGACCGGTCGGCAGAGGCGAACTGAAATGTTGCGCCTCAATCTGCTCCTGCTGCTCGCCGCGGTTTTTTGCGCGCTTGGCGTGGTGACCTCGCAGCACCAGGCGCGCAAGCTCTTCCAAGCGCTCGAGAGCGAACAGGACAGAGCCAGGCAACTCGAAGTCGAGTTCGGCCAGCTGCAACTCGAACTGTCGACCTGGGCGACCTCGCCACGCATCGAAAAAATCGCCCGCGACAAGCTCAAGATGCGCACGCCGGAAGCGTCCCGAATCATCAGCGCCAACTCGGGAGCCACCGCGCAATGATGAGTTTCAAGGCGCCGCGGGCACACAAGTTCGCCGAGAGTCCGGTACTCAAGCTACGCTTGCCGACCTGGCGTTCGCGCCTAGTGGCCTTGCTCATTTTGTCATGCTTCGCCTTGCTCATCGGCCGTTCGTTCTATTTGCAAGTTCTCAACAACGATTTCCTGCAAGAAAAGGGCGATTCGCGCTACCGCCGCGACCTCGAGATCTCCGCTTCGCGCGGCCGCATCGTCGATCGCAACGGCGACGTGCTGGCCGTCTCGACACCGATGAAGTCGATCTGGGCGATTCCCGCCGATGCGCATCTGACGCCGCAACAAGCCCAGCAACTTGCTGCACTGCTCGAAATGGACGGCAAGGAACTCTCGCGCCGGCTGACCAGCGACAAGTCCTTCGTTTTTCTCAAGCGTCAGTTGCCGCCCGACGTCGGAGAACGCGTCGCCGTATTGAAACTGCCGGGTATCGGCGAGGACAAGGAATATCGCCGCTACTATCCGAGCGGCGAAATGACCGCGCACATGGTCGGTTTCACCGGCGTCGACGACAAGGGTCTTGAGGGCGTCGAGCTGGCGTTTCAGGGGCAGCTGCTCGGACACGCCGGCAGCCGCACGGTGATCAAGGACAGGCGCGGGCAGATCGTCGAAGACGTCGGCTCGATCAAGCCGCCCCAGGACGGCAAGGACATTCATCTCGCGCTCGACTCGAAAATCCAGTATCTCGCTTACAGCCAGTTGAAACAGGCGGTCGTCGACTACAACGCCAAGGCCGGCGGCGCCGTCGTCATCGACACCAAGAGCGGCGAAATCCTGGCGCTGGCCAACTGGCCGACCTACAACCCGAACAACCGTGAGCGCCTCTCCGGGTCGCAACTGCGTAACCGCGCCGTGACCGACAGCTTCGAGCCGGGCTCGACCCTCAAACCCTTCACCATCGCCGAGGCGCTCGAGACCGGCAAGGTGCGTTTCGACACCGTCATCGACTGCGCGCCGGGCAAGCTGACCATAGGAACGGCGACGATTTCCGACGCGCATTCGCACGGCGCGCTCACCGTCGCGCAGGTGATCCAGAAGTCGTCGAACGTCGGCGCCGCGAAAATCGCCGCGCTGCTGACGCCGACGCAGATGTGGGACACCTTCGACGCCGTCGGCTTCGGCCAGATCTCGCACCTCGGCTTCCCCGGTGAAGTCGGCGGTCGCCTGCGCCCGTGGAAGACCTGGCGGCCGATCGAGCAGGCCACCATGGCTTATGGTCATGGCATATCGGTGTCCCTGCTGCAACTGGCGCGCGCATACACCGTCTTCGCGCGCGAAGGCGACATCATCCCGCTCTCGCTGACCAAGACCGATGCGCCGCCGGTCGGAACGACAACGGTGTTCAGCCAGCAAACGGTGCGCGAGATGCGCGCCATGCTCGAAATGGCCGTGCAGGCCGGCGGCACCGCGCCGCGCGCGCAAATTCCCGGCTATCGCGTCGCCGGCAAGACGGGCACCGCCTACAAGCTCGAAGGCGGCCAGTACGCCAAGAAATATGTCGCATCCTTCGTCGGCTTTGCGCCGGCTTCCGACCCGCGCCTGATCGTCGCCATCATGATCGACGAACCCGCCGGCTTGCAGCATTTCGGCGGCGACGTCGCCGGTCCGGCGTTTGCCGCGTTGATGGGCGGCGCCTTGCGCACGCTCGGGATTCCGCCGGATGCGTCGCAACACCCGGATGGCAGCGTGGCAGGAATGCAGGTGGCATTGAGCGGCGAAGCGGCGAAGAAACCGGCAGTAAAGGAGAAGATGTGAGCGCGGCGACCACGCCTATTATCGATGCGGCCATTGCGCTGATGGCGCAGCTCGCGGCGCTCGGCGTGCAGCCCGCTGGCGTCGCCGACGACAGCCGCGAGGTGTGCCGTGGCGATCTGTTCATCGCCTATCCCGGGCATACGAACGACGGGCGCAACTATATTCCCGACGCCATCGCGCGCGGCGCCTGCGCGGTTGTGTGGGAGCGCAGCGGCGAATTTTCGTGGAAGGCCGAGTGGCGCGTTGCCAACCTGGCGGCGAGCGGCTTGCGGCAACTGTGCGGGCCGCTGGCGCACGCCTATTTCGGCCAGCCGAGCGAGCGGCTGTCGCTGATCGCCATCACCGGCACCAACGGCAAGACCAGCATCAGCCAGTGGCTGGGCCATGCCCACCCGCGCCGCTGTGCAATCATCGGCACGCTCGGCGCCGGCTTTTCCGAGCACCTCGTCGAGACCGGCTTTACGACACCCGAAGCGACGACGCTGACCCGCTATCTCGCCGAATTCGCCGCGCACGAGGCGCAAGCGTGCGCGCTTGAAGCGAGTTCGATCGGCATCGAGGAAGGCCGGCTTGACAGCGCGCGCGTTGACGTCGCGGTGTTCACCAACCTGACGCGCGACCATCTCGACTATCACGGGACGATGGAACGCTATGCGCTGGCCAAGGAGAAGCTGTTCACCTGGCCGCGCCTGCGCCTTGCGGTGGTCAATCTCGACGATCCGTTCGGCGTGCACCTTGCCGACGTGACGACGGCGATGAAGGTCATCGGCTACACGCAAGATGCGGCGGCGCATGCGCGCCAGGGCATGATCTGCGCCGAGAACATCGAGGAGACGATGGCCGGCCTGCGCTTCCGGCTTTCCGCGCCCACCGGCCGGGCGCTGGTCGAGACCGGACTGCTCGGCCGCTACAACGTTTCCAATCTGCTGGCCGTGGCCGCCGTGCTGATCGACGCCGGCTTGTCGCCGGAGAAAGTCGCCGAGCGTCTCGCCGCGCTGCCTTCTCCGCCGGGGCGGCTGGAGAAGATCGGCGGCCACAACGAACCCCTGATCGTCGTCGATTATGCGCATACCCCGGATGCCTTGCAAAACGCCCTGGGCGCGCTGCGCGCCGTGGCCAGCGCGCGCGGCGCGAATCTTGTCGCCGTGTTCGGCTGCGGCGGCGATCGCGATCGCGGCAAGCGGCCGCTGATGGGAAGCATCGCCATGCGACTCGCCGACCGCGTCGTGTTGACCAGCGACAATCCGCGCAGCGAAGACGCGCAGGCCATCATCGACGAAATCCGTGTCGCGGCGGCCGGCGCCGAGGTTATCGCCGACCGCGCGCAGGCCATTCGTCAGACGATACTCGCCGCCCATCCGGCGGACGTGATCCTGCTTGCCGGCAAGGGTCACGAGCCGTATCAGGAAATTGCCGGCGTGCGCCGCCCCTTCTCGGACGTCAATGAAGCGCGCGCGGCGCTGGCCGCGCGCCGGGAGACGACAGCATGAGCGCGATGATGGATCTCATTGCCGCCGCGGCGGCAACCGGCGGAACCCTGATCGGTGACAATCCTTCCTTCTTCGGCGTGTCGACCGACAGTCGCGCCGTTGCCGCGGGAGAGCTCTTTGTCGCCCTGCGCGGCGAGCACTTCGACGGCCATGAGTTCGTCGCGGCGGCGAAGGAACGCGGCGCCGTTGCCGCGCTGGTTGACGCGCAAGCGGCGGAGGGCCTCAAGTCCTTCGGCCTGCCGCTCGTCAGCGTTGCCGATACGCGGCTCGCGCTCGGCGCGCTCGCCGCCAAATGGCGCGCGCGCTTCAGCCTGCCGCTTGTCGCCGTGACCGGCAGCAACGGCAAGACGACGACCAAGGAAATGCTGGCCAGCATCATGAAGGCGGCGTTCGGCGAAACCGTGCTGGTCACGCAGGGCAATTTCAACAACGACATCGGCATGCCGCTGACGCTGCTCAAATTGCATGCCGGCCACCGCGCCGCGGTCATCGAGATGGGCATGAACCATCCGGGCGAGATTGCCGCCCTGACGCGCATTGCGCGCCCGACGGTAGCCGTGGTGACCAATGCCCAGCGCGCGCACCTGGCCGGCATGGGAACGCTGGCCTCGATCGCCACGGAAAAAGGCAGCGTGTTCAGGGGGCTCACCGAGCAGGGCGTGGCGGTATTCAATCTCGACGATCCGTGGGCCGATTTGTGGCGGGCGCTCTGCGCCAATCACCGCATCCTCAACTTCTCGTTTTTGCACACCGCCGAGGTCTGCGGCAGCTATCAGGCGCACGGGCTCGACAACCGCCTGACCATTGCGGCGCAGGGTGAGCAGATCGAAGTCGCGTTGTCCCTGCCGGGCGCGCACAACGCGCGCAACGCCGCCGCGGCGGCGACGGCGGCGATCGCTGCCGGTGTCTCGCTCGCCGCGGTGCGCCAGGGTCTCAGCGATTTCAGAGGCATCAAGGGTCGGCTGCAGCGGCGGGCCGGGCTGAACGGTTCGGTGCTGCTCGACGATACCTATAACGCCAATCCCGATTCGGTTCGCGCCGGCATCGATGTGCTGGCGTCGACCATCGGCCGCAAGATTCTGGTGCTCGGCGACATGGGCGAGATCGGCGACATGAGCGGCCAATTCCACGACGAAGTCGGCGGCTATGCCAAGAGCCAGGGCGTCGATTTACTGTTCGCCTTCGGCGATTCGAGCGTGCTCGCGGCGCACAACTTCGGCGCCGGCGGACGGCACTTCACCCAGCTCAAGGATCTGCTCGATGCCGTGAGCGGCGAGCTCACGCCGGACACGACGGTGCTCGTCAAGGGTTCGCGCTTCATGCGCATGGAACGAGTGGCCGATGCGCTGAGCACAGCCCCGGCGCCATCGGGAGGGGAGCACTGATGCTGCTCATCCTGTCGCAATGGCTGGCGCAGGACCTGCACCTGCGCGCCTTCAACGTTTTCGGCTACATCACGCTGCGTACCGTGCTCGCGGCGATGACCGCGCTGATCATTTCGTTCATCGCCGGGCCGCCCGTCATCCGCTGGCTGGCCGCCAAGAAGGTCGGTCAGGCGGTGCGCCTGGACGGCCCGCAGACGCATCTCGTCAAGTCCGGCACGCCGACCATGGGCGGCGCGCTGATCCTCATCGCCATCGGCGTCACCACGCTGCTCTGGGCGGACCTTTCCAACCGTTACGTATGGGTGCTGCTGATCGTCACGCTGGGCTTCGGTGCGATCGGCTGGTACGACGACTGGCGGAAGGTCGTCTATCGCGACCCGAAGGGACTCGCCAGCCGCTGGAAGTATTTCTGGCAGTCGCTGATCGGGCTGGCGGTGGCCGTTTATCTCGCGATGTCGGCGAACATTCCGGCGCAGACCGAATTGATCGTCCCCTTTTTCAAATCCGTCAACTACCCGCTCGGCATTGTCGGCTTCATCGTGCTGACCTACCTCGTCGTCGTCGGCACCAGCAACGCGGTCAATCTGACCGACGGCCTCGACGGCCTGGCGATCATGCCGACGGTAATGATCGCCGGCGCCTTGGCCATTTTCGCCTATGTCGCCGGCAGCGCGGTGTTCTCGCGCTATCTGCTCATGCCCTATATACCGGGCGCCGGCGAGCTCGCCATCTTCCTCGGCGCGATGGCCGGTGCCGGGCTGGGCTTCCTGTGGTTCAACGCCTATCCGGCCGAAGTGTTCATGGGCGACGTCGGCGCGCTGGCCCTGGGCGGCGCCCTCGGCACCGTCGCGGTGATCGTGCGCCAGGAAATCGTCCTGGCGATCATGGGCGGCGTCTTCGTCGCCGAGACCTTGTCGGTTGCGGCGCAGGTCCTCTATTTCAAATACAGCGGCGGCAAACGGATTTTCCGCATGGCGCCCTTGCACCACCACTACGAACTCGGCGGCTGGAAAGAGACGCAGGTCGTCGTTCGATTCTGGATCATCACCATCATGCTGGTGCTGGTCGGTCTGTCGACACTGAAACTGCGCTGACATGAAACTCGCCGGCAAACTTGTTCTGGTCATCGGTCTCGGCGAGACGGGCCTGGCCATGGCCAAATGGCTGACCCGCCAAGGTGCGCGCTTGCGCGTCGCCGACAGCCGTGCGCTGCCGCCCAATGTGGACGCGCTGCGCAGCGCGGCGCCGCAGGCCGAACTCGTCGCCGGACCGTTCGACGCAGCCATCCTCGCCGACATCGATCTCATCGCCATCTCTCCAGGCGTGCCGCTGCGCGAGCCCTTCGTGCAGCAGGCGCTTGCGCGCGGCGTGTCGGTCGTCTCGGAGATCGAATTGTTTTCCTGGGGCGTGCGCGAGCTGGTCCCTTTAGCGAAAGTGATCGCCATCACCGGCAGCAACGGCAAGACGACGACGACGGCATTGACTGCCCATCTGCTCAACGCAGCCGGCCTCGCGGCGATCGCCTGCGGCAATATCTCGCCCTCGGCGCTCGACGCGTTGATGGGCGTTCTCGATCGCGCGCCCGGATTTCCGGCGGCGCCCGCCGCGTGGGTTCTTGAACTGTCGAGCTTCCAGCTCGATACGACACACACGCTGCACGCCGACGCGGCCGCGCTGCTCAACGTCAGCGAGGACCATCTCGACCGCTATGACGGCATCGAAGACTACGCCGCGAGCAAGGCGCGCGTCTTCGCCGGGCATGGCGCCATGGTCCTCAACCGCGATGACGCGCGCAGCCTGGCCGCCCGCCAGAGCGGTCGCGAGGTGATTACTTTCGGGCTGTCCGTTCCCAGTACCGAAAACGATTTCGGGATTGATGACGGCTTCATCATGCGTGGCACTGAGCGGCTCGTCGCGCTCGCCGAACTCAAACTCGCCGGCCTGCACAACGCGGCCAACGCCATGGCGGCGCTCGCCCTGTGCGCAGCGATCGGGGTCGCGCCGCGCATGCTGCTGCCGGCGCTGGCCGGCTTCACCGGACTTCCCCATCGCGTCGAGTTCGTCGCGCACGTCACGGGCGTCGATTACTACGACGATTCGAAGGGCACCAACGTCGGCGCGACGCTCGCCGCGATTCAGGGCATGGGCCGCAAGGTCGCCGTCATCCTCGGCGGCGAAGGCAAGGAACAGGATTTCACGCCGCTCAAATCGGCGCTTGCCCGGCACGCCCGCGCGGTCGCGCTGATCGGCCGCGACGCGGCGCTGATCGGGGCGGCGATCGACGGTTGCGGCGTCCCCATGCAGCATTGCGCCGACCTTCCCGAGGCGGTGCGCTGGTGCGCCGCTGCGACCCAGTCCGGCGATGCCGTCCTGCTCTCGCCGGCCTGCGCCAGCTTCGACATGTTCCGCAACTATGGCCACCGCGCCGAAGTGTTCATTGCCGCGGTGCGCGTCCTCGAAAGGGAGGGCGCCTGATGCTGCCCGCTTTCGATACGCCGCGCCGGATGCCCGCCGAAGTCGATCTGACGCTGCTGTGGAGCGCCCTGTTCCTGCTGCTGATCGGCATGGTGATGGTCTATTCGGCGTCGATCGCCATTGCCGAAGCCGGCCGGTTCACCGGTAACCATCCAGCTTACTTCCTCGTTCGCCACGGCGTCTTCCTGACCATCGGCCTGGTCGCCGCGGGCTTTGCCTTCCAGGTGCCGCTGACCACCTGGCAGCAACTCGCGCCCTGGCTCTTTGTCGCCGGTTTCTTGCTGCTCGCGCTGGTCCTCATCCCCGGAGTCGGCCGCGACGTCAATGGCGCGCGCCGCTGGCTTTCGCTTGGCGTTGCCAATCTGCAGCCATCGGAACTGATGAAGCTCTTCGCGGTGCTTTATGCAGCCGATTACACGGTACGCAAGATGGCGCATATGCACGAACTGAAGCGCGCATTCCTGCCGATGGCCGGAGCCATGGTCGCCGTTGGCATCCTGCTGCTCAAGGAACCGGATTTTGGCGCCTTCGTGGTGATCATTACGCTGGCCATCGGAATACTCTTTCTCGGCGGCATGCGCGCTCGCCTGTTCGCCATCCTGATCGTCGTGCTGGCCCTCGCCTTCGCCGTGCTGATCATCGTTTCGCCTTATCGCCGCGATCGCATCTTCGGCTTCATGGACCCCTGGTCGGATGCTTTCGGCCGCGGCTATCAGCTCTCGCATGCGCTGATCGCCTTCGGGCGCGGCGAGTTGCTCGGAGTCGGGCTCGGCGCGAGCGTCGAGAAACTCTTCTACCTGCCGGAAGCGCATACCGATTTCCTGCTTGCCGTGATCGCGGAGGAACTGGGTTTTACCGGCGTCGTCGTGGTCATCGTTCTGTTCGGCCTGCTCGTGCAGCGGGCCTTTGCCATCGGGCGTCAGGCGGTCGCGCTGGAGCGACTGTATCCGGCGCTGGTCGCGCAGGGCATCGGCATCTGGCTGGGCATTCAGGGTTTCATCAATATGGGCGTCAATATGGGCCTCTTGCCAACCAAGGGCCTGACACTGCCGCTGATGAGCTTCGGCGGGTCGGGAATCTTCGTCAATTGCGTCGCCCTCGCCATCCTCCTCCGCGTCGATTGGGAGAATAGGCAATTGATGCGCGGGGCGAAATTATGACAGCAATCGCCATCCATCAATTGGCTATTCCGGCGCAGGCTAACTTGCGCAGCAAGTTAAGCGCGCAGCGCGGCCGCAGCCAAAACGGGCGCGAGGCGTGCGACTTTGCCTCTTATCCAGGGAAAGCATCAACGAATTCGTCACACCGGCGAAAGCCGGTGTCCAGTTCGTCGCGCTTACTGGATTCCGGCGTTCGCCGGAATGACGGCGGGCAATTTATGCACGGCGGCAAGCTATGACCAAGACCCTCCTCGTCATGGCCGGCGGCACCGGCGGACATGTGTTCCCAGGCCTTGCCGTCGCCGATGTGCTCAAAGCGCGCGGCTGGAACGTCGTCTGGATGGGCAACCCGAACGGCATGGAGGCGACGCTGGTTCCCTCGCGCGGCTATGAAATGGCCTGGGTGCGCTTTGGCGCGCTGCGCGGCAAGGGTTTGCTGCGCAAGCTGCTGTTGCCCTTCGCGCTGCTCTCCGGATTCTGGCAGGCGAGGCGTGAAATTCGCCGCGTCAAACCCGATGTCGTTCTCGGCATGGGCGGTTATATCAGCTTCCCCGGCGGCATGATGGCGGTCCTGCAGGGCTGCCCGCTCGTCATTCACGAACAGAACTCGATTGCCGGCCTGGCCAACCGGGTGCTGGCCCGAATCGCCGACCGCGTCGTTTGCGGTTTCCCGAACGCTTTGCCGAAGAGCCAATGGCTGGGCAATCCGGTGCGCCCGGAAATCGCCAATCTGCCGGCGCCGGCCGAGCGCTTTGCCGCGCGTTCGGCCGATGAGAATTCGCCGCTCAGGTTGCTGGTGCTCGGCGGCAGCCTCGGCGCGGCGGCGATCAATGAAATGGTGCCCAAGGGGCTGGGCATGGTCGCCGAAGAAGAGCGCCCGCTGGTCGTGCACCAGGCGGGCGCGAAACACCTCGAGAAGTTGCAGGCCAATTATGCCGCTGCCGGCGTGCGGGCTAACTGCGTGGCTTTCATCGACGACATGGCCGGCGCCTACGAATGGGCCGATCTGGTGCTCTGCCGCTCCGGCGCGTTGACCGTCGCCGAACTCGCGGCGGCCGGGGTGGCGAGCATTCTCGTGCCATTCCCGCACGCCGTCGATGACCACCAGACGTCGAACGCGAAGTTCCTCGCCTCGGCCGGCGGAGCCATCCTGCTGCCGCAGGAAGAAATGACAGCGGAATCGATCAGCCTGATCCGCAATTACACGCGCGGGCAAATGCTGCAAATGGCCGAGCGGGCACGGGCCTTGGCCAAACCGGAAGCGGCGGCCGAAGTGGCAGCCGTATGTGAGGAACTGGTGAAATGAAACATAAAGTGAAAAGCGTCCACTTCGTCGGCGTCGGCGGATCGGGAATGAGCGGTATCGCCGAGGTGCTCTCCAACCTGGGCTTCACTGTCAGCGGCTCGGATTTGGCCGACAACGCGACGACGCGGCGGCTGGCGGGCCTGGGCGTCGACGTGAAGGTCGGGCATGCGGCGGCAAACATCAAGGGTGCCGATGCCGTTGTCGTGTCGACGGCGGTCAAGGAAGACAACCCGGAAGTGGCCGCGGCGCGCGCCGCCAAGGTTCCCGTCGTACCGCGCGCGCAGATGCTCGCTGAACTGATGCGGCTCAAGCAAGGCATCGCCATCGCCGGCACGCACGGCAAGACCACGACGACGAGCCTCGTCGCGTCGATTCTCGCCGAGGGTGGGATGGACCCGACCTTCGTCATCGGCGGCCGGCTCAACGCCGCCGGCGCCAATGCGCGCCTGGGCTCCGGTGATTTCATCGTGGTCGAGGCCGACGAATCCGATGCCTCTTTCCTGTTCCTGTCGCCGACCATCGCCATCGTCACCAACATCGACGCCGACCACATGGAAACCTACGGCCATGATTTCGGCCGCCTCAAGCAGGCCTTCGTCGATTTCCTGCAGCGCCTGCCCTTCTACGGCGTCGCCGTGCTCTGCGCCGATGACGCCAACGTGCGCGAAATCATGCCGCAGATTTCCAAGCAGATCGTCAGCTACGGCTTCGATACGTCGGCGACCTTCCGTGCCGAGAACATCGTCGCGATCGACGGGCAGATGCGCTTCGACTGCGTACGCGTCAATGGCAAGACCCGCCGCTACCCGGTGACGCTCAATCTGCCCGGGCTGCACAATGTGCTCAACGCCCTCGCGGCGATTGCCGTGGCCAGCGAAGTGGGCGTCTCCGACCGGGCCATCGCCAAGGCGCTCGCCGAGTTCAGGGGCGTCGGGCGGCGCTTCCAGAGTTATGGCGAGGTCGCGCTCTCCGCCGGCGGACGCTTCACGCTGGTAGACGATTACGGCCACCATCCTTCGGAAATGAAGGCGACCATTGCCGCGGCGCGCGGGGCCTTCCCCGGACGCCGGCTGCTGCTTGCCTTCCAGCCGCATCGCTATACGCGCACGCGCGACTGCTTTGAGGATTTCGTCGGCGTCCTGAACGGCGTCGATGCGCTGGTGCTGACCGAAGTCTATGCCGCCGGCGAAGCGCCTATCGTCGCCGCCGACGGCCGCAGCCTGGCGCGCGCGCTGCGCGTCGCCGGCAGGATCGAGCCGGTCTTCGTCGAAAACATCGCCGACATGCCGCAGGCGATTCGTGATACCGCGCGCGACGGCGACGTGGTGATCACGATGGGCGCCGGTTCGATCGGCGGCGTGCCCGGCAAATTGGTCGGGGGTTGATATGAACAAGCATCACACAGAGGCACAGAGGCACAGAGAAAAACAACACAGAGACGGACCGGGTTTTGGTTCTTCTCTGTGGCAGTGCTCCGCGCCTCTGCGCCTCCGTGGTGAAAGGTTTTGCCCATGACTGATTTCGGAAAAGTCGCGGTCCTTTTCGGCGGCCTGTCCGCCGAGCGTGCGGTGTCGCTCAACAGCGGCGCCCGCGTTCTGGCGGCCTTGCAGCGCCAGGACGTGGATGCGCAGGCCTTCGATCCGGCCGAGCGCAAGCTCGACGAGCTTGCCGCGTTCGATCGCGTCTTCATCGCGCTGCACGGCCGCTACGGCGAGGACGGAACCATCCAGGGCGCGCTCGAGCTGATGCGCATCCCTTACACCGGCAGCGGCGTGATGGCCTCGGCGCTGGGCATGGACAAGTGGCGCACCAAGCTCTTGTGGCGCTCGGTCGGCCTGCCGATTCCGGAATACGCGATGCTCAACGCGTACAGCGATTTTGCCGCGATCGAACAACAGCTCGGGCTGCCGCTTTTCGTCAAGCCGGACTGCGAGGGCTCGTCGATCGGCATCACCAAGGTCAAGCAGCGCGGCGGCCTGCAGGCGGCCTATCTTGAAGCCGCTCGGCACGACCCGCTGGTCCTCGCCGAGCGCGCCATCCTCGGCGGCGAATACACCGTCGGCATTATCGGCAGCGGCGAAGAAATGCAGGCGCTGCCGATCATCAAGATCGAGCCGGCCACCGAATTCTACGACTACGACGCGAAATACCTGCGCGACGACACGGCCTATCGCTGCCCGTGCGACCTGCCCGCGGGCCGCGAACTCGAGTTGCGCGCGCAGGCGCTCGAAGCCTTTCGCGTGATCGGCTGCCGCGGCTGGGGACGGGTCGATTTCCTGATGGACGAGCAAGGCAACGCCTATTACCTCGAGGTCAACACCGCGCCGGGAATGACCGATCACTCGCTGGTTCCGATGGCCGCGCGGGTCGCCGGAATTTCCTACGACGAATTGGTAGTGCGCGTGCTGGCACTGGCGACACTGGGATGATCAATGTGGAACAAACCGCAGCTGATGACCGCCGTTTCCGACCTGCTTTGCGTGGCTGCTGCCGCCGCCTTGCTCGTCGCGGCCGTGGTCTGGAGCGCGCGCCTGCCGCTGTTTCCGCTGCGCGAAGTGGTGGTTACCAGCGAGTTGCGCGAAGTCCGGCGCAGCGAGCTGCAACGCGCGCTCGCCGGCCGGTTGCGCGGGAATTTCTTCAGCATCAATCTCGATGCGGTGCGCCAGTCGCTCGAGGAATTGCCCTGGGTGCGGCGCGCCGAAGTGCGGCGGCAATGGCCATCGCACCTCGAAGTGAGCATCGAGGAGCAGGTGCCGGTCGCTTTCTGGGGGCAGGCCACGGGACAGCTGCTCAACCCCTACGGCGAAGTCTTTGCCGCGGTCATGAGCACGCTGCCGGCGCCGGCGCTGCCGGTGCTGCTCGGACCGCAAGGCGTTGCCGCGGAAGTGCTGGCCAATTACCAGCAGGCCGAGGAAGCGTTACGACCGATCGGGCGCGTACCGCGCGCGCTCAACGTCTCGCCGCGCCTCGCGGTGCAACTGCGGCTCGACGACGGGATGATCGTCGAACTCGGACGGCAGCAGCCGAAGACGGCAATACGCCAGCGTCTCGAGCGTTTTGTCGAGTACTACCCGAGCGTGCTGGCGGTGGTCAGACAGCATTCGCGCGGCGCGGTGCAGCCGCTGGTCGTCGACATGCGTTATCCGAACGGCTTCGCGCTGCGTGTCGGCGTGGCGCCGGCAACTGAGAGCAAAGGGAAGCCATGAGCAGGGACAGCAAGGAAATTATCGTCGGCCTCGACATCGGAACGACCAAGGTCGTTGCGCTAGTCGCCGAGGTGACTCCCGAGGGACGGCTCAACATCATCGGCATGGGGTCACAGGATTCGCGCGGCCTGAAGAAGGGCGTCGTGGTCAATATCGAGGAAACCGTGGCGACGATTTCCCGCGTGCTGCAGGAAGTCGAGCTGATGGCCGACTGCAAGGTCAAGGATGTCTACACCGGCATCGCCGGCAGCCACATCAAGAGCTTCAATTCAAACGGCATGGTGGCGATCAAGGACAAGGAAGTGACGACCATGGACGTCGAGCGCGTCATCGAAACGGCGCGCGCCATGCCGATTCCGGCCGACCAGGAAATCCTGCACATCCTGACGCAGGAATTCATCATCGACGACCAGGACGGCATCCGCGAGCCGATCGGCATGAGCGGTTTCCGCCTGGAAGTGAAGGTGCATATCGTCACCGGCGCGGTTTCCGCCGCGCAGAACATCGTCAAGTGCGTGCGCCGCTGCGGCCTGGAAGTCAATGACCTGGTGCTGCAGCCGCTGGCCTCGAGCTACGCGGTGCTGTCCGAAGACGAGAAGGATCTCGGCATCTGCCTGATCGACATCGGCGGCGGCACCACCGATCTTGCGATCTGGACGCAGGGCGCGATCCGCCACACCTCGGTGATTCCGATCGCCGGCGACCAGATCACCAACGATATCGCCATGGCCCTGCGCACGCCGACGCGCGAAGCCGAGGAGATCAAGCGCAAGTTCGGCTGCGCGCTTTCCGATCTCGCCGATCCGGGCGACGTGCTCGACGTCGCCGGCGTCGACGATCGGCCTTCGCGCAAGCTGTCGCGCCGGGCGCTCGCCGATGTCATCCAGCCGCGCGTCGAGGAATTGTTCGAACTGATCCAGGCCGAGCTGCGCCGCTCCGGCTTCGAAGAGGTCCTGTCGTCGGGCATCGTGCTCACCGGCGGCTCGTCGGTGATGCCCGGCATGATCGAGCTCGGCGAGGAAGTTTTTCACATGCCGGTGCGCCTGGGTATACCGAAGTATAACGGCGCGCTTGCCGACGTCGTGCAGGCGCCGCGTTTCGCCACCGCCTGCGGCCTGCTGCTCGAAGCGCAAACACAGAGAAAGCGCGGCTTGAAAGTGCGCGAGACACGCGACGTAAAACAGTTGTTCGGACGCATGAAGTCCTGGCTTGAAAAGAATTTTTAAAGCGGAATTTTTGACCCACTTTTTAACGGTTTTTAGCGAAGGAGAAGGCCATGTTTGAAATCATCGAGAGAGAAGATGTGGGTAGCGACTGGGGCACGGTGATCAAGGTCATCGGCGTCGGTGGCGCTGGCGGCAACGCGGTCGATCACCTGATTCGCGAAGGCGTGATGGGAGTCGAGTTCGTCGCGGCGAACACCGACGCCCAGGCGCTCAAGCGCTCGGTCGCGCACAAGAAGGTCCGCCTCGGCAAGACGGGTCTGGGCGCCGGCGCCAAGCCGGAGGCCGGGCGCAACGCCGCGGTCGAGCATCGCGAGCAGATCGCCGAAGCGCTCAAGGGCGCACACATGGTCTTCATCACCGCCGGCATGGGCGGCGGTACCGGCACCGGCGCCGCGCCCGTCGTTGCCGAAGTGGCGCGCGAACTCGGCATCCTGACCGTTGCCGTGGTGACCAAGCCTTTCGGCTTCGAAGGCAAGCGCCTGAAGGTCGCCGAGGCCGGTATTGAAGAACTGCAGAAACACGTCGATTCGCTGATCGTCATCCTGAACGACAAGCTGATGGACGTGCTCGGCGACGAGGTGTCGATGGACGAGGCCTTCAAGGCCGCCGACAACGTGCTGCGCAACGCCGTCGGCGGCATTGCCGAAATCATCAACTTCCCGGGCCTCGTGAACGTCGACTTCGAAGACGTACGCACGGTGATGGGCGAAATGGGCATGGCCATG
The DNA here is from genome assembly GCA_903886975.1 of uncultured beta proteobacterium. Lineage (GTDB taxonomy): Bacteria > Pseudomonadota > Gammaproteobacteria > Burkholderiales > Rhodocyclaceae > Propionivibrio. The sequence continues at coordinate 55,738 of CAISOB010000036.1, forward strand.
ATGGGCTCGGCGACGGCCGCCGGTGTCGATCGCGCGCGCATCGCCGCCGAGCAGGCGGTGGCTTCGCCCTTGCTCGAAGGCATCAACCTTTCCGGCGCCAAGGGTGTGCTGGTCAACATCACTTCGACGCGTGCGCTGAAGATGAAGGAAGTCAACGAAGTGATGAACACCGTTCGCGAATTCGCCGCCGACGACGCGCACATCATCTTCGGCGCGGTCTACGACGAGGGCATGGGCGAAGAGATCCGCGTCACCGTGGTGGCCACGGGCCTCGGCCATGCGCAGTCGCGGAAACAGCCTTTCGAGGTGATCAACACGCCGGTCATGCAGGCGACGGGGACCAACGGCGGCTACGCGCAGGCGTCGTCCCCGGGGGTCGATTACAACCAGCTCGACGCGATTCCGGCGGTGGTGCGCAAGGGGCGCGCGACCGTGGAAGCTCTGGCCAATAGCGGGGTCGATCGGTACGATATACCCGCCTTCCTCCGCAAACAAGCCGACTAGCGGCCGGCTGCGCTTGCTCATGCGGCGTTGCGGGCGGCCTTGCATAGCGCTGCTATGCGGCGGCCTCCCGCGCCTTGCCTGAGCTGCGCTCGCTCGGCCGTCACAGGTCGTCATAAAGGCATAACTCTTCTCCTCGCTAAAAGGGGGTTGGCGGACTGTGCTACAATCCGCTGATTCCCCGCTTTTTCAATCACATGCTCAAGCAACGCACGCTTAAATCGCTGGTTCGCGCTTCGGGTGTCGGTCTGCATTCAGGGGTCCGGGTCAATATGACGCTGCGCCCGGCGGCGCCCAATACCGGGATCGTTTTCCGGCGCATCGATCTGGAACCGGTCGTCGATCTGCCGGCCTCGGCCTTGAAGGTCGGTGACACGCGCCTGTGCTCGTGCCTTGAGTACGACGGTGCGCAGGGCAAGGTCCGGGTCGGGACCATCGAACATCTGATGTCGGCTTTTGCCGGCCTGGGCATTGACAATGCTTTTGTCGATCTCGACGCCGCCGAACTGCCGATCCTCGATGGGTCGGCATCGCCCTTCGTCTTTCTGATTCAATCCGCCGGAATCGAAGAACAGCCGGTGGCCAAGCGATTCATCCGCATCAAGCGGCCTATCGAAGTGCGCGAAGCGGATCGCGCCGGCGAAAAATGGGCGCGCTTCGAGCCTTATGAGGGTTTTCGCCTGAGCTTTTCGATTATTTTCGACCATCCGGCGATCAACCGCAGCGGCCAGGAAGTGAGCATCGACTTCGCCGAGAACTCTTACGTCCACGAAGTCGCGCGTGCCCGCACCTTCGGCTTCATGCAGGAAGTCGAGTGGCTGCACGAAAATGGCCTGGCGCAGGGCGGCGGTCTCGACAACGCGGTCGTCCTCGACGAATTCCGAGTACTTAATGGCGAAGGCCTGCGCTACAGCGACGAGTTCGTCAAGCACAAGGTGCTCGATGCGATCGGCGACCTCTATCTGCTCGGCTCGCCTTTGCTGGCATCATTTTCCGCGCACAAGTCCGGACACGCGCTGAATAACGCTTTGGCGCGCGAACTGCTGGCTCATCCGGAGGCCTGGGAGTACGTGACTTTCGCTGACCAGGCACAGGCGCCTCAGGCCGTCGCCCGCTGGCTGGCGCTGCCGGCCGTATAGGTCAGGCGGGCGCGATGTGGCTACTGCGTTTGCTGGGGGTCTTGACGGTGCTGACGGTGGCAGGCGGCGTGGCGGCTTTCCTGCTGACCCGGAATCCGAAGTACCTGCACTTTTCCTGGCGGCTCTTCCGCTATGCCGTGGTCGTCGCGCTGTCCATTTTCGCCCTGCTCATTCTCGAACGGGTAGCGGTCATTCCCTTTTAGCCGCACGCGCCAGCAAGGTCTCCAGCGCCGCGCGCAGCGGCGAGGCCGGCAGGGTATCGCGCAATCCTTCAAGTTCCCCGGCCGCTCGGGCGCTCAGCGGTTTCTGCGCCGAAGTCCTTGATTGTGCGCGGCTTTCAGGGGCTTGCACTTTGACCTGAACGCCGGTACACTCGAAACCCCGTTTTGCGAAACCTTGGGCCAGGGTCGGCGCCAACTGGCGCAGCTTCGCAGCAAGCACGCCGTTCGCGGCGTGGATAACGATAATTCCGGACTTGTAATTGGCCAGGCGGCTGGCCTGGTACAAGTTAGCGGGCGCGATGTCCTGATAGAGGTGCGCCAGTTTTGTGAGCAGTCGCGCGTGCGCCAAGACCTGGCCAGCGCCATCAGCTGTATCGAGATAGTTTTCGAGGGATTTTTGCATCGCGAACTTCGAGGAGAGGCAACGTGCATATTATTCTCGTCTCCAACCGTCTGGCAACCGCCAAGACGCTGAATGTCACGCCGCGCTTGCTGATCGGCGCCGTGGCCGGGTTCGTGTTTCTGTCTTTTGCCACATCTTTCCTGTTTTCCTGGGTTGGCGTTCGTTTCAACATGCCGTTTGCCGCCGAACTCGTGGCCGCCGTGCAGCAGATCCAGAATCGCAAGACCGAAGAATATGTGCGCGACAACGTCACTTCGATGGCGGTCAAGCTCGGCGAGATGCAGGCGCAGCTGATGCGGCTCGATTCACTGGGCGAGCGTATTTCCAAGAATTCGGGCATCAATGTCCCCAAGAGCGAAGGCGGCAAAGTCAAGATCGGCAGCGGCGGCCCGCTGGTCAATCCCTCGCGGCCGCTTTCGGCCAATGAACTGCAGCGTGAAATCGACCGCCTGTCCGAAATCCTCGAACAGCGCAGCGACAGCCTGACCGCGCTCGAGTCGCAAATCATGGAGCGGCGCATCAAGACGACGCTCCTGCCGACCATCGTGCCGATCAACAGCACGCACATCGGCTCGACCTTCGGCCGGCGTATCGACCCGATAGCCGGGGTGACCGCCATGCATGAAGGCATCGATTTCGTCGCCGAGCCCGGAACGCCGGTGATCGCGTCGGCGGGCGGCGTCGTGCTGACCGCCGAATCGCATCCGCAGTATGGGAACCTGATCGAGATCGATCATGGCAACGACTTTTCCTCTCGTTACGCGCATCTTTCGAAGATCAAAGTCAAGGTCGGGCAGATCGTCAAGCGCGGTCAGGAGATCGCTTTGAGCGGCAATACCGGCCGTACCACCGGACCGCATCTGCACTTTGAAGTGCGGTTCAAGGGCGTGGCGCAAAATCCGGCGCGTTTTCTGCAGATGGGAACGCAAATGGAAACACAGATGGCGCTCAATTCCGCCGGTGACGCCAAGCTTGACTCGCCGGTCGGTCGTGTGGCGCCCCGGAAAGGGCGATTGACGGCAAGCTTCAACGCGCCGCACTAGGAAGTCCGCCGGCGATTACGCAAACTGCCGATTTCGGCAGGCAGGGCCTGCAGTGGCTCATCTACCCCGCTCGGATGTCTCCAAAGCGCCGTCGCTCGGCCCGCGCGTGATAGAATCGTTTCCTTTTACGCGCCAACCCATTCCAGAATGATTTCCGGCCTACTCAAGAAAGTTTTCGGCAGCCGTAATGATCGGCTGATCAAACAGTACTCGGCGCGTGTCCGTCAGATCAATTCGCTGGAAGCCGGTATCGGCGCGCTTTCCGACGATGAACTGCGCGGCAAGACGGCCGAATTCAAAGCGCGCGTGGCCGCGGGCGAAACGCTCGATGCCTTGCTGCCGGAAGCCTTTGCCGTGGTTCGCGAGGCCAGTATCCGTACCCTCGGGATGCGCCATTTCGACGTGCAGATGGTCGGCGGCATGGTGCTGCATGACGGAAAAATTTCGGAAATGCGCACCGGCGAAGGAAAAACCCTGGTCGCGACCCTGCCGGCCTACCTCAATGCGCTCGCCGGCACCGGCGTGCATATCATTACCGTCAACGATTACCTGGCCAGTCGCGACGCCGAATGGATGGGACGCCTGCATCGCTTCCTCGGGCTCACCGTCGGCGTCAATCTGTCGCAGATGGAACACGACGCCAAGCAGGCGGCCTATGCCGCGGACATCACCTACGGCACCAATAACGAATTCGGCTTCGACTACCTGCGCGACAACATGGTGTACTCGGCGGGCGAGCGGGTGCAGCGCAAGCTCTCCTACGCCATCGTCGACGAGGTCGATTCGATCCTGATCGATGAAGCGCGCACGCCGCTAATCATTTCGGGCCAGGCCGAGGATCACACCGACCTCTACGTGCGCATGGACAAGGTCGCGCCGATGCTGAAGCGCTGCCTCGAGGAGGAAAGTCCAGGGGATTACTGGGTTGACGAGAAAGGCCACCAGGTCCTGCTGTCCGAAGCCGGCCACGAGCACGCCGAAGAGATCCTCGCCCGTGTCGGCCTGCTGCCGCCCGGCGGCAGCCTGTACGATGCGGCCAACATCCTGCTGATCCACCACCTGTACGCCGCCCTGCGCGCCCATACGCTGTTCCTCAAGGACCAGCAGTACGTCGTGCAGAACGGCGAAGTGATCATCGTTGACGAATTCACCGGCCGCCTGATGTCCGGCCGCCGCTGGTCCGATGGCCTGCACCAGGCGGTCGAGGCCAAGGAAGGCGTGGCGATCCAGAACGAGAACCAGACGCTGGCCTCGATTACCTTCCAGAACTATTTCCGCATGTACGGCAAGCTCGCCGGAATGACCGGAACCGCCGACACCGAAGCCTACGAATTCCAGCAGATCTACGGCCTCGAAACGGTGGTCATTCCGACCAACCTGCCGATGATACGGGTCGATAACAACGACCAGATATTCCGCACCGCCCCGGAAAAATACGCCGCGATCATCGCCGATATCCGCGCCTGCCGCGCGCGCGGCCAGCCGGTGCTGGTCGGCACGACGTCGATCGAAAACTCCGAAGTCCTGTCGAATCTGCTCGACGCCGAGAAGCTGCCGCACCAGGTCTTGAACGCCAAGCAGCACGCCCGCGAAGCCGAAATCGTCGTCCAGGCCGGCCGGCCCGGAATGGTCACCATCGCCACCAATATGGCCGGCCGCGGCACCGATATCGTACTCGGCGGCAACATCGAGAAACAGATTACCGCCCTGCGTGACGACGAGACCCTAGCCGCCGCCGAAAAGGAAGCGCGTACCGCGGCCTTGCGCGCCGAGTGGCAGATCGTGCACAACCAGGTGGTCGCTTCCGGCGGCCTGCACATCATCGGCTCCGAGCGTCATGAATCGCGGCGCATCGACAACCAGTTGCGCGGGCGTTCCGGCCGTCAGGGCGACCCGGGTTCGTCACGCTTCTATCTCGCGCTGGACGATGCGCTGCTGCGCATTTTTGCCGGCGAGCGCCTGAAATCGATCATGGAGCGCTTGAAAATGCCCGAAGGCGAAGCGATCGAGCACCCGCTCGTTTCGCGTTCGCTCGAATCGGCGCAGCGCAAGGTCGAAAGCCGCAACTTCGATATCCGCAAGCAGCTGCTCGAATACGATGACGTGGCCAACGATCAGCGCAAGGTCATTTACGCCCAACGCAACGAGCTGCTCGAAACCGACGATATCTCGGAAACCATTACCGCGATGCGCGAAGGCGTTCTGCACGACACTTTCCGGCGTTTCGTTCCCGCCGACAGCGTCGAAGAACAATGGGAACTGCCGTCGCTGGAAAAAGAGCTCGCATCCGAGTTGCAGCTGTCCGTGCCGATCGTCGAATGGTTCAAGACCGAGCCGACGCTCAGCGACGAGACCATGCTCAAACGCATCGTCGAAAAAGCCGATGCCGAGTACCAGGCCAAAGTCGCCCTCGTCGGGGCCGAGAGCTTCCACCCGTTCGAGCGCAATGTCATGCTGCAGAGCCTCGATACGCACTGGCGCGAGCACCTCGCGGCGCTCGACCATCTGCGCCAGGGCATCCACCTGCGCGGCTATGCGCAGAAGAATCCGAAGCAGGAATACAAGCGCGAGGCCTTTGAACTCTTCGAGACGCTGCTCGATGCCGTGCGCGTCGACGTGACGCGTTTGCTGATGACCGTCCAGATACGCGCCGAAGAAGTCGAAGAAGTCGTGCCGCATGCCGAGGTGCAGAACGTTCAGTACCACCATGCCGACTATGACGACGTGATCGGCGCGAGCGCTGCCGAAGAACAGAAAGTGCAGCCGATCCACGCCGGCCCGAAAGTCGGGCGCAATGACCCCTGTCCGTGCGGCTCAGGCAAGAAGTACAAGCACTGCCACGGAAGCCTAAAATAGTCAATAAAATCAACAGCTTACGTTGTTGACTACAGCTAAAAATTGTTTTACAATTGTTATGCAAAAGGCTGTTTAATGGACTAGGTTAGGCAAATGTTAAGCACAGAATTTAAGGAAGAATTAGAGGACGGCAAAGTCCTTATCTTCTGTCGCAACGGCATCTTCCAAGCTCGCTTTTACAAAGGCGATAGGCAGTACATATACAAAAGCTTAAAGACACGTAAGGTTGACGAGGCGCGAAAGTTAGCCCTCAAATACCTTCACGAAATGGAATTTAAGCAACGCGAAGGACTACCACTTCAGCACAAATCCTTCAACGAAGTAATAGACGAGTACATTGCGCTTAGGCAAAGCCAATACCAAAAAAGCTTAGACGTTAAGACAAACTCTAGCTCACAACAGCAGACAAGCATTCATATGCTTCGTCAAATAAAGCGAGTTTCTAAGTTCTGGCGAGAGTACTGTGGAACAAAGAGTGTTAGCAACATAGACAACGCTGTTCTACAAGATTACGTACCGTGGCGTAAAGACTACTATCACCGAATGGCGGAGCACAAGCGTCCCCGTAACTACAAAATAAATCCAGCAGATAAGACTTTAGAGTGGGAAACAACACTCGCAAAGACTTTGCTTAAGTTCGCCTTTGAGCGTGGCTATAGAGGTAAGACACAACTTCCGACGTATCGTTTTAAGGCGGAGCGTGCCATTGTTCGTCCAACATTTACAGTAGCAGAGTATTGGGAAATTATTAAAGGAATGCGTAAAGGCATACGAATAACAAAGAATAAAGAATGGAAGTACACAAAGGAACTGATAAGAGATTATGTTCTTATCTTAGCTAACAGTGGGATGAGGGTAGGTGAAGCTAATAATCTTAAAGATCAAGATGTAGTTGAATTTAAGGATGAGCTTGGACGAAAAAACTATATGTTTTCAGTACGTGGTAAGACAGGCCGAAGGATAGTTATTCCCCGTACGAGTGTTGTTAGGTATGTGGAGCGAGTAAGAGAACGTAATGCGGTAAGACTAAACGAAGAAATAGTTAGGGAAGTACGAAGCCCTAAGAGAAAGATTGTAGATACTGATGGTTGGTTTTTTTGTATGTATGACGGCAACAAAATAGTCACACTCATAGATCAATTTAATGCTCTACTTGACTCAATTAACCTATCGGAAAGCAGAGACAAAGAAAAATATACTTTGTACAGTCTGCGGCACTTCTATGCAGTAATGATGATTAAGCGTGGAGTTCCAATCTATGACATAGCAAGAAATATGGGAACGAGTGTGCAGATAATTGAGAAATACTACGGCAAGCAAGCAACACCATTAGCACTTGCTACTAAGCTCGGTGGGTAGGTGAAAAATCACCACCCAACTTAAAATAGTACTACCCTTTAATTTTTCGTAGCCCAATTTTTTAAGAAATACAGAACCAACTTGGGGTTAGATTAAATCACCAATGGTTAGGCTCTCCATACCCTAAAGAAATTGCGTAACTATTTTTTAAGGGTGGCAATACCATTTTTGCTATGCCTGTCATCCCCACCATCTTCTTTTTCTGTAGCACCTATATTCTTGCCAAAATAGCCGTCTTTCACGCCGTAATGCTGGTTTATTGGGGTATTGGCTGTAGGCTTAGGGTATGCGACAGACGCCAGCTTAGGGTTGATAGCTGTGTTTATAGCCTGTTGTTTAAGCTGAGGGTTGGTAGGGGGTACAGGCTTTACAGCGTTTAAGCGGTTAGGATTGGGCTTATTAAGGTGTGAGGGGGGCTGTTTGGCTAAGGGGGCTTGTGGCTTTTTGGTAGGGGGTGGTGGAGGGGTAGGTATACGTATGCTTGTACCCTTACTTGATTTCTTACCACGTGGCTTAAGCTTAGCTTGTGCCTTACGTTCAGCCTCAGCTCGTTTCTCTTGTTCTGCTTGCTGTGCTATTGCTGTCCAAGTATTGTCAATAATTGTGCGTAGCAAAGCCAATTGTGCTTCAGCATCAGCAAACTCGTAAAGTCTCATAATCTACTCCTATTCTTATATATTTAGCCGAGAATAGAAGATTGGACTGGCAATTAAAGCCAGTCCTTAAGTCACTTACTTGCAAAAGCCAGCACGTAACTTATCGCTAGCATTGGCAATAGCATCGTCCAATTCGCCAGCAATTACAGCGTCTTTAAGCAAAGCTAAAGTACTGATAAGTTCTTCGCCAGTATTCAATTCAATACAGTTAGCTCCCTTGCCGTTTAGTGTCAATGTTTTACTACCATAACGCACAGCCAAGTTAATCTTACCGCTACTTGTTGTCCAAAACCACTCTTTAACACGCTTAATTGCTTCTACACGCACACGTTCACCGTCAGCGTTAGTCACAGTTTTAATGCGCTTGGGTGCGTAAACTGTGCCATTCTTTTGTGCTGTACAAAGCGCAAGCTGTTCTTCCAACTTGTCAGCTAGTTTTTGACGACGAGCAACAATTGGGCTTAAGAAACGTTCACGCTTGCTAGCTACAAGCTTCAATTTAGCAATTACTGACATGGTAAAACTCCTTTTGTTAAGTGAACTTTTACTGTAACTTCAGACTTTATTAAGAGCAACCTAAAGGAAAATTTCTTCAATCCTTTGGTTTTGTATAAATAAAGGTATGAAACTATACGAAATTCGCCAACGTACTGCCCATAACCCACTTGCCTTGCCTACGCAAAAGGCGGCAACACGCACGTGGTTAAGCGGAATTAGTAAGGATTTTCCGTTAGCTTTGACGTTGACTTTGAGGCAAACTATTGTTGAGACTACAGTTAGAGGCACATACAAGCGTAAGTTGACACGCATTGACTGTGAACGCATTGCCAAACGCTTTACTCAGAAATTAAACAGAGAAGTGTTTGGTAAGCGTGGAGCTGATAAGTTTGGACACACACTTAAGTACCTGCCAGTAGTTGAAGATGAGCGTAGCAATAAGAATTTACATCTTCACTTTGCCATTGGTGGTTTGCCAAGTCACGTTAAGTTTAATCAGTTTGATAGGCTTGTTAAGAATGCCAAGCTTAATGTTGAGCACATAGATGCTGAGCATAAGGTTGACGTTACTGATAGCGGATGGATTGAGTACATCACAAAAGAGTTAGGGACTAAAGACACAGACAATGTGCTTTGGACTTTAGCTTAATAGCATTACTGCCCACGTTTGGCTCTTGCTACTTCAAATAAAGCTTGTTAGCTTTAATTGGCGAAGCTTTGCCCAAACATTATTACTAACACTCAAACAGTAAGAAACAGATAGATAATGAACTACTTACGATAGCTTGGTTGAAACTTTTTATGAAAAGTAGCAAGAACAGTAGACATTGATTTAAGTATGCTTTGCTCGGTTTTCTTAAGTTGATTTTTTAATGAAACAACTGTACGTTCAGGAAGCTTGATTGGTTCACTCTTTGAGATATGAGCATAGCTTAAGGTACAGCTTGTGTAATGTTCAAAGGCACTCAGACGTTTTTTTAACATTTCATAGGCTGAATGGATTGTTGCTAATTGCTTGTAGCCTACCGAGCCGTGTACAGCAATAGGGTAATCATATTCACCACTTAAGGTAGTTAATGTCAATCCAGTTGCTTTGTAGTTCAGCACTACAGTCATATACTTGTAAGGCTTGATAGCACGTGATTTACAGTACGTATTCATAAAATCAACGACTTTTTTAGCTTCGTCGTGGTACGGATAGTCATAGCTACTGAGTTTAATTTCAAGAATGACATTGCCACTAAAGTAGCTATCAATATTCCTGTTTAGCTTGTTTGAAAATAAAAATAGTTGTGAAGCTGGTTTCGTAGAGCCAAGTTTGTGCTTTTTAACTCGTGTACGCATAGCTACTCCTTTTTTTGAATTCTATAACAACGCTCTAAAACAAGCTACAAACGCACATAGCAAGCTGAGATAAGCTTGGGTAGCTGGTACAGCTTACGACAGCGTACAGGGCTTATACGCAAGTCTGCTGAAAAAAGTCGCACTCACCTAAAAATTCCAATAAATAAAAAATCAAAGCTAATACACAAAAGCTTTGTTTTTAAGTCAAAGACACGTTAAGTCTTTGAAATCATTGGAGAAAATACATTGACGCACTTAGGTAAAAAATCGGTAGGAATTGAGAAACAAAGAAAATACACTTTACGCACTGAAAAGCTTACATTAAGGAGAACGCTAATGAGTAAACAGGCTAAAGTGTTAACAGCACAAGAAATCCGTAGAGTGCTGGACTACGTTGCTACACGTCCACACGCTGAACGCAATAGAGCAATGTTTTTGACAATGCTGTACGCAATGCTACGTGTAAAAGAATGTGCGGCACTACGCTACGCAGACGTACTTGACGCAGAAGGTAAAGTTAAAACTGAGATTTACTTGACAGCGGAACAGACTAAAGGACGCAAGGGCGGTACTGTGTTTGTCAGCGATAAGCTACGTAAAGAGCTTCAGGCTTACGTTAATGCTGTGCCATATAAAGAAGTTACAGACAAGCTTTTCTATTCACAAAAGCGTCCACAAGAAGGTTGGAACAGCAATACCTTATGTCAACACTTTCACCACTTATTCCGTAACTGTGCCATTTCTGGTGGTAGCAGTCATAGTCCAAGACGCACAGGAATTACCAATTTGGCAGACAAAGGCGTGAGTGTTAGGGTGCTACAAAGCATCGCTCGGCACTCAAATCTGTCTACAACTCAATGCTACATAGATGTTAATGACGCTATGAAACGTAAAGCGATTGAGTTAGTTTAAGTTTTATGCCTATACAAAACTTCAGTTTCAAGTGACGAAATAAGAATTCTTTTAATGCCAGAAAGTGACTTTTTATCTTCATCAACTCCAATAAACTTATCGTCACTTAAGATTAAAGATAGGGCGACGTTGTTGTCTATTTTTTCTGTATTTTTAGAAAAATAGTAAATTAAATCCATATCTTTTACATACTCACAATCATCAGTTATACCTGGTGTAGTGTCAAAATATGTTCCATCAGAATTCATATTCCACCAATGTTGTACGATTTCTGTTGTATTGGTAACGGCATCGTATGGATGTACGAGCCAACCCGTTATTGTTCTAACTTCATCACCTTCTTCGGTAGCATCAAGGGCGTTGTTAGTACAGTCATTAAGCTTGCCAGTTGGTGTTTTTTTAACTGATACAACCATAAGTTCTGCTTTACAAAACTTCTGTCTTTCAGTAATTAAAGTACGAGTTGCCTTATACATTTTTTACTTCTTCTTAGGTGCGGCGGCTTTCTTTACGTCGGCGGCTTTTTTTGCTGTGAACTCGTCAACTTGCTTCTGTGTCACACGTGACTTGAGCAAACCCTTGAAGTCTGTTGCTTTGAAGTCGTAGAACTTGATTTCTTCTTTGATACGCTTAAGTGCGTCAGCTCGTTCGAATTTTTTGGCATCGTCAAGTTCAGCTTGTGCTTCTTTGATGCGGGCTTGAAGTTCTGCTACACGGCTCATTTTTCATCCTTTCGGTTGTGGTTTCTAGGTATTGGATTTATACTACACAATTCTTTAATTGGCAACATTGACACAATGACTAACGCTTCACTTTTCGATGATGTGCCACTTTCCATGAAAGAGGCGGCTGAGCTTCTTGGTGTATCTGGGGCAACTGTAACCAATTGGGTTAAGTTAGGTATTTTGCCGCTTTCAAAAAACACAAGCAAAAAGTCAATTGATAAAAGTATTGTACTTGAACTTAAAGAAAAAATAGTTTCTGGTAAAAGTGAAAAACTAAAGTCTAGAGCAAATAAAGTACATGTGACAAAAAAAAGGGTACATAAAGAAATAAACGATGCGAATCTTGGAGATTTTTTACTTCAAATTGATAGAATAACAACAGATAATAACTATCAATCAATTTTGATTTCTATTGCCATTGAGTTGGTTAAATTTAATTCAAAATTATCTCAAAATAATTCTCTTAAATGGATTGAATTATGTAACTTAGAAATTGATTTATGGAAAAGTAATGTCAAAAACTTTACTGAATACAGCATCGATATTCCAAGTGGTGTTCGAGATGTATTAGATATTTTAGGTAAAACTTATCAACATATTTCTGAATCGCATGCCAAAGCTATTGGTGGCGTCTTCTATACTCCTGAGGCTATTTCAAATAAAATTATTCATGATAATCTCAGAAAAGAAGAGATTATTTTAGATCCGTGCTGTGGTAGCGGTTCATTTCTCATTCAAGCATTACTTAAAAAAATTAAGGATGGTGATGAACTAATTTATCCATGTTTATATGGATTTGATATCGACCCTATTGCTGTACACATTTGTAGATTAAATTTATTGCTTATCGGAAAAGATTGTTTTGAAAACTTACCAAAGATAAATGTTAAGGATGTAATTGAATCAATTAAAGACAACGAAATGCTATTGGCATATAAAGTTGATTTAATAGCTACTAATCCTCCTTGGGGTGCTAATCTATCGATTTCACAAAAAGAATTATTTTGTGGAAGTGATTCATTTTCACTTTTTCTTAGGTTAGCAATCGATAATACTAGAGTTCTTGGTAAGGTTGCTTTTTTGCTACCAGAATCATTTGTTGATGTCTCGGCTCATTCATCAATTAGGAAAAAATTATTCTCAGAATCTTCTGACATAACTGTTACAAAGCTTGGAAAAGCTTTTTCTGGGATGCTTACCAATGTAGTTTTATTAGAGGCTAAGATTGGTGGTTATAGTTCTAATCAAAGAATAACTTTATGTTCTGATGTTGCTAAAACAACCGTTACTTCCGAGGAGGTTTTATCTACTAAATTCTCTGAACTTGTTTTTAATATAGATAGTAAAAAACAAAAAGTTATTGATAAGATCTACAAATTTAATCATAAATTACTTGGTACTGAGTCTGACTACTCTTTGGGAATTGTTACTGGTAACAATGCTAAATTAGTATTGGATAAGAAAACTTTAGGTTCAGAAGGTGTGCTTAAAGGTAAAGACATACAACCATTTAAGTTTGCTGAACCTTCTAGTTTTATTAAGTTTGACAGGGCATCGTTCCAGCAATGCTCTAATGAATCTTACTTTAGGGCTAAAGAAAAAATTATCTATAGATTTATTTCTGATAAGCTTATTTTTAGCTATGATAACAAGCAAACTTTAACTCTTAATAGCGCAAATTTTATTATTCCAAAGGTTGAAATTCCTGTAAAAGTTGTTCTTGCTATTCTACAAAGTAGTGTTTCTCAGTTTCTTTTTATGTCTAAATTTAACTCTGTAAAGATTTTGAAAAAACATTTACAGTCTCTTCCAATGTTTATATTTCCAGATGAACTTAATATTGAAATTGAATCGTTAGTAGATGGTTATATTTCTGGAAATTCAGCTGATTATAAAAGTCTTTTAAATAAAATAAATGCCATAATTTATGGAGCTATTGGGTTTACTGATGATGAGATTGAGATTGTTGAAGGCGTTTACTCTAAGAGTTCGTAAAGCTCTTGATATGATAATGTTTGATACAAATAGTTGTCTAAATGTATCTTCATTGTCTTTTCATTTAAGTGAAATTGACCTTCACCTTCATTACCCTTGTGTTGCTTATCTGAATAATAGATTTTAGGACCGATTTCTTCTGATTTAATTCTGAATATGGCAACCTTATCACTGAAAAATAGTCCGTAATAAAGGACTTCAAATTGGTCTCTTTTTACTTGTTGAATGTTACAGTCAAATTCATAGTTGTTCCACTCATCAAACTTTACTTGCCGGTTAGAAGAGAGTTCGTCAGCAATACAATTAAGTACTGATTCTTCTGTAATAGTTCTTGTGTTTTTTCTTCTTACTGTGGAAAATTTGACTTCTACTCGATGATTTTTTAAGTCGTCGTATAAGTCATGGAATTGGTTTTTGCTACGCCCAAGCTTAAACAGTCTGCGAATCATTACTTCAGCAACTGTTCCGAATCTTCTTGTGTTTAAATTAAAAATTCCTTCGCGTAACATCCCAGCATCCATGACTGCTCCTATGTGTTTTGTTGGAGTCTTATCGTATCTTATGCTGTGTATTTTGGATAGTCATTCAGGTATTTTTTTCTGATTTTGAGCAACTTTTTTGAAATCAAGCATTCAGAGGGAATAAGATGTACTTGAATCATTTCATCGTTATGTTTTTTTCAGTCAAAACTTAGGGAGTGTACTTATGTCTTTTTGGAACATATTTGGCAAGTTTGCTGTGTCTGACACAGGCGAGACGATTCAGAAAGTTTCTGACACAACCAGCATCTCATCTGATGGTACTACGTACACAAAAATGGGCTCAACAACTGTAGGTAGTGATGGTTCTATCTTTACTGAGATGGGTAGTTTTAGCACTGATGGCAGTACACGCATGGGAAACACGGCAACTGGTTTAAGTGCTGTTTTCAATGACAGTGGAGAAGATAAGTTAGGGTTTAAGTCACAAGACGACGACAAGTGGTGAGTGTTTTAGGTTTCCGCAACCTGTGTAAAAGCGTTAAGATTAAGCGTTGAAAATGAATAGATTTTGCTTTGTTAAAATCAGTCCCAACTCATTCTAGTTACACAAAAGTTACACGCACTTGTTTAGGTGACTGTTTTAAGTAAAATCTCAGTTACAAATAAGCACTCAAAAACGCTATGATTAAGTAATGGCAACTATGTTAGATTGTTAGGCAAATGTTAAACACTAATTTTTCACAAGAAAAAACATATATAAATCAAGGCTCTAAACAGTGTCCGTGGAAATACAAGCACTGCCACGGGAAGTTGAGTTAGAGATTTAAGGGTAAAAACATGCCCGTCAATTTCGCTACGCCGGCACCCGAAGCGCTCTTCCCCATCGCCGGCGTCCGGCTCGGCGTCGCCGAAGCGGGCATCCGCAAGGCCGATCGGCGCGACCTGACCTTGCTGGCGCTCGACCCCGGTTGCACGGTGGCCGGCGTGTTTACGCAAAACCGCTTTTGCGCAGCGCCGGTGCAGCTTTGCCGGCAGCGTCTCGACTCGCCCGCAGAAATTCGCGCGCTGGTCATCAACACCGGCAACGCCAACGCCGGGACCGGCGAAGCCGGCATGCGGGCCGCGCAGGAAACTTGCCTGGCGGTCGGCGGGCTGCTCGGCGTCGATGCGACACAGATTCTGCCATTTTCGACCGGCGTGATTCTCGAGCCCCTGCCGGTAGACCGGCTGATCGCCGGCTTGCCGCGCTGCGTAGCCGACCTCAAGGCCGGCAACTGGCACGCCGCCGCGCATGCCATCATGACCACCGACACGGTGGCCAAGGCCGCCTCGCGCCGCCTCATCATCAACGGCAAGACGATCACGATTACCGGAATGAGCAAGGGCGCCGGGATGATGAGGCCGAACATGGCGACCATGCTCGGCTTTGTCGCGACCGACGCCGGCATCGCCGAGCCGCTATTGCGCCAGCTGGTGTGCGAAGCGGCCGACGAATCGTTCAACTGCATCACGGTCGATGGCGATACCTCGACCAACGACTCCTTTATCGTCATCGCCACCGGGCAGGCCGGCGCGCACTTCGACGCCGCCGACGCGCCCGGTTACGCGGCGCTGCGCGCCGCGGTGACCGGCGTCGCCCTCGAACTCGCGCAGGCCATCATCCGCGACGGCGAAGGCGCGACCAAGTTCATCACCATCGCCGTCGAAGGCGGTCGCGATCGCGACGAGTGCAAGCGCGTCGGCTACGCCATCGGCCACTCGCCGCTCGTCAAGACCGCGTTTTTCGCTTCCGATCCCAACCTCGGCCGCATCCTCGCGGCGATCGGCTATGCCGACATCGATGCGCTCGATGTCGACGGCGTTCGCGTCTGGCTGGGCAGTGCCGGCGAGGAAATCCTGGTCGCCGAAAAAGGCGCATGCGCCGCGTCCTACCGCGAAGCGGACGGCGCACGCGTCATGCAGGCCAAGGAAATCACCGTGCGCGTCGATCTCGGGCGCGGCACGGCGAAGGGCACGGTTTATAGCTGCGATTTTTCCTACGACTACGTCAAGATCAACGCCGATTACCGGACCTAGTGCAGGACGCGCGGAATGCTCAGGGTGAATTCGGCGATCACCGCTTCGAACTGCGTGCCATCCTCGGCGGTCATCTGATAAGTCCCGCGCATCGTGCCGACCGGCGTGTCGAGCTGGCAGCCGCTGGTGTATTCGAAGGTCTCGCCCGGCTTGAGCAGCGGCTGCTGCCCGACGACGCCAAGGCCCCGAACTTCCTGCACGCGCGAATTGCCGTCGGTGATGACCCAGTGCCGCGAGATCAGCTGCGCCGTCACGGTGCCGGTGTTCTCGATGGTGATGGTGTAGGCGAAGATATAGCGCTCGCTGGCCGGATCGGATTGATCGGCAATATACTGCGGAAAAGCGCTTGCCGCGATCTGGTATTTCTTGCTTTCGGCCATGGGGATCAGCGAGTGGTGACGGAGTGCAGCATTGCACACGAAAGCGCGGCGCGAGGCAAGCGCGATCGCCAATACGACATTGTAATGTGACAAATTTTGTCAGGTGGTGACGGCGCTAGTCGAATTGATTGAGTGTGAACCGGCGTGAGGACTGTATTCAAAGGGGTTTACACATGGCATGAAAATTGATTAGACTTCCTGCAACGGGCTTTCCGTTTGCACCCACTGGAAGGAGTTCTCCACCATGAAAAAGCTGCAAAAAGGCTTTACCTTAATCGAGTTGATGATCGTCGTCGCGATCATCGGTATTCTCGCGGCGATTGCGATTCCGCAATTCTCCCAGTACACCAAGAAGGCTGAAGACAAAGCGGCGGCTTCCGATATGCGCAACTTCATCACGTCGGCCGTGGCCAACTCCAATTCCTGATCGAGGTGATCAAATGAAAAAACTAATTATTGTAGCGGCCTTGGCTCTGTTTGGCTCTTCGTCTGTTTTTGCAGCAGCTGCAGCGGCGTGTGCAGGTACTGCCGGCAAGGTAACGATTACCGGTCAGGCAACGGCAGCCTTTATTGTTACCACTTTTGCGACTTCGTGCTCCAACAATGTGTTGCTGAACTGGGATCAAAACACCACTGCGGCTTGGGGTGAAGCTGGCAGCAACAAGGGCGCGTGTTACCAGATGGGCCATACCGACGCTGGTGTTCGTCCAAAAACCGCAACTTGCGGCGCCTCTGCTCCCGATATTACGGGAGGAACTGCTAACCCGGCGGCAGGCGATGCAGCGAACATGGGTTCTTCCTGATTTTTCTCAGTCGATTGTTCTAAAAAAGGGGGCTTGCCCCCTTTTTTTTGTAGTCTCTCTGGATATACACTGCGCCCACGCGTTCCTCAGGGGATTTCCGCTTGAGGTGTTCGCTGCCGTCGTCGCGCTAGCCTGATACAAAAGGGTAGGTTGTATGTGGCAAATCATACTGGCAACCTGGAAATCCGGCCTGCGCAGTCGCTACTTCTATGGCGTGGCGCTGCTCGCCGTTCTGCTCGTCATAACGGCTTATCTCGCCTCGTCCTTTTCGCCGCGCGCACCGCGTACCGTGGCCCTCGACGTGGGCTTATCCGGCTTGCGCATCAGCCTGGTACTGCTTGGCCTGCTGTGGGTGCAGGAGGCTTTTTCGCGCGAAGTGGATCGCAAGACCGTGCAATTGCTGCTCAGTTATCCGCTGCGCCGCGGCGACTACCTGATGGGACGGTTCTTCGGCGTGGTGTCCTTAAGCGCGGTGGCGGCCGTGGCATTGACGCTGGCGCTGATTATTGCGGCGGTCGCCGCCGGTTTGCAGTATGAAGCTCAACAATATCTGCCGAGCCTGGGGGTAGCGCTGTGGGTCGCCGTCTTTGACGTGTGGCTTGAATCCGTGGTGGTGGTGGCATTTACCGTTTTCATGAGCGCGATCAGCACGACGCCGATGCTGCCGTTTGTCGCCGGTGCCGGGTTTGCGATGGCTGGCGAGGGTCTGGGGACAGCGCTTGAATACGTACTGGCAGGCGGGGATCGTTCCCTGTCGGCGGCCAATACGCCGATTCTTCAAGCGATTCATTGGCTGTTGCCGGATTTGTCGCGTCTCGACTGGCGCCTGTGGCCGATGTATCAAACGGTTCCCGACCCGCAATCGGTGCTGTGGGCGATCGTCTCGGCCCTGTGCTATACCGGCGTCTTGGTGGCTCTCGCCGTGTGGGCGTTTTCGCGCCGCGAATTTTCCTGACCGCCCCGGAACGAGTGGCATGAAGCTCCTGCGCAATCCCGTTTTTTGGCTGTTCTCGCTGGCATTCGTTTATGTTGTTGCGACAGGGCGACTGGATCGTTCCCCCAGGCAACAGGACCCACGCGAACTGGACGCCGTCTTGCCTCGCCTGGCCCAACTGGCGCTCGCGGGCGGCGATCGTTATTTGGCCGGAAATCTTGCGACCATACGTGCCCTGATCGCCGATCCGAACCGAATGACGCCGGATCAGGTCGGGCTGCTGGCGCGAGTGCACGAGGATGCGGCCTGGTTTAACCCGGCGAATGAAGATAACTACTACGTGGCCGGCAACATCCTGCCGTGGAAAGGCCAGTTTGATGCCGGTCAGCGCATCCTGAAACTGGCCATGGATGCGCGACCTTTCGATTGGCTGCCCGTTTTCTACTATGCCTTTGATATCTGGTATTTCGACAAGGATGGCTTGCGCGCCGGGCAGACGTTGAAACAGGCCGTTCCCCGTGCCAAGGAAGAGAGCGACCGTTTGTTATTGGAAACATTGGCGGTACGCTGGATGGAACGGGGCTACGACACGGTTTCCGCGATCCGCATGGTCCAGGGGATGGCCGCCGCCAGTCGCCAATCCAGGCTCCGGGATTATTACCAGAAACGGGTTCAGCGGCTGGAGGGCTTGCTGGTGCTGGAGAAGGCAGCGGCGCAACATCGGGAGCGGACGCGTGAGCCCTTGTCGGATTTGAACGAACTTGTCCGGGAGGGCTTGATCGGCGCATTGCCGGTTGATCCATTCGGCCTTGGTTACGATGTCGACAAGAACGGACGCCCGGTGCTGCTTAACAGCCCGCGCAAGGAGGTGAAATGAGTGATGCAATCCGTTTGGAGAGCGTCAGCAAGAGGTTCACTCGCGGCTGGCGACGGGAAACGGTTGTGGCGGTGGACGCTGTTTCTCTTTCCATCAGCGAAGGAGAAGTATTTGGTTTTGTCGGCCCGAATGGTGCCGGCAAGAGCACGACAATCAAGTTGCTGACCGGGCTTCTGGCGCCCAGCAGCGGCTCGGTGTGGTTGTCCGGGAAACCGGCGAGCGATCCGTCAGGACGGAAGGGTTTGGGTTACGTGCCGGAAAATCCGAGCTTGTCCGAACATCTATCGCCGATGGAAATTTTGACCATGGCCTTGCGCCTGCATGAAGTCAAGCTTCCAAACGAACGCGCGCATTGCTTGAACTGGCTTGAACGTTTTGATATCGCGGCGGTAGCAAGCAATCCGATACGGGGCTTTTCGAAAGGAATGGTGCAGCGAACCGCGCTTGCGCAGGCTATGGTGATCAAGCCGCACCTGCTGATTCTCGATGAACCGCTGTCGGGCCTCGACCCGATCGGGCGCAAGGATGTCGTCGACATTCTTGCCGAGTATCGGCAACAGGGCGGCACGCTGTTTCTCACTTCACATGTGCTGCACGATGTCGAGCGGCTCGCCGATCGCTTTGGCTTGATACACAAAGGGCGGCTGCGTGCGGTCAGTTCGCCATCGCAACTGGTTAGCGCCGACGACTCGGTGATGATCCGGACGCAGGGTGCGGACGTCATTGCGGGGATGACGCAGGAAGTGCCGGGGCGGTGGTTTGTGGAGATCCCGCGCTCGCAACTTTGGGCTATGCTCGGACAAATAGAATCGGCAGGGCACGAGTTGGTCGAGGTGAAACCCGCGCTTTCGCTGGAAGCGGCGTTTCTGCGTGTCGTTCGCGAATAATTCGCGAACGGGGGTGCTTCACGCGCCCTGGTCACGGCGTTGTGACGCCCTTCTGTCCAGCGGCATCTCTTTCTTGGCTATTGCGGACAATTGTTAGGGTTCGCAATAGCCAATCAAGGTCGAGGCGGCGCTGCGCTGAAATGTAGTGGCCGGGCGAGCCGCCTTTTTGCTGCTCCACCAGATTATGCCGGTAGTCCGCAGGACGGGCTTTCCACAGGATGCTGCGGGAAATTTCGTGGAAGGGTGTGATCGCGCCGATGGCCAGCATGTGAATGGCGCGGAATTGGGAGCCAGCGAGGCGGAGCAAAAGGTAGCCAGTCGATTGCTTGAAATGGACTCCTGAGAGTCCAGCTTGTGCTGCTGGTTTTTGTCTTGCCTTGGCCAGCGGGCGTAGCGTAGCGGAGCAC
>CAISOB010000037.1 GCA_903886975.1 uncultured beta proteobacterium
CGTGACCACCTGGTCAAGCCATTCCGACGGAATCTGCGGCAACGCCGCCTCGGCCGCGATAGCGACCTTCTTCTTGCTCGGCATACATGTTCCTTTCTTTCGACATGTTATGCCTCAAACACAAAATTCCGGACAGGCTCCCGTGCGGATCCACTCGGCCATTTCCGTGGCCACCATCTCGGCGGTCAGGAGCCAGGAGAGTACCCCGGTGGCGCCGATCACGAGCAGCACCGAAGCGCTGGTTTGAAAGGCCTTGAGGGCGATCGCCGGCAGGTCGCGCGGCTTTAGATCCTTGTACAGGAAGAGCGAGACGACAAGGCCATAGACCACCGCCACCGCCGCCGCTTCGGTCGGCGTAAACACGCCGGTCCAGATGCCGCCGACGATGATCACCGGCATCAGCAGCGCCGGTCCCGCGTCCTTGGTCACCGCCCATATCTCGGCAAGCGAGGCCTTCTCCGAGCCGTTGTCGCAGCCCGTCTTCTTGCCGTAGCGGATGCAGACGATGGCCAGCGCCGCGGCGCAGATGAGACCCGGTATGACCCCCGACATCGACAGGATGCGCATCGACGCCCCGGAGATGAAGGCGAAGACCAGGAAGGGAATCGACAGCGGCATGAGCAGCGCCAGCGTGCCGGCCACCGACAGCAGCGCCGCGGTGAAATCGGGGTGATAGCCCTTCTGCTTCATGGTCGGCGCAACCAAGGACCCGATCGCCGCGGTATCGGCGATGGCCGAACCGGAAACGCCGCCGAACAGCAGGCAGGAGACGATGGTCACCACGCCCATGCCGCCCGGCATCCAGCCGAACAGCACGTTGGCGAAAGCGACGATGCGCTTGCCGACGCCGCCGCGCGAGAGCAGTTCGCCGGCGAAAATGAATAGCGGCACGGCAATCAGGATGAAGGGCTCGACCCCGGCAATCAGGTTTAAAAGCAGCGAATCGAGCTGATAGGGCAGGTCCTTGAAATAGACGATGCCCGCTGTCGTGGCGATCAGCCCGAAATACAGCGGAATGCCGGCCAGTACAATGATGAAGAAGATGCCAAAGATCTGCAGGGTCAGCATTATTCGTCCACTCCGTAGCGCTCTTCACGGGACTTGCCACGAAGAATCTGGTAAAGGTCATAGGCCACGAAGATCATGCTGGCGCCGCTACCGATGGCCAGCGGCATGTATTGATAAGCCATCGGAATCTGCAGCACCGTGAGCACGTTGCCCCAGTTGTTGCCGATGATGATCAGGCCGTTCCAGAACAGGATCAGCAGGGAGACGAGCGCAAAGACCTGCACCAGGAAGTCAGCTACCCGGCGAGGCTTGCCCTGCAGCTTGTCGATGAACTCGGTGATGGTCATGTGCCCGGAACGGCGAATGATCGAGGCGCCGCCGAGAAAGGACACCCAGACCATCAAGAGCTCGCAGGCTTCGGTGGTCTGCGCCAGGTCGTGGCCGAATGCATGCGCACAGACATTGAAGAAGACCAGCACGATCATCACGCCGGCGGCACCCACCAAGGCCCAATCGATCACTCTCGCCAGCAAATGAATTGGCCACGCTTGTACCGGCCCGCACGGCAACAAGTCCTGCAAACCGACCTCGGCACTGTGTTCAGCAACCACGATGAATCCCCCGCTAAATATATGAAAGGCGCTCTGATCGAAACGTGATCCGGGTGTCGCGTTGGCACGGCTTTATCCCGGACCGGATCGTGGCGCGCCTAGACCCGATAGATTTCCTTGGTGACCAGGCGAATCAACTCGTTATAGTTCTCTTCAGCCATCAACTTGCGGTATTTCTTGGCATCGAGGTTGTTGACTAGGTTCCAGATGCCAAGGCTGACTTCGGCATGGCGCTCGAAGAAATCGACAAGGTCGAAAATGCGCGGCGAGGCATCAGTGGTGAAGTACTTGTCGTAACCATATTCCTTGGCCCAGAAGAGCAGTTCGACGTAGCCCAGAAAGTGACGGCTGCCGCCGATCAAATCCCAGTCGGCCTTGGTATCGTTGTCGTTGGTGTGCACATAGACGTCGAAGCCCGATTCGAGCGTGGTGACCAGCATTTGCGCCGGGTTTTCCTGGCTCATGATCGAATGTCCGAAGTCTAGCGTCACTCCGGTATGCTTGTTTCCGATTTCCTTGAGCAGCAGCAGTGTTTTAGCCGTGCTGTCGAGCTGACAATGCACCCGCACTTCGGAGTACTTCGGCTCGAGGAAGAGCGGAATTTCCGGCAGGTAGTCGGCGGCTTCGCCGACCGTTTCAATCATGTACCGCCACGCCATCTTGTAGTCGACCTGGAACAGCATGTCGTAACCGTCGGACAAGGGACAGCAGGTCACGTGAGGCGCGCCGACGGCCTTGGCGAAATCTTTGGCTTGCTTGATGATCGCCACGGCTTCGTCGCGTATTTCCTTGATCGGGCGCGACAGGCTGCCGGAGATGAATTTGGGATCCTTCTTGACATTGGCGTTGATTGCCGCCCAGTTGAGGCCGAACTCTTTCATCAACGCCTTGATTTCTTCGGGCGTTGTCGTCTCGTGCGGACAAACCATTTCGACGCCGTCAAAGCCCTTGATTTGCTGCACCATCTGCAGTTTTTCGCGGGTGGTCTTGCTCGTGTGGTATTCGCAAAACCGGTCCTGCGTCTTGCCCAGGAAGCCGATGATCACACTCTGTTTCATGGTTGTTGCTCCTTGACGTGGGTGCTGCCGTTTTGATGGTTTAGCTGCCGCCCGTTTGATGGCTGCGGCTTCGGGCGTAAAGGGCGGGAAGGCATGAAAAGCGCTCATTTAGAGCTGAGCGTCGGGATTCTCCGGCGGGAAGGAAGCGCCCAAGCGAATTTGTGCATACCATAAAGAACTTCCAAAAGGCTGTCAACAGATACTGTAACGTATTCATTAAATCGCGATGCCGTGCCTTTACCAGCAGCTTGGGCCATCCCCACGCGGACTCGATTCGAGAATTGATCACGCGGGAATCCTCGATCGCGTGATCCGCCTCGTCGAATACGGCAAACTTCGTCGTAACGGCCGGCGTAACAGCATCGTCCGCGGCGGACGATGCTGTCCGGGATTTGTTGGCTACTTGACCGGAAGAGCTTTGCGCACGGCTGCCGCGTCAGCCAGGATGGCGTCGGTGTCGGCTCCCCATTTAGCTTTGGCTTTTTCGTAGGTCGGCTTGACGGCTTCGCGGAAGGGCGTGAGCGACGGGCTGTTGATCTTCGCACCCTTGCTGGCCATTTCAGCGATTTGTTTTTCCTCGCTCGACTTGACCTCGATGCGGTTCCATGCGCCCGCTTCCACGGCCGCCCGGGTGATGGCCTTCTGATCCGCAGGCGACAGCTTCTGCCAGGTCTTTTCCGATATCGCCATTGGGATCGGGCTGTAGACGTGGCGCGTCATCGTGATGTTCGGCGCGACTTCGTAGAACTTGTTCGAATAAATCGTATCGATCGGGTTTTCCTGGCCGGCGATGGCACCCTGCTGAATGGCCAGATAGACTTCCGGCAAAGGCATGATCTGCACGCCGAAGCCGACGTCTTCGAGCAGCCAGCGCATCATTTCATTCGGGAAAGTGCGCAGCTTCTTGCCTTTGGCGTCAGCGGGGCTGTTCAGCACGTCCTTGGTCGTCATGCAGCGGAAGCCTGCTTCCCATGTTGCGAGGAAGCGAAAACCCTTGGCCGGCGCCTTGTCAAACTGCGTCTTCAGCCACTTCGATTCGTCGTAAAACTTCCAGCCCTGCTCATAGCTGTCGAACAGGAAGGGCAGCATGGTCAGGTTCAGCGAGTCGATGTGTGGCGCGTACGAACCAGTCGCCGAAACCGTGAAGTCGATCCCGCCGGCAACAAGCTGTTCGATATTCTTCGGATCGCTGCCCAATTGGCTGCAGCAGAAGACGTTTACCTTGTAACGGTTCTGCGTGTAATCGGCGACCTTCTTGGCGAAGATCTGAGCCGCGGCATGCCGTCCACCCTGTTGCTGATCGGTGTGACTGAACTTCAGAACCGTTTGCGCTTGCGCCCCTATGGCCAATGAAATACTGGTCAACACGAACGCAAATTGGGCCAGCAGCTTTGTGGTTTTCATGAACCCTCCGTTAAAGTTTTCGATCGTTTGATTCGATTTCTTATCGAGTTGAATCGCAGACAGCAGAAAGAGAATACTGGGCAAGGCTGAAAGGTACGCGAGCGGTCGGTCCCTGAGGCCCGTCAAGAATTCAGAAAATACGATAAAGGACACGTCGACGGCTGTCAACAGATACTATAAAGTATTCATTGAATTATGGTGACGACCCTGTTGGCCCCGGTGCTACCGGCGTTTGCATTACGGGGTGTTCGGCACATTTCGCGTAATTGCAAGATAGCGATCCGATACCTGGACTGGCTCCTGTCACGAAGGAGCGCTTCGAGAAAGCCGATTCAGTCTATCGACGCAGTAGCCAGGCCCAACGGTTGATGGCCCGTAACCCGACAGTCGAACCGGGCACGTGATTTGCTCGTTAGCGGACGAACAAACCACCACGATCGAATATCCGATGCCCGACCCTATCCGTCTCGGCAAACACGGTGCGCGTTCGACCGCGCAAGCCATGTAATCGGCCTGTCAAGTGCGGGAAAGCCGGACGACAGTTAGGCGCGTGATGGCGCGCCGACTACGGCATCATGATACTGGAGAAGACGATGGCCAAATCTCCCGGACACCAAAGGTCGCCAGAGCACCAGGTGCGCGAGCGAAAGCTTGGACAGCGCGTCACCGTCGCAGTGGGCAAAGAGCTGCTCGCCGATTCGACTGCTGTTATCGAGGTCGATGAGGACGGTGCACCGCTGCGCTATTACTTTGCCCGCCCCGACGTGCGCATGGACAAGCTGATCGCCTCGCCAACGACGACGCATTGCCCCTTCAAGGGCACCGCGCGCTATTTCGACATCGACGGCGACGCGGCGACGCTCAAAGACGCGGTATGGAGTTATGAAGACCCGTACGACGAACATCGCGCTTTGAGGGACCGCCTGGCGTTCTACGACGAGAAATTTCCTCTCATGCGCGTGACGCTGCATTCGCACTGAAGCCTGCGAACCGCGCCGCTCGTGGCAACGCCTCCCAATTCAGGGACGCGCCTTGACCGCCAGTATTTGGGCCACCGCGCCGGGCTCAGACTGGAGCAGTTCCAGCACCAGGCCGTCCGGCAAGACCATCCAGTTGCTGTATTCGGCCAGTCCGGTAACCCCCCAGGCCTGCCCCGCGCGCAATGCCGCTTCGACGTCGTCGGTCATGATGCCGAGGTGCGCGAGCCGCCCCTCCGGCCCCTTGAAGTCGGGATCCGAAATCAATTGCATCCCGCCAATCGTCCATACCTGGCTCGGTGCGTCTTCGGTGCCGTGCGCTTCACGCAGGGTCATGCCAAGCACCTCCCTGAAAAAGCGGATATGCCAGTGGATGTCACTGACCTTTACGGCGACATGCTCGACATAGGACTTTCCGGAATAAGCCATCACGCACTCCCCAACCTATTGCAGGTTATCGGCCCATGGCCTAAGCGACATCCCGGTCAGAGAAAATACGGCTCGAACGAGGCCGCAACGGCCACAATGTGGCCAATTCGGATGCGCATTGCACGACAATCGGTGCCAGTTCCGCTATGTGACTCTCCGTCATGCGCACACTGGGTCCGGCGATGCTCACGGTACCCAGCGCAATGCCGTCCTCCGATCGAATGACAGCCGCAACGGCGGTAACGCCGGGCTCAGCCTCGTTCTGCGCCAAGCCATATCCGCGTTTGGCCGTGGCCTTGAGTTCGCGCAACAAATCTTCAAGCGACCGGATGACGTTTGGACCATATCTGTCGGCGTCAGCGAAGCTCCACTTGAGAACGTACTGAACAGCCCGCTCGGTCGGCAGCGTCGCGAGCCAGGCCTTGCCGCTTGCCGTCGCGTAGAGCGGTAGTGTGCTTGCAGTTTGGGGAGGGTGATACATCAAGCCGCCTGTCGCGCCTTGGGCCTGCGCCAGCCAAACCAATGAATCGCCGTCGACGACCGCCAAGCGCGCAAAATCCCGGCATTGGTTTGCCAAGCGGTCCAAAAGCGGCTGGCAAACGTCGGGAATGCCAGTGGCCACAAAGAACTGCTGCCCCAGGGTCGCAAGTCGCATGGTCAATCGGTAGAAACTGGTATCGGGATCCTGGTCGGCCCAGCCCAACGCTACGAGAGTCGCAAGCAATCGATGCGCGCCGCTCTTGGGCAGTTTCAAACGCTCCGCGATTTCGCCCAACGACATCGTGCTTGCGCCCTCGGCGAGCAGTTCAATAATATCCAAGCAGCGTTCAGCGGGTATGTGTGCCATGTCGATCAGGATTCGCGTTCAAATAAGGTCCATAAGAAATAGCCTGTACAAAATGCGCAGCTTACGCAATTTAGTGCGCGTCACGCGCGGGTGGCGGCGGAATCTGTGTGTTCGACCTTTCCTTCGTCTTTATCAACGCTGCGCAAATGCAAGAAACGCACTGCGCTCGTTTCGAGCCCTCTCACAGCCGGTCCGAAAGTCCGTACCCTCGGACTCTGCTTACGATTCGCCCCAGCGCAACACGCGTTGCTCCTGAACCCCCAGCCCATCGATTCCGACACGCATCGTGTCACCCGGTTTGAGGAATTGCGGCGGCTTCATCCCGAATCCAACCCCAGGCGGCGTACCGGTTGTAATCACGTCGCCAGGTTGCAGAATGACGTACTGGCTTATATCCGAAACCAGCTTTGCGACCGAAAAAATCATGTCGCTCGTGGACGAGTCCTGAATGCGTTTGCCATTTAGCTCCAGCCATATGTGCAGGTTCTGCACATCCGGAATTTCGTCACGGGTCACCAGCCATGGACCCAGTGGGCCGAAGGTCGGGAACATCTTACCCTTCACCCACTGCCCGCTGCGTTCGAGCTGGTACTCCCGCTCCGAGACATCATTGCAGACGAAGAACCCGGCAACATAACTGAGCGCGTCTGACTCCTCCACGTAGTGGGCCTGTTTCCCGATTACCAGGGCAAGCTCCGCTTCCCAGTCGCTCTTGACCGAATTTCTTGGTAACAAGACTGTGTCGTTCGGCCCCGATACACACGAAGGCGCCTTGTTGAACAGCACGGGGTCTTTCGGAATTTCAGCATGCGACTCGATCGCATGCTGGACATAATTCAAGCCTACCGCGATGAAGTTTCCCGGCTGAGCCACGCATGAACCAAGGCGAGTGCCCGTTGCAACGACCGGCAAAATCTTCATGTCGACCGATCGCAGACGGCTGATTCCGTCTTGCGCGAAGAAACCTGGACCAAAATCGGAACAAACCGCCCCGAGATCTCGAACGCGACCTTCGTCGTCAATCAGCCCTGGGCGTTCGTGTCCAGGTTGACCGTGCCTGACAAGTTTCAAGATGACACATCCATTTCGTAAGTTAAGGGATCGCCCTGAGCGGAGCGAGTCTGCAAATCTCCAGCGAATAGACAGCGTAATCCTTGCGTACGGCCACGCCGAGAGCTGCCAGGTTTTCCGCATCGATCAACTGAAGCGCTCGATCTGCCGCGTCGGCGGTCGTAGTCTCGATCAACAGCACCCAGGACGGTACGTCGAATTCACGTGTGCTCGACTCTGCCGTCGGCAGATAACTGCCTGGCTGGTCGGCGCAGAAAAGATGACAAGCGATTACTCCGATCTGGGCCGCTAGCCTTGGGAAAACCTCCGTGACAAAGAACCGGCACATCTCGTCGCTTTGCGCGGCACTCACATCCAGGCGCATTGCAAGCACGTAGCCGCCGGTGCTCGCGCCCATCGAATGAACGGCCTTGCACACTGCGCGCGAAGTGTTCTTGAAGTATTGCAGTGCATTTGCGGTTCGCGGCGTCGGCGAATTGAGCCTGGCCAGGTACTCCGGTGAAACGAGCACCTGAAGTTCATCCGCCTCGTAAATCGTTAGCCACTCGGGTGAATGGCCAGGCTTTCGGTATCTTCGTCCGCGCAGAAACCCGGGAATATCGAGACGCTCGGGAATGTGCTCCTTGTCGTGCCAATCATAGAAAATATCGCGACCTTGCGGAAGCACGTCATTCCAGATCAGCACCACGGCCGTACCCAATAGGGACTTTCCTCTTTGGCCGGCCGAAGTGTCTTCCGCGCCAGTCGACTTCTTCGCCGATTGCGCTGCACTCATCGTTGTAAAGGCCGCGGTCATAGTCCCTTGAATTCCGGCTCACGTTTTTCGAAGAATGCAGATGCTCCTTCATGGAGATCGCTGCTATCGAATATCTTCTGTTGCGCTACCGTCGACAGGGTAAGACAAGCATCTATCGGAAGATCCTGAGCCGCATCGACCAGTTCCTTGGCGAGCCGGTTGGAAACCGGCCCGCGGCAGATAATGGCGGCGGCGAGATCGCGCGCGCCTTCGAGCGCCGATCGGTCGGTGACGACCCGGTTTACAAGGCCCCAGGACAATGCCTGATCGGCGGAAATCGTTTCGCCGGTAAAAAGCATCTGCTTTGCGCGCGCGGGTCCCACGAGGCGCGTGAGCCGCACGGCACCGCTCCCGGCAAGTCCGCCGAGACGTGACTCCGTCAGTCCCAGCGCGATGCCAGCACGCGCGACGCGAAGATCGCAGGCCAAGGCCAGTTCCAATCCGCCGCCGAGCGCCGGACCGTCAATGGCGGCAATCGTTGGCATCGGCATGCGCGCCAGTCGCCTGACCACCATATCCTCGTAAAGGATTTTGTGTTCGCTGGCGTCCTTGCGCAGATGGGCAAACTCCTTGATGTCACTACCGGCGCAAAAGGCGCGTGCTTTTCCGCCAGAGAGGATCATGCAGCGGATGTCATTGCGCTGGGCAATATCCGCGAGGATGTCGTTCAGAGCACGCAGCATTTCCTTGGTCACCAGATTGATCGGGCCGTTGTTGATTTCGACTTCGGCGACCGTTCCGTTGAAGCTTGCCGTAACCAGGGCGCTTGCAATGCCTTGCGCCGGATTGCCCGCGGCGATCGAGTTCTTCATGATTCGACTTTCCTGACTTTGGGCACATTGGCGCCGTGAATCACGCCCATCTTCTCGAAATGATCGAGAATCTTGTCGACATAGGCTGCGAACTCGGGTGCGTCACCGAGGACAATGGGACGCGGGCGAGGCAGGTTCACCTTGATTTCATCGACAACTCTGCCGGGACTTGGGCTCATCACGAAGATACGATCGGAAAGGCCCACTGCTTCTTCGACACTGTGCGTGATAAAGAGAACAGTAGGCCTGCGGCGAAGCCACAGCGCCTCAAGGTCCATGCGCACCTGCAGTCGGGTCAAAGCGTCCAATGCGCCAAACGGCTCGTCCATGAGAATGACCGAAGGGTCATGTACCAAAGTGCGAACCAGCGAAACGCGTTGCCGCATGCCGCCCGATAATTGGCGGGGATACTTTTCCATGGCGTGCGTCAAACGCAGCAGCTCAAAAAGTTCTTTGGCTCTGGCCTCGATCTTCTTCTTGGGCAATTTACGAATGTCGGCCTGCAGGGTGACATTGGCCATGGCATTGCGAAACTCAAGCAGCAAGTGATCCTGGAAGGCAATCCCGACATCCGTAATCGGTTTGGTGACGGAATTTCCACCTACCAGGATGTTACCGCTGCTGCGTGACAGCAATCCCGCCACCATGAGCATCAGGGTACTCTTGCCGCATCCGGACGGCCCGACGACCGAGACAAACTCACCCGGTTCGATGTCGATGTTGATTTCCTTGAGGGCTTCGAAAGGATTATCCCCATCTTCACCGAAAGTCTTTGTTACTCGATCGATCCGGATCGGGACGCCAGACATTACGTACGATTCAGGCCCATCAGCGAGTTGCGCGGTCGTCACTTCTATTCCTTTGCGAGTTAGCTGACCGGGCCGCCACTTGCCGCGACGGCCAACAGGGGTTCCTTCGAAACCAGAAGCGCCTTCTTTCCGCGCTGCACGATGCGCTCGTTCTGATCAACGACAGACACGTCGAAAGTTGCTATCGCCTGCGTTGGCCGCGACTTGCTTTCCCGGAGTTCGCTGATCCGATAGTTAACGAAGATGGTGTCGCCCACGAAGATGGGTTCAAGGAATCTCCAGTCACTGATTCCGAGGAAAGCAATTGCAGTCTCGCGAAGCTCGCCAGTTCGGGCCCACATCAGGCCATGGGCATAAGCCAGCCCAAGCATCCCGTGCGCCACTCTGCGTCCAAACTGGCTCTTTTGCGCGTAGACCTCACTGGTATGCAATTCCGAAAAATCCCCGGTGAGGCCGGCAAATCCAACGAGATCGGCATCGGTGATGGTGCGACCGGGACTCCGGAATGCCATTCCCACATAAAGATCGGCATAACGGTAGCCGGTTCGTCGTTCGTCAGCCATGCCTGGGCTCCTAGTTGGCTTGATTAGAAAAAATTTGAGCTGGTCGTTCAAATCGGGCAGGGACGCAGTTGTGATACGGGGGGAAGGAAGTCGTTGGTGTAATACGACTTCGGATCCTGACCGACGGGGAGCAACTTGACTTGCGAGAGGAGATCCTGGGTTTTGGCCCACAACGCATCTTCTGCCTTGCCGATATATTTGGCACCGCCACTACAGAACAATGGCTTGATGGCCGCAAGTTCGGAGGCAGCCAGTTTTTCACTCATGTTGGGGAAAATACTCTTGAGGTCCTTGACGGCTTTTTCCGGATTGTCGATGGCGAAGAGCCACCCCTTGATGCTTGCCGCGACAAATTTCTTGACGACATCGGGGTTATCTTTGAGGTAGCTGTCAACGGCAAACATCGAGGTGCTCACCGTTGGTACGCCATTAGTCGCGAACAAGTAACTGTCGAGTTGCGCACCCTGCGCTTCCGCCTGAATCTGATAAGCATCGATCGATCCCAGAATGGCGTCGACCTGACCTTGCAGCAAGGAGGGAACCATCGACGAAACCGGCATGTCGATGAGCGTCACGTCCGACTCCTTCATGCCGTTGGCTGCGAAAAAGAGCGCGAGCATGGTCGTTTGCGAAGAAGCGGACGGGACACCGACCTTGCGTCCGACGAGATCCTTAACCGATTTGATTCCGGTCTTTTTCAGTGCCAGGACTGCGCTGGGATTCGACTGGTAGATGGTCGAAATGACCTTCATCGGTGCGCCCTTGGCGATCATCTGGCTGACGGTTACGGCATCCGCGTAGGCAATCTGGGCCCGATTGTTCGCAACGAGTTGTGCCGTATTGCCGGAACCATTGCCCTCGACCAGGGTGACATCCAGTCCCAGGTCTTTGTAAAAGCCTTCGGCCACGGCGGCGGCGAACCCCGCATTGGCGCCTCCGGCCGTCCAGTTCAGTTGAAAGGTGACCGGGGTCGCGGCCTCGACACCACCGGCCAGTGCGAGGGTGGAAGCAATAGCGCCAGCCACCAATAATTTGCTGATCGATTTACGCATTTACTTTCCTTTCGATAGATATGAGCGCACCGGACGGTTGCCCAACATGACACGTTGAAAACGAAGAAATAATCAATCAAGGAATTCCTAGTTATTGCTTGCACGCTGCCAAGGGGTCATCACCCACTCGACAAACTCCACGACATAGTTGATCGCAATTCCGATCAGGGTGAGTACAACCAGTACCGCGAAGGTCAACTCGATGTCCATGGTGCTCGTGCTGCGCAGCAAGACATAGCCCAGGCCCTTGTTGGCGCCGACGAACTCGGCGACGATCGCGGCCGTCGCGGCGATCGTCGCCGATGTCTTGATGCCGGAAAAAATCACCGGCAGCGCAGCCGGGAAGCGAAGGTAGCGAAAGGTCTGCCACGCACTGGCACCCATGGATTTCGTCAGGTACAGCAGACGGGTATCGAGAATCTGGAATCCGCTGACGCTCGCCAGAAGCAAGGGGAAGAAGGTCATCAACAGCGTGAGCAGGACTTTCGATTCGATTCCGAACCCCAGCCAGACGAGAAAGAGCGGTGCTACCGCAATCTTGGGCACCAGCTGCATGAGCATTAGCGGCGGATAGACGATCTGCTTTGCCACCAGTGAAAGCGCGATGACCAGACCGAGGGGTATCGCGGTCAGCAGCGTCAGCCCGAAGCCCAGGAGAATCTCCGTCAGCGTTATCAAAGAGTTATCCCAGAGCTGGCGGAAATCGGTAACGAGCCGTATGAAAACTCCGCCAGGCCCGGGCAGCAGGTAGGGCGGTATTTTGAACGTCGGGATGGCTATTGCCCACAGGGCGACGATCGCGACGAAGGTCAGCGGCGGCAACAGATTCCAGCCAATGCTTATGGCTCTGCGCATGCCTTTTGATCTTCTGCGTTTCGCAACGACCGGGGAAGACTCGGCAATGCTCGCCGAATCTTGACCATTGGAATTTCCAGGCCCAGCAGCTTGCTCCAACGGCGTATTCAAAGTGATTTCTCTTTTCCCTAAAGATTCTTTTGTCAGCACAGGGACGTTGTGACAATCAGCAAGAGAGAACGGCCGAGAATAGCCATGCGCCTCGGATTGTCCGTCGCACGAATTACGGATTTTCGGGTAGCGCTGCTCAGTGATCCACCTCAAATTGACGCAGTTTCCCCCGACGCCTTGCTTTAAGATTGCAGAGCGTTCTGTGATTGAATGCTATTCCATCTTAGCTCGGATTGTCAACAGAGATGTCGAAAAATGAGCTTCTCGCTGCCTCAACTATTCGCCAAGGTCGTGGTAGGCGCAGGCAGCATTTCAGCATCTGCTGGTCTTCTCGATTTCATCCAGCAAAGCTTGTTCCATTACTTGATACGGCGCCCGTTTGCAGCCGGTATAGAGTTCGATTTGTCCGCAGGCTTGATGAATCAGCATTCGGGTTCCGTTGACGGTCTTGCAACCCAGCGCCTTTGCCTCACGGATCAGCTTCGTGGCAGCCGGGATGAATACAACATCCATAACCACAAGGTGGGACGCCAGTTTGCCTTCGGCGGGATTAACCTCCGGCGCGCGAAATCCCGCTGACGTCGCGTTGATTAGAATTGAAAAGTCATTCGCCCGAAAATCGTCCACGGAACCTCCAAACTTCAATCCGAAGGCATCGGCTAACGCCGTTCCGCGCGCTCGGGAACGGTTGAAGATCGTAACTTTTGCCCCTTCTCGCTTTGCGCCGTACGCAATTGCGCGCGCGACGCCGCCTGCGCCCAGAATTGCCAACTCCTTCCCCGAGATATCGGTTGTTTCCTCAAGGGCACGAATGGCGCCGACGTAATCGGTGTTGTAGCCGGTCAGGCTTCCACCGAGATTGTTGATGGTATTCACCGCACCGATGCTTAGAGCCGCTTCGTCGATTTGATCCAGGAAGGGCATGACGGCTTGCTTATAGGGCATCGAAACACTCATGCCCCGGATGCCGAGTGTGCGGATGGCCTGTACGGCCAATTCCGCACTGCCCACGCCGAAACACACGTAGGTGTAATCCAATCCCAGGAACCGGTATGCCGCGTTGTGAATCTTCACGCCGAATGAATAGGGTTCCACGGTGATGGAACCGCAAAGCACCGGGATCGATTTGGGCATAGTCTGTTCCTAAGAAGAATTATGGACGAGCCGAACCGGAATTCTTGTGGAATTGGTCGTGTCGCCGTTGCAAGAGAAATTCGCGGTTTCGAAGATCAGGGCCCTGTCACGGTCACAGCAGGTGACGAGGCGCGTCAATGCGGCGGAGCGGATCCCCTGGGTAAAGTCACGTGCTCGCTGCCATCGAGATGGATCAGGGTTCCGGAATTCCCTTGGGCGAGCGGGGAACTCAGATAGAGCACCGTATTCGCAACCTCTTCCGTGGTCGCCGCGTGAGGAAAGGCGAGCGTTGACAGATGATGCTCGTTTTCATAGAGCGCGACCGTTTCTTCCATCGTGAGGCAAAGCTCCTTTTGCCCTCCGGCCATCCCTTGAACGCTTTGAACCGGCCCGAGCAGAATCGCATTGACCGTAACACCGGTGGCCTGAACGCGATTGGCCAATCCTTGCGTCAGTGACAGGACGGCTGACTTGGTGAGACCGTATGGAATCATGTGGGTGGGAATATTGAGTGCCCATTCCGACGAGATGAAGATGACTCGGCCCCAATATCGACTGATCATTCCCGGAAGATAAGCGCGCGAAAGCCTAATTCCCGACATGACGATCACTTCGAAGTAGTGCATCCACTTCTCGTCCGAAATGTCGAAGAAGTCTTCCGATTCATAGATTCCGACGTTGTTGATCAGAATATCGGTTCGCGGCTGTTTGGCGAGCAATTCATCGACGCCTTTTGCCGTTCCGACATCGCTTACGACGCCGGAGACGCTTACCTGTGGTGCCGCCAGGGCGAGTCTTTCGACGGCACCTTCGACGGCGAGCGTCTTGCGACCGTTGATTACAACATTGGCACCCGCCAACGCCAGGAATTCTGCGATCTTATAACCGACGCCTGCGGTTGATCCTGTAATTACGGCAGTCTTGCCTGACAAATCTGTTTCCATGAAAAATCCCTGAAAGTGAAGGTGAGGTCGGGCATCGAATGGGAGTCGAACGGCTCAAGCGACTATCTTTGTTATCGGTGTTGCTGTCTGAAAAGCCGATGACAGATCGCCGAACCATGCCTGTTTTCGTACTCGTCGAAGCCTGCTTGCCAGATTCACATAGTAGTTTCTGACAGACCGGTGCGCAATGCTGACCGCTACGAGCCGAATGGAGAAGCAGTCCTTCGCCGGTCTGCTTGCCAGCATCGGGTCCATTGCAATCGTCCAACTCATTAAATAACCCGGTCCGACAGTGTCCGTTTCCCTCCATCGGTTGCACCGCGCGGAATGACCAATGCGACGGCCGAAAGCAGCACGAAGGCGCCGGCAATCTCCTGAACGCCAAGTCGTTCATGCAGAACAATGACACCCAAGATTGTGGCGATGATCGGCGTGACGAACGCGTACATGCTGGTGCGAGACGGGCCCCAATCACGAATCAGGCGAAGGTAGATGACCGTTGCGCCGATGCCGCCGGCGATCACCATCCAGGCGATGCTGAGAAACGGTGCTGGAGTGAGCAGTACCGCGATCTGTGCGGCATTGGGTCTTTCCAGCAGCCAGACGACCGGAACGAGGGCGATGCCGCCGATGGCCATCTGCAGAGCGCCCAATGTCATCGGCGATGCCACCCGCAACAAGGGACGTGCCAGCACCGAACCAAGGCCGTAAGTGAATGTGCCGCCGACGATCGCGATGATCCCGGCGATTGCCGACCCGTCCATGCTCCCGCCTGTACGCCTTGCGAACAGCAAACTCAAACCGGCGATGCCGAGTACGATGCCGGCGATCTGCCGGCGCGAGATCGTCTCTTCGCGCAACAGACAGCCGAAGAGCAGTAGCGCGATCGGCGCCGTTGAGTTTCCGACGATCGCCGCGACGCCCGTAGATACGCGTGCTGCGCCCCAGAATACCGCCGCGAAATTGATCGTCGAGGTGAGTATCCCGATCAACGCTACTCGCCACGGTGCTTTCGTAACAATCTGCCAGACCGGACCGATCCCGGCGATGGCCAGCATCGCGATGCCTGAGGCCAATGCCCGTGCGCAAGCGACCAGCATGGGGGACACATCGA
This sequence comes from uncultured beta proteobacterium, assembly GCA_903886975.1. GTDB lineage: Bacteria > Pseudomonadota > Gammaproteobacteria > Burkholderiales > Rhodocyclaceae > Propionivibrio. The sequence goes on from CAISOB010000037.1 coordinate 15,596, forward strand.
CGACGGCGATCTTCACGGCGAGCCAAGTCCCGCCCCAAAACAAGCACAGAGCGAGAAATGCGAGACGATGATCGATCATTCACGACCGCCGATCGTGCATCGATAATTGCCAGGCCGTTACCGCACGACTCGTCCGGATCCGTCCCCCTGCATCAGGTTCATCACTTCTTCGACTGAAGAAAGGTTGAAGTCCATCTCGATCGAATGCTTGAGGCAGGAGGCTGCAACCGCAAAATTCAGCGCCTGCTGCGGTTCCATATCGTTCAGCGTGGCATAGATCAGCCCGGAGGCAAAGGAGTCGCCGCCGCCGACGCGGTCAACGATCTGCATGCAATACTTCGGCGACACATAAGTGGTCCCGTTTTCATACAGGATGCCGGACCAATTATTCACCGATGCGGAAATGGATTCGCGAAGCGTAATTCCGACTCTTTCAAAGCCGTAAATATCCACCAGCTCTCGTGCCAGCGCGCTGTAGCCTTCACTGCTGAGTTTGCCGGAGGTAATATCCGTGTCCTTTGCTTTCACCCCAAGCACTTTTTCGGAGTCTTCCTCATTGGCGAACAACACGTCGACATACTGCATCATCGGCTTCATGACGGCCTGCGCCTGATCCGGGGTCCAGAGGTTCTTGCGGTAATTGAGGTCGCAACTGACCTTCACGCCGTGCACCTTTGCCGCGATGCATGCCTGCCCGCTGATCTCGGCGGCCGAGTCACTCAATGCGGGGGTGATCCCGGTAAAGTGGAACCAACCGGCATCTTCAAAGATCGCGTCCCAGTCAAAATCGGAAGGGTCCGCTTCGGCTATTGCGGAGTGCTTCCGGTCATAAATAATCTTTGACGGCCGCTGCGAAGCGCCACGCTCCAGATAGTACAGGGCGATTCGCTCGCCGCCCCAGACAATCTTCGAGGTATCCACGCCGAACTGGGCGAGCTTTCTCATCGTACAGCGCCCAATTTCGGAGTCGGGCAATTTGGTGACAAACATCGAAGGGACACCCATGTAGGACAGCGCAATTGCCATATTCCCTTCTGCGCCGGTGTAGTTCACCTTCAAAGTATCGGTCTGCGAAAATCGGTAGTACCCCTCCGGAGAGAGGCGCACAAGCAGTTCTCCAAATCCAACGAATTTCTTTTTCATCTCGATGATCCCTTAACCGTGCTTCTTCGCAATATCCGAAAACGCCTTTGCCCGCCGCGTAAGTTCTTCCCAGTTGCCTTCCGCAATCAGCTTCTTGTCCGTCAGGCGGCCACTGATTCCGGCGCCGGCAAATCCGAGATCCAAATATTCACCGAAGTTTTCCTCATTGACTCCGCCCGTGGCAACCAGTTTGACATGGCTGATCGGTGCGAGGATATCCTTGATGTATTTGAAGCCGAGCGTTGTCGCCGGAAACAGCTTGACGAAATCCGCGCCGCAGTCATGCGCGTCGATTATTTCGGTCGGGGTCATGCAGCCCGGTATGGAAACGAGGCCGCGTTTCTTCGTGTGTTCAACAACTGCTGCTTTGAAGTTGGGCGAAATGATATATCTCGCACCGGCTTTGCACGCCGCATCGACCTGCTCGATGGTAAGGACCGTACCCGCGCCAAACATCATCCTGTCGCCGTGATACGCGCCCAGCATTTTGATCGCTTCCGCCGTCTTTTCTGCGCGCATCGGATCCTGCTGATCGAAAGTCACTTCCATAAGGCGAACGCCGCCCTCATACAGCGCCCTCGAAAGATTGAGAAGATCCTTCCCATAGGCCTTGCGGACGATGACTATTATTTTGTTTGCGGCAATAAAATCGTAAGTATTCATGTCTTCTCCTGATTGAATTATTTGTTTCGTTCTTCTTGTGGAATCCTGATGCCAGCGGGCAAAGGCGATGCGTCGAATTACGAGAACCCCAAGGCTTCACTCACCCCCTCCAAGGAGGGCAGGACCGGCACACCCGGGGGAAACTGCATGGCTTCGTCGCTGCAAATGCCCAGAAAGGGAATGCCGAGGGTGGTCGCCGCCTCGAGTTCGGTAAGGGCGTCGCCAATCGCCAGAACGCGCTCCGGCGCGTAAGCCCGATTTTCAATAATTTCGCGAAAGGCAGCGATCTTCGTCGTCGGTGCGCCGCGCCAGCTAACGAAATACGGGGCCAGGCCACGGCGCACGACAATGTCGTCGAGTTCCTCCTGCGGCGTGCCGGAAATGACGTGTACGGCGGCATGCCCGCGCGCGCGCTCCAGCAACGCACGCGCGCCTGGAATCAAAGGGCTGCCAAGTACCGCCGCGTGCACCTGTTGGGTATATGCGGCCGAGAGGGCCCTTATGCTTTCGTCGCTGACCGAGCGGCCGAAAATTTCCGTCTCAAAGTAGCGGAACATTACGCTGCGCGTGACGCCGCCGTGCAATCGCTGGTGCGCCGCCACGGCGCGCAATTTGTCCGCAGCCTCACCGTGGTAAATTTGCAGATAGGCATCGACCTTGACCTTCACGGAATCCACAACCACCCCGTCGAAATCGAGCAACAAGGCGACGGGCCGCATTCCGGCCAAGGCCGGCGGCAAGAGAGCGGAGGTCGCCGGTGACACATTTGATTTCATGTCAGGACATCCCGCGCCGCTGCCTAACGAACTCGGACCGTTCCGCGGGGGTGTGAGCCATCTGCGTGATCCGCTTGGACGTGTCGGATGGCTGACTTCATCGCCTACGAATGTGCAGGAGATTGCTGCGACGGTGCGGCCGTCGCAGCGGCGAAGAAAGCGAGCAGCGCTTCACCCTGGCCGGCATGCATGTCCTTGCCGGCGACGTACGGACAGCCATGACGCAGCGCAAGTTCAATCATCGGCGTCTTGGCGTCCGTATTGATGACATCGCCGATCAGCGTGTCGGCGGTCACTGTGCCGATGTCGCCGGGCAAGCCGTCGCCGGGGCGCATGCCGACGGTGCTCGCATTCACGATCATGTTTGAACCCGCCGGCACGCCTGCCGCCGGGCGAACGTCGCAGGCGGGGAAGGTGCGGCGCAGGGCCTGCGTCAACGATTCCGCGTGTTCCGCATTGGGATCGATGATGGCGATCGACTCGACCCCGGCGGCGAGCAGTCCGCAGGCGATGGCGCTGCCGGCACCGCCGGCGCCGAACAAAGCGACTCGGCGCTTGGCCAACTCGTAGCCCTTGCGCTGCGCGCCGACGATGAAGCCGGCACCGTCGAACATGTCGCCGGTCCAGCTGCCGTCAGCTTCGCGCCGCAACGCATTGAGCGCGCCAATGCAGCGTGCGGTATCGCCCAGGCGGTTAGCGAACGCGACCATGCGCGCCTTGTAGGGAACGGTCACGATCAGCCCGTCGAGATTGCCCAGCGCCATCAGCCCTTTGACGCACAGTTCGAAGTGCTCGGGGAGAATCTGGATTGGCAGCATCACCGCGTTGATGCCGGCGGTGGTGTAGGCCTGCGTGAAAGTTTCGGGCGACCGGACCTGGGCGATCGGATTACCCATGATTCCGTACAAGCGCGTTGCGCCGTTAATTCTGGTTGTCATCATCATCCCCTCGGTGATTGTTTGTCGTGCGTTTCGTGCCATTGCGCGACGCGCGTGGACCGATAGCGGCGCGGTTTGCTACGCAAGTCGCCGGCCAAGCCCATCAGTCCTTGGGCAAATATGCGCGCATCCATGATCTTCAACTCGGGGGACACGGCAGGTCGGAAGCCCATCTGCGCCAGAACATCGCGCTCGACATCGACGCCCGGCGCAATTTCGATCAACTCCAGACCCTGCGCAGCGACACGGAACACGGCGCGCTCCGTCACAAAAAAGGTGACCTGCCCGCGTTCCCGCCCCATCGACGCGTTGTAGCAGATCTGCTCGAGCTTGGGCACGAATTTCTTGTGCCGGCCCTCCTTGCGAATGACCGTTTTGCCATTCTCCCATCCGACATCCACATCGCCGGCCGTCAGCATGCCGCTGAACACCACGCAGCGTGCGTTCTGGCTGATGTTGATGAATCCGCCAGGGCCGATGATCCGGTCGCCGAAACGACTGACATTGACGTTGCCCTGCGCATCGACCTCGGCGAAGGAAAGAAACGCGAGATCGAGTCCGCCGCCATCGTAGAAGTCGAACTGCGCCGGCTGCTCGATCATTGCCGCGAAGTTCTGCCCGCCGCCCGAATCGCGGCCGGTGATCGGCGCGCCGCCGATGATGCCCTGCTCATTGGTCAGGATGACATCGTCAATAAATCCCTCTTCGGCGGCAATCGTCGACAAACCCGTGGATACGCCCGAGCCGAGGTTGCAAATTGCCCCAGGAAACAATTCCAACGCCGCGCGGCGCACCATGACCTTGCGCGGACTGAAGGGAAGCGACTTGATATCGTCTATCGGAATGCGCAGCTCGCCCGAATAGCTCGGGTCGTAGTAAGTCGCGTAGGTCTGTCGCTGTTCCTTGTCGACGACGACGAAATCGACCAGTATCCCCGGAATCTTGACCTGTTTGGCCGGCAACGTGCCGCGCCGCGACATGCGCTTGACCTGCACGACGACGATGCCACCGAGGCGTCGCGTTGCCTGCGCCATGGCCAGCATCTCCCCGAGTACCGCCTCCTCCTCCATTGTAATGTTGCCGTCTTCGTCGGCAGTCGTGCCGCGAAGGAAGGCGACATTGACGGGTATTGGCTTGAAGAACAGCCACTCCTCGCCGGCAAGGGTTACCACCTCGATGAAGTCGAGCGGCGTGCACGGACTCTGCCGCGCACCCTGCTGTCGCGGATCGATGAAGCTGTTGAGCCCGGTCTTCGTCAGCAAGCCCGGTCGTCCCGCCGCCATATCGCGCATCAACTGCGAGAGCACGCCCTGTGGCAGCGTATAGGCCTCGATTTTGTCTTCGGCGGCAAGGCGAACCAGGCCCGGCGAATCGACCAGCGCACTGGTGATCGCGCGTCGCACCAGTCCCTCGTGCGCAAGATGGCTGGCGCCAAGCGCTGCGCGGTCGCCGACACCGACAATACTCACCGAGGTGAGCCCGCGCGGCTTGCCTTCGCTGAGAAAACGCTGTTCAACTGCGGCCAGCAATGCTTCGGGCACCGAATGTCCGCCACCCGAACCGCTAATCAGTATCGCGTCCCCGTCTTCGATGAGTGCTGCCGCTTCATTGGCTGTAATCTTTTCCATAGGGTCTATTTGGTTACATTTGGATCTGTCGAATTGTTTAATTAGACGCAAGCAACGGCCGGCTGGCAGGTTACCGTCACGGAAGCCTGCAGGAGTCGATTTGAACGCGGGGAAGGCGGCGTTCTGCCTGCTAACGACGATTACATAGAACGTCGATCAATCCTTGAATCTTGTTCCATCTTGGACGAAAAAGCAAGAGGCACTGGCAATATCAATTGGCCGCCTTGGAATCATTCTTCTGCAGAGCGTGGCGAGCCGCATCACAGGCTAGCGATAGGCCTCGAGTGTCACGGGGGGCGATTGTCGGCCCTGACGCCGCATCCAATCGGGCATCAACTGGCCCGCTGCCACGGGATCATCTCATTGCCTGCGGTTCTGTGCGAAAAAAGGTGATCTAATTCCTGGGGCAGCAAGCGAGCTAATGCCAAATGGCTAAATGGCCAACCGAAAAAGCCGAGACCATACCGGACGAGCCTGCTGAAGAAGTTCAGGCCATGAATGTTGATGTCGTCCAGAAGCCCGCGCTCTGCGGGCCTTTGCAAAGAAAAGAGCCCTTCCCTTCACGCGGAAGGGCTCTGACTTGTTGGCGGTGGGTGCAGTCACTGGCGAACCTGTCTCTTGTTTCTTCCTGTTAAAACAGGAAAAAAACAGGCAATTTCGCCCGAAAGTGGCCTCGATCGACTCTCCGGATGCGCCGGAAGCCTTGTGACGCAAGGGCTTTCGAGCCGCGGCATGAAAAATATCACCAATAATTAATAGGGAAAGAACAGGCCAAGTATCAGGAGATTATCAGGAGCATAACAGGGGCGTTTCGCTTATCGCTGAGGCTTGACTTGGCTGCATAGAAGACGGGAAGCAGGGCGAATCAGCGCGTCGCGGTCAAACTTATCACCAATCACTTTCGCGCCAGCGGGTTTGCCGTGGGCTCTGCGATCTTGGTCAGCGTATTTCTGTCCGTGTGATGAAAAGGGTCTGGATTACCCCGGATCATCAGTACCGTGTCCTCTTCATATGACCAGGTGCCGTCTGGATTGATGGTCACCTTGATCCGAAATTCGACCGTTTTGAAAGCATAGTCAAGAAATGGAGCGGAACGGATTCCAAAGCTGTCGGAATCGTGGGTCGCGACGAGTTCGAATTCCGTCGCATCGGCACTTGCCTTTCCAACGGCCATGACAACCTGCGCGCGCGGAATCGTAAGGGTGTGGATCACAGTATCCGTAGCGGGCTCCCACAACCAGTACCCGACTTGGTCATGATAGGTCTTGACCTGGTCGGGTTTCACAACATGGGTGTGGTAACGCAGGCCATAGAGTAATTGTGGCCCGTTAGTCTGGGGGTCAATAGGTTGAAGTTCGATCTGCTCAACGTAGGCTTGCTTCTTGGGGCCTTCTGCTTTTGGCTTTGTGTCCAGGCCACGCTGACCTTGCCAAATACCTGCTATCCCGCGCAGGGGACCAAGATTTCTTAGCGTATCGACATCGATATCGGACGGCTCGGTGTAGATATCTTCAGGAAACTGGGACATGCCGTTTCTCTTTCGATCGTTGGGATATTCACAGAGGGAAGTTTAAAGCATTGTCAGAACGACGATAACCATCATTTCAAGCAGTTCGCCGTTTGCGGCTCCATTGCTGGAGAAAGGCTGGGATTTCTGGGTTCGGGTCGTTTCTAAGTCGTGCTGATGAAGAAATATTCTAATAAAGCATAAATGTGCTATTATGTGAATATGCCTTTGACTATTCCTTATCTTCAACTCACCCAAGTGCAGGTTGCCTGGGCGCTTAGCCTGGGAAATCCGCCATCCCTGTGAATGGCGCGGAATTGGGAGCCAGCGAGGCGGAGCAAAAGGTAGCCAGTCGATTGCTTGAAATGGACTCCTGAGAGTCCAGCTTGTGCTGCTGGTTTTTGTCTTGCCTTGGCCAGCGGGCGTAGCGTAGCGGAGCAC
>CAISOB010000038.1 GCA_903886975.1 uncultured beta proteobacterium
GCGGATGCCAGCGCGGGGCTGATGAAATTCTGCTTCGGTGACCTTGGAGGTTTCATCGGTGCGCCTTGCCGGAATGAGGAACGACGCAGCACCGCGACAGCGCTCGCGGTTCCGGTGCGGATCGTCGATGGCGGCGTGCGATTGCCGGCCGGGCGACTGGACAGCGCTAATTGAGGCTGGTCGTCAATCAAAGATTCCAAGCGGTTGTGCGGCCTTCCATTTTGCAAAGCATTCCCAATTGCACACCGCAGGCGATACATAGCCGAGGCCGTCAATTTGACCACACTGAAAGGCGCGAGGGCATTCTTCAGGCTCTGCACCTTTGACATTCCCGGGGATTTTCTGTACAAACGAAATAATGAAGGTTGACTAAGCATTTAGAATATAACTTCGAGATCGGACGTTCGCCTTACTTGCCCGCCCGCCGGTCGAAAGAAGCACTGCAAAATCGTCAGGGAGCGCCATGAAACGTCATGCCTCGATGAGCTGTATCTACCGTCTCGTGTGGAGAGAGATGTGTGGGTCGGCCGACGTGACGTCAACGGGGGAGCCTGCTACGCGCCCTTCGGGATGGCAGCTGACGCTAAAGCCGGCGACGGCGACGCTGCTTGTCGCCCTGTCGGCGCTGAGTGCCCATGCGGCGGAGCCGCCGCCCAACGCCGGCACGATCCTGCGCGAGATTCAGCAAATCGTTCCGCCATTGCCTTCGCCCGGCGGAACGGGCCTCGCCGTCGAACAGCAAGACGCGGGTCAGTTGCCGGCGAGCGAACCTTTCCAGGTCAATAGCATCAGCATCATCTCGGGCAACACGGTTTTCGATACGCCGACACTGCATGCGCTGGTCGCCGACGCCGAGGGCCAGAATCTCACCCTGCCGCAGTTGGGCGAAGTGGTCGCGCGCATCACCGAGTATTACCGCAGCCACGGCTATCCGCTGGCGCGGGCGATCATTCCGGCGCAGACGATCGAGGCGGGTGTCGTGCGCGTCGTGGTCAGCGAAGCGCGCTACGGCAAGATCACGCTCGCTAACCGCAGCGAAACCAATGATTCGCTGCTGCAGGCGACGCTGGCGCCCTTGCGCGAAGGGCAGGTGGTCAGCCAGGCGGAATTGGATCGCAGTTTGTTGCTGCTCTCGGATATTCCCGGCCTGCAGCGCAGCGCGACACTGAGCCCCGGCGAGAGCGTCGGAACCTCGGACCTGGCCGTCGAGGCGGACGCCGGCCCCGGCATTACCGGAATGATAACGGCCGACGATTACGGCAACCACCTGTCCGGGCGGGAACGCCTTGGCGCGACGGTGATGGTCAACAATCCGCTGCACTATGGCGACGTCCTGACGCTGAGCGGTCTCACTGCGGGCCGCGATTTGAACTACGGACGCCTCAGTTACGAAACGCTGGTCAACGGGCAGGGCACCCGCGTCGGCGGTGCATTCATGGCGCTCGACTACGTTCTCGGCGATACCTTCGCCCAACTCAAGGCGCACGGCAGTGCGCTGGTCGATAGCCTGTGGGCCAGGCATCCGCTGCTGCGCGGCATGCAGGCCAATCTCTACGGCCAGGTGCAGTTCGATCGGAAGATCCTGCGCGACCGCGTCGATGCCACCCATTTGCAGACCGACCGGCATCTCGAGAACTGGACCGCGACCCTGTCCGGCGATGGCACTTACCTGGACGGCGTCAGTACCGGCAGCATCGCCTGGACCGCGGGGCGGGTCGGTTTCGATGATGCCCAGGCGCAACTCTCCGACGCAGCGACGGCGCAAACGGCGGGCCGATTCTCGCACTGGAATGCCAGCGCCGCGCGCCTGCAAGGCCTCGGCGCAAAGAACGAATTGTATGTCGCGCTTGCCGCGCAATGGGCCAACACCAATCTGGATTCGTCGGAAAAGATGTTCGCCGGCGGGCCGTACTCGGTGCGCGCCTATGATGTCAGCGCGATGTCCGGCGACAGCGGGGCGTTGGCCACTGCGGAATTTCGCCGAGACCTCGGCAATGGCGGCTTCGGGCAATGGCAAGCGGTGGCTTTCGTCGACAGCGCGCGTTTGGTCCTTAACCAGAACGCCTGGAGCAACGCGAAGAACAGAGCGACGCTGAGCGGCGCCGGCCTGGGTTTAAACCTTACAACGGCGGACCAGTGGCGAGCCAAGGCTTATCTTGCCACGCCGATCGGCCAGATTCCAACGCAGCTTGGCTCGACGCGGTCGACCCGGGCCTGGATCGAGGTCGGCAAGAGCTTCTGATTCCTCTCGGCGACGCGCGTATCGCCCGGGCCATTCGGCGGCGCGAGTACTGCCGACATCCTTCCCCTTCCGGCATGCCGCAATGCCAACCGTTGCCGCCTGCCGGTAATAGGAATCGCCCTTGGCGCGCGGCGCCACGAAATATTTTGTTTGTTCCGCTGCAAATACCGAAATAGATCACGGTGGCGCTCCCACCCTCGTGCTATTATGGCTTACGCGCAAGTAATTACAATGTCATAATATACTCGTGTCCAAAACCAAATGCCTTGCGCGACGGTGCGCAATATTTGCGCCGGTCTTTCTGTGCCGCGTCGGCGCACGCGCCGGCCTTGGCCATGCCGCAAACCGGCTGACCGCGCTTTCCGGTTTCCTGCGCCATTTGGCGGCCGCTTGGGCGCTGGTCGTCTTCGCCGCCGGCACGGCCTGCGCTCAGAACGTAGACCTCGGTGTTTCGGCCTATACGTGGACGCCTGATCCGGTGGTGCATGCCGGCCTCTCGACCTTCAGCATCAATGTTACCAACAATGACCCGGCGGGCTCGGTCAATGCGCTCAGCCTCGCCGTCGAGCTGCCGTCCAATGTCGATTTCAGCACCGTCCCGGCGCCGGCCGGTTGCGCCTTCAATCTCATCGCCAGCCCGCAGACCCTGAGCTGCAGCAGCGCCTCCCTGGCGGCACAGGCGGTGTGGACGACGAACTTCACCGGCAAGGGGTCGAGCGCCGGCGTACAACTGACCAAAGCCACGATATCCGCTGCGGGAAATACCGATCCGAATCCGGGCAACGATCAGCTCTTGAAGAATACCACCGTGATCAACGGTGCCAACCTGACCGTGCTTAAAACCGGGCCGGCCAATGCGACGGCGGGCGACAGCATCAACTTTACGATCGCGGTCAGCAATGTCGACGGCCCCGACCCGGCGACCGCTTTCCGGGTCACTGACAATTTGCCGGCGAGCGTCGATTTCACCTTTCAGTCGGCGAGCGGCAGCAATTGGAATTGCCCGGCGCCGGTCGGCACCACGCTGACCTGCGACTATGTCGGCCCGGCCATCGCCAGCGGGGCATCGGCCCCGGCGATCACGGTCAGCGGGCGCATCATTACCGCCAATGGCACGATCACCAACGGCGCCAGTGTGGTCAGCACCGATCCAAACACCGGCGATCCGAACCTCGGCAACAATGGCCCGTCGCAAGTCGTCGTCACCGTCGCGCCGGCGACCGACCTGCGCGCCAACAAGACGATGGTTTCGGCAGCGACCGGGCTGTCCACCTACGCGACTGGCGAGGCTGTCAATCTGACTTTGTCGGCCAGCAACCTCGGGCCGCAAAATGCTACAGGCATAGCAATCACCGACACGGTCGGCGCGGATTTCAGCGTCAGCTCGCTGCCCGGCGGTTGCGCCGGCGGCACCGGCGCCGGCCCGATCGCGATCAGCTGCAGCGCTGGCGCGCTGGCCAGCGGTGCGACCTCTTCGAGCTTTCTGATTCCGCTGACCGCTACCGGCGCTGCCGGCAACAGCGGGACCAACACGGCCAATGTGACGCGCAGTACGCCGACCGCCGGGGCGAATATTTCGGCGTCAGTCAATTACAGTATCGCCGCGCCTTTCGCTCACCTGACGCTGGTCAAGACCAAGGGACCGAACCCGGTCGCCGCCGGTGGCAACATCACCAACACCATCACGGTGAGCAATGCCGCGACTTCAACCTCAGCAGCCACCGGAACGATACGCATCACCGACGTTCTCGATGCCAACGAAACCTTTGTTTCGTTTTCTTCTGTCGATCTCAGCTGGTCATGCTCAGGCGTCGCCGTCGGTGCCAGCGGCACGCTGACCTGCGATTACACGCCGGCCAACTTGGCGCGCGGCGCGTCTTTACCGTTACTCACTATCGTCACCCAGGCGGCAACCGGCTATCTCGGACCGATCAGCAATACCGCCTGTACCGGACAATCGGCAGTCTCGCCGCATATCCCGCCCGACAACAGCCCGGCCAACAACTGCGCGACGCGCACGGTGACCGGCACCAACCGCAACGTCGATCTCTCGCTGAACAAGAGCGCCAGCATCGCGGCGCCGACCCATGTGCTGGTCAGCGACGGCACGCTGGTCTACACGCTGACGGTGGCCAACACTGGGCCCGACGTCGCGCCGACCGTCAGCGTATCCGATCCGCTGCCCGGCTGGTACAACGGTTCGGCCGGAACGACGGGCGGCAGCGCGATCATCAGCGGCGCGGTCGCCGGCGAAACATGCAGCTTTGCCGCGACGGTCAACTGCACGCTCAAGGACGTCGCCAGCGGCGCGCCGCGCACCATCACGATCACCGTCAATCGCCCCTTCGGCGACGGCGCTTTCACCAACACGGCGACGGTCGGGAGCGCCGATGCGATCGACAGCAACCCCGGCAACAACAGCGGGAGTGCCAGCATCATCGTCGACCCGCTGGCCGAAGTCGCCGTCGCCGCAATCGCCGCTGCGCCCGATCCGGTCAAGGTCGGCGTGCAATTGACCTATACCACGTCGATCCGCAACAATGGCCCGAGCACCGCCGCCGGCATCATCCTGCGCCAGCGCATCAACCTCGCCGCCTGGCTGCCCGGCAACCGCCGCATGACTTACGTCGCCGGCTCGGCGGCGATCGCCGGCACGACGGCGACATGCAATTTCGTCACCTTCGCCGGCCCGCCCTACGCCGGCGACGAGGGAATCGAGTGCACCGGCCTCAGCCTCGCCAACAACGAATCGCGGCAACTGATCTTCAAGGTGATTCCGGTCTATCCCTACCCGGATGCGCTCGATGCGTTGTTCACTAGCGACGCCACGATCAGCACCACGACCGTCGAGAGCGACTACGGCAACAACAGCAATATCAACACCGTCACGGTGACCACCAAGGCGCTGGACCTGACGGTCACCGACAACGATCCCGGATCCGATCCGACGCCATTCGGCGACTCCATCGTCTACACCATCTCGGTGCAGAACAACGGGCCCTCGCAGGCCACCGGTTTCAAGCTGACGGTGACGCCCGCCGTGCCGCCGCAGGCCGGGCAGCCGGCGCCTTACACCATGGTCTACAACGCCGCCGCGCCGACCAGTCTGCCGCCGGGCGCGAGTTGCAGCGTCGTCGGCGCTGACGTCGTCTGCTACCTCGCGGGCACCCAGGCGGCGAGCGTGCTCGCCGCGGGCGGCAGCAAGACCTTCGCCTTGCGCTTCGATACCGGCCCCGGCGGCCCGGGCGGCAATATACCGGTCGGCAGCATCACCTACAGGACGACCGCCGCCGTCGAATCCTACGAAACTGGCGCCGCGCCCTTTGCCGGCGACGCCCTGCCAGGCAACAACACGGTAACTGAAACGACGACCGTGCTGCCCAAGACCGATCTGCAAGTGATTTCGAAAGCGGTCACACCGGCCTCGCCGTTCAGCCTCAACCAGCCTTTCACCTATACCGTGGTCGTCGGCAATATGGGCCCGTCTCCGGCCGCCGGCGTGCGCGTCACCGATCCGCTACCGAGCGGTCTGGCATTGAACGGTGCGCTCAGCGCGGCGATCGGCAGCGGCACGCTGACGACCAACAGCTGTTCATCGTCCGGCGCCGCGGCGACCGGCATCACCGTGAGCTGCGACCTCGGCACGCTGCCGGTGGCCGCAGGGCTCGGCGACAGCGCCAACCTCGTCACCATCACCATACCGGTGCGGGCGGTGCGCGGCACCTATCTGAGTACGCACGGCTTCAACAGCAACCGCCCGAACACGGCGAGCATCGCTGTGCTCGCCGTCGCCGGTGTGCCATTGTCATACGACCCGACGCCGGGGAACAATACCTCGAACACGGTCAACGTGCAGATCCAGAAGTCGACGATCGCCGGGTCGGTGTATAGCGACAACAACAGCAACAATGCGCTCGATGCCGGCGAGAAGATCACCGCCAGCGTCACTTTCGGCCTGTATGGCCAAGACGCCTGGGGCAATGACATCGGCACAATCGGCGCGCCGGTCACGCTGGCGACGAGTACCGGCGATTTCCTGTTCGACGATTTACCGACCGCCGGCCCGGCCGGCTACAGCATCGTCGAAACCCAGCCGGCCGGTTATTACGACCGCTTTGAAGTGCTCGGCAGCTGGGCCGGGGCCGTGCTGCCCGACACCGGCGTCAAGCCGCCCGATACCTGCGATGCGGTCAGCAACTGTTCGAGTGCCGCGGCGCACAACACGATCAGCGCGATCAAGCTGCCGCAGAACACCGCGGCCACTGGCTATCTGTTCCAGGAGTACGGTCAGGCGACGATCAGCGGGCACGTCTACCGCGATCTCAACAATGACGGCAACCGCAGCGGCGGCGGCGAAACCGACATAACCGGCGTGCAGATCAAGATCTCGGGAACGACTTTCTGGGGCGCCGACCTGTGCGCCTTCCTCGGCGCCGCGTGTACCCAGACGACCAGCGGCACGGGCTACACCTTCACCGTTCCGCCGAGCGATGCGACCGGCTACACCGTGTCCGAGCAGTCGTTGCCAGCCAACTTCTACGACGGCAAGGATCAGAACGGCACGGGCATACCGAATGTGATTGCCGGCAGCGACAACCGCGTCGCGCCGGAAGCCATCGTCGTCGGCCTCGCCAATCCGAACGTCAGTCTGAGCGAGCGCAATTTCGGCGAACTGCCTTACGCTTCGCTGGCCGGCAGCGTCTTCATCGATTCCAACAGCAATGCACTCAGGGAGGGTGGCGAGACCGGCGGCGTCCCCAACGTCATCGTCACGCTAAGCGGAACGGATTATCTGGGCCGCGATGTTTGCACGCTGCCCTCGGTCACTTGCACCGCGACCGCCGACGCCAGCGGCAATTACAGCATCGGCGCGCTGCCGCCTGGCAGCAGCTACACCCTCACGGAAACACCGCCCGCCGGCTTGACGCACACTGGCGCCCAGGCCGGCAGCGCCGGCGGAACGGGCGGCGCCGGCATCGGCGTGACGAGCATCACGAGCATCAACCTCGGCGCCGGTGTTAGCGCCACCGGCTACAACTTCGGCGAGTTCGGCCAGGCGCTGTCCGGCTTCGTCTACATTGACCTCAATCGCAATGGCGTCAAGGACGCCGGCGAGCCCGGCATCGCCGGGGTGGCGATGACGCTCTCGGGGACGACGACCGGCGGCATCAACGTTTGCGCCGCGATCGCGCCCAATCCGTGCACGGTGAGCACCGCGGCCGGCGGCGGCTACAGTTTCGCCAGCCTGCCGGCGAGCAACGGCGCCGGTTACACGATCACCGAACAGTCGCAGGCGACGGCGCCGCTCTCCAACTATCAGGATGGTCCCGAAAGCGTCGGCACGGTCAATGGTGCGTCGAGCGGCAGCGCCGCGGTGAACGACCGCATTTCCGGCATCATCATCAACATCGGGCAGGCCGGCAGCAATTACAATTTCGGCGAGTGGGCCGGCGGCCTCTCCGGGCGCGTCTATCTTGACGCCGACGACAACGGCAGCTTCAACGGCGGCGACTCGGGCATCGCCGGCGTGACCCTGACGCTGTCGGGAACGACGGCCTCGGGTGTCAATGTGTGTACGCTGGCCACCTGTTCAGTGAGCAGCGCTGCCGACGGGACCTTCTCGCTGACCGGCCTGCCGGCGAGCAATGGCGCGGGCTACCTGCTCAGCGAGACGCAACCGCCCGATTACGCCGATCGCACGACCACCGCCGGCACCTCAGGCGGTACCGCGAGCGGTACAGCGGTCAGCGGCGTCGTACTCAGTCCGGGGGTCAGCGCCAGCGGCTATCTGTTCGGCGAAAAAGTCGGTGCGCTGTCGGGCTTCGTTTATCTCGACGCCAATAACAACGGCATCAAGGAAGGCGGCGAAACGCCGATCGCCGGCGTGACCGTGACGCTCTCCGGCGTGACCGGTTCGGGTGCCAATGTATGCGCCACGCTGCCCAGCTGCACGGCGACCACGGCGGCCGATGGCAGCTACACATTCAGCGGCCTGCGCAACGCCAACGCCGCCGGATATACCCTCACCGAAACGCAGCCGGCTGGCTATCTCGACGGCAAGCAGAGCAAGGGCCTGATCAATGGTGCCGCCGCCGGCTGCAACAATCCGGCGTGCAGCATCGCCATTGCCAACGTCATCAGCGCGATTCCGTTTACGGCGGCATCGACCTTCACCCAGTTCAACTTCGGCGAGCTGACCTCATCCAGCCTCGCCGGGCGCGTCTATCACGACGCCAACAACAACGCCATTTACGATGCCGGCGAAGAACTCGCCGGCGTCACCCTGACCCTCAGCGGCACCGACGACCAGGGCGCGGTGGTCAATAGCGTCGCCGCCACGGCGGCCAACGGCACTTACAGCTTCACCAACCTGCGCCCGTCGAATGGCGCCGGCTACACGATCAGCGAAACGCAGCCGGCCGGCATCGCCGATTATCCCGGCGCCGCCGGCACGCAGACCGGCAGCATCGGCGGCAGCACGGTCGGATCGGCCGCGCTCAACACCATCTCGGCCATCGTGCTGCCGCAGGGCAGCAGCGGCATCGACTACAACTTTCGCGAGAATGCTTCCAGCATTTCCGGTTTCGTTTATCTCGACAACAACGACAACGGCGTCAAGGAGGGCGGCGAGGCCGGCATCGCCGGCGTGACCCTGACGCTCACCGGCGGCGCCGGCGCGCCCACGACGGTCAGCGCTGCCGACGGCAGTTACCGCTTCATCGGCCTGCCGAGTGGCGTCTACACGGTGACCGAAACGCAGCCTAGCGGTTTTCTCGATGGCCGCGAGACCGCCGGCAGCGTCGGCGGTACGGTAGACAACTCGAGCTTCACCGCCGCCGCCGCGCAGAATTCGATTTCGGCGATCGCGCTGCCGCTGGCCACTGCGGCGACCGGTTACAACTTCGGCGAACGCGGCGGCAACGTCAACGGCTTCGTTTATGTCGACATCAACAATAGCGGCACGAAGGACGCCGGCGAAGCGGGCATTCCAGGCATACGCGTCGCGTTGTACGATGCCGCCGCCGCGGTCAATGGTCCGGCACAGCCGTTCTGCGCGGCCCCGGCCATTTGCGTCACGACCGACGGCAGTGGCGCTTTCGTGTTCAACGGCGTGCCGCCGGGCAGCTACAAGCTGGTCGAGAACCAGAACGACGTCAACGCCATCGTCGATGCCGGCAGCAACCCGCGCTACAGCGACGGCAAGGAGAGCGCCGGCGTGGCCGGCGGCAGCGTCAACAACGCCTTCTTCGGCAGCCAGGCGAGCTACAACACCATCGATGCCATCGCCATCACCCCGGCGGTGCTGACGGCCAATTCCGGCAATGTCGGCGGCTACCTGTTCGGCGAGATTCCGCGCGTCGCGCCCGGTGCACTCAAGCTGCCTTTCATCAGCGGCTATGTGTATTTCGACAGCAGCCACACGCGCATCCGCCCGGCTTCGCCGCCGGCCGATACCCGCGCCGCGGGCTGGACCGTGACCTTGACCGCGGCCAAGAGCGCTGGCGCCCCGGAAGTGATCTGCCAGCTCACGACCAACGCCATCGGCTACTACCGCTTCGATAACCAGAGCTGCGCCGCCAACTATCCGAAGTGGGCTGGCGGTCTGCCGACGACGGGATCGGCGGCGACCGTGGGCGGCAACTATACGACTTTCAGCATCGCGTTTTCCAATCCGGCGAACGGCTTTAACACCACGCCGCAGTCCGGCGGCAACGCCGGTATCGCCAATGCGCTGGCCGGGCAGATCACCAGCATCACGTTAAATGCCAACGACGACATCAGCGAGCAGAACCTGCCACTCGATCCGTCGGGCATCGTCTATGACTCGATCGCGCGGGCGCCGGTGTCCGGTGCCACGGTGACGATCAGCGGGCCGGCCGGCTTCAACCCGGCCGTGCACCTCGTCGGCGGCAGCGCCAGCGTCACCACCGGCAGCAACGGCTATTATCAATTCCTGCTCACGCCCGGCGCGCCAGCCGGCAGCTACGCCCTGGCCGTGACCGGCTATCCGGCAGGCTACGTGCGGCCGGCGAGTCCGCTCGACGAGCCCTCGACGATCATCCGCAAGTGCAGCGCGGCGCTCAGCGTGCTCGCCGTGCCGGCGCCGGCGCTGGTGCAGAACTCGAGCGCCGCGCCGGGCGGCGCGCCGATCGACCCGGCGACTTGCCCGGCGAACTCGGGCGCGCTCGCCGCAACCGCCAACACGCCGCAGTACTACATGAGCTTCGTGATCAATCCGGCGGCCTCGGCCAATATCATCAACAACCACATCCCGCTTGACCCGGCACTGCTCGGCGCCATCGCCATGAGCAAGACCACGCCGATGACCACGGTCAGCAAGAGCGGCCTGGTTCCCTACACGGTCACGGCGACCAATACGCTGGCCGCGGCGCTCACCAACATCCGGGTCGTCGATCGCATACCGCCGGGTTTCCGCTACCGGCTCGGCTCGGCGACGATCAACGGCATCGTGCGCGAACCGCTGGTCTCGGGCCGCGATCTGGCCTGGCCCGGCCTCAACTTCGCGGCCGGCGAACGCAAGACCCTGCGCCTCGTGCTGGTCGTTGGCAGCGGCGTCGGCGAGGGCGAATACGTCAACCAGGCCTGGTCGCTCTACGTCGACAACGCGCTGGCATCGAATATCGCCAGCGCCAGCGTGCGCGTCATCCCCGATCCGACCTTCGATTGTTCCGACATCATCGGCAAGGTTTTCGACGACAAGAATGCCAACGGCTACCAGGATGAAGGCGAGGCCGGCATCGCCAACGTGCGCGTGGTCACTGCCCGCGGCCTGCTCGTCACCACCGACGCCGAAGGGCGCTTCCACGTCGCCTGCGCGGCGATTCCGCAGAGCGACCACGGTTCGAATTTCGTCATGAAGCTCGACGAGCGCACGCTGCCTTCAGGCTACCGCCTGACCACGGAAAATCCGCGCGACGTGCGCGTGACGCGCGGCAAGATGGTCAAGCTCAACTTCGGCGCCACGGCCCATCGCGTCGTGCGCCTCGAACTGACGGCGGCCGCATTCGTCGCCGGCGGCAATGAACTCGCGCCGCAGTGGCTCGCCAAGCTCGACAAGGTCGTCGCGCAGTTGAAGGGTCGCCCGTCGGTGCTGCGCATCGCCTACGCGAGCGCCGGCGGCGAGGGCAAGGAGCGCATCGCCGCGGTGGCTGCGCGCATCAAGGCCATGTGGAAAAAGGCCAGCGACGGCGACAGCGCTTATCCGCTGATCATCGAGACCGGGGCGGAGGGCGGGCAATGAAACGCGGCGCGCTGAGACGGCCGCTGCTCGCCCTGGCGCTCGGGCTACTGGTGGCGCCGGCAAGCGCCGCTGAAGAAGAGTCCGGCAAGCGCATCGACAACGCCCGTGTCGATATGCACGCCCTGCCGGCGCCGGGCGAAATTCAGCCGGCGACAGCTTTCCCTCTGAGTTCCGGCGTGAGCGCGGCGAATCCCGGCGCATCTTGCGCGCCGGCCGCCGCGGCCGCGGCCGAGCTGCCTTTCCGCGTCAGCGTCGATGGCGAACCGCTCAATCTTGACGAAGCGCCGCGCGAAGCCGACCGTCAGCGCTGCACCGACGTGGCGTTGGAAAAAGCCGACATCCAGGTGCGCTACGATAGCCTCTCGATGACGCCGGCATTGAACGTGTGGACCACGCCAAATGGCGTCGTGCGCGGCCAGCCGGTCGAATTTCGCGTCTGGGCCAATTACCTGCCGTGGATCAGGAAGGCCGAATTGCGCATCTTCGGCCCCGGTCAGCAGGTCCAGGAAAAGCCGCTGTTGATCCTGCCGGCAAACTGGACTGCGGCGAGTGCGTGGACCGTTCCCGCCGATACGCGCGACGAACAACTCTTCTATCTGCTGCGCGTCTATGACAGCGAGGGCCGCTTCGACGAGAGCAGCCTTAAGTCCTTGACCCTGCTGGCGCGCGAGAAGCCACTCGCCGATACGGAGACGCTTGAGCGCGAACGCCTCGTGGGCTACGGTGAAAACAGCCTGGCGCTGCGCAATATTCCGGTCTCGGGCGGAACAGTGACGGTCAATGGCAGCCATCTGCAGGCGGGGCAGAGCGTCGAAGCGCTCGGCTTGGCCTTGCCTGTCGATGCCAACGGCAAGTTCGCGATCAAGCAGATCCTGCCGGCCGGGCCGAATACGGTCGAAGTCAAGGTCGGCAATGCCGACGGCACGGCGACGACTTTCCGCCGCAATCTGACGATTCCGAAAGACGACTGGTTCTACATCGCGGTCGGCGACCTGACCGTCGGCAAAAACAATGTCGCCGGCCCGGCGAGTCTGGTGACCAGCGACACCCAGCACTACGAGGACAAGGTCTATGTCGACGGGCGTGGTGCGTTTTATCTGAAGGGCAAGATCAAGGGCGACTGGCTGCTCACCGCGTCCGCCGACACCCGCGAGCAGCCGATCAAGGACCTGTTCTCGAATTTCTCGCAGAAGGACCCGCGCTACCTGCTGCGCAACATCGACCCCGATCTCTACTATCCGGTCTATGGCGACGACTCGACGACCGTCGACGATGCGCCGACCCAGGGCAAGTTCTATGTGCGCCTCGAGAAGGGCGATTCGCATGTCATGTGGGGAAATTTCCAGACGGCCTGGAGCGGCAGCGAACTGATGCAGTATTCGCGCGGCCTATATGGCGCCGCGCTTCGCTACCGCTCGACCGAGGCGACCACCTACGGCGAAAAGCAGACGGTAGTCGACGCCTTCGCCGCCGACCCCGGAACGCTGGGCGCACGCGACGAATTCCGCGGCACCGGCGGTTCGCTTTACTACCTGCGCCATCAGGACATAACCGCCGGTTCAGAGCGCGTCTGGATCGAAGTGCGCGACAAGGACAGCGGCATCGTGCTTGACCGCAAGCAACTCGTTCCGGCGCAGGACTACGAAATCAATTATCTGCAGGGGCGCGTCATCTTGAGCGAGCCGCTCGCCTCGACCGGCAGCGTCGCTGCGCTGGTGATGACTTCCAGCCTCTCCGGCAACACCCTGTATCTCGTCAGTACCTACGAATACGTTCCCGGCGTGTCGGCGGTCAGCAGCATGGCCACCGGCCTGCGCGCATCGCAATGGTTCGGCGATCACTTGCAGATTGGCGTCACATCTTTCCACCAGGGCGAAAGCGGCGCCGACCAGACGCTCAAGGGCGGCGACGCGACGCTGCGCTACAAACCCGGCACTTGGCTCAAGGTCGAAGCGGCGCAGTCGAACGGCGCCGGCAGCGGCACGACGACTTCGCTCGATGGCGGTTTCGGCTTCGTGCAGCAGCAGGTGCCGACCGCGCAGAGCGCCGGCGCGCGGCGCGTCGAAGTGGCGGCCGACCTTGGCGAGATCGTCGATGGCGGCCAGGGCAAGGTCTCGGCTTACTGGCTCGAACGCGACCGCGGCTACTCGGCGCCGGGGCAGATCGGCATCAACGGCGAAGGCGTCAGGCAGCAGGGAATCAAGGGCAGCATCGAACTGCGGCCGGGGATGACGCTCGATATCAAGGGCGATTCGCGCATCGCCGACAGCCAGGACATGAATAACGGCGAAGTCGGCTTGCGCCTCAAGCTTGACGCGCAGTGGGAGGCCGGCGTCGGCGTGCGCCACGACGATCGCGACACGCATCAGCCGCTGCAGATCGCCTCGCCGACCCTGGCGCAAAACGGCGGGCGCACCGATGTCATCCTGCGCCTCGATTACAGGCCGCTCAAGGAAGACGGCAAGCCCGGCGAGCGCGAGGACTGGGAAACCTACGCTTTCGTGCAGGGCACGGCGGAACGCAGCGGCGACCGCGACGACAACAACCGCGCCGGCGTCGGCGGCGGCATTCGCATCAACGACAAGCTTAAGCTCCTGGCCGAAGCCTCCGACGGCAACCTCGGGGTCGGCGGCAAACTCGGCGCCGATTATCGCCTGTCGGACCGCAGCAATGCCTACTTGACCTACGCGCTCGAAACCGACAATCCGAACAACGCCTATCGCGGCAGCCAGGGCACCTGGGTCTCGGGCAGCAGCACGCGCCTGTCGGATCAAGTCAGGCTGTTCGGCGAGTCGCGCGCCGCGCAAGGCGCCGGCCCGCAAAGCCTGACTCAGGCCTTCGGCCTCGACCTCTCGCCGAACGACCGCTGGACGCACGGCCTCAAGGCCGAGTACGGCACGGTTTCCGATCCGCTCGCCGGTGATCTCAAGCGCCGCGCGCTCGGCGTCTCGACGGCTTACAAGTTCGAGCGCATCAAGTATGCCGGCAGCCTCGAATGGCGCGGCGAGGATAGCAGCAGCACCAGCACCGCGGGCGCGGCGAGCAACCACCGCGATGTCTGGCTGATGCGCAACACCCTTGGCTATATCGCCTCGCCCGACTGGCGGCTGATCGGCAAGGCCAATGTCTCGCGTTCGAGCAACACGCAAGGCGCTTTCTACGACGGCAATTTCCACGAGTTTGTCGTCGGCGCAGCCTATCGCCCGGTCAGCAACGATCGCTGGAACACCCTGGTCAAGTACACCAATTTCTACAACCTACCGTCACCAGGGCAGCTTGCGCCGTCGGGGACGACCGCCGATTACGCGCAGAAGAGCCAGGTTTTTTCGGTCGACACGATCTACGATCTGCTGCCCTATCTGTCGGTCGGCGCTAAGTATGGCCTGCGCATCGGCGAGTTGCAGCCGACTAAGACGGCCGGTGACTGGTTCTCGAGCCGCGCCGACCTCGTCGTGCTGCGCACCGACTGGCACTGGATCAAGGAATGGGACGCCGTCATCGAAGCGCGCAATCTGCGCGCGCAGGAAGCGAAAGACGCCACTGCCGGTTTTCTGCTCGGCATCTACCGGCACCTCGCCGAAGGCGTCAAGGCCGGCTTCGGCTACAACTTCACCCGCTACTCGGACGATCTGACCGACCTCTCCTACCGTTCGCGCGGCTGGTTCGTCAATATTCTCGGTACGCTGTAAGCCAAGGACCGCGGGACGCCGCGCATTATCCGGCGCGCCATTGCATATAGTGAGCGCCGGCAATGGTAAAATGCGCGCCAAACCCATATCACTCAAAAAAAGAGAACCTATGTTCGCCCGTTTCATGCCCCAGGAGGGGAAGTATTTCGAACTTTTCAACAGCCACGCCGAGCAGATTGTCCTGGGCAGCGAAGCGCTCCTGACCATGCTGTCGGTGCTCAACGACTCCGACGAAGAAGCAGACAAGCAGCGCAAGATCGTCGACGCGCTGGAAAACCGCGCCGATGACATCACCCATGAGACGATGCGGCAACTGCACAAATCTTTCATCACGCCGCTCGATCGCGAAGAAATTCATCACCTGATCACCAGCCTCGACGACATCCTCGACCTGATCCAGGACGTCGCGCATACCGTGAGCCTTTACAACGTCAGGCACATGACGCCCGAAGCGATCAGGCTCAGCGAGCTTAGCCGCGACTGTTGCATACAGGTGCGGGCGGCCGTCGCGCTGCTGCCTTCGATGGACAACGGGCCGGAAATCCTGAAAATCTGTTTCGAGATCGACCAGCTCGAATCGGCGGCCGATCGCGAGATGCGCGGCGCCATGTCCACCCTGTTTCGCGAAGAACCCGACGTTAGGGAATTGATCAAGTTCAAGGCCATCTACGAACTTCTTGAAACGGTGACCGATCGCTGCGAGGATGTGGCGAACATCATCGAAGGCATCGTTCTCGAAAATTCCTGAGCGCCCGGCGCATGGAACACGCGAACATCAGCCTGGGCGTTATCGTCCTGCTCGTCGGAATGGCGCTGGCCTTCGACTTCATGAACGGATTCCACGATGCGGCCAATGCCATCGCCACCGTGGTTTCGACCCGGGTCATGAAGCCGCACACAGCGGTCGCCATGGCGTCCTTCTGCAACGTGGCCGCCATCTTCATCTTTCAACTCAATGTGGCGGCGACCGTCGGCAAGGGAACGATAGAGCCGGCGGTCATCGATTACTACATCGTCTTCGGCGCGCTCGTCGGCGCCATTGCCTGGAACGTCATCACCTGGTACTACGGCATTCCGTCGTCGTCGTCGCACGCCCTGATCGGCGGATTGATCGGCGCGGCAGTGGCGAAAGCCGGGCCTAGTTCGCTGATCACTTCAGGCGTGCTCAAGACGGTTGCGTTCATCATCATTTCGCCGCTGCTCGGCATGTTCCTTGGCACGCTGATGATGATCCTGGTCTCGTGGATTTTTCGCCGCAGCACGCCGCGCCGTGTCGATACCTGGTCGCGCCGGCTGCAATTGGTTTCGGCGTCGGCCTACGCGCTCGGCCACGGTGGCAACGATGCGCAAAAGACCATCGGCATCATCTGGATGCTGCTGCTCTCGGCCGGCATCATGCACGACGGCGATTCGGTTCCGCCTTGGGTGATCGCCTCCTGCTATTCGGCGATCGGTCTCGGCACGGTTTTCGGCGGCTGGCGGATCATCAAGCTGATGGGGCAGAAGATCACCAAGCTGCGCCCGCTCGGCGGCTTCTGCGCCCAGACCGGCGGGGCGGTGACGCTGTTCCTGGCTACGGCGCTCGGCATCCCCGTGTCAACGACCCATACGATTACAGGCGCCATCGTCGGCGTCGGCGCGACGAAGCGGCTCTCGGCGGTACGCTGGGGTGTCGCCGGAACCATCGTCTGGGCCTGGGTGCTGACCATCCCCTGCAGTGCGCTGATCGCCGCGGTCTTCTGGTACCTTGGACGTCTCGTCCTCTGAGCTTTGCGACGCGGGTCCCGCGCCGTGTGCATGAGGGAAGCGGTGTGCGGCAGGCGATCGGCGAGGCGATCAGACCTCTTACGGCGATCGTGCTGACCAGCTCGAGGCAATGGAGCCGGCGGCGTTGACTCGCGCCGCTGTCGGCACGTGGCTCAGGCCGGAATGTCCGGGACCAGCATGCGTTCGAGCTGGTAGATCCTGTCCTTGAGCAGCAGTTTTCTTTTTTTCAGGCGATGAATCAGCAATTGATCCTGGTCCGGGAGCGGCGTGCTCACCAGGTGTTCAATGATCAAATTGAGATCGCGATGCTCGACCTGGAGCTCATTCAGGGTCGCGCGCGAATTGAGTCGTTCATCTTCAGTCAGCATTGTTCAAATATCCGTTGGTTGGTACGAGTTGGTCGTGCATTCTGCTAAGACAGAAGAGCCTGCAATCCCCAGAGGATACACATGCCCGCGATCACGGTCCACAACACGCTGCGCGTCCGCCAGGCGATCAGCGCAGCGAGTGCCGCCGCGGTGAGGCGAGGCATGTCAAGGACTATGTTAGGCGCACCGCCAGGAAAAAACAACGCCGGGCCAATTATCGCCATCATGACGGCCGGCGGAGCATAGATCAGCGCGCGTTTGAGGAGATCCGGCAGTTCCAGCCTGGCGAGCAAGGCGATCGGGAAGAGGCGGATGACGAAAGTCAGCAGCCCTACAGCAATCATCGCTGACCAGACGATCAGTGCCGAAGAATCGCCCGCCGGCACGCTCACTTGTTCCACCCGATCCTCTCGGTCAACAGGCCGGCGACGACGCCGATGACGATGGCGGCAATCAGATTGAGTTTGAGCGGCAGGATCAGCAGCACTGCCGCGGCGCCGCCGGCAAGAGCGGCAAACAACATGGCGCGATTGGACAGCATCGGGACGAGAATCGAGATGAAGGTCAGCGGCAGGATGAAATCGAGCGACCAGTTCTGCGGCATCACGCTGCCGAGGACGATGCCGAGGATGCTGGCGATCTGCCAACACACCCAGGTGGCGGCCGAAATGCCGAACAGGAACCAATGGCGGTGCTTCCTCTCGCCCGGCGCCATGTAATGCATGACGCCCAGCACGTAGGCCTGGTCGGTGATCAGGTAAGCCAGCACGACGCGCCAAAGCTTGCCGAGGCCGCCGAGGTGCGGTCCGAGCGACGCGCTGTACATCATGAAGCGCAAGTTGATGACCGTGGAGGTGGCGATGACGACCGCCAGCGGCGCGCCGCTGGTAAAAAGCTGCACGAGGACGATCTGCGCCGATCCGGCGAAGATTACCCAGCCCATCGAAAACGCCTGCCACGCCGTAATGCCGGCGGCAACAGTCGCTGCGCCGCAGACCATGCCGAACGGGATTATGGCCATGGTCAGCGGCATAAAGGCGCGCACTCCGGCGGCAAACTCGCTGCGCGCATTCGGGATGTGGTGCATCGACGGGATTTGCGAATAGAATAAGAGATAAGATTGTAACTTGGCGATAGGCCGCAGGAGGGAAAATGCGCTATCAAGTGGTCGTTTCGTTTGGCAAGGATAAGGAATACAGCTACGAATTCTCCCAGTCCGATCTGGACGAGAGTTCGGCTGATGAGGCCAGGCGTTGGTTCGACAAGGAATTCTCCGAGCTCAAATGCGAGCCGACCAATCCGGTCGGCAAGGTGCTGATCATCGACAAGATACTGAACATCGCCCGCAAGGGCGGCGAGAAGCGTTTTGTCGACGGCAAGTCCTGGGCCGCGAAGTTCGCCCGCTACACGGCCCTGGCGCTCGGCCGCGATATCATCCGCGTCGATGTCGAGGCCTTGAGCATCGGTTACTGATCGCTTCACGGGCGATGGCGAGCGGCTGCACCTTGCCATCGACCTGCGGGCGGCTGATCATTCCATGAACAAGGCGTTCACCAGAGAGACCGACGGCGACGACGAGGACGAGGCGCTCGAGCCCCAGGCCGAGCTTGCCGCGGGTACGCGCAACTACATCACGCCGGCCGGCCACGCGCGAATCCGGGAGGAACTCGACCACCTGTTGCGTACCGAGCGGCCGCAACTCGTCGAGGTTGTGCACTGGGCCGCATCGAACGGCGATCGCTCGGAGAACGGCGATTACATTTACGGCAAGCGACGCCTGCGCGAAATAGACCGGCGCATCCGCTTTCTGACCCGGCGCCTCGATCTCGCCGAAGTCGTCGATCCGGCGCGTCAGCAGAATGTCGATCAGGTTTTCTTCGGCGCAACGGTTACAATCTCAAATGAGCAGGGGCTCACACAGACCTATCAGATTGTCGGTGTCGACGAGACCGATTCCCAGCGCGGACGCATCAGCTGGGTATCGCCCTTGGCGCGCGCACTGCTCAAGGCGCGCGAAGGCGATGTCGTTCGCTTCCAGAGCCCGGCCGGATGGCGGGAAGTGGAAGTGCTGACGGTCGAGTATCTGGATAGCGAGGCGTAAATCACCCGCGTCCGCTCCCTGAGCAGTCTGTTTGTAGCGCAAAGGTCAAGCGCAAATGCGCTGGGCTAAAGTCCTCTGCCGCGATCACGTGTGCCGAGGTCAAATAATTTGAATGGGGAAAGCGTATGGGTTTGATACTTTCGATCGATGTCGGAACGACCAACGTCAAAGCGGCCTTGGTTGATGAAGACGGACAGATCGTCGGCGCGGCCAAGAGCGTCAGCATGAAAATCGAAGGCGATGCCCCCGGCAAAGCCGAGCACGATCCGGCCAAACTGCAAGCGGCCTTGCTCGAAGTCTGCAGGATGGCCATCGGCAGTCGGGGCAAAGAGGTCGAATGCTTGGCGCTGACTTCGTATATGTTCGGTGTAATGCTCGTCGACAAGGATGACAGGCCGCTGACCGGTATCTCGACCTTCCTCGATACCACGGCGCAATCGCACTACCCGAAATTCCTCGAAGCGATCGGCGATGCCGACCGGATGTACGTGAAGACCGGATGCCCGCCGATCTTCCAATATCCGGTCAATCGCCTGCACCATATCGCGACGAAGAATCCGGGGATAGGCAAGAAGGTCGCGCATGTTCTCGATTCCAAGGCGTTTATCATGCGCGTGCTGACCGGCGACTATTTCACCGATTACAGCACCGCCAATTCGATGGGTTGCCTGGATATCGACGGCACCTGGGATCAGGAACTGATCGCGGCCGTCGGTTTTGACAGCGCCCAGTTTCCGCGCGTGGTCAACGGTTTTTCGGAAAAGGTGCGGCTCAAAGATTCGATCTGCGCCGAGTTTGGTCTGAAAACGGGCACCATGATTTCGGCCGGACTCTATGACGGGGCCGCCGTCGCCGGCGCGCTGACCGGATTCGAAGCGCAGGTTGCGGTCGGCAACTTCGGCACCTCTGGAATGTTACGCGTGCCGACCCGGACGCCGATTCAGGATCTCGAGGGCGGCGCGATTCAGAACTGCCTGCTCAAGCCAGGGACTTTCTTTACCGGCTCGGGGATTAACAACTGCACGATCGCCAGCAATTTGCTGCTTAGTATTCTCGGGCTTGAACTCGATTATCTGCGCAACAAAGGATTATCGGTTCCCGGATCGAATGGCATCATGACTTTCCCCTATATCACCGGTGAGCGCGACAAGATTATCGGCAATATCGGCACCGGGGTCGTTTTCGGCCTCGGCATCGCTTCGACGCGCGACGATCTCGCAAGGTCATTTCTCGAAGGCGTCGCGTTTTCGTTCCTGTTCGTCAAACAGAAACTTGACCCGGAAAACAAGATCAAGGAATTCCGTCTGGGCGGCGGCGGCAGCGCCAATCTGCCGTGGATGCAGATCATCGCCGACGTACTCGATTTACCGATACGCCTGAGCCAGAATCCGGAAATGGGAATCATCGGCGCCGCTTGCCTGGCGCGATACGGCGAAGGCCAGGACTTGCTGGCCTGTTCCCGGCGCATCATGCAGGGCGCCAATGTCGTCACGCCCGATGCAACCCATGCGAAAATCTATCAGGAGATCGCCGGCCGTTATTTCGACGTGCGCTCATCGCTGCGCGAACCGCTGCTGGCGCGCCAGGGCCGCACCTAGGCGGCAGGCATGGCGCTGCGTATTGCACAATCAATCAGCCACAGGACCGAATCATGAAGAAGATATCAATTGCCATCGTCAATTCAAGTTCCTTCGGAATTTCCTTTCCCGAACACCTGCGCAGGCTCGAAGAATTTGCCGACCTGATCCGCATCGACATTCCCAACGACGCGCCGGCATCCGTCTTCCACGAAAAGCTCGCGGGCGTCGACGGCATCATCGCCAGCGTCACGCCGATCTACACGCGCGCAGTGCTGCAGGGCCTGCCGAAACTCCAGGTGCTCGCGCGCCATGGCGTCGGCTGCGACAATGTGGACCTCGTCACCTGTGCTGAACTGGGCATTGCCGTTTCGAAAGTCGGCCCCGAGATCGAACGCGAGTCGGTCGCGCAAATGGCGCTCGGTCTGATGGACGCGGCGTCGCGCCAGATCGTCGTCGGCAGCACTCTCGTCAGGGCCGGACAATGGAGCAAGCGCGCCAAGCTGCCGCTCGGTGTCGATTTCAACCGCGCGACCATCGGCCTCGTCGGTATCGGCGCGATCGGCAAGACGGTGGCGCGTATCCTCTCGCTCGGTTACCAGGCGGAGGTTCTCGCCTATGACCCCTATGTCAGTGCCGAAGAAGTCACTGCGCGCAACGCCAAGAAGGTGGGCTTCGATGAATTGCTCGCGCGCTGCAGCATCATCACGCTGCATTGCCCGCTGACCCGCGAAACGTCGCGCATGTTCACCGCCAAACAACTCGCCGCGATGCAGGATAGAGCGATCATCGTGAACACCTGCCGCGGTGAGATCTTCAACCAGTCCGACCTGATCGCCGCGCTCAATTCCGGGAAAATCGGCGGCTACGCGACCGACGTCGTCGAAGGCGAACCGATAGGCGCCGATCACGTGCTGCTCAAGACGCCGAACGTCATCATCACGCCGCACCTCGGCGGTTATTCCGTTGTTTCGCTGCGCGGCATGGGAACGACGATGGTCGATGACATGGTGCGGGTCTTCGTCGACAACAAGTTCCCCGGTGTCATCGCCAACCCGGCGATCGATCTCGAAAAATCGCGGATCGCCAAGGCTCGGCTGGCCGCGAAATAGGGAGACGGTCATTCCGGCGCAAGCCGGAATCCAGCTTCTCGTGAATGAAAATGGGCGCGGAATAATCCGCGCCCATTTCTTTATCCATCACTGCCCACCGGTGCGGTGCGACCCCTGGATGCCGGCCCCGGATTCAAGCATTCCGGGGTGACGTTCTTGCACCGGAATGAGACGGGCTGTGGACTACACGTTGTACGCGCTCGACGAGGTCGTGCCGCCCTTGCCGGTCCAGTTGGTGTGGAAGAACTTGCCGCGCGGCTGGTCGATGCGCTCGTAGGTGTGCGCGCCGAAGTAATCGCGCTGCGCCTGCAGCAAGTTGGCGGGTAGGACCGCGCTGCGGTACTGGTCATAGAAGGACAGCGCGGTGGAAAACGCCGGTGCCGGAATGCCGCGCTTGGCGGCCGTGGCGACGATGTTGCGCCAGCCTTTCTGCGCCTTCTTGATTTCGCCGTTGAAATAGGCGTCGAGCATCAGGTTCTGCAGGCCGGGGTTGGTATCGTAAGCGGACTTGATCTTGCCCAGGAAGCGCGAGCGGATGATGCAGCCGCCGCGCCACATCAGCGCGATCCCACCGTAGTTGAGCGTCCACTTATACTCCTTGGCGGCCGCGCGCATCAGCATGTAGCCCTGCGCGTAGCTGACGATCTTGGAGGCGTACAGGGCGCTCTTGATGTCTTCGATGAAGGCTTTCTTCTTCGCCGGATTGCTGGCGATGGCGGTCAGCGTGGGACGCGGCCCCTTGAGTTTTCGCGCCGCCTTGACGCGTTCGTCTTTCAATGCCGAAACGCAGCGCGAATAGACGGCTTCGGCCATCAGCGTGATCGGGATGCCGAGGTCCTGCGAGTTGATCACCGTCCACTTGCCGGTGCCCTTCTGGCCGGCGGTGTCGAGGATTTTGTCGACGAGCGGCGAACCGTCGTCGTCCTTCTTGGCCAGGATGTCGCGCGAAATCTCGATCAGATAGCTGTCGAGGTCGCCCTTGTTCCATTCCTTGAGCACTTCGTGCATCTCGTCGGCGCTCATGCCGAGGCCGTTCTTCATGATGTTGTAGGCTTCGCAGATGAGCTGCATGTCGCCGTACTCGATGCCGTTGTGCACCATCTTCACGTAATGTCCGGCGCCCATCTCGCCAACCCAGTCGCAGCAGGGCGTGCCGTCCTCGACCTTGGCCGAGATCGATTGCAGGATGTCTTTCACGAAAGGCCAGGCCGCCTTCGATCCGCCGGGCATGATGGAAGGCCCGCGCCGGGCGCCTTCCTCGCCGCCCGAGACGCCGGTGCCGATATAAAGCAGGCCCTTGCTTTCGACGTATTTCTGGCGGCGGTTGGTATCTTCGAACAACGAGTTGCCGCCGTCGATGATGATGTCGCCGGCTTCAAGGTGCGGCAGCAGCTGCTCGATGAAATCGTCGACGGGCTTGCCGGCCTTCACCAGCATCATTACGCGGCGCGGGCTCTTGAGCTTGCCGACCATCTCTTCGATCGAATGCGCGCCGATGACCTTCGTGCCCTTGGCTTCGTTGGCCAGGAACTGGTCGACCTTGTCGGTGCTGCGGTTGTAGGCGACGACGGTGAAGCCGTGGTCGTCCATGTTCAGGATCAGGTTCTGCCCCATCACGGCAAGCCCGATCAGTGCGATGTCAGCTTTAGGTTCCATTTTTGTCTTTCGAAACGCGGGTCTGTGCCCCGGGGTGCGGTGACCACCGTGGCGCAGCGCCGCAGGTGGCAAGAACGAATTGCGCAAGGATGCGGTGAAACCGTCCGTGCAACGGTCTATTATACCGTCGTTTTCCGGCCCGGAGAAACGCACCGGACTCGGGCGGATGGGCCGGCGCCGGCCGGGGCTTATTGCATGACGCCTTGAAATCGTCCGCTTTGCCCCCAACTAACTTGGCGTTGCCGGATACGCACGGCATGAGTCATCCCCCAACCCACGATACGGAGTTCTTGCATGGGCGCCAACAAGGAAACGCTCGGCTTTCAGGCCGAAGTCAAGCAGTTGCTCAACCTGATGATCCACTCGCTGTACAGCAACAAGGAAATCTTTCTGCGCGAGCTGATTTCCAATGCCTCCGACGCCTGCGACCGCTTGCGCTTCGAAGCGCTGAACAATGCCGGCCTTTACGCCGACGACAGCGAACTCAAGATCAGGGTGTCTTTCGACAAGGCGGCGCGCACCGTGACCATTTCGGATAACGGCATCGGCCTGTCGCGCGACGAAGCGGTCGAGCATCTGGGGACGATCGCCAAGTCGGGAACGCGTGAGTTCTTCTCGGCGCTGACCGGCGATCAGGCGCGCGACGCGCACCTGATCGGCCAGTTCGGCGTCGGTTTCTATTCTTCCTATATCGTCGCCGACAAGGTCACGGTCATCTCCCGGCGCGCCGGGGTCGAAGCCGGCCAGGCGGTGCGCTGGGAATCGGCCGGCGAGGGCGAGTTCACCGTCGAGCTGGTCGACAAGGCGACGCGCGGCACCGAAGTGACGCTGCACCTGCGCGACGGCGAGGACGAGTTCCTGTCCGGCTGGAAGCTGCGCCAGACGGTGCGCAAGTACTCGGACCACATCACGCTGCCGATCGTGATGAAGAAAGAGCAATGGAACGAAGAGAACAAAGAACAGGTGACGACCGACGAGGACGAAACCGTCAACCAGGCGTCCGCCCTCTGGGCGCGCCCGAAATCGGAAATCACCGAAGAGCAGTACAAGGAATTCTACAAGCACGTCGCGCACGACTTCGAGGACCCGCTCGCTTACGAGCACGCCAAGGTCGAGGGCAAGCAGGAATACACGCAGCTGCTCTACATCCCGCAGCGCGCCCAGTTCGACCTGTGGGACCGCAACGCGCGGCACGGGATCAAGCTCTACGTGCGCCGCGTCTTCATCATGGACGATGCCGAACAGCTGATGCCGCTCTACCTGCGCTTCGTGCGCGGCATCGTCGATAGCAATGATTTGCCGCTCAACGTTTCGCGCGAGATCCTGCAGGAGTCGCGCGACATCGAAACGATACGCGGCGGCTGCGTCAAGAAGGTGCTCGGTCTGCTCGAGGGCATGGCCGACAGCGAAGAGGCCGCCGAGAAGGAGAAATACGCGAAATTCTGGAAGGAATTCGGCCGCGTGCTCAAGGAGGGTGCCGGCGAAGACTTCGCCAACAAGGAGCGCATCGCCAAGCTCCTGCGCTTCGCCTCGACGCACGCCGATACGGCGGACGAAACGGTGTCGCTCGCCGATTACGTGGCGCGCATGAAAGAAGGCCAGGAGAAAATCTACTACGTGACCGCCGAGACTTTCACCGCGGCCAAACACAGTCCGCACCTCGAAATCTTCCGCAAGAAGGGCATCGAAGTGCTGCTGCTCTCCGACCGCGTCGACGAGTGGGTCACCGGCAGCCTGACCGAGTTCGACGGCAAGCCCCTGCAGTCGGTGGCCAAAGGCGGGCTGGACCTCGGCAAGCTCGAGGACGAGGCCGAGAAGAAGGAAGCCGAGCAGGCCGCCGACGAGTACAAGGATTTGCTCGACAAGATCAAGAAGACGCTGGGCGACAAGGTCAAGGACGTTCGTGTCACCTGGCGCCTGACCGATTCGCCGTCGTGCCTCGTCGCCGACGAGCACGACCTCGGCGGCAACCTGGCGCGCATCCTCAAGGCGGCCGGCCAGAAAGCGCCGGAGACCAAGCCGATCCTCGAAATCAATCCGAAGCACCCGGCGGTGCAGCGGCTGAAATACGAAGAGTCGAGTTTCGACGACTGGGCCAACCTGCTGCTCGAGCAGGCGACGCTCGCCGAGGGCGGCACGCTCGACGACCCGGCCGGATTCGTCAAGCGCATCAACGAGCTGATGCTGGCTTTGTCAAGCAAGTGAAGGCCGTTTGACCACAGCATCAAGGCGAGAAACTCGACGGGAGCCTCCGATTAAGTCCCGCAGCGTCATTCCGGCGAAAGCCGGAATCCAGGAAGCTCCCGGAACCGGCGTGATGATTCCGGCACCGGAGATTCTCGTCGGGCTGCCGCCGATCATCGACGGCCGCATCGAGACGCTGATCCTCGGCAGCTTCCCCTCGCCCGCATCGCTCGCCGCCGGACAGTATTACGCGCATCGGCAAAATCAGTTCTGGCGCCTGATCGCGGCGCTGACCGGCGAGCCGCTGCATGATTTGGATTACGCCTTGCGCTGCCGGCGCGTGCTTGCCCACGGCCTCGGCATCTGGGATGTGTACCGGACCTGCCAGCGCCAGGGTGCGCTCGATGCGGCGATACGCGGAGCTGAAAGCAACGATTTCAGCCGTCTGAAAAAGGCGGCGCCGCGCTTGCGGCGCGTACTCTTCAACGGCAAGACCGCGGGCCTCATGGCGCGCAGCTTCAGCGCCGCCGGCTACGCGACCAGCATTCTGCCGTCGACCAGCCCGGCCTATACCCTCGCATTTGAGCGCAAGCTCGCCGTCTGGCGTGCCGCATTAGCCGACTAGTTCTTCGTTGCCAGGATGTCGCGCAGGCACTGGCGGTGTTCAGGACCGAGCTTCGCCGAGCACAGCTTGTGCGCCTTCTGGAATTGCAGGCAGCGCGCCGGGTCGGATGCCTTTTTGCACTCCAGGCTTTGCTGGTGGTCGCTCGCGCTTTGCGCTTGATCGATCAGGCACTGGTTGCGTGTGGCGCCGATCTTGCCCTGACAAGCGGCGAGTGCCTTCTTGCGCGCCTCCTGACGCGCCCGGCATTGCTCGGGCTGCCTGCTCGTCGCGCACTCGCCTTGGCTTGCCGGCCGCTGCACAGCGCTGGGATGGGACGGTTCCGGGGATGGCGCAGTGACCGATTCGGCCAGGCCGAAAATGCCGGGAACGCCAGCCGGACCCAGCTGGGCGATGGCCGATGTGGCGCCAAGCGCGGCGGCTGCCAGTGCGGCAAGCAAAAACAGGCATTTCATCGAGGTCTCCATTAATCGTCGGGTCGTTTTCGACTTCCGATTGTAGCGCACTTCGACATTCCGGCTTGCTGCCGGCATTGAGCCGCCGGTAACTTGTCGGGTATAGTTCCCGAATCCTCCCATTGGGACCTTTCTCATGTCCGATCCGACGGTTAATACCGTACCTGATCACCGCCTGACCGTTGCCGAAATCGCGGGTTTACTGGTCGCCGACGGAATCATCGTCAAGCCCGACGCCGATGCGCTAATCGCCGAGAGCCGCCTGAAGCGCCTGACCGGGCATCCACTGGCGATCGTCGCCGATCAGAAGTGGAAATCGCTGTTGCCGCCGAACCGTCAGCTGACCCTCGACGACCTTTCCGAATGGATGGCGGCCAGGGTCGGCCTCGAGTACTACCACATCGATCCGCTCAAGATCGACTTCACCGCGGTCACCGACGTCATGTCGAGCGCTTATGCCACGCGCTTTGGCATTCTGCCGGTGCAGGTCAATGCCAATGAAGTAGTGATTGCGACCATAGAGCCCTATCTGCGCGACTGGGAAAAAGAGATTCAGGCCATCGTCAAGAAGAAGATACGCCGGGTCATGGCCAGCCCGGTCGATGTGCAGCGTTTTCTCGTCGAGTTCTACAACCTGGCGCGCTCGGTCAAGAAAGCGACGCAGCTCGGCGGGCAGAGTTCCGGCCTGTCCTCGTTCGAACAACTGGTCGAACTCGGACGCACCAACAAGCAGTTCGATGCCAACGACCAGCACATCGTCAACATCGTCGATTGGCTCTGGCAATATGCCTTCGAGCAGCGCGCCAGCGATATTCACATCGAACCGCGACGCGAAATGGGCGTCGTGCGCTTTCGCATCGACGGGGTGCTGCACCAGGTCTACCAGATCCCGATGAGCGTCATGGCGGCGATGGTCAGCCGCATCAAGATCCTCGGCCGCATGGACCTCGTCGAGAAGCGCCGGCCGCAGGACGGGCGCATCAAGACGCGGACCGCCGACGGCCAGGAAGCCGAGCTGCGCCTATCGACGCTGCCGACGGCTTTCGGCGAAAAACTGGTAATGCGGATTTTCGACCCCGAGGTGCTGGTACGCAACTTTACCGATCTCGGTTTTTCCGACGAAGACCAGATGCACTGGAAATCGATGTCGGAGAGTCCCAATGGCATCATCCTGGTGACCGGACCCACCGGTTCCGGCAAAACGACGACGCTCTACTCGACGCTCAAGCAGCTGGCGACGCCGGCGGTCAATGTGTGCACCATCGAAGACCCGATCGAAATGGTCGAGCCAGCATTCAACCAGATGCAGGTGCAGAACATGATCGACCTCGATTTCGCGCAGGGCGTGCGGGCGCTGATGCGGCAGGATCCGGACATCATCATGGTCGGCGAAATCCGCGACCTGGAAACCGCCGAAGTGGCCATCCAGGCGGCGCTGACCGGCCACCTCGTGCTGTCCACCCTGCACACCAACGATTCGCCGGCGGCGGTGACGCGCATGCTCGATCTTGGCGTTCCGTCCTACCTGATCAGCGCCACGGTACTTGGCGTCATGGCGCAGCGCCTGGTACGCGTGCTGTGCCCGAACTGCAAGCGCACGAGTCCGGCCACTCCGGAAGATGAAGTGATGTGGGACCGTCTGGTCGCGCCGTGGAAAGCCAACCGCCCGACCTCCTTCAGTCATCCGGTCGGCTGCCTCGACTGCCGCATGACCGGTTACCGCGGACGCGTCGGCGTCTATGAAATCCTGCTGCTCTCGCCCGACATGAAGCAGGCGATCACCGACAATGCCGATGTCGCGAAAATCCGCGACCTCGCTTATCGCGAGGGAATGAAACCCTTGCGCATTTCCGGTGCGATGAAGATAGCCTCCGGCATGACGACGCTGGCTGAAGTGTTCAAGGTGGCGCCGCCGTCCGAGCGTGCCTGACCTCGCGCCTCGTTCTTCCGGTATGGGGATGCGCCGCGCGGTGCTCCCGCGTTCAGGGATTGACCACGTTCTGGGCGGCACCGCCGATGAATTTCGCCAGATTTTCGACGGCGGTGGCCATGATGCGCATCCTGGCTTCCTTGGTGGCCCAGGCAATGTGGGGGGTGACGATGCAGTTGGCTGCGGCGAGCAGCGGATTGTCGGCCTGCGGCGGTTCCGATGACAGCACGTCGAGTGCGGCCCCGGCGATCCGGCCGCTGTTGAGCGCATCGGCCAGATCCTGCTCGACGACCAGCGGGCCGCGCGAGGTATTGATCAGCAGCGCGCCCGGCTTCATCCTGGCGATAGCGGCCTGGTTGATCATGCCCCTGTTGTCGTCAAAAAGTGGACAATGCAGGCTGATGACATCGGATCGCGCGTACAGCTCGGCGAGCGTCACGTAGCGCAGTGTCGCGCTTTCCAGCGCGTGATTCGGGTATTGGTCATGGGCCAGGATGCTCATGCCAAGCGCCTGCGCGATGCGCGCGAAGGCCTGGCCGATGCGGCCGAAACCGATCACGCCCAGCGTTTTGCCGTCAAGCTCGAGCAGCGGGTTGAGCCAGTAGCAAAACTCATTGTGCTTCGCCCAGTTGCCGGAGCGCGCGTCGTCGCTGTGCCGGCCAACGTGGTGGCACAGTTCGAGGAGCAGCGCGGTGGCGAACTGCGCGACGGCCATCGTGCCATAGGTCGGAATATTGCAGACCGGGATGCCTTTCTCGCGGGCCGCCGCGATATCGACGACGTTGTAGCCGGTCGCCAGCAAGCCGACGAAGCGGATGTTCTGGCACTGTGCGAAATGCTCGCGGGTGAGGACGGTCTTGTTGGTGAACACGGCTTGCGCGTCGCCGATGCGTTCGGCCACGAGTTCCGGCGGCGTAAGGTCATGCACCGTCAGTTCGCCGAGCTGCTCGAGCTCGCTCCAGCCTAGATCGCCCGGATTGAGCGTATGCCCGTCGAGTACGACAATTTTCATTCCAACACCTCCATATGACAAACAATTTTCGGCAACACCCGCTTCCAAGCCGGCCCGGCTAGAAAGGCGCCGGGCAGTCGAAACTCAGGGGCGCGGCACTTTGCGGGTGCACGAAAGCCAGGTGTTCGGCGTGCAGCAGCAGGCGATCGGCCTTGTCGCGTGTCGCCGGGTCGGCGTAGAGCGTGTCGCCGAGGATCGGGTGGCCGAGCGCCTGCATGTGCACGCGCAACTGGTGCGTGCGCCCGGTCGCCGGAACGAGTTCGACGCGCGAGCAGCCGCGCTCGGCATCGTGGCTCAGCACCCGGTAGAAAGTCAGCGAGGGTTTGCCGGTCGCCCAATCGACCTTGTGCAGCGGGCGCTTCGGCCAGTCGACGATGAGCGGCAGGTCGACTTCGCCGGCGCCCTGCGCGAGTTCGCCGGCGACGATTGCGACGTAGCGCTTGTCGACCTCGCGGCTCTGGAACAGCATGCTCAGGCAGCGCTGCATGGCCTTGCCGCGCGCCAGGACGAGCAGGCCCGAGGTGTCGAAATCGAGCCGATGCACGATCAGCGCGTCCGGGTAAGCGGCCTGCACGCGGGTCACCAGGCAGTCCTGCTTTTCGGCGCCGCGCCCCGGAACGGAAAGCAGGCCGCTCGGCTTGTTGACGACGATCAGCGCCGCGTCGGCGTGGATCAGCGCGAATCCCGGGTCCGGCAATTTTCGGTGCGTTGCAGAGATCATGACTGGGAGCTTTTCGCCTTTGCAAGAAGGTGCCGGTTTGCCGCGCGTATTGTCGCGCGATTTACCGATTCGCACATGTGCCGGCGAATCATTTACACTCGCAGGCGGTCCGCCGACCCACGGCGGCATCATGCGCAAGTCTTAACCCAAGCGAGAACAGCGATTTCCGATGGATACCTTTCTGCACCAACTGGCAATTGCCCTGCCATTTTTCTCGCTGGTCTTCGTCGGCTATGCGCTCATGCGTTTTTCCGGCTGGCCGGTGGCGATGTCCGATGCCCTGACGCGCTTCGTCTTTACGGTGACCTTGCCGGCGCTGCTCTTTCGCCTGATGTGCGACTTTTCGAAACTGCCGCCGGTCGATGCGCGCCTGTTGATCGCTTTCTTCGGCTCGTGCCTGATCGTTTTCGTGATCGGGCGGCTCGTCGCCTGGAAGTTTTTTGCGCTCGACGGGACCTCGCAATCGGTGTTTGCGCTCGGCGGCGTGTTTTCGAACATTGTCATGCTCGGCCTGCCGCTGGCCAAAGTCACGCTCGGCGACGCGGCCTTGCCGGCTGTGGCGCTGGTGCTGGTGTTCAACGCGCTGATCCTGTGGACGCTGGTCACTGTCTCGGTCGAATGGGCCAAGCACGGCAGCTTTTCCCTGCCGGGCTTGGCCAGGACCGCGCGCGGCGTGCTCACCAACCCCATCGTCGTCGGCATTCTCTCCGGGGCGCTGTTCAGCCTGACCGGCTGGACTTTGCCGGCGGCCGTCGACATGCCGCTCAACATGGTTGGCCAGGCCGCCGCACCGATGGCGCTAATCGCCCTGGGCATGGGGCTCGCTGAATACGGCATCCGCGACGGCTGGAAGATCAGCCTCGCGATTACCGCCCTCAAGCTCATCGTGCAGCCGCTCGTGGTCTGGGGACTGGCGCGGCTACTGGGTTTGCCCGAACTCGAAACGCAAGTCGTCGTCCTGGTCTCGTCGATGGCCATCGGCGCCAACGTTTACCTCATGTCGCGGCATTTCGAGGCGCTCGAAGGGCCGGTCGCCGGCAGCCTGGTCTTATCGACCGCCCTGGCCGCGCTGACCACGCCGCTGGTGCTCACGCTGGTCGTGCGTTAGTCGCGGCGCGAACCGCTACAGGCGCGCAGGAACTCGTTGCGCAGTTGATCGGATGTCTCGAATTCGCCGGTGAATGACTGGGTGATCACGCGCTCGTCACCGCGCCGGTCTTCGCCGAGCAGAAGGCACAACTGCTCGGCTTCGACGACGCAGGCCGCGCCGCGGGCCATGCCGTGATGCATCAGCGCTTCGGCGATGTCGCGCGTCATCCACTCCTGATAAGTGAAACGGTGGCCGATGGCGTCGACCAGGCGCGCGATGCGGCCAAAGCCGTGCAGGCGGCCGCCGGGCAGGTAGGCCACATGGGCGAGGCCGCGGAAGGGAACGAGGTGGTGCGGGCAGACGCCATGCACGGCAATGCCGCGAACGACGACCATGTCGCGGCGCGGGTCGGCAAATCCTTCGCCAAGCGCGCTTGCCGGATCAAGATCGTAGCCGCCGAGCAGACGTTTTTGCCAGAGTTCGCGGACCCGTTGCGCCGTTCTGCCCATGTGCACCGCGTCCGGCGCGATGCCGCTGGCGGCGAGCAGGTCGGTGACCGCCTGCTCGAATGCGGGCGCATCGAAATGGCCTTGGCGCGCAATACCGATCTGGTTTGCGGCCGCAGGGGGATGGTCGTGCAGAGTGTCGTCGGACATGGCCTGCTCTCGCTGCGGATTGTCTATGCCGATGATCATACACGCCCTGAACGAACGGCGGCGCGCCGAGTCTTAGTTGATCTAGGCGGCTGGGACTCATCTTACGGCCGCCGAATGAGCCACAGGGCAGGCGGATGAGCGATAATGGCGAACTTGCGCGGTTCCGGACGGACCGTCGATAATAATACCTAGGTGCCAGTAGGTCGGGTTCTGGAAGGATGTGGATGAAGCGTGTTGACGATTTTCGCCTGCGGTTAGGCAAGAAGGAACTTGTACCAATCGTCATCGGCGGCATGGGGGTTGATATCTCGACCGCCGAACTGGCGCTGGAAGCGGCGCGTCTGGGTGGCGTCGGGCATATTTCCGACGCCATGGTCAACACCGTTGCCGACCGGCGCTTCAATGCCAAATTCGTCAAGGACAAGCTCAGGCAATTCAAATTCAACGTCGCCAATACCGACAAGTCGGTCGTCCAGTTCGACCTCGGGCAGCTGGCCGAGGCGACCAAGATGCACGTCGGCAAGACCATGGAGGCCAAGCGCGGCGAGGGCCTGATCTTCGTCAACTGCATGGAAAAGCTGACGATGAACGCGCCCAAGGAAACCCTGCGCGTGCGCATGCAGGCGGCGCTCAACGCCGGCGTCGACGGCATTACCCTGGCCGCCGGTCTGCACCTCGGGTCGTTTGCGCTGATCGAGGACCATCCGCGTTTCCGTGACGCCAAGCTCGGCATCATCGTCTCCTCGCTGCGTGCGCTGCAACTGTTCATCCGCAAGACGGCACGCACCAACCGGCTGCCCGATTATGTCGTGATCGAAGGGCCGCTGGCCGGCGGTCACCTCGGATTCGGCATGGACTGGGCCGAATACGATCTGGCGACAATCTTCGCCGAGATCCAGGCCTGGTTGCGCGCCGAACATCTCGATATTCCGCTGATTCCGGCCGGCGGTATCTTCACCGGCAGCGATGCGGTGTCCTATCTCGAAAACGGCGCGGCGGCCGTGCAGGTCGCAACGCGCTTTACCGTCGCCCGCGAATGCGGCTTGCCGGAAGACGTGCAGCAGCAGTATTTCAAGGCCAGCGAAGACCAGATCGAAGTCAATCTGATATCGCCGACCGGCTATCCGATGCGCATGCTCTCCAACAGCCCGGCGATCGGCGATGGGATACGCCCCAACTGCGAGGCCTACGGCTATCTGCTCGACGCCAACGGCTGCTGTTCGTACATCGCCGCCTACAATCGCGAACTCGCGGCGAACCCGGGTGTGAAGAGGCTCTCGGTCAAGGACAAGACCTGTCTGTGTACGCAGATGCGCAATTTTGATTTGTGGACCTGCGGCCACTACACCTACCGGCTCAAGGATACCTCGCGCAGGCTCGAAGACGGCAGCTTCCTTTTGCTGAGCGCCGAACACGTCTTTCACGATTACCAGTACAGTGTTGACAACAAGATCGCGCTGCCCGAAGAAGTCGCGGTTCCGGCCTGATCCGAGCGATGTGGAACGAGATCGTCCGGGCGGCGTTTCCCAGCTTGATTGGACTCCGGCGCCCGGCCTTGCTATTGTGGTGCAGCAGTCTCCTTAACGTTTCAACCTTGGAGGGCTCTCAATGGGCAAGAAGCTACACGTCGGCAATCTGAGCGATGAAACGAACAAGACCGATCTTGAGCAGATGTTTGCCGCGCACGGTACGGTAACGTCGGCACAGATCATCACCGATCGCGAGACGCAGCGCTCGCGGCATTTCGGCTTCGTCGAGATGGACACTGAGGCGCAGGCGCAGGCGGCGATCGCCGCGCTGAACGGCAAGGAATTGAATGGCCAGGCCGTGACGGTCAACGAGGCCAGGCCGAAAGAGGCGCGTAGTGGTGGCGGAGGCGGAGGCGGTGGCGGCGGTTTCGGCGGTCAGCGGCGCGGACCTGGTGCCGGCGGCCCGGGCCGTGGCGGGAATCGATGACGTTGTGAAACCTCGTCTTGACGCTGGTGGATGATGCGGCGACAACCGGGTTTCTTGACACTTTTGCAATTTGTGTAGGGCTTAATTCGGCTTGTGCCGATCAGGGAAAACGTTTTGGCAAAACCAAATTACTCGTTTGAAAAGCGCCAGAGAGATCTGGAAAAAAAGCGCAAGCAGGAAGAAAAGCGCTTGCGCAAGCTCGCCGAGAAAAAGCCGGCAGACGGCGACCAGCCAGCGCCCGGGGCCCAGTCGGCGGGGGATGCCGATCCCGCTGCCGGTCGCTGAGCGAAACGCGCTGGCTTCTTCCCGGGCTCGCAACTGGACCTTGCGAGCCGGCGGTATGGCGGTCGGGTTCGTGGCCAGTCGTTTGCGCGCCGCTTTGCGGCAAGCGCTGATTCCCTAGACCGATTCCGTCCATGCTCAGCTACCGCCACGCCTTCCACGCCGGCAATCACGCCGACGTGCTCAAACACCTGGTTCTCGTCGAACTGACGCGTTATCTCGCGCAGAAAGACAAGCCCTTCTGGTACATCGACACCCATGCCGGGGCCGGCGCTTACGCGCTCGACTCGGGCTACGCGGCCAAGCTCGCCGAGTACAAGGACGGCATCGGCCGCCTGTGGGTGCGCAACGATCTGCCGCCGGCACTCGCGGCTTACGTCGAACTGGTGCACAAGATCAATCCCGAGCGG
The DNA here is from genome assembly GCA_903886975.1 of uncultured beta proteobacterium. Classification (GTDB taxonomy): domain Bacteria; phylum Pseudomonadota; class Gammaproteobacteria; order Burkholderiales; family Rhodocyclaceae; genus Propionivibrio. Next base: position 35,093 of record CAISOB010000038.1, read on the forward strand.
CGCCTGCGCGCCTACCCCGGTTCGCCGTATTTCGCCTTGTGGACGCTGCGCGAGCACGACCGCCTGCGCCTCTTCGAGCTGCACAGCAAGGATGCGCGCCTGCTGCAGGAAAACTTTCGGGACGCCGGCAAGCAGGTGGTCGTCGAGGCCGGCGACGGCTTCGCGGGATTGAAGGCGCTGCTGCCGCCGCCGCCGCGCCGCGCTTTGGTGTTGATCGACCCGTCGTACGAAGATAAGCAGGATTACGAGCGGGTCTTCCATGCCTTGAAGGAGTCACTGACGCGTTTCCCGGGCGGCACTTACGCGCTGTGGTATCCGCAATTGACCCGCCTCGGCGCGCATGAACTGCCCGCCCGCCTCAAACGCCTGCCGGCCAAGGGATGGGTGAATGTTGCCCTGCGCGTCAGCACGCCGGCCAAGGACGGTTTCGGCATGCACGGCAGCGGCCTGTTCATCATCAACCCGCCATGGACCTTGCATGCCACGCTCGCCGAGACCATGCCCTACCTTGTGCATGTGCTCGGACTCGACGACGGCGCGAGTTTTACGCTCGAGCAGCAGGAAGCCTGAGCTTCTCTCGGCTCAATCCTTAAGCTGCGTGTACTTGCGGCTCGAGCCGTAGCTCTTGTCGACGGGGTACTTGCCGGCGTTCTTCGCGAGCTTGGCCCGCGCCGCGGCTTCGAGATCGATTCCCGCCTTGTCTGCGATCAGCAGCAAATAGAGCAGCACGTCGGCGCATTCGTCGCGCAGCGCGTCGAGCGCGCCTGCGTCCCGCGGCAGCGCGGCCATCTCGGCATCGCTCTTCCACTGTGTCAATTCAAGCAACTCGGCGGCTTCCAGGTTGAGCGAGACGATCAGGTTGCGCAGCGTGTGAAACTGCGCCCAGTCGCGCTCGTCGCGAAACTGCAGCAAGGCCTGTGTCAGCGCTTCGATGCCCATGGCATCAGGCGAAGAAGCGCTGCTGCGCACCGGCCGGCAGATGCATGCCGGTGGCCTGGGCGCGCGCCAGGAGCTCCCAGTAATAGCGGTACGAGGCGCGGTCGTGCAGCTTGCCGTCGTGGGCGATCGGCGCCCAGTCCGTCTCCTGCGCAGCGATCAGGATGGCGGTCGCCGTTTCGACCTCGGAGAAATCCGGGCGCATGGCTTCGACGATCGGCATGATCTGGTTGGGATGGATGCTCCACATGCGCAGGAAGCCGAATTCGTTGCGCGCGCGCCGCGCATCGCTGCGAATCACCTCGAGATCCTTGAGTTCGGTCGTTACGTTGTGCGTCGGCACGACGCCGTTGGCCAGCGCCGCCGTGGCGATTTCACATTTGGCGCGCACCACCAGCGGGTGCTCGAACTGTCCGGGGCTCTTCATCGCCGAGGCCGGGATCGCCCCATGATGGCCCGAGACAAAATCCATGAGGCCAAAATCGAGCGATTCGACGCCCGGGATGGCGGCGATTTCCCCGGCCTCGCGGAGCGCGCCGAAGGTCTCGATCAGCACATGCACCGGGATCGTCTGCGGCAGGCCGGCCACCGCCTCGGCGCGGCGCAGCGCAACGATCTGCGCGAGCACGTCGTCGGCGCCGCGCGGCTTGGGCAGCGTGATGAAAGGCAGTCGGCTGCCCGCGCCGGCGACGAGGATGTCGAGGTCCTGCTGCCAGTGGCTGTGCGTGAAGTCGTGAATGCGCGCCGCGACGCGGCCGTGGCGGTTGTCGCCGCTCATGATCAGCGCCGCGACCATCTCGGCGTGTTCGCGCTCCGCGCCGGCATGCGCCCCGTCCTCGCAGTCGCAGGTGATGTCGAACACCGGGCCGAGCTCGTTTTGCAATTGCATGGCCTTCTTCATGAGCTTTTCGGAACCGGCGTAGTGGTCGACGGCGGGCAGGATGGGAAAGAGTTTCTCGCCGGGAAAGAGAACGTCGCTCGGGTGTCGCATGGTGCGCTTTCGGATCGTTGGCAATGCGCGCATTTTACCGCGCCTTAGGGCGGTATTCGTATTGTCCTTCGGCGTCCGCTTGCGATCGAGACTGAATCAGGGCGGCGGAAGATCTTCGCGATCGGCTGAAATGTATGCTCTAGACATGAGACTCGATGCGCGTTGATCTGTCTCAGTTCGGCCATCAACGGCCATTGACGCGCTGCTCAAAGCAGCCTTGTGGACGACCGCTCCACTCCGTTTTCTGCCGACGACGCCATCAAGACGCTCGCCCGCTGGTCGGCCTGAACAGCCTTTGCCCCCTAGGCTGATGCGTCCGTAATGAATAGGCAGCGGTCGCAGGTCACGGGAAATCCACGCCAACTGCCCGCTCGCCACTTCATGGTAACTTGGCCTATACAATCAAAAAGCCGCCGCATACTGGCAATTCAACTCCAGTAATAAAGCTCGATTCGTTCGACGCAAAAAAGCATACTGCATTGGCGATATCCTCTGGTTGCCCCATACGAGCGATCGGCATCATGCTTAGCCAACCATCCTTGATGGATTGGGGCACGGTTTTAAGCATTCCCGTTTCGATCACGCCTGGCTCGATCACGTTCACAGTGATGTTGTGCCTCCCCAGTTCCTTTGCCAAGGTCTTGGTCAAACCAATCATTCCTGCCTTCGTCGCAGCGTAATTCGCTTGGCCGACGTTGCCATAAGCTGATGTGGAAGAAATGTTGATTATCCGGCCATGCTTTTTTTCGCGCATCAATGGCACGACCGCACTGGTCATCAGGAACGTCCCGGTCAGGTTGACGTCGATGACGCGTTGCCACTGTTCCAGGGTCATTTTGTGAAACATGGCGTCTTGCGTTATGCCGGCGTTATTGACGAGGATATCAACCGTATCGAATTTCTCCGCAATTCTCAGGAACGCTCGTGCAACGGTGTCCTTGGAACTCACATCACAGGAAAGCGCCAAACTTCTATGGCCGGCCGGATCAATCGATTGTGCGCACGCGAGAGCCGAAGATTCATCGATGTCCAGAACAACGATGCGACAGCCTTCAAGAAATAATTGTCGCGCTATGGCCGCGCCGATACCCCGCCCAGCTCCGGTGACTATCGCAACATCGTCGTGAAATCTCATGAATCGGTATCCTCAGCGGCAAGAAAGCCGTCAATGCACCCGGCAAGGCCAAATACAAATTCGATTGGGCAATCGCCCGTCTTAGCGTCTATCCCTTGAAATACTGTAAATTGGTTGCCGCCAATGGGTATTTTCCTGTTTCAATGCCATGTACGATTTCCACGACCGAATGATTCACCGGGGTCGGCACGCCGTGTTTCCTGCCCTGATCACAAAGGAAACCGTTAATCATGTCCACTTCGGTCAGCCTGCCTTTTTCCAAATCTTGAAGCATGCTTGCTTTAGCGGCGCGCAGATTCTTGTAGGCGGATCTAACCCACTTGATCCATTCCGCCCGGACGTCCTGGTCGCCTTTCAGAATGCTGTTCAAATCCGAGCCGAAAATAGGGGCAAGGTGCTGCCCCGCCGCTGTACTCACACGCCCGGCTTCTGCACCAATTTTTCCCAAATAGGCCATGGCTTCTTCACTGTCGAGGACCTGGCCAAAAGTGCAGCCCAAGGCTGCCGACATGCCACTCATACTGGAATTCAAAATCAACTTGGTCCACCTCGAGGCAACCAGGTTGGTAGTGATTTGTGTTGGTCCCATTTTTTCGAGGATATTCGCTACCTTCCGTACTCTTTCATTGATTTCACCGCTAATTGTCCCCACCTCGAAGAGTTCGGGCTTGGCACTCAAAGGTTCGGTGACCTCGGATACGCCAGGTCCTACAAAGGTGGCCCCCCATATCGTAGTACCACCCAGAGTCTGTTGATCTCCGAACCATTCAACCAGACTCGGCTCGGGATAGCCGTTCTGTAGCGTTAATATGGATGAGTTACGATCGATATGCTGTTTGATAATCGCGAATGCTTGGTTATTTGCAGTTTGTTTGCAAAACAGAATTATTAGGTCGTAAATACCGTCCATGCCGGAGGGCAGCACCGCTTTGACGGGCGTTGTCCACTGGTCAAACCCGACGAGCGTCGCGCCATCGCGATTCAACTTATTGACATGCTCTTCATAAATGTCAATTAACTCGATGTCCAGACCAGCCCTGCTCAAATAGGCGCCCAGCACGGTCCCCATTGCGCCGCAACCATAAATACCAACTCTCATAGCAAGCCTCCCAGGGCCCAGTACTCGCGCGCACTGAGCTCATTATTATTGGCGCGTAATTGCGACATGTTTCAACGACCCAATTGGTCTCTTTTTCATTTCCAATTTCCAACACTTATCACAGAACCAACATTTCCCTGGCCTCGGCGGGAGTGGCGGGCTCGAGATCCAAGTCGCCCATCATCCGCACTATTTTCGCTACCAGTTCGGCATTGGATTTCGCCAACACGCCCTTGCTCAGATAAAGGTTGTCCTCCATGCCGACGCGGACGTGGCCGCCCAGGATCAGTGACATCATGGCGTCGGGAAACTCGGCCTTGCCCGCGCCGATCACCGACCAGTTGTACTGGCCCTTGCCGAACAGTCGATCCGCGGTCTGGTGCATGGTCATGATGTCGTACGGGCTCGAACCTATCCCGCCGAGAATGCCGGTGACAAACTGCATGGTGATCGGCGGTTTGACAATGCCTGCCTGCAGCATATAGGCGATATTCTGCAGATGCCCGACGTCGTAGGCTTCAAGTTCCGGCTTGGTTCCATTCGCATCCATGATTTTGCACATCTTTTCCATCGACTCGAAGGTGTTTGGAAAGATGAAGTCCTTGGTCGCGGTCAGGTATTGCCCCTCCCACGGGAATTTGAACTCCTTGTATTTGTTGAGCAGGGGGAACATGCCCCAGTTCATCGATCCGGTATTCATCGACGCCAGTTCGGGCTTGAACTCTGGCACGACCGATACCCGCTGCTCGACCGACATGCCGGCGCCGCCGCCGGTAGTCAGACAAATGATGACGTCATCGTTCTTGGCCCGCACCCGATCGAGGATCTGCCGATAGATGTTAAGATCGGGCGAAGGCTGGCCGGTCTCGGGGTTGCGGGCATGGATGTGCACAATGGCCGCCCCGGCGTCCGCGGCGTCCAGGGCGTTTCCTGCGATCTCGTCCGGCGTGATCGGAAGATAGGGCGTCATCGTGGGCAGATGAATCGAGCCGGTGATCGCACAACTGATGATTCTCTTATTGGTCGCTACTGTCATTTCCATTTCCCATTCTCTTCAATAGATTCATTGGTCAGGCCTGATTTCACCCTGACCAATGCCGCGAGCTCGATTGCATCTGCCGCCGATCCTAAAGCCCGTTGGGGAAGACCAGGAAGGCGATACTGGATACGATGCCGGCGTAAAGCCAGATCGCGAAAGTGAAGGGCAAGATATCTTGAAAGCGCACCCGGAATGCGGCCAATACCGGTAGCGCCCAGAAGGGCTGAAGATTATTCGCCCACTGCGCGCCGGTACTGTACGCGTTGATGATCTGCGCCACAGGAACTCCCAGCTGTTGTGCCGCAGGAATGATGTAGGGCGCTTCAATGACGAATTTGGAACCGCCGGAGGGAACGAAGAAATCCATCAAGCCGGTGTACAAGTAGACAATCCAGGCATAGGTTCCGGGCGTTGAAATCGAAACGAACCAGTGGGTAATGATCGCCGCCAGTCCGGAATCGCTGATCATCCCGAAAATACCGGCGTACATCGGAAACTGGACCATCACACCGGAAGTGGTGGTGACGCCTTTCTTCACCGATTCCGTGAAACTGCGCGGCGACCCATGCAGGATGAGTGCCAGTCCGAGGAAAGCGAAATTGATTGAGTTAAGATCGAGCTTGCCAAAGCCTTTGATGAAAACATAGTGCCCGACCCAAGCCAGGATTCCCAGTGCCAGGAGTGACTGCAATATCCTCGATCGATCCCAACGTTCCGCCGGTCGCAAAGCCGTCACATCATCGACCGGCAGCGTCGCCGTAAATTCGCTGTACAGCGCATCGCTTATCTCGATGGCGCTCTCTTTCTTCGGCATCAGGAATATCGCCAGAATCGGAATGGTGATAAACATGAAAAGCTGAAGAGCGATCAAGAATGGCGACAAAGCAGTGGTGGTCAGGGGAATAATGCCGATCATTTTTTCCAGGAAATGTCCTGGCGTCGCTACGAGCAGCGGCGCCGACTGTGACGGGCCGTTGCACATGACATTGACAACGCCATAGGACAAAGCGGCAATGAACGGATAATGGATTCCGAGACCGCGTTTGCGGACGGCCAGCTCGCGGCCCATGATCATGCAGAACATGAGTCCTACGCCCCAATGGACCCAGGCCACGGCGCCGCCGACGAAACAATACAAAAGGATCGCTGATCGCGCCGTTTTCGGCCAGTCCAGCATGGCGACAATGCCTCGCTTGACTTGCTTTGAATCGGCGACAACAAAGCCGGTAATCATCAGGATGCAAAGCTGCATCGCAAAGGTCAGCAGCTTCCAAAAGCCGCCCGCGTAGGAGTCGATCAAATCGAACGGGCCGCTCTTCGTCAAAGCCAAGGCCATGACAAATACGATGGAGGTCAGCACGAGAACGAATACCATGGAATCGGGTACCCAGTTCAGACTCCATTCGGTGAACCTGTCGATGATGTCCGACGACTTGCTTTTTTCGGGTCTGCTCCCGGATGCCATACCAGCCATAAAACTTCCCCCCTCTATTGAAATTTTGACAATCAAACGCGGCTGAATAGATGCGACTTATTCAATATTTTCAATCAACATTGCGATGCCTTGCCCCCCGCCGATACAAAGACTGGCAACGCCGTAGCGACCGCCGCGACGTTTCAGTTCATGGATCAATGTCGTCAGGATGCGCGTGCCGCTAGATCCCAGCGCATGTCCCAAGGCCACCGCGCCGCCGCTTACGTTGACCCGCGCGTACATCGGCGTGCCAGGAAGCATGTGGAGCTCTTTGAGCACCCCGAGCGATTGAACGGCAAAGGCTTCGTTAATCTCGAACAAGTCGATGTCTTCGATTTTCAGCCCGGCTTGTCGGAGAACCGACTGGATCGCTGTTACCGGTCCAAGGCCCATGACCCTCGGGTCAAGAGCCGTTACCGAATGCTGGACAATCCGGACAAGCGCCTTGACGCCGAGCTCCTTGCTTCTATTCTCACTCATCACGACGACCGCCGAGGCGCCATCGTTCATGCCGGAAGCATTCCCGGCGGTGACCGTCCCATCTTTCTTGAACACCGGTTTGAGCCTGGCCAATCCCTCCAGACTGGCATCTGCCTTGGGATATTCATCCTGCTCGAAAATAAAACTCTTCTTTCGGTCAGTTACCTCGACCGCCACGATTTCATCCTTAAACCGGTCTGATGCAATTGCCGCGCATGCCTTCCGCTGGCTGTCCAAAGCGAAGGCATCTTGCCGCTCGCGCGAGATGCCATGCAGGCTTGCCACGTTTTCAGCGGTGATGCCCATATTGATATCCGGATACAATGCCGGCGGCTGAACCTGACCGACCGCTCGCATGAACGCATCGGTCAGGGTTTGATTGCCCATGCGAAAGCCTTCATAGCGAACGGCGGGCGGCAAGTAGTACAGCGCACGCGACATGCTTTCGGTGCCGCCTGCGACAATCGCCTCGCAGGCACCGGACTGGATTTCCATCGTCGCCAGGCGTACCGCCTGCAATGCCGAACCACACTGCATATCGACCGAATAAGCCGGGGTCTCTTCGGGCATTCCGGCGAGAAGCGCGCCGACTCTCGCAATGTTCGGCGCTTCGCTATTCGGCAATACGTTGCCCATGATGACCCGCCCTATCTGCCTGGGCGCGAGACCGGAGCGCCTGACGGCTTCGCTGATGACGATAGCCGCAAGATGGTCCGGTGTGACTGTTTTAAGACTTCCCAAGTAAGAGCCGACCGCCGTCCTGGTCGCACTGCAAATCACACATCTTTCCACATTGGTCCCTTTGGGTTTTCGCAGGAAGACATCTTCTTGCGGGTTTCCGGTCGCATCGCCTGAGTGGAAAAATCGCAGCGGCCGTCAAATCACCCGACAATCCCTGCATCGCGGCTCATGCGTTCATTGTTCCGTTCGCTCGGCAGTCTTGTGAGCAAGTAGCGCGCCAAGTTCTTCCCCCTTGAAAAGGCGAGGGGGGTGCCGGGCCGGGGTGTGTGCCATCCTCACAGCAGAAATGAACAATAGTTGACGAATTGGAGCTAAGTGCGGGTTCTGTATGCAAAACAAGACATGTGTTGAATAAACACATGCGATTGTTTTTCCATACACATGCGAGGCAGGAAGGCGGCCCTGACAACGCGAAGTCGCGAAAGTCTTTCCTAATGCCAACGCCGGCTTCGCCCCCGGCCAGGTCACATTATCAAGCGGCGATGGTCAACGAAATTGAATGCCCAGGCGGCGCATTTTTTGGTACAACAGCGAACGGTCGATGTGCAGCAGTTCGGCCGTTTTCTTGACATTATTGCTCGTGGTCAGCAGGGCATTAACGATGATGTTCTTTTCAAAAGCTGTCTTTGCTTCTTCAAGCGACTTCCCCTCGATCTCCAACATTTCGTTTCGCTTCATTGGCAACAGCCATTCAAAGTGGCTGATATCGAGGACGCTTCCATTGCACATCCCAACGGCCCTTTCGACGGAATTTTCCAGTTCGCGAATGTTTCCGTGCCATTCAAGCTCGGCGAGCAATGCCAGTACCTCGGAGGCCACGGAAAGCGAGCTCAAACCCGCTTGATCGCCATATTTCCTGGCGAACAATTCCACCAATTCCGGGATATCTGATTTTCTTTCGCGCAGTGGCGGAACACTGATCGGGATAACGTTCAGTCGATAGAATATATCCGCCCGGAAAGTGCCTTGCTTGACCATTTCTCCCAAGTCATTATTCGATGCGGCAACGATTCTCACATCGACAGGAATCGGAGTCTCGCCGCCTACCCGTTCGATTTCCCGCTCCTGCAACGCGCGCAGCAGCTTGACCTGGGCCACCATTGGAAGCTGGCTGATTTCATCCAGAAATAAGGTTCCCTTGTCGGCGAGTTCGAACTTTCCCTTCTTCCCTTTCCTGTTTGCACCGGTAAAAGCCCCCTCCTCATAACCGAATAGTTCCGATTCTATGAGTTCCGAGGGAATCGCGCCGCAATTAAGTTTGACAAAAGGATGATGGGCCCTGAGGCTTTCCTGGTGCAGCGCATGGGCCACCAGTTCTTTCCCCGTGCCGGTTTCTCCCTGGATCAGCACCGTGGAGTTCGTGCAAGCCGACTTCAGGATGTCTTTACGCAGTTTTATTGCGGCACTGCTGCTGCCGATAATATCCGCTAGGCAATATCGTGACCCGGAAAGGCGTTTAAGCTTTTCCTTGTAATAGTCGATCTGTGAATGGAGTTCTTGCAAAGACGCAAACAGCTTGTCAGATTGTTTTATTTCGCCGAACACCTCGAAGGACATCGCGCCAATAAGAACGCCGTCTTGTCTCAAGGGGATGCGGTTGCAAACGGTGGGCTTTCCCAGAACGTAGTACACATCGCCGAGAATGGCTTTGCCGGACTCGACGACGACTGGCAATTTACTTTCAGGAATGACTTGTCTTACCGGACGGCCCAAAGCCTCTTTCGGGTCTTTCCCGATTGTCTCGGCATATTCTTCATTCAAGAAGACGATTTTCGTTTCGTGATCGACAACGACCAAGCCGCGCATTTGCGTCAATACTTTTTCCAATATCTCAATACGTGTAGCCATTGTCCACGCCCCAAGTTGAGCAGAGTAAGGTTGTCATTCGCCTCCTTGTCATTGGAGTTCTTGCGTTTCCGACCACTGTTAATGCGTTCATAAAGAAGCAAGACTTTCACGACTGTTCGAAGAATGCTTTGACGCAAATTATCGAACCTCTCTGCCTGGCCGGTTCTGAAGTATAGCCTGCCGAGGCCAAAGGCCGCTAACCGTCACTGAGCGATAGCTAAGCGAACATGCAAACCGGAATGGGCAACTATTTGAATGACGGCAAAGGCCGACGATTTGCCGACAATCAGTCGTCAGGAATGTCTGTTGCACTTCGTTAGCGGTCTTTCGACCGACGACGGGGCCAAGGGCAGCAACGGGTGTGCGCCGTGCAAAGGCGGCGCTTTCCAGTGGGTGCAAGGCCCACCCGGCGAAATGCTCCAGCCGGAAGTAATCGGAGCAGTCACGGAGGTAACGAAGTGGCTGAAGCCTTCGATATAGCGGGCCACAAATTCTGGTGGCAGCACGAGTGTGCAGGCCGTAACGCGAGTGAACGCTGAGTAAGCCTCGAAAAGGCCGATGCACAGGCCGACCCGACGACCCTTTCGGGGAAGGTTGATATAACTGGATGGATGAGCAATGCGGGACCGCCAGTTACTGTGCCGGGGTAGTGGCGACAGCATGCACACAAGGAAAGCGCACGCAACACGGGAAGCCCCTCGGCGTGCTCAGGGATGAGCAACCGGAAACTCGTGAGAGATGTTCCGGGCATCTTGGGGTGGCGGAAAGGCCCGTAGTACCGAGGAAACCGGGTAACGCCGGTGGAGGGAAGGGGCCATGAACATGTCCTGGAGCGAATGCTGGCGCGGTTGGCGCAAACACCGGAAGCCATGAAAATCCGCCGCCGAACGGTAGAGCACGTCTTCGGCACGCTGAAATCCTGGATGGGCTCGACGCATTTCCTGACCAAGACACTGCCCCGAGTCAGTACGGAGATGAGCTTGCATGTCCTTGCGTACAACCTGAAGCGAATAATGAA
>CAISOB010000039.1 GCA_903886975.1 uncultured beta proteobacterium
ACGGCCCGCCTCACTTTGGCGTATAGGTCCACTTTGTACATCCTCTCTGCCTTCCTCGATCCATCACAGATCAAAGATTAGGCATCAGGACTGGCTCCCACTACACCGCCACGTGGCTACCTTTCATTCCGGCATTCACAGGCCGCATCGTTGGACCCCGATCCGAAGCTGGTTGCCGTCGTCGCCAAGGCGCATGCCTGGTTCGGGCGGCTGCGTTCCGGAAAGACGCTCAGTGTGCAGGCGATCGCGACGGAAGAGAAAGTTGATCGATCGTATGCACGGCGGGTCGTCTATCTCGCGTTCCTGGCCCCCGACATCGTGCAGCGGATATTGAAGGGCGATCATCCGCCGACGTTGAATGCCACCCGCCTGATCCGGATGACGCCATTGCCGCTGGCGTGGGCTGAGCAGCGGGAGTTGCTTGGGCTAACGGCCTGACGTCTTGTCAATCGACGATCATTGGGCCCGCTGCTGCGGGCCCATCTCATTACCTACGGCAATCTGTGAAGAACGCGGGCACCATTCCGTCATCATCATTCGGTTTGGCGCGAGCAAACTGGGACTGGCCAAATGGCCTACAGAGAAAGCCGCGGCATGACGGGACGATCCTGGTGAAGAAGGTCGGACAGAGAATGTCGGCATCGCCCGGAAGCCCGCGCCGTGCGGGGCTTTGCAAAGAAAAGAGCCCTTCACGCGGAAGGGCTCTGACTTGTTGGCGGAGTGGACGGGACTCGAACCCGCGACCCCCGGCGTGACAGGCCGGTATTCTAACCAACTGAACTACCACTCCAGTACTTCCAAAAACAAACGGCTGCCACTGTTGCACTCGGCAACCCCCTGCCTATCCCGCTGGCGTCCCCACGGGGATTCGAACCCCGGTACCTACCGTGAAAGGGTAGTGTCCTAGGCCTCTAGACGATGGGGACCCGGACTTCTCTTTCGGCTTGTTGGTGGAGGTACGCGGGATCGAACCGCGGACCTCTTGCATGCCATGCAAGCGCTCTCCCAGCTGAGCTATACCCCCGCTCGAAAGAAGCGCGCATTATAGGGATGCGGTCCAGTCTTGTAAAGCGCTTTCTGTCTTTGCAGAGCGTTAAACAAGCGCTTTATTTCGGGCTTGCCGCAGTCAGCCGCTTGAGTACCATTTCTCGTGGAAACAGCGCGATCACCGCATCGACCGACGGCGTTTGCGCCTGCCCCGTCAGCAGCACGCGCAGGGGCATGGCGAGCTTTGGCATCTTCAACCCATGCCGGCCTATGCACGCCTTGATCAGCGCGCCTATGGCCGGCGCTTCCCACGCGACCTCACGCACGCCGGCGATGAAATCGGCGAGCGCCGGAAGCGCTTCCGGCGTCAGATGCTGCGCGAGTACGTCGGCCTGCGGATGCAAGTCGATATAGAAAATCTCCGCGGCGTCGGCGAGCTCGTTCAGATTGCTGACGCGTTCCTTGTAGAGGCCAATGATCGCATCGAGCGCGGGCGTCGCGCCGACCGTCACGCCGCGCGCTTCGAGGCGCGGGCGCACAAGCATCGCCAAGCGCTCATTATCGGTCTGCTTGAGATAGTGCGCGTTGAGCCAGTTGAGCTTCTCGGTGTTGAACTGCGCTGCCGACGGCGTGATGTGGCCGAGGTCGAACCAGGCGCAGAACTGCTCCATGGTGAACACTTCGTCGTCGCCGTGTGACCAGCCGAGGCGGGCGAGGTAGTTGAGTACGGCTTCCGGGAGGTAGCCGGCATCGTCGTATTGCATGACGCTGACCGCGCCGTGCCGCTTCGACAGCTTTTGCCCGTCGTCGCCGAGGATCATCGAGAGGTGCGCGTAGATCGGCACCTGCGCGCCGAGCGCGTCGAGTATGTTGATCTGGCGCGGCGTGTTATTGACGTGGTCGTCGCCGCGGATGACGTGCGTGATCTTCATCTCCCAGTCATCGACGACGACGCAGAAATTGTACGTCGGCGTGCCGTCGGCACGCGCAATGACAAGGTCATCGAGTTCGGCGTTGGCGATCTCGATGCGGCCCTTGACGAGGTCGTCCCAGGCAACGATGCCGTCGACCGGATTTCTGAAGCGCACTACCGGCTGCGCGCCTGTCGGCGGCGTCGGGAGTGTCTTGCCGGGCTCGGGCCGCCAGGTGCCGTCGTAGCGTGGCTTGAGTCCCGCGGCGCGTTGCGCTTCGCGCATGCGCTCGAGTTCTTCCGGCGTCGTGTAACAACGGTAAGCGGTCCCGGCCGCGAGCATCTGTGCGATGACTTCCTTGTAGCGCGGCATGCGCTGCATTTGATAGTACGGCCCCTCGTCCGGCTTGAGGCCCAGCCAGTTCATTCCGTCGAGAATCCCCTGCACCGCTTCGGGCGTCGAGCGAGCGACATCGGTGTCTTCAACGCGCAAAATGAATTGACCGCCATGATGCCGGGCGAAGGCCCAGGCGAAAAGCGCGGTACGCGCCCCGCCGATATGCAAAAAACCGGTTGGGGACGGGGCGAAACGGGTGCGGATCATGGGGAGCGGCCAACGGACGGAAAGAACGTATTGTAAGTTAAGCTCGCCGCAAATTGACCCCATTGCGACGTTGTGGTTAAATCCCGTCCCTCTATCGGGCGGTTAGTTCAGCGGTAGAACGCTCGCCTCACACGCGAGAGGTCACTGGTTCGATCCCAGTACCGCCCACCAATTGATGATGTATAGATGTCCAAAGAAGGCCGGATAACCCAAGCAAATACAAGGGTCCTGGCCTTTTTTGCGCCCATAGTTCATTCTTCCCGACACAAATAACCAAATCTTTATGTTTGATCCGTTTGACGACGTGGTACTGGATAAATTCATCGCCAACAACATCGAACATTTCAAGATTAGAAATTTTTTGTTGCCTACGCTAATGACATTCATAGAATGTCAATAACACGGGTTGGCTTTGAAACCGAGTTCCGAAATCAAGCCGGAAAAATCTCATTACTTCAATATCCGAAGCCACTCGCTGGACAGAGCCGATCATACCTAACAGCTAGATTTCGCGAATGCCGAAACGTAAATACGTCCTGGCCGTTGTCTGTTACCTGTCAATCCCCGTGGTCCTGATTGCCGGAGTCGGCCTGTTTGTTCTTATCGATCCGGAAATGGCTCGCGGCCATGCCGACTACGTGCGCAACTACCGATTGCTGGAGTCGGCCCGGAATGGAGTTCTGATGGCCGCCGGCGGGGCAGCGCTGGCCCTGTGGGTATTGACCTGCTATCTGGTGCTCAAGTCTCGGCAGCGATCTCTAGGCTGGATATTGCTGGCTCCTGCCGGTCCGCTGGGGATCGCCGTCATCGCCACACTTGAAGACCAGTCGCCTTTAGCCGACGACCTGTTTCAGCAATTCATCCGGAAGCTAAAGATATATTGGCGCATTCCGCTGGAAATCGCCTTGTTCGTCTCGGTCTGGTCTCTCGCGTTTACGCTGATTGTCCTCAAGCGCGAACTGATGATTATTTACGAATCTTTCGTTACCGGAACGCCGACCGCAACGATTATCGACCTGCAGATGGCATCTGGCGGCATGATGGCATTTGCCGAAGGGTTGGAAGTGTTCTACCTGGTTGCACTGATCTATCTGCTTTGGCCTATTGTCTTCAATCTCGCAGGTCGCTTATTCCAGCCACGCTCAAGCCAAGTCCGCTGAGAGTAATTGCCCAGAAACTACCGGCGTTGCCGTTCGCTATCCGGGTACTCAAATCGTTGAGTATCTATAAAACCAGTCTGGTCAATCGACAGGCGGAATGTCTTCTTCTCGTTCTCCTGAAGGATCATTATTCGTGGAGAGCCGTAGGAGCTACCGGAAATCCGACATGAGCCTTGTCCGGAAGGGTCTTGACTTCCCTGCAGCAGATGCTCGCCTGGCTCCACGAAAAATTGGCCGGTTTCGCCGGTGCTCAATCGAGCCGCCAAAACCTGGTCAATGTATAAGGCAAGATAGCATCCGGAAGCTGTCGCACTGCCGTCCCTCGTTACTACGATGGTCGCAGTCGCTTTAGCCGACTTTTCTTGAAATGCCAATTGCCTTTCGACTGCGACAGGAAGAACCTTTGGCGGGGGCACAGGGGCCGTGGAGCATCCTGAGAGAACTGCCACGGCAACGATTGCGAGCGCTGATCTGATAAGTTTCATATTGATAAGGTCCATACCAAGGCCCCCCAGCATGACCGGGGGCATGCGTATATTTGCTGTTGCACGTAGCCGACGGCAAGCATGAATTGAAGCGCAGAAGCCGCCAGTGTAGTCCGGTAACGGTGTCTTCAGTAAGACTGATTTTGGGTCCGCCAAGCTTTGGAATATAGCTGGACGATCACGACGCGCAAACTTAGGTTGGGCGTCCGGAACTTCCGAGTTCCTGTTATCGCTTCCGTTAGCCGGCCTAGAGATTCATCGCTCTGGCTATACTTATTGCAGTCCGAACGTATTCTTTGGTCACAGGAACGCCCGCCCGAACAACCTGTCGAACAAGCGAATGGGTCACAAGGCCATCTGGTGAGAGCGACAATGCGCAAGTTTCTATTCTTGATCTTCGTAAGCCTGGGCTGCGGGTTTGCCAACGCCAGCGGCTACAGCGAGCAGGTACAGCAGAACGAACTCTATCTGCAAAGGCGGCAAGTGCAGCAACAGGAATACGAGCAACAACGGCTCCAGCAACAGCAGCAATTGCAAAAATTCGACCAAAACATGGAAACACAGCGACAGCAACAGGCTCAGCAATTACAAATCTACCAGCAGAATCTGCAGCAGCAACAGCCGCAAGTGCAGCAATTGCCGTCGGTGCAAAAATGATAAATCCGCTTATGAGGGTCGGGCGAGAAGGATAAGCCCCCAATGTTCTGATCCGGGATAACAATTCATTACAAATAGTGTGGATTTTGAAATTCTTCCAGGCGCTCAATATTCAACAATAAGGCATTGCTTGCCTGGTAGCGGCCAAATCGAGGACCAAGATGACTTGCACAAGACTTGCAGTACGCGGAATCGTCGCCCTGTTCGTGGGCGCCTGCCTGATGACCGGGGCGATGGCACAGGATCGCCGTGACTATGATCGGCATGACCCGTATCGTGGAGAACACTGGCGTTTCGACGACCGACACCATCATGGTCACTACTATCCGTCGCTAGGGTATGTTGTCGCCGCGCTTCCGCCTGGCGTTTTAACGCTGAGCTTTCATAATCGAAGACTGTTCTTCGATGCAGGCGTCTGGTATGAACCGGTCGGCGGCGGTTTCGTCGTCGCCAGACCGCCGATAGGTATCTTCGTGCCATCGCTGCCGCCGGATTATTCGACCGTCTGGGTCGGACGTGTGCCCTATTACTACGCCAACAATGTCTACTACGCAGCGCGTCAAAATGGCTATGTGGTCGTCGATCAGCCGACCACCTATGTCGAGGCGCCACCAGCTGCGCCGGCACCATCTTCCCCACAGGTGGCGCCACCATCGCAGGCAGCGCAAGGCCCGGCGGGAAGCTGGTATTACTGCGATTCGGCCAAAGCCTACTATCCTTACGCGGCCAATTGCCCCGAGGGCTGGCGAACCGTGCCGGCGACGCCGCCTGGGCGCTAGATCAAGGCTGGCGTTCAACGCCCGAGCCGGGCGTTGCGCTCGCTAGAAGCGGTTCGGTTCCTTGGCATCCTGGATGAACCAGACGATCAGGATGATCAATCCGATGAGCGGTATGAAGTACAGCAGCAGAAACCACGCGCTGCGATCTGTATCGTGCAGCCGCCGCGCGCCGACCGCCAGCGACGGCAGCAGAACGAGCAGGGAAAATATTGCAGACAACTGGTTGCTGAGGATGCTTGTCGCTGCCCATGCCAGGAAGGTGAAGAGAACCCACCACCAATACTCCGAGCGCGAGGCGCGTCCTTCAAAAGCGGCGTATTTCGAGAAGCAAGTACTGATTGATTCGCCGAATGTCATTGGCCTCTCCTGATTGATCCCGTCTTGGACGGTTGATGCATATCCTGAGCCCCGTCCGCAGCGCAGGATATGCAATGATAATCGGAAGGCGAGGACGCCGGCGTAAATTGAACAATCAGTGCGGCACGAACTCGTGATGCCGCCGAGCGAGGCGACGTCAAACAAATCGCCCGGTGCATGCGGTGCAAGCGGGTGCCGGGCGAAGGGTCGAATCATCCAGCTTGGTGCCCGGGTGAGCGCGGCCGTACTCACCACTTCTTGTTGATGCCAATGCGGAAAAGGTCGATGCCGAGATTTGCCGAATTGCTGAAGGTGTTCGTCGGCCAAGACACTCCGAACCACCTCAAGTTGTTCGAAGTGCTGCTCACATGGCCAAAGTCCGCGTGCAGGTATTCGGCTTTGATCGACCAGTTGTTTTGCATCGCGTGTTCATAGCCGAGCCCCAGCACCCAGCCGTACTTGGTCTTGCTCTCCGACGAACTCTCGTTGGCCCCGGGACCAAAGTTGTCAGTGAAATGATTCTGGCTCTTCAGTTGCGTGGCGCCGAGGCCGCCGGTCGCATAGAACAGGGACTGATTCACGGCGTAACCGACACGACCGCGGGCGGACAGCAGCCAATCGGCCTTCACTTTTTGGGTATTGGTGAATGTCGACGGCGCGCAACAGGGATAGGTCGCCGTATAGCTCCGTGACTCGTCCATGCTTAGCGCATCGAGATCGAGTTCGACGCCGCTCACCACGGCGCCGGATTGGAATCCGTAGCCCGCCGTCAATCCGCCCAGCCAGCCTTTGGGTTTGATTGTCCCGTCGCTGAGCTTGTTGATCGCCGGAACGCTCGTCGAATTGAAATACCCGGTCGGCGAAAACACCGTGGTCGTTGAAACGTCGGATTTACCCCAGCCATAACCGGCGTTCAAGCCGAAATAGGGACCGGCCCAATTTGTTTCGTCGGCGCTGGCCAATAGCGGCAGGGTGATAGACAGCAGGGCTGGAAGCGCCTGCACAGCAAAATTCTTGGTCTTCATGGAACCCTCGCGAAAGATACGTTGACCCAATATCCCCCGAACGCCGTCAGCAAACCACGACGTTGTCGCAACGCTACGACGCTATGGGATCGGAAGAGTTCAATGCCAATTCGCCTGGGCCGGCATCCACGTCGTTGATTTGCCGCAACCGTGCGCAATCTCAGCCGAATCCTATACGCTCGCCATACCCGGTCATCTCGAGATAACCGCGGCCAATCTCGCGCCGGTCTTCGCTGACCGTGACCGCACCTTCCCAGTACACGCTTCCCGTCGTGTGCCGGCTGTCGAGTTCCTGATCGTCGATCAGCGGCTGCAAATGGACGCTTCTTGTCCCAACCCGGATGTCCCATTCGACCGGGAACGCGATGCCGGTGCGCGGCGATCGCCATTGGCGTCCGGGTTCGAAGACGACGTCGTTCGGGGACAATATCCTGACCTTTCCTGCCGCCTCGCGCCAGGTCGCTGCCGACCATAGCGCGGTGCCGTCCGCGCGGCGCAGGCGGAAAGCCATCAGCGCACCGCCATCATCGAGATTGATGCCGATCCAGTCCCAGCCCTGCGCCGCCTCGGGCAAGGGTGCGCTCGACCATTCGTGATCGAGCCATGCCAAGCCGCTGGCCGCCTGTGTGCGGCTGGCCAGGGTCACGCTGCCGCTTACCTTGAGTTGCGGCCGGCTGTAGTAGTAACTGGCGTGAACCGCGTCCGCCGCCTTGGCGCTGAACCCGGCCAGGCCGTTGAGCAGCGGCGGGCCATCGGGAACGAGCGTCAGCGCGTAGGCGAACTTGTCGGCACGAACGTCGACCCGATAGCGATCGTCGCGCTGATCGAGATGCCAATCGCCTATCCAGACATTGGTCCGCCCGCTCGCGTACCCGGCGCGACCGAAGCCGACCCGGGCGGCGCGTTGATCGACGCGCAGGGCGCCGACGCGCGGGTCGGCGATGGCCGCGTGCGCGAGGATCAGCTGGCGCGGTGCAAAGGCGCTCGCGTTTTTTTCGCCGATGCCGGTACGCACGCGGAAAAAGGTGCTCTGGAAACCGATCCGCTGGCTGTCCGCGAGGTCCAGCCAGCCGGTGGCGTACCACCACTCGTTGCGATAATCCGGGTGTGCGCCGTGATCGAACGGGAAACGCAATTTCAATCCGCGCCGCACCCGCGCAAACTCGACGGCGGCGGCGTCGCCGAACGTTGCCAGGGCCGCCAGCGCGAAGCAGAACGCGCGGCGCCGCATCACCAGTCCTCGCGCACGGCCAGCACTGCGTCCTGCCGCATCGCCTGCCGTCCGGCGAGCACCGCGGCGAGGGCGGCGAGGGCAGTCATGCCAAGGGCAAACAGCACCAGCGATGCCATCGGAAGATGCAGGCCCATGCTCCAATGAAAGCTCTGGCGATTGACAACTTCGATCAGTACCAGACTGATCGCCGCGCCGGCCAGCAGGCCGCCGAGCACACCGACGCCCGCCGCCAGCGCGCCCTCCTGGGCGAGCATCCAGCCGATCTGGCGGCGTGTCAGGCCGAGATGGCGCAGCATGCCGAATTCGCGCCGCCGCGCCGCGGCGAGCGCCGCGAAGCTCGCAGCGACGCCGGCGAGGCCGATGATCACCGCAACCGCTTCGAGCAGGTAAGTGACGGCGAAAGTGCGGTCGAAGATGCGCAGCGTCCGCGCGCGAATCTGCGCCGGATACGCGACTTGCAGCGCGCCGGCGGCAGCCGTTGCGGTCAGGGCGTCGGCCAGTTCGCGCACGCGCGTTCCCGGGGCGAGCGTGATTGCGGCTTCGTTGGCCAGGCGGTCGCCGGTGAGGCGGCGATAGTCGCCGAGGTCGATCAGCACGGCGCCGGTCTGGCGCGCATAATCGCGCCATATGCCGGCGACCTGTACGCGTGCCATGTGTCCGGCGAGCGGGATGTCGACCAGCTGGCCCGGACGCCAGCCGTAGAGATCGCGCATGGCTTCGGAGATCCAGATCGCGGTCGCGCCGGCCGTCCTCTGGACGCTGGCCGTCAGGGGCAACTCGTGTGCGTCTGCAGATACCGGCCGCGCGATCAGGGCCACCGGTGCTTGCCCGGCCGCCAGTCGCAGGCTTTCGTGACGCGTGAAGCGCACGCTGCCGACGCCCGGCACGGCGGCAATCCGCGCTTGCAGCTCGGCGTCGAGATAGCCGCTGCTCTGCGGCGTCGCGACGCGCAGATAGAGGTCGGCGGGCAGCAGGATTTGCTGCAACCACTCGTCGACCGATTCACGGAACGACGACACCATGATGGCCATTGCCGCGGCGAGTGCCACGCTGGTCAGCACGCCGGCGGCCGCGATGACCGCATGTCCCGGCGCAGCGCCGAGACGGGCCGCCGCGAGGCGCGCGGGCACCGGGCCGCGCCGCGGCAGCAGTGCGGCGAGCCGCGACGCCGCCGCCGGCAAGAGCAGCACACTGCCGGCGAGCAGCAAGGCCACCGCCAGATAGCCGCCGACGGGCAGCCCGTTCAACGGCGGCAGCGCGCAGGCGGCAAGGGCGACCAGCAACAAGGCCACGCCGCGCCAAGGACGGCCGCGGCCGGCGAGTTGCCCGGCCAGGACACCGCTGTCGCCGGCCTTCAAGGCTTGCGCCGGCGCTACCGTGGCTGCTTCGTGCGCCGGCAGCCAGGCGCCGGCCGCACCTGCGAGCACGCCGAGCAGCACATAGATGGCGGTGGTTTCAGGCTGAAATTCCAGTTGCGGCTTGAGCCCCGAGAAATAACCAGCGCCCAGATCGCCGCCGAGCAGCGCGAGCATTAGCCAGGCCAGACCGTGCCCGAGCACGGCGCCGGTCAAGCCGCCGGCGAGGCCGACCAGCGCGCCCTCGGCGATCAGCCAGGTGAACAGGCGGCGGCGCGCGAGGCCAATGGCGCGCAGGAATGCGAACTCGCTGCGCCGCCGCACGACCGACAGGGCCTGCGCTGAAAACACGAGAAAACCGCCGGTCAGTAGCGCCATCGCCGCGAGCATCGTCAGATTGACGCGGTAGGCGCGCGACAGGTTCGCCGCCTGATCTTCGGCCGCGGCTGGCGCTTCGATCAGCACGCCGGACGGCACGAGATTCTGCAGCGCGACGCGCGCCGCTTCTACGGTGAGGCCCTCGGCAAGGCGCAGATCGATACGCGAGATACGGCCTGCGCTGGCGAAGTACTTCTGCACGGCGGCGATGTCCATGACCGCCAAACTTCGATCGTCCGCCGCGCCCGGCAGGTCACCGGCGACGCGCAGCGGCACGACCTGGTTTCCCATTTGCACGGCAAAACGATCTCCGGCTTTGACGGCGAATGCGGTCTGCGCCGCCGCGCTGAGGAAGATCGCGTCCTCGCGCAGCGGAGCGAGCCGGTCCGTCGCCGGTACCGCCATTGGCATCAGCTGCGGCTCGACCTGCGCCAGCGCAAACACATCGATGCCCAGCACTTTCAGCGAATCCGGGTGGCCGTCCACCCTCGCCTCGATCTCAATGACGGGGCTCGCGGCCGCAACCTCAGGCCGCGCGGCGAGCATCGCATAGACCCCATCGGCGAAACCGCCGCGTGGCCCGACGACCTGCAGATCCGCTTCTCCAGCCATGAAACGCAGGCCGCGCGCAAATTCCGACAGGGCCGCCTGATGCACTGCCTGCACCGCCATGCCGAGCGCAACGCCAAGTACGATGGCGACGAAGGAAAACAGCGTCGCCGCGCGCCGCCGGCCGAGCGAACCGAGAAAGACCGGGGCCAGCGTCATGCGCCCAGTCCGTCGGCGGTGAGATAGAGGATGCGGTCGGCGGTTGCGGCGGCTTCCCGCGAATGCGTGACCAGAATGCCCATGGCATTAGCCGCGTGGATGCGCTCGGCGAGCAGCGAGAGGACCTTGGCGGCGTTGGCCGGGTCGAGGTTGCCGGTCGGCTCGTCGGCGAGCACCAGGCGCGGGCGATGCACGAGCGTGCGGGCGATGGCGACGCGCTGCATTTCGCCGCCGGAGAGCTCGCGCGGCCAACTGGCGCCGCGATCGCCCAGGCCGACGGCGTCGAGCAACTGCTGCGCCGGCGCATCGGCAGCGGCGCCGGCCGTGCCCAAAAGCCAGAGCGGCAGGGCCACGTTCTGCAAGACTGTGAGATGCGGCAGGATGTGGAAGGCTTGAAAAACAAAACCCAGCTTGTTGCGGCGCAGGTGCGTCAGTGCGTCGTCATCGAGCCGGGCGTAGTCGTCGGCGTCGAGCCGCAGACGTCCGCCGTCGGGCGTGTCGAGCCCGGCGATGAGGTTGAGCAAGGTCGATTTGCCGACGCCGGATTCGCCGACGATGGCCAGGTATTCGCCGTTCTGCAGCGACAGCGAGATGTCGTTCAGGACACGGCGACCGTTGAATTGGCGGGAAAGGTTTTCGATGCTTAGCATGGCCGGTGAACCGAAGGCGTGATATCACTGGCATTGTTATTCGTGGCTCCGGCGAATGCAATCGAAAGCTCGCCCGAGGCCGAGCACTAGGGGGCGCGATCGACTTCCATGTCCGGGTGGACGCGCGGCTGATGCAGGACGAGGCTCAGACATGACGCGCCGATGACCAGCATGCCGGCGGCCGTGAGCAAATCCGGCAACTGCCCGAAGATCGCCCAGCCGAGCAGCATCGCCCAGACCAGTTGGAAATAAAGCAGAGGCGAGACGGTCGAGGCGGCGGTGATATGAAAGGCGCGTATGAGCAGGAACTGGCCGATGCCGGCGGTCAGCCCGAGCGAGATGATCAGCAGGCCCTGGCTCAGCGTCGGAATCGCGCCGGTCCAGTAGGCCGGGACGATGAATGACATGGCGATGGCGCCGACGATCGCCGTGAAGAACAGCTGGCGCATCGGCGGTTCGCTGTCCGTAAGCTTGCGCGTGAGGATCTGGTAGAAGGCGTAGCACAGCGATGTGGCGAGCGCATAGCCGACACCGATAAGGTTCACGGAGCCGCCCGGCCTGGCAATGAGCAGCACGCCGCAAAACCCGGTGGCGGTGGCCAGCCAGGTCCTTAGCCGGACCTTCTCCTTGAGCATCGGCCCGGCGAGCAGGGCGACGAGCAGCGGCGTGATGAAGATCAGCGCCGACGCTTCGGCGAGCGGCATCGCTTTGAGCGTATTCTGGAAAAAGACCGAAACGCAAACCAGCAGGAGGGCGCGGAAAATCATCAGCCGCGGTCGTCTGGTGACGATCATCTCGCGGCCCATGCCGGGCGCGACGCCGACGATCATGATCACCACATAAATGATGTAGCGCGCCCAGACGAGCAGGGGGACGGCGAAGAAGAAAATCAGATATTTCGAGACGGCGTCGTGCAAGGCAAAGAGCGCGGTCGTTACAAGAACGAGGAGAACACCATTGTATTTTTGTTGCACGGCCTGTCGGAATTCGTCGAGTGATAAGGCCAAGCGCCGCAAGCGGTGACGAAGTCATGAAGCTGCTGGCAACGCCGCACCGGTGCGTACGAAACGGGCTTGGATCGATCGACATGCTAGCATACCGGTACGATCACGACATCGCGCGCGCCGTTGCTGAAGCGCGAAGCAGCGACGATGAAGTCGAGACCAACTGAGTTTGATGCCGCGGAGTTTCTTCGAATACTGACGATCCGAGCGTTGCGCTCGGCAGCCACGTCAGCTTGTGGCTTGGGCTCGGTGCATCCCGAGAGAGTGCGCCGACCGGGAACGCCCGCCGTTTTGCGGCTGGGATGGCCTTGTCGCCGAACAAGTTGCACGGCGAACAAGACCTGTTCTCGGTCGGATTATTACGCTTCATGGCAAGCGAAGCTCAATGGGTGCCGACAGCAGCAAGACGTCCCGATCCGCTTTGCGCGAACCTCGCGCGAGCCAATTTCGCCGCCTCTTCCAGGATCAGGATGAGGCTGACAGTAGCCACGGAAGCGACGACCGCAAGCAACACCAGAACGAGACGCAGCTCGGCAGCATGGGCGATCAGATAGGCAGCATTGATTGAACTCATACAAATTTCCTTTCGTTAGAATGACAAGAGATTTAATCAGGTGATTTAACTTCTACCTGACGGAACGAAGCGTACCGGCAAAGGACAATCGGGTATGTGGCGTCTTTGCCGGGCTTTTGTGACAACTTGTACCGTCATTGAACTTTCATCGAAGCGTGCTGACATGGCGGCGTCATATCGTAATGAGTCTGTGATTTTCATTATTTCGATGGCGCGCGATCGCCCGAGAACCCCGTTTGGCCCGCGCGGTCTTATAATTATGACGAACTGATCGGCTGCGACGAGCCGCGATATTTCCTGATTTGAGGATGTCGTTATGGCGGGCAGCGGCGATCGGCAAGCAGCGAATGTTGGAGATAAGTTGCATGAAAGCCAAGAAGGTACTTCAGATCGTCCGCGCCCTCGATTTTGCGGCGTGGGCGCATTCGACGCAGCGGCGCAAAGGCGGCGCCGGCGAGCCTTACATCAATCATCTCACCGAGGTTGCGCGCCTGGTCGCGCAAGCTACGGGCGGCAACGACGACAAACTAATCATTTCGGCGCTCTTGCATGATGTACTCGAGGACCAGTCGATGCACGTGACCTACGACATGCTGGTCGAGAATTTCGGCAACAAGGTCGCGAATATCGTGCGCGAGGTGACCGACGACATCGCGCTGCCGCAGGCCGAGCGCAAGCGCATGCAGGTGGTGCACGCGCCGCACCTGTCGCGGCGCGCGAAGATCCTCAAGATCGCCGACAAGGCGGCCAATCTCAATTCGATCCTGGAAAGCCCGCCGAAGGACTGGTCGGAGGCGAGAAAGCGCGAGTACTTTGCCTGGGCGGCCGAGGTCGTTGCCGGTTGCCGTGGTGTGAACGCGTGGATCGAAGCGGTGTTCGATGAACGCCTGAGCCTGGGACAGTTCTAATCGATTGTCGCAGGCGTGGCCGTGGTGGCAATGGCGCGCCCGGCGTTGAACATTTCAATCTCTGGTCGAAGCGGCCAGTCCTGGAGCAATACAATGCACGCCGCATTTCCCTGGCGCCACTTTCTGCTTGCCCTTGCCGTCGTCGGCATCTGGGGCAGCAACTTTGTTGTCATCAAGGTCGCGCTCGGACACCTGCCGCCGCTGCTGTTCGCGTTCTTGCGCTTCAGTGTGGTCCTGATCCCGGCAGTATTCTTTCTGCCGCGTCCGTCGGTGAAATGGCGGAACATCGCCTTGTACGGATTACTGATCGGTGTCGGCCAGTTCGGGCTGCTCTACGTCGCGATGAACGGCCACATCTCGCCGGGAATCGCTTCGCTGGTCGTCCAGATCCAGGTGTTCTTTACCATCGCTTTGTCGATGCGTTTTACTCGCGAACGCGTGCGCGGCTACCAGTGGTTTGCGCTATTGATGGCCGCGGGCGGAATCGTGGTCATCATTCTGCACACCGACGGCACGACGACGCCACTCGGCCTGGCGCTGGTCTTGCTGGCGGCGCTGGCATGGGCCGGCGGCAATATGGCGGCCAAGCAGGGCGCCCCGTCGAACATGCTCGCCTACGTCGTCTGGTCGAGCGCCTTCGCCCTGCCGCCGCTCTTGGCCCTGTCGCTCGCCTTCGAGGGCTGGGATGCGGTCTTGCTCGGGGTGCGTCAGGCGGATGCGCTCACCTGGGCGGCGGTCGCCTGGCAGGCCTGGGCCAATACGCTCTTCGGTTACGTGGTGTGGGGCTGGCTGCTGGCCCGCTACCCGGCCGCGACGATCACGCCGATGGCATTGCTGGTGCCGGTTTTCGGCATGGGCACCGCCGCTTTGCTGCTCGGCGAAACCTTGCCGATGTGGAAGCTTTCCGCCGCGGCGCTGGTCATGACGGGCCTTGCCCTGAATCTGTTTTGGCCGCGCCTGCGCGCCGCTTTGACTTGATGCTTGGTCGATCCGGAGTTTATGTCCCCAGATTCTCGATGTGCTCGATCATCAGCTGCGGTGTCTGCACGCCGTTATAGTCGTTGATCGAGAGCCGATAGGCGGCGCGTATGGCGGCGCCGGGCGCCGTGCTGAAGTTGAACTGGATCGCATCGAAGCGCTGCTCGCCTTTGCGCAGGCGCATCTTGAGGTGCTTTTCCTTGAGGATGCGCTGGCTTTCGACGACGAATTCGTCCTCGAACAGCGGCGCCGGAAAGCCTTGGCCCCACACTTCGGCGTCGAGCAGGCGGACCGTGGCGATCGAGAAGTAGGCTGCTTCGAGCGGGCCGTCGGTTTCCAGGGTGCGCGTGAGGTCGGCCGGGGAGAGCAACTGGCCGGCGATCTGCGCGAACATTTCGCCAAAGCGCGCGAAATCGGTCTCCATGATCGTCGCACCGGCGGCCATCGCATGGCCGCCAAAGCGCAGCAAAAGACCGGGCGCGCGCTTCGACATGAGGTCGAGCGTATCCCTCAAATGCAGACCGGGAATCGAACGGCCCGACCCTTTGATTTCGCCTTTGTCGCCGCGCGCGAAAGCGAAAACCGGGCGGTGCAGCCTGTCCTTGATGCGCGAGGCGACGATGCCGATCACGCCCTGGTGCCATTCGCTGTCGAACAGCGCAACACCCGGGTCAGGGGAGGCGGTGAGCTTGTCGAGCTGGATCAGCGCCTGGTCCTGCATTCCCGCTTCGATGTCCTTGCGTTCGCGGTTGAGTTTGTCGAGCTGCTGCGCGATGTTCAGCGCGCGCGTTTCGTCGTCGGTGATCAGGCATTCGATGCCGAGCGACATATCGGCGAGCCGGCCGGCGGCATTGAGGCGCGGGCCGACGATGAAGCCGAGGTCGAGGCTGCCGGCTGTCGCCGCATCGCGCCCGGCGGCGCGCAGGATGGCCCGCAGCCCGGGTGTCATGCGGCCTTCACGGATGCGGCGCAAGCCCTGGGTGACGAGGATGCGGTTGTTGCGGTCGAGCTTGACAACGTCGGCGACGGTGCCCAGCGCAACGAGATCGAGCAGCGCGCCGAGATTGGGCTCGGCGTGCCCGCCGCCTGCGGCGAACCAGCCGCGTTCGCGCAGTTCGGCGCGCAGCGCCAGCATGACGTAGAACATCACGCCGACGCCGGCGATGCACTTGCTGGGAAATTCACAGCCGGGCTGATTCGGGTTGACGATGCACTGCGCATCGGGCAGTTCCTCGGCGGGCAGATGGTGGTCGGTGATCAGCGTCGCGATGCCGAGTTCGTTGGCGCGCGCCACGCCGTCGATGCTGGCGATGCCGCTATCGACGGTGACGATGAGATCGGGGCTCATCGTCAGCGCGAGATCGACGATCTCCGGCGTCAGGCCGTAGCCGTAGGTGAAGCGGTTGGGAACGAGGTAGTCGATGGCCGCGCACGCCTCGCCGTCCGCGCCGGCCATCGCGCGCAGCGCGCGGATGCCGACTGCGCAGGCGGTCGCACCGTCGCAGTCGTAATCGGCGACGATCAGGATCCTCGCCTGCGCCTCGATGGCGTCGGCGAGCAGGGTAGCTGCCGCATCGGCGTGCAGCAACTGCGCCGGCGGCAACAGGGACTTCAATTCGTAGTCAAGTTCGCCGCGCGCCGCGATGCCGCGCGACGCGTACAGGCGGGCGAGGAGGGGATGCAGCCCCTGCTGCTCGAGCTGCCACTGGATACGCGGCGGGATGTTACGTGTTTTGAGCTGCGTCATGGCCGCCAGTGTACGGCAAGAACGCAGCAAAGGCGGTAGAAAAGGTGCGCCAACAAGGCACACCACCTTACACCAAGAAGGGCATGACATGGTTTTCCGGGCGTTCGCAATTCGTGCTTGATTCGTTTGTTGCGCACCGCGACCTTGTATGGCATTCATGTATCGCTGGCGGCAGTCGTCCAAGTTCGGCCATCCCTCGCTTCATAGGCCGGGATATCCAAGCGTCTGTTTATGAGTTGCCAACCGGTCATTCTCGACAATTGCGCGTCGCCGGTTGGCTCTTCGCCGCAAATCGACCGGCAATTGCAGTAGCATTCAATCAATCTTATGTACTGTTCGAAACAGAGTAATCTTGGCGCTATCGGAACTATGTGGACTTCGCCGTAACGCGTCGCGCGTGAACAGGACTGAAAGCGATGACAAAAGAACAAGCCCCGCCCTTAAAGACAATAGCCGAAGCGCGATTCAATGAGGCGCCGAGCCGTTCGGCGGAATCGTCGGCGACGGTCGTATCTGCGGTCGCGGTGGTGCAGGCTGGCCACGATCGCCGGCTGGAACGCATACCGTCGCGCGCGTAGATCGCCAGCGGGCGATACTTGAGCATCCGGCTTGAACGCTGAACTTTGACCGAGGTCGGGGAAGGTCTTGAGATCACGTCCAGGTCCCGTCCGTAAATTGAAGAATTCCGTAAAATGAAGAATGGAGAAGTCCAATGACAACCTTACCGCCGGCCGAAATCGGCTCACCGTTTCGTAACATCGATACGCCGGCTCTCATCGTCGATCTCGATGCGTTCGAACGCAATCTCGAGACCATGGCCGCGGCCGCAGACCGGCTGGGCGTGCGCCTACGTCCGCACGCCAAAACGCACAAGTCGCCGATCATCGCGTCCAAGCAGATCGCCCGCGGCGCGGTCGGTGTTTGTTGCCAGAAAGTCGCCGAGGCGGAAGTGCTCGTGGCCGGTGGCGTCACCGACGTACTGGTCAGCAACGAGGTCGTCGGCCCGTTCAAGCTTGAGCGCCTAGCCAGTCTGGCCCGGCATGCCCGGATCAGCGTTTGCGTCGACCACGTCGACAACGTTGGGCAACTGGCGGCGGCGGCCGAGCGGGCGCGGTCTCGGATCGAAGTGCTGGTCGAAATCGATGTCGGTGGCCGCCGTTGCGGCGTCGAGCCCGGAATGCCAGCGCTTGCTCTGGCCCGCGCCATAGCCGCGTCGAAGGCGCTAACTTTCGGCGGCTTGCAGGCCTATTATGGGGCGGCCCAACACATGCGCACTCCGGCCGAGCGCCGTGAGGCGATCGCCGCAGCGACGGCGGCAACCGCCGATACCATTCGCTGCCTGGCTGAGGACGGGTTCAACTGTCGTACCGTCGGCGGGGCGGGAACGGGTACCTTCGAGCACGAAGGGGCAAGTAGGGTGTGGAACGAACTGCAGGCCGGCTCGTACATCTTCATGGACACCGACTACGCCAAAAACGTTCCTGACGGCGATAAGGCGGCACATCCTTTCGAACATGCGTTGTTCGTGCTTGCTACAGTGATGGGGCGCTCGTCGGAGATGCGGGCGGTACTCGATGCGGGCCACAAGGCACTGTCAAACGACAGCGGTTTCCCGACTGTCTGGGGTCGTCCCGAGGTGAACTATCACCGGCCTTCCGATGAACATGGGGTGATCGAACTCGGCGCGACGTCGTGGCGGCCGGTGCTCGGCGAGAAGATCCTACTCATTCCCGGCCATTGCGATCCGACGGTGAATCTCTACGATTGGTATGTCGGCGTCCGTGGCTTCGGCACTCCGGAGGCACGGGTCGAAACGCTTTGGCCGGTTGCCGCACGTGGCGCCGTCACATGACCTTGGTCTTGGCGGCCGTTTGTGTTGATGTTTCCGGCGATTTGGTTAGGAGAGCGCTGAAGTCGGACTGCTGTGCAGCGCCAAGGCCACTCAGGTATTGGAATGCGAATGGCAAGGACCGGGTTCTTTACAACGAGCGGGTATTTACCTCACGCGGTCTCCAACCAGTTCAGCGCCTGCGCATCGTCAAGAAACGGGAAGTGCCTTATGTCGGCCGACGTAAAGTGCTTGGCAAGTGACTCCACGATGCCGGCGATCGGACTATCGGTCACGACCGCCACACGTTCGACCTGTCTGTGGTGCTCGCGGACAAAATGCATATGCGCGGTGAATCCGCCGAAGTTCTCCCATCCGGGGAATCCCCTTGCATGAATCAAAACGCCGCGGAGTTTCGCGTGGTCTGAAAGGTAGGCATCCACCACGGTGCTGAGACCGCCGAAGTCCTCTTTGCCGAGAGGCGCCCGGGGTTTGAGGACCAATACACCTTCCGGTTTCATTATCGAGTAGTCGAGCATTCGATCCTCCGAAAAAGGCATACACGCAACGATAGCCGGTCATAGTTGATCATTCTGTGCGACTGCGAACATAGCGCGTTCGTGAATGGCCGCAGAGGGCGGATCGCCCGCTACAAGTGACGGTTTCCGCCAAAGCCTGTCGCCCGTCGCAGCGGCTTTGCGTTCTCAATGCCGATTTGCAAAGTGCCGGGCTCCGGCGTTTGCCCCATAAGCCGGGTTTGGCGGGACCGCTAAGATGATGTCTTTCCATGGGTCTGTTCGTGCACGAGTTCGGAAAGGGAACCTTTGGGGAAGACGACAATCCATTCCTCCGCATAGGGGAGAACGCCTCGCCAGGGCGCAATCCATCGACGTCCATTGCATCAGCACGGCATCGTCTGAATCGCGGGAGCGGCTGCACGAGGGCTGCCCTGAACATCATCAACTCAACGTGGAGATCAACATGCTAAAGCGTCTATTGTCCATTCTCGCGCTGCTGTCCTTCGTGTTGTCCGTCTCGCCGGCGTGGGCCGACGAATACGCTGACACGATCCGCAATTTCAAGAAGGCCGGAGAAAGCGGTTATTTCTTCGACAAGGCCCAGGGGTATGCCGTGTTTCCGACGATCGGGAAAGGCGGCATGGTCGTCGGCGGCGCTTATGGAAAAGGCCGCGTCTACCGTAAAGGAAAGCAGATCGGCAAAGCGTCGATGACGCAGGTGACCGCGGGTTTCCAGTTGGGAGGCGAGGCGTTCAGTGAAATCATCTTTTTTGAAAACGAGGCCGCGCTAAAGCGATTTACCAAGGGCAATTTCGAGTTTGGCGCGGAAGCCTCTGCGGTGGCGATCACGGCGGCCGCAGACGCCAAGGCGAACACGACCGGCGCTTCAGCCGGCGCCAGCATCACCGAGCATAAGGCGGCTAACATCGGCGAGTATCACAACGGAATGGCGACGTTCACAGTAACGAAGGGCGGCCTGATGTACGAGGCCACGCTTGGGGGCCAGAAGTTCAACTACAAGCCCCTTTGAGCTATCTATATCGGCAGAGAGCCGCGGCGATTCTGGAAGTGACTCACAACCAAAGGGTCGACCGGCTGCTCTCTGAAGATCAGACCAACAGCAACGGGTCGGCAGTACGTGTTAGCGATTGAAAGCCGCCGCTGGGCCGGGGGACAGTGTTCATTCTGCGGTTAATTCTATGTGGGCCCAGTGCCGCAGCGCAATCGGCCGGTTGCGGTTTTAGGGGACGACGACGATGCCAATAGACTTGGCCAGACGCGGATGATCCGGGATATAGTTCGTTGCGCTCATGGAATAATGTTGTTCAGAGGTCGAGCGACTACTGATTGCCGCCGTTCAAACCTCGGTTTGCCGGAAATTTTCTGCGAGCCACGCTTAATTTCTGCTTAGGGGATTACAAAATGAACCGTGTTGTATGTTTTGGTCTTTGTGCAATAGCGTGCCAAGTGGCTTATCCAGATTCCCTCGATTGGGGTGGCGGTTTCGTCGGGGGGTTGCTTGGTACCAGCCGAACGACTACTGACACAGTGTTCAATTATCCCCTGCAGACACCTCCCATCAGCCTGTATTACACATCAGGTAGGTTAGGTAACGGTAATTTTGGTGGGATCTATGGCGGCTACAATTATTACATCGACAATAAACTCGTATTGGGAGTTGATTGGGATGTAAATAAGGGTTCTCTATCCAATTCCGGGACTCGGTATACCAATCTCGGAACAACTTACCCATCGATCACCGGATCTGCTGAGATGAATTGGTTTAGCTCTCTTCGGCTCAGGCTGGGCTATTCCATGGATCGGTTTTTGCCGTATGTGACAGCCGGCTTGGCTGTTGCACAGGTTAAATTTGCTTACGATTGGACCAATCCTGTCGTCACAGGGTCCGGGAATGAAACTGGAAATAAGACCGCTAAAGGTTGGACTCTGGGCACGGGTGTCAACTACGCTTTAACAGATCGCTGGATAGTGAACGCCGAGTACCGACACACGAGATACTCCACGCTCAATGCCACTCTGGAGCGTCGCGCGGTAGGCGGAGATGTCGCGTCGTCGCCCGCCTCACTGAGAATGAATGCAGACATTGTTAATTTCGGCATAACTTATAAGTTCTGATTGCCGCGTGTGTTTTGCCGCTCTCGGATCTTGATGGATTTGCGCGCAGGCGGCAAATCATAAGCGTTGAACGGCACCAGGGCGCGCCACTCAGCACTGCGGAGACGAATACGTTCTACTCGCCGGGCGCCCGAGGCTATACCGACTACCCGTTCTCGAGTAAAACGATCACTGCTTGATGACTGCTAGCGTGAGTGCGGAGAGTTGACACGGGTTAGCTGCCGTAAAGGGTGCAAGGCGGCGTAGGGCAGCTTTGGGCTCCAGTACGCGTTGACGGATATTGAAAACTGCCGCCGGGCCAGGGTACATTGTCGTTCGGCAGTTCGCGATCATGGCCGGCCGTAGCGGAACCGAGAAATCGGGCTTTTCGAGCGGCAGGTAAGGCACGAGAAACATGCCGCTTGTACCTCTAGCAGATTAGCCTGCTCGCAGGCCAGTACAGGCGTTTGCGATCCTTTGTGTAACAGTCTGAACTTTTGCACGAGCCAAAATCGTGGACATCGCTAAATTCAAGGACGAGTTTCACAGGTTGCTAGGCCGCTTGGTTCGGACCCAGTCGGTATTTGACTTCAACGTCGGGCTTCAACTACTGAATTGCGAAGCGCTTAGCCAAGAAGAGCGGAGCGAGTTACTTAACCCTTGCACTACGCAATTGAGAAGGCGACTGGTGGCATTGGATGAAATGGTGCGGAAGACGTTCCATTCCTCTGGCGGCGAAGCTATCGCTGAGTTTTCGGCGTGGTTTGAACGTGCGGATTCATGCCAGGCGCTTCGCAACGATTACGCACACGGCCTATGGGGCGTGCCCGGCAAGTATGAACTCACGGAGCCAGGGCGAGCGATGGACGCGATTCCGCAGTTGACCTTTCGTCCGCTCACATGGGAAATGTCAGCTGACAATCGGGACGACGAGGTCGTTCTGACTTTGGAGGAGTTCGCGGGACAAGTCGAAGTCGCGGAAGTGCTTATTTCGGAATATTGGGATTTGTGCAATAAGTATTTCAATTCATCAGTCTCTCTGGTTGCGACACGGGAGTTGAAAAGCATCCTCCGTAGAACGAACTGAGAGCAGGCCATGGGCATAATGACGAACTGCGCGGGCCGATGCGATAAAGTTCCTCACTTATAGCATACCTGCAGGTCAACGTGACTCGGACTTGAGAGGAATTACGACAGGCGTTGAAGTCAAGTATTGATCTCAACACTTGCCCGCAATTTGGCCCTCCTCAATCATCGAACAGAAGGGCAAGCCCCCGGCTATTTGGCCAAGTTCAACGAATGAGTCATTTCCGAAAGGTCGGTAATCCTCAATTCAGTGCATAACCGTAATCAAAGAAAACTTCAGGTGATGCATGAATTCCCGCAGGATCAAAAGTGTGGCGGCGAATCCAGGATTGGTTGGAAGTCCTTCCGCCGATGCTGGCCGTCCATACAAGACCGACACCAAGCGGTCAAAAGTCGTCTCAACTTCCGCGAGGCCAAAGTGCATTACCGGTTGATTGGCAAGCCCGGCAAGCAGCGCAATCTTGCGTATCGCCGCATCGTTCGTGAATAGAGCGCAATCGTCCAAGATTGTCGTTCGAGCCCGCGCCAGTTCGTCTTCGACATTCATGATTGCGTTTTCCATTTCGCTCGGCGTCGGCGGTTCATGTTTGAAATATTCGCGCGCAGTCTTGTGCGCCCCGATATTCAGTGCGAGGAACGCTTCCGGCGCTTCTCCGTTTCCGGAAACGATGGTCGTTTCCTCGTGGCCGATATGCACTACGGCGAGCGGCATACCCACTGGCCCGCCAATTCGGATTGAAGCATACCGGCGCAGATCTTCGTTCCCCGCAAGATCCCTCATTGCTTGAGCCACGCCAAAAAATCCGTTTGCATCGTCGCGCTGATTTCATGGCCGATCGGATACAGGCGAGTGGTGTGCGCCACGCCCAATTCGCTAAGCCATTGATGCGCACGCTGCGACCACACGACCGGCAGCGTGCCATCGAGTTCGCCATGGGCGATATAAACGCGCAGGTGAGCAAGACGTTCCCGGCTCGCGAGATGGGGTTTCAATTCGGGCAGAATGCGGCCAGAAAGAATTGCAAACCCGGCGACGCACTCTGGTGCGCTGAGCGCAACGCTGGCACTGAGAATTCCGCCTTGGCTGAAACCGGCGATGACCATGTCCTGTGCGGCGATACCATACGCCGACTGCAACTGCTCGATGAAATGGATCAATCGGCGGCGGCTTTCCTCGGCTTCAGTCGCGACGATGCTTGGCCCGTTGGCGGTGAAGGCCACACGAAACCAGGCGAACTGGTTGGGTGCGATGTCTATGGGGCCGCGAGGAAAGATGACCAGTGTGTGCGGATCAATCCCCGCTGCGAGGTCCGCGAGATTCATCTCATTGCCACCGACGCCATGCAACAAAACCACGCACCGCTTGTGTTTTGCCGGCAGGGGCTGCCGCAAGCGGAAGGGAAATTCAAACGCCGCGTCTTGCTTCAACGAGCTCATCGTGTCGTACGCACTATTCATGTATGCAGTTCCGTGAATGGGTCAGAGGCCCTGAGCCGCTCCACCACCTTTTGACGGTAGAACTGGCGAAGACTACGGCCGGTCCAGAGTATAGCGTCCGGGGCCGTGCGCGAAGACCGAGAGCAGTCCGCCGAGGATCGCCAGATTCTTCATGAAATGAATCTGCTGATTCATGATCTGGTCGGCGGGGACGTTCCAGTAGGCGTGAAAGATAAACGTAGCCGGAACCGTGAGGACCGCGAGCATGATGGCCGCCCAGCGCACTTTCCAGCCACCGAGCAGCATCGCGCCACCAACAAGTTCGATGATGAGCGAAGGCCAGATCAAGAGTTCGGCCATGGGCATCCCATAGGCTTTCATGTAACCGATATTGCCGTCCATATGGACGAGCTTGCCGTAACCGGACCACAGAAATAGTGCCGCAAGGCCAACGCGACCAAGCAGTGCGCTCAAGTCCGCAGGGGCGCTGGTCTTGGCGATCGGGGTATTCGTTTGCATCTGCATCTCCGTATTGAAATTGGCGATCCCGCCCGTGCGGGCCGCCTTCGCACCGACTATTGGGCCAGCCCGATTTGCTTCATGAAGTCCTGGTTGTCCCAGAACAGCCATTCGTGGTCCATCGTCTTGCCTTTCCAATGGCCAATCGTGGCCATGCCAATGGCAAAGCGTTTTCCGTTCGGCTGGATCAGCTTGCCGTCCGGGGTCGGCATCGGACGGGTAAAGGTGCCGGTTATCACACCGGTGACCGAAGTCCACGAGCCCGAACCGAAGCGGATCGGATGCGTCTTGATGGTGATATCGGGCGCAAAGACGAACAGCGCTTTCAGATCCTCGATGTGCTTGTCGATACCCTGCGTCTCGTGACCGTCAGGCCAGGTGACGACGATGTCCTGAGCGTGGCTTTCGTGCAAGCGCTCCCATTTCTGATTGCTGAAAACATCGAAGTCCAGCGTATCGAAGACTTTGAGGTTACGTTCCACCTTCGGCGCCTGCTTTTCATGGGCGGGCGGCGGTGTCGTCGGATGCTCGGCCGTCGATTGGGCGAACGTCGCGCCGGATAGAGCCATTAAGGAGGCGGCAATCAAGGTCCTGCAATAGATCGTTTTCATGAATTAATCCTTATCAAACTGATTCGAATAGCGAGTGAGTCGTTGCGGTTCGGTTACTGAATGCCGATCCATTTGGGCGCTATGGCCGTGCCCTTGCCCGCGCCGTAGCCAAAGTAAATGTTCAGTCCACCAAGCGGTTCGAGGTAGCGCGCGTTCTTCAGTCCACCAGCGTCCACCGGTGCGAATCCGATGCTCTTGATCAGCGTGCTGACGGTTTCCTTGGCCACGGCATCGTCGCCGGCGAAATAGACCGGGACGGTCTCGCCCGCGAGTGACGGGCCTGCTGCCAGCACTTGCGCAAACACGGTATTGAAAGCCTTGACGACCTTGGCTTTCGGGAAACGCTTTTGAATCTCTTCTGCCGCCGATGTGCTGTGGCCGATGGTCAGTCCCATGTAGTCGGCGGTCAGCGGATTGGTGATGTCAATGACGACCTTGCCGTCGAGATCGCCCGTCGCGCGCAATGCGGTCACCGCATCGGCATAGGCAGTGGCCACGATCACCACATCAGCGCCTTCGGCGGCGTTGGTCGTCGTGAAGCTGCCGTGACTGGCTAGCGCGAGCGCGGTCCCCTTTTCCGTGTTGCGGCCGATAACCACCAGCGTGTGTCCGGCAGCGGCGAGGTGTTTGGCCAGGCCCGAACCCATGTTTCCGGTACCGATCAATGCGACTTTCATGTGTAGCCTCCGTAGCGTGATCTGAATCGGGCTGGAACCATTCCGGCAGCCGACGTGTGCATTTAAGCAGTTGCTAATAAGGAGATAAACCAGCAAACTCGCAATTCATTATTGACTTTAGTTGAACAGTCATGGCGATCGACATTGTGGTGAGCATGCGTGTGTTCGTGACCGTCGTGGATGTCGGCAGCTTTGCCGGTGCGGCGGATAAGCTCGATCTGTCACGCGGCATGGCTACGCGCTACGTGGCTCAACTCGAAGGGCATCTGGGGGTACGCCTGCTCAATCGGACCACGCGCAAACTTTCGCTGACCGAGGCGGGCAATGACTATTACCAGCGCTCGACTCAGGTCCTGGCCATGGTAGAAGAGGCCGAGACGTCGGTGGCGCAGGAGGCATCGACACCGCGCGGGACCCTCCGCGTGACCTCGTCGGTCGCCTTCGGCAGCCACCATCTAAGTTCGGTGATCACCGAATATCTGCAAAAGCATCCCGGCGTTCAGGTCGACGTGACCTTGAACGACCGCGCCGTGGATCTGGTCGAGGAAGGATTTGATCTGGCGATACGTGTTGCCCGGCAAATCGACCCGGGGCTGGTCGCACGCAAACTCGCCCCTGCGCACCTTGTTGTGTGCGCGTCACCCGGCTACCTGAAGCAGTATGGAACCCCGAAAGCCCCCGAGGATCTCGGGGGCCATAACTGCCTTTCCTATGCTTATTGGAACTCGCAAAACGAGTGGCGCTTTCATCGCCAAGGCGTGGAGCGGAAGGTTCAGGTGTCGGGGAATCTGCGCGGCAATAACGGTCACATTCTGGTCAATGCTGCGATCGAAGGACTGGGGGTGATTCTCCAACCGACCTTCCTCGCGTACGAGGCATTGCGGCGCAAGCAACTCGTGCAAATTCTCCGGGACTGGGAGGCCGACTATTTGACGATCTTCGCGGTCTATCCCAACCGAAAGTTTCTGCCGCCCAAAGTGCGCAGCTTTATCGATTTCCTGGCTGAGCGCTTCGGTCCAGAACCGTACTGGGATTTCGATATCAAGCGAAAATGAAGGCGCACGTACTGAATGCTTGGTGTCAGCCTTGACTTCCGCGCTCAAACGCCAACTACAAATAGCGGTTCTTGCTTTATGCCATTAGTGTCTTGGTCGTTCGCAGTCGATCCTTTCAATGCCGAGAGGTCGGTCGCGTTAGGCCGGCAGGCCGTGCTCCGACGCTTTTATCGCAGCTGTCGGGTTACGTTATTGCTGACGCGACTTACGCGACTGATGCCTTCGCCAATTCGCCGGCCAATGCAGCGAGCGGCTGCGGCCGGCGCCACAGCTTCCACTGATCCTGGCGTGTGCTTTGCCAGGCGAGCGCGGCGTAGGCCGTCGAGGCTTCGATGCGCAGCTCGGTGATCTTTCCGGCGCCGAGCGCCGCACGCAGCGGCGCGAACCAGCGGCTTTCCAGGTCGTTGAGCGCGGCCGCGTAGGCCTTGCCGTTTTCATATTGCACCGGCGAGAGCAGGTCCTCGAGCACGATCAGGTGATGGGTGTCGGCGGCGGCATGGGCGAGCAGCGTCGCCGCATCGACGGGCAGCGCATGGGTCGGCACGCCGGCGCCGCGCGCGAGGCCGAGCGCCAGCGGGTTGGTGCTCCAGACGCCGTCAAAATCGCTTGCGTAGCGTGGCGGCAGGGTCCCGGCGCCCCACAGCCAGAGGTTGTTGATCGGCAGGCGGCCGCTCGCTTCGCGCCCGGTGTTGATCGGGTGGGCGTGCAGCAGCATCTGCGCTTCGTTGAGCAGCTTGCGCAAACCCTTGGCGTGCTCTGTCGCCGGCAGCAGCCCGTCGATGCGGCGGCCGGCGACCGCGGACAGCGGCGCCACCTCGAGGCGATCGACGCGCAGGTGGTCGGACAGGCGCAGGTACCAGCGGTCGGCGCTGGCCAGGTAGAAACGGCCGGCGTCGGCAAGATGGTGATTCAAGGCCTCGACGAGCGCGCGCGCTTCGTCGAGCTCGATGCCGAAGCTGCCGCTGTCGGCGAGGATCAGGCCGTCCTGGTGAAAGCGCAGATGCACCGGGTCGCAGCACAGCCAGCATGACGCGCCAACTTCCGGCGCAGTACTTTCGCCGAGCAGGCGCAGGGCGGCATACGGCGCTTCATCCGGCAGGCCAAAGGCATCGGCGAGCGTCGCTTCGAGCGATTGCGGCGGCCGGCGCGTGCGGGTGCTGCGCGTGAGCAGCGTCTCCAGCGCCGGGCAGGACAGGGCGGCGAAGGTATCGCTGTCATCGGGTTCGGGCCAAACGAGTTCGGGGATCAGCAGTGTTGTTTGCATTTCTGTTCTCCATCCGATCACGCGGGGAAGAATGCTCATGAACAGTGTAGCATAGCGTTTTTGCCGCGCTGACCGGCACCCATACCACACTGACATGAGTCCCAGCCACTGATGGCACTACCCTACGAACTGCTGGTCGGTCTGCGCTATACGCGGGCCAAGCGGCGCAACCACTTCATCTCCTTCATTTCGATGATTTCGATGCTCGGCATCTCGCTCGGGGTCGCGGCGCTGATCGTCGTGCTGTCGGTGATGAACGGATTCCAGACCGAACTGCGCGGGCGCATCCTGGCCGTCGTCTCGCACATCCAGATCAGCGGCGCCAACGGCGAAATGGCCGACTGGCAGCGCGTCGCCGAGCAATCGCTCAAGCAGCCGGGCGTGCTCGCCGCAGCGCCCTTCGTCCAGGCGCAGGGCATGCTGTCCTTCGGGCAGGCGGTGCGCGGGGCGATCGTGCGCGGCATCGTTCCCGATCTCGAAGACAAGGTCGCCGATTTTCGCACGCACATGAAAGAGGGCCGCCTCGAGACGCTGACGGCCGATTCGTTCAACATCGTTCTCGGCAGCGAGCTGGCGCGCGCGCTCGGCGTTTTCGTCGGCGACAAGGTGACGGTCATCGCGCCGCAGGGCGTCGTCACCCCGGCCGGCGTCATCCCGCGCCTCAAGACTTTCACCGTCAGCGGCATCTTCGAGGTCGGCATGTTCGAGTATGACAGTGGCCTGGCGCTGATCGACATGGCGGACGCGCAGCGGCTATACCGCATGGATGATCGCGTCTCCGGCGTGCGCTTGAAACTCGACGACCTGTTCAAGGCGCCGCTGATCGCGCGGCAACTCGCGAGCCGTCTCGACACGGCGGCCTTCATCAGCGACTGGTCGCGCAGCCACGCCAATTTCTTCCGCGCCGTGCAGATCGAAAAGAACATGATGTTCATCATCCTCTCGCTGATCGTCGCGGTCGCCGCCTTCAACATCGTCTCGACGCTGGTCATGGCGGTGACCGACAAGCAGGCCGACATCGCCATCCTGCGCACGCTCGGCGCGAGCCCGGGCAGCATCATGGCGATCTTCATGGTGCAGGGCGCGCTGATCGGCTTCATCGGCCTGGGGCTGGGCGTCGCCGGCGGCGTCCTACTGGCGCTCAATGTCGATGTCGTCGTGCCTTTCATCGAACACCTGCTCGGCACGCAGTTCATGTCCAAGGAGGTGTATTACATCTCCAACCTGCCGTCCGAATTGCAGTGGCGCGACGTGATCACCATCACCAGCGTCTCCTTCGTCCTTTCGCTGGTCGCGACGATCTATCCGAGTTGGCGCGCCTCGCGCGTCAATCCGGCGGAGGCCTTGCGCTATGAGTGAGCAGCAACAAATCGTGCTGGCCTGTCAGGGGCTGACGAAAATCTACCGCCAGGGCACCGGCGAGGGCGCCGAGGTGCCTGTGCTGCTCGGCGTCAACCTCGAAATCGTGCGCGGCGAGCGTGTCGCCGTGGTCGGCGCTTCGGGTTCGGGCAAGAGCACGCTGCTGCATCTGCTTGGCGGGCTCGACGCCGCGACGGCCGGAACGATCCAGCTGATGGGGCGCGATCTGTCGAAGATCAGCGATGCCGAACGCGGCGTCATGCGCAATCGCCATCTCGGCTTCGTCTATCAGTTCCATCATCTGCTGCCGGAATTCACGGCGCTCGACAACGTCGCCATGCCGCTCTATATCCGGCGCATGCCGAAAGCCGAGGCCGAGGAGCGTGCGGCCGCCGTGCTCGGCGAAGTCGGCCTCTCGCACCGCCTCGACCATACCCCGTCGGAACTCTCCGGCGGCGAGCGCCAGCGCGCCGCGATCGCCCGCGCCCTGGTGACCGAACCGGCCTGCGTGCTCGCCGACGAACCGACCGGCAACCTCGACCGGCAGACCGCCGAGGGCGTCTTCGAACTGATGCTGGCGCTCAACCGCTCGCGCCAGACGAGTTTCATCGTCGTCACCCACGATCCGGGACTTGCCGCCCGTGCCGACCGCATCCTGACCCTGCGCGACGGGTCTTTCGCGGGAAGCGCCGCCTAGGCGGTTGCAGGGTGTTCAAGACCATATGCAAATTCGGCCGCCACCGCCGCGTGAATAGGTTCGCGCCGGGCCTGATCGACGGCGCCGCCAGGCGCGTTACGGCGTGAGCAAAGTGGATTAACATGGCCTTTCGGCTTCCTCGAAATTTCATCCATGGGCGAAAAGCTATGGAAGCACTGATCAAGCCCCGCGGCGTCATTCCGGCGAAAGAACGTCGCCCCGGAATGCTTGAATCCGGGGCCGGAATTCAGAAAACACGGGACACCGGCTTTCGCCGGTGTGACGGCTTATTCGGCGCTTCCCTATGAACGGCAGACTGGCCGACGCCATGCGCTCCCGCTACGGCATGTTGCTGCTGGCGCTCATCATCCTCGCGCTGCTGAGTGCCGTGGCAATTCTCCTGCGCCCGCTCACGCCGATCGACGAGACGCGCTACGTTGGCGTGGCCTGGGAAATGTGGCTGCGCGGCGATTTCCTGCTGCCGATAAAGAACGGCGCGCCATACAGTCACAAGCCGCCGCTGATGATCTGGCTGTTCCAGGCCGGCTGGGCGGCTTTTGGCGTCAGCGAATGGTGGCCGCGCCTGGTCGCGCCGTTGGTCTCGGCGGCCAACCTGCTGCTGACGATGGGGCTCGCCCGCCGCCTGTGGCCGGGCCGCAGCGACATCGCCGGACCCGCAGTTCTGATTCTCTGCTCTTGCCTGCTGTGGACCTTCTTTTCGACCGCGGCGATGTTCGACATCATTGTCGCCTTCTTCGCCCTGCTCGGCATGTACGGAACGCTGCTCGCCGCCGAGGGCAAGAGCCTGCGCGGCTTCGCCTGCCTCAGCGTGGCGATCGGCCTCGGCGTGCTGACCAAGGGGCCGGTGATCCTCCTGCTCGTCTTGCCGGTCGCGCTGCTCGCGCCGTGGTGGACGCGGCAACGGCGCTGGGGGCGCTGGTACGGCGGCATTCTGCTGGCCGTGCTGTGTGGCGCGGCGATTGCGCTGGCCTGGGCCGTTCCGGCCGGCATGGCCGGCGGCGAAGAGTACCGCAAGGCGATCTTCTTCGGCCAGACGGCCAACCGCATGGTCGAGTCCTTTGCCCACAAACGGCCGCCCTGGTGGTATCTGCCGCTATTGCCGGCGATGCTTTTCCCCTGGCTCCTCTGGACGGGCCTGTGGCGCGCCCTGGGCAATTTCATGCGCCACGAACTCGATCGCGGCGGGCGTTTTTGCCTGGCCTGGACGCTGCCGGTGCTGCTCGCTTTTTCGCTGATCAGCGGCAAGCAGCCGCACTACCTGATTCCGCTCTTCCCCGCGTTTGCCCTGTTCGCCGCGCGCGCGCTGGCCGACGAGCAACGGGTCAGGGGACTCTGGTTGCCGCTGCTCGCCGCATTGCTGGCGGGCATCGCCTCGCTGCTGATGACCACGGGCGTGCTGGCCACGCCCTGGGAAATCGCCGGGCCGCCGGATATCTGGCCGGGGGTATTGCTGATTGCCGCGGCGCTGGGCATCTATCTGCTGGGCCGGCGGCTCGACAAGCCGCTAGCGACGTTGGCGTTGTTCGGCGCCATCGTCTCGGCGCTCGTGCAATTCGCGCTGATCGCGCCGCTCTATCCGGCCTACGACGTGCGCGGCATGGCGGAGGCGATTCATCAGGCGCAGGCCGCCGGCCATCCGGTCGCGCACCTTGGCGATTACAACGATCAATTCCATTTCGCCGGGCGCCTGACGGCGCCGCTCACCCTCGTCGATGACGATGTGGCGCTCAAGGCCTGGTTGCGCGAACATCCGGACGGTGACGTTGTCATTTATACTAAGGACATGAAGCGCCTGACGGGCGTCAAGGCGATCGCCGCGCAGCGTTATCTCTCCGGCGGCGTGGCCTTGCTCGACGCACCGGCGGCATTGGTTTGGCTCGCTTCCGCCAACAAGTAATACGTGCATGTGAATCGGGCAAAACCTTTTGCCCTCACCCCAGCCCTCTCCCGCGGGAGAGGGCGCGCGGCAGCGCGGTGAGGGCCAGAGGCAATGGCTTTTCCCGGA
This sequence comes from uncultured beta proteobacterium, assembly GCA_903886975.1. Taxonomy (GTDB): domain Bacteria; phylum Pseudomonadota; class Gammaproteobacteria; order Burkholderiales; family Rhodocyclaceae; genus Propionivibrio. The sequence continues at coordinate 31,753 of CAISOB010000039.1, forward strand.
TCTTTACCGTGACGGCTCGGGGTCTGCATGCGCCTTGCCATTCTTGCTTTCGCCAGCGGCATCGTTCTCCTGCAGGTGCAGAGCGAACTGCCGGGCGGCGCGACCATCGCCGGCCTTGCTGCGCTCGGCGCGTGTGCCTTCCTGTTCTGCCGCAAGGCGCCGCGCCTTCGCCCCCTGGCACTCATCGGCTGCGCGCTGCTCGGTTTCTCGTGGGCCGCGTGGCTCGCGCAGCAGCGGCTCGCCGATCAGCTTCCCTCGGCCTGGGAAGGACGCGATATCGAACTCACCGGCGTGGTCGCGGCGCTGCCGCAGCGCTTCGAGCGCGGCGAACGTTTCGAGTTCGACGTCGAAGCGGCGCAGGCCGCGGCGGACGATGCCGAGCGCGGCGCGGCGGTCGTCCCCGGCCATATCCTCCTGTCGTGGTATCACGGCTGGGACGAAGCCGCCGATGACGACGAGGCGCTCGAGGAAGCGGCCGCGCGGCCGGTTCGCCCCGGCGAGCGCTGGCGCTTCACGGCACGCCTGAAACGGCCGCACGGCAACGCCAATCCCTACGGATACGATTACGAAGCCGCGCTCCTCCAAGGCGGCATCCGCGCGACGGGAACGATACGACCGCGCGCCGAGGCGCGGCGCATCGATTCCTTCGTGGTGCGTCCAGGCTACGTCATCGAACGGCTACGCGACGTCATCCGCAAACGCTTCCTCGCGACGCTGCCCGACGCGCCTTACCTCGGTGTGCTGATCGCCCTGTCCATCGGCGATCAGCGCGCCATTCCGGCCAGCCAATGGACGATTTTCAGCCGCACTGGCATCACCCATCTGGTGAGCATCTCCGGGCTGCATGTGACGATGGTCGCCGCGCTCCTTGCCGCACTGGTCAATTGGCTGTGGCGGCGTAGCGAACGGCTGCTCTTGCGCTTGCCGGCGCAGAAGGCGGCGGTCGTCGCCGGCTGGCTGGCGGCCCTTGTCTATGTGCTGCTCGCCGGTTTCGAAGTGCCGGCGCAGCGCACGCTGTACATGCTCAGCGTCGTCGCGCTGGCACTATGGTCGGGGCGCAACCTTGGCGTCAGCCGCACCCTGCTGCTGGCCTTGCTGGCGGTGCTGCTGCTCGATCCCTGGGCGGTGCTGGCGACCGGATTCTGGCTGTCCTTCGGCTGCGTCGCGCTGCTGTTCTATGTCGGCAGTGCGCGCCTCGGCGAGCGCAAGGGATGGCGTGCGGCCTTCGCGCAGTGGGGCGCCGCGCAATGGGCGGTGACAGTCGGCAGCCTGCCGTTGCTGCTTCTGTTCTTTCAGCAGTTCTCGCTGGTCTCGCCGATCGCCAACGCCATTGCCATTCCATTCGTCAGCTTCATCGTCACGCCGCTGGCGCTCGCTTTTGCCGTGCTGCCCTGGGCGCCTTTGCTGCAGCTCGATCACTGGCTGCTCGCGCAATTGATGTGGCTGCTCGAGTGGCTCGCCGACTGGCCGGTGTGGCAGCAGGCCGCGCCACCCTTGTGGGCTTCGCTGATCGCCGTCGCCGGCGTTGCCTGGCTGCTGCTGCCGCGCGGTTTCCCGGCGCGCTGGATCGGCCTGTGCCTGCTCATGCCGGCGCTGTTCTGGCCGCCGGCGCGTCCATCCGTGGGGCAGGCCTGGGTCGATGTCCTCGATGTCGGGCAGGGCCTGGCCATCGTCGTGCGCACCGCCGAACATACGCTGCTTTACGACACCGGTCCGCTCTACAGCGCCGACGCCAGCGCCGGGCAGCGCGTCATTGTTCCCTATCTGCGCGCCATCGGCGTCAGGCAGCTCGATGCGCTCGTCGTCTCGCACCGCGACAAGGACCACGCCGGCGGAGTCGCGGCCGTTCAGGCTGCGCTGCCGATCGCCCGCACCCTGTCCTCGCTCGACGAACTGCAAGGCGAAGCGTGCAGCGCCGGGCAAGACTGGCAATGGGACGGGGTCCGCTTCCTCATGCTGCACCCGCTGGCCGCGGACTACCAGCTGACCACAAAGAAGACCAACAACATGAGCTGCGTGCTGCGCGTATCGACGGCCGCCGGCAGCGCGCTGCTCCCTGCGGACATCGAAGCGGCCGACGAGCGCGCGCTGCTCGCCCGCACGCCGGCGCTGCTGCACAGCGAAGTGCTGCTCGCGCCGCATCACGGCGGCAACCGCTCATCGACGCCGGAGTTCATCGCCGCCGTCGCCCCCGATGACGTTGTCTTTTCTGCCGGCTACCGCAACAGCTTCCGTCATCCGCGGCCGGAAGTCCTCGAACGCTACGCCGCCAGCCGGCAATGGCGCACCGATCGCGACGGCGCCTTGCATATCGTTCTCGGCGCCGCGCCGCTAGTGTCGGCATGGCGCAGCGAGCGGCGGCGCTATTGGTACGGGCAGTAATACGGGCGCGCACTCCGATTCACAATATCGCCAAAGCAGCAGGCAAGCACACAGCCAACAGTGCCTATATAATGTTTCTTATATAGGAGCCTATCATGCTGACTTTTAAAGTGACGACCGTCGGAGGATCGGAAGGATTTATCCTCAACAAGGAAGCCCGGGCCAAGCTCAATGTGAAGAAAGGCGATACGTTGTTTCTCACGGAGGCGCCGGACGGCGCCTTGCGTATCACACCTTACGATCCTGACTTCAAGCGGCAGATGGAACTTGCCGAAGAACTGATGCACGATGATCGCGAAATCCTGCGCGCCTTGGCCAAATGAGTCGTTGGCGCTGGGTTCGCGACGACGTGGTGTATGCAATACACGACATGCAGATTGCGCAGCATGGCGGGGAGCCGGGCATTCGTGACAAGAATGCCGTACAAGCGGCATTGGCGCGGCCGGAAAACCTCGTAGCCTACGGCGAACCGCCGCCCGACGCCGCTGCTCCGGCTGCCGCCTACGCGTTCGGCTTGGCTCGCAATCACGGCTTTGTCGATGGCAACAAACGCACCGCCTGGGTGGTCGCGCGCTTGTTCCTGGCGGACAATGAACGCAAAGTCCGCTTCGATGCCGCCGACGCCGTCCACACCGTGGAGCGCGTGGCTGCCGGCATCATCACCGAAGCTCAGCTCGCGGAGTGGTTCCGCCAGCGGCAGTTCTAAGGGGCTAACCTAGTGTAGTGCGTCATAAATAACGGAACTTAAATAACAATTGGCCCTCCAAGTAAGCAGGAGGTCACTGCCATGCGCGTAGCAAAGCCCATTGAATTGAATGCTGACGATGATCGACGGCTTCGGATTCTCTCCAA
>CAISOB010000040.1 GCA_903886975.1 uncultured beta proteobacterium
AGTTTCACCTTCGAGCAGGACTTGCTCGACAACGGCGTCCCGGTCCGCCACATCGAAATCGGGCGCAACGTCCCGATGTACGTCAGCAATCGCGAATGCCGGCCAGCCGGTATTTTCTCCGGACCGATGGTCGTCAGCATGCGGCCGATTCCGGCCGCGCTCGTGGACAAGGCGATCGCGATCACCGCGCGTTTTCGCCGTGCGCACGGCGCGCCGGTGCACATCGGCGACCCCGCGGCGCTCGGCATCGCCGATCTGCAACGCGTCGATTTCGGTGACCCGCCCGAAATCCGCCCAGGCGAAGTGCCGGTGTTCTGGGCTTGCGGCGTGACGCCGCAGATGGCGCTGCAGCGCGCCAAGCCCGACCTCGTCATCACGCATGCGCCAGGCTATATGTTCGTTACCGACATCCGCGACCAGGACCTTGCCAAATGGTGAACGGCTCGCCTCTGCTCGGTGCGATCGACCGCATCGAAACGCTCTGCCGCCGCGATCCCGGCGCCCGCGGCCTGGCGTCGTTCGCCGAAACCAGCGATCTGCTGGCGGCGGCGACCGATCTGCTGGCAAGCCCGCGTGTCCTGCTCGTCACCGGATTCTGCGTTCGCGCGGCGATGATTGGCGAGACGGACGGCCCGCCGGGGACACTGGCACTCGCCGACGCCTTGCGCGCCCTCGACAAGGAGGTGCTTCTGATCACCGACGAGCACAGCAGCGGCCTCATCGCCGCCGGCTCGCCGGTTTTCGGTGGCGCACCTTTCCCGCTTTTGGTCTTGAGCCGGGACCAGGCGGCCGCCGACGCGCAAATCGATGACCTCCTCGCCGCTTTCGCGCCGACGACGGTCGTTGCCATCGAGCGTCCCGGCAACGCCATCGACGGCCACCGCTATTCGATGCGCGGCGAATGCCTGGACGATCTCGTGCCTGCTGCCGACCGCTTGCTGGCGCCGCCTGGTCAGCGCAACTACCGGACCATCGCCGTCGGTGACGGCGGCAACGAATTGGGCTGCGGCGGACTGCGCGAGCGCCTGATGGCGCACGTCGAGCATGGCGAGTTGATCTTCTGTGCGACTCCCGCCGATTACCTGATTCCGGCGGGCGTTTCGAACTGGGGGGCTTTCGCGCTGGTGGCCGCGCTCTCGCTTCTGTCCGGAAAGATGCTGCTGCGGCTGCCGGCAAACGAACGCTCGGTCTTGCAGGCGATCTTCGAGGCCGGTGCCGTTGATGGGTGCACCCGGCGGCATGAGATTTCGGTCGATGGGCTAGGCTGGGACGACTATGCCGCTACCCTCACCGACATCCACGCCGCGACGAGTGCGGCACTTTGCGCATCGCTCGCCGGCGATCGCTGAATCGCAGGCCGGCGGCTTCTGTTAGGCGTTGTGTAACGCGTTGTGTAACGCCTGCCTCTCAGCTCCGTTGTGTCGTGATAGGCTTGCGCATCAGGACAGGCGTCTCACAACCCTGAACAAATACCGGTCTGCGGATCGACGGACTACTTGCACTGCGAAAACACTACCCACGTCAGAAATGGCTACGCGGGCCGGGTTCAAGTTCGTGAGGCAAGCCCCGGCGTTTGCTTCAGGCAAGCTCTAATCTGAAATCGTGCGCCGTGCGCCCGATAATCCGAATGCCTCGTTTTCGAAGAAATGCAGCAGGCGTTGCGGCAGCCAGTCGAGCTTGCCGGGCAGGCTGCCGCTGACAAAGCCGACATGCCCGCCTTCGCGCGGGAATTCTAGATGCACCTGAGCGCTGACCTCGTCGGTGCGCGGCAATACTTTCGCGGGCATGAAGGGGTCGTTCTGGGCGTTGAGCACCAGTGTCGGCAGCGCAATTGCCGGGAGCCACGGTTTGCTCGAGGCGCGCCGCCAGTAATCGTCGGCGCCGGCAAAACCGTGTACCGGCCCGGTGACCACGTCGTCGAAATCATAGACGGTCGCCGCGGCGCGTAGCCGGCGCGCGTCGAATAGACCCGGAAAGCGTTCGAGCATGGCCGCCGCGGTCGGCTTGAGCGTGTTGAGAAAATGCCGGCTATAGACGCGATTGAAACCGCGCCCAAGGTGGTGGCCGCAGGCCGCAAGGTCGACCGGTGCACTGACCGCGGCGGCGCCGTTCAGTAAACGCGCGGCCTCGGCGCCGCGCTCGCCGAGCCACTTGAGCAGAACGTTGCCGCCGAGCGAGACGCCCGCCGCATACAGCGCTCGCTGTGGGCAGTCGCGCTTGAGCCGATGCAGGATCCAGTCGATTTCGTCGCTGTCGCCGGAGTGGTAGGCGCGCGGCAGGCGGTTCGGCTCGCCGGAGCAGCCACGAAAATGCACGACTACGCCACGCCAGCCGGCCGCCGTTAGACCATGCATGAGCGAGAGCGCGTAGTGGCTTTGCGAGCTTCCTTCGAGGCCGTGAAAAAGAACCAGCAGCGGCGCCGCATTGTCCGCCGCGCCGGCGCCGTTCCAGTCGAGATCGATGAAATCGCCGTCGGGCGTTTCCCAGCGCTCACGTCGGTAAGGGCAGGGGCGCGGCTTGATCAGCAGCGGATAGATCGTCTGGGCGTGGCCGCCAGGGAGCCACTTCGGCGCGCGATAAGGAATCATTCCGGGAATCACTGCGGCAATCGCGGCCGGCGTCAATGCAGTGTACGCCTGCGGCCTTTTTCGCTGCCGGCCGACGCTTTGCTGTCGGAATCCGCCACTTCGCCATCGGCGGCCGTAGACACGTGGTGCGCGAGCAGGCGCCAGCCGTTGGCGCCACGCTGAAACACGTTGGTCGCCAGCAGCGGGCCGTGCGCGGTCGGTTCGTCGCCGAGATACAGCGTCTCGACCACGCTGTGGACATCGAGCATCAGGCTCTTCCAGCTCGCGCTGATCTTGACGCGCACGGTGAGCGGCGGGTTGTTGGCGAAAATCGCGCGCCAGCTCTCGCGGATGGCCATCGGCCCGGACAGCCGTTCGCCGGTCGGATGAATGCAGACGATTTCCTCGTCGTCGGCCCAGACGTTCATCAGCGCCTCAAGATCGGCGCGGCCGATGGCATCGTAGAAGGCCTCTTCGGCGTCCTCGGCACTGGCGAAAAATGCGGCCGTCATGATGGCGCTCCGGCGGGGACGCTCACGCGACTCGCCGCAAGACAAGCATCGAGCACGCGCGACGGCTCGAGCTTGTTCAGGCAGTCGAAGTGGCCGAGCGGGCAGACCCGAGCAAAGCAAGGGCTGCATTCGAGATTCAGACTGACGATGTGCGCGTCGAGTGAGAGCGGCGGCGTGAAGGCCGGCGAGGATGAGCCGTACACCGCGACGAGCGGGCGCGCCAGCGCTGCGGCGACATGCATCAAACCCGAATCGTTGCACACGACGATGCTGGCCGCGGCGATGAGATCGATGGCCTGGGTCAGCGTCGTGCTGCCGCAGAGATTATGCGGCGGCGCCGCCGCAGCCAGGCGGACGATGCCGTCGGCGACCGCTTTGTCCTTGCCCGAGCCGAGCAGCCAGACGGCGTAGCCGCGCCGGGTGAGATCGTCGGAGAGAGCTGCGAAATGGCGCTCCGGCCAGCGCTTGGCCGGACCGTATTCGGCGCCCGGGCAGAACACCGCGATTCTTTCCGGACGCGCAAGCCGCAGCGCCGCCAGCGTCGCCTCTTGCCGCGCGCTGCTCGAGGCAAGACGCGGCAAGGGCAGCGGCAGCGGCAAGGGCGCGCCGACAGCCTCGGCGAGCTGCGCGAAGCGTTCGCTCATCTGTGGCAACCTGGCTTCGTCGAGCGTGTGGCGGCGATTGACCAGCAGGTAGCGGCCTTCGCCGGTGAAACCGATGCGCTCGGGAATTCCTGCGAGAACGGGGATGAGTGCGGACTTGAACGAGTTGGGCAAGAGGTAGGCGCGCTGGTAATCGCCTTGCGCCAGCGTGCGCGCGAGGCGATAGCGCGCCAGGAGCGCAAGCTGGCCGTGCGCGAACGGGCTCTCGATGATCCGGCTGATTTGCGGCATGCGTTCGAGCACCGGCGCGACCCAGGGCGGCGCCAGCGCGTCGAGCTGCAGCCCGGGGGTGTATTGATGCAGGCGCATGAACAGCGCCTGGGCCATGACCGTATCGCCTATCCAGGCCGGGGCGATGATCAGCGCTTTCATCGCCGGGCGGTCGGTGCCGGTTACGGCGAGCTTCAGTGCTGCCCCTTGGGCAACTCGCCCGTGAACACATAGTGCGCGCTGCAGTAGGGGCAGACGACATCGCCGCTGCTGGTGATGTCGAGAAAGACGCGCGGATGGCGCGCCCACAGCGGCGCGTCGGGCAGCGGGCAATACAGCGGCAGCTGATGCGCGGTGATTGCGATGGGGGTGTCTTTTTTCACTGCGCTGGGTTCGGCCATGGTTCGTAACCTTGTCTTCAATGAATCGATCAAACGTAACTGAGCCAGTCGGCGTGCGCCGGTTCCCGCCCATTGACGCAGTCGAAGAACAGGTTCTGCAGCCTGGCGGTGAGCGGCCCGCGCATGCCGGCGCCGATCTGGCGGTTGTCGAGTTCGCGGATCGGCGTGATTTCAGCGGCGGTGCCGGTGAAGAAGGCTTCGTCGGCGCAATACACTTCGTCGCGCGTGATGCGCTTCTCGATCACCGCGATGCCGAGATCCTCGGCGAGCGTGAGCACCGACTTGCGCGTGATGCCTTCGAGGCAGGAGGTCAAATCCGGCGTGTACAACTTGCCGCCCTTGGCGATGAAGATGTTCTCGCCGGCGCCTTCGGCGACATAGCCGTCAACGTCGAGCAGCAGCGCTTCGTCGTAACCGTCCTGGGCGACTTCCTGGTGCGCGAGGATCGAGTTGGTATAGGTGCCGACCGATTTGGAGCGGCACATGTTGATGTTGACGTGATGGCGGGTGAAGGAAGAGGTCTTGACGCGAATCCCCTTTTCCATCCCTTCGGCGCCGAGGTAGGCGCCCCACGGCCAGGCGGCGATGGCGACATGGGTGGACAGGGCGTTCGCGGCGATGCCCATGGCCTCCGAACCGTAGAAGACGATCGGGCGGATATAGCAGGATTCGAGCTGGTTGGCGCGTACGACTTCCTTGTGCGCGGCGAGCAGGGTCGCGCGGTCGTAGGGCATTTTCATCTGGAAAATGTGCGCCGAGTTGAACAGCCGTTCGGTGTGCTCCTCGAGGCGGAAAATGGCCGTGCCTTTTTCGGCCTTGTAAGCGCGAATTCCCTCGAAAACGCCCATGCCGTAGTGCAGGGTGTGGGTCAGCACGTGCGTCGTGGCCTCGCGCCACGGCACCAGTTTGCCGTCTTTCCAGATGAATCCGTCGCGGTCCGCCATGGACATGGTCTTCTCCCGTTTGCCGCAATTTTCGAAAGGGAAATTCTAGCCGATTTCGCCCTCCCGTTGGCGGTAAAATAGCCGCTTTGCGTTATCTGACAACCCCGTCATGATCTGGAAACCGCATGTCACCGTCGCCGCCGTGATCGAACGCGAAGGGGAGTTCCTGCTCGTCGAAGAGGAGACCGACGAGGGCGTCCGCTTCAACCAGCCAGCCGGTCACCTCGAATGCCGCGAGGCGCTCTGTGATGCGGTGGTCCGCGAGGTGCTCGAAGAAACCGGTTACGACTTTGTTCCACGCACTCTGGTCGGCGTCTACAACTGGCGCAATGAGGCCAAGGACATCACCTATCTGCGCTTTGCCTTCGCCGGCGAGATCACCGGGCATGATGCGGCGCGCCGGCTCGACGAAGGAATCATCGCGGCGCGCTGGATGACTTTACCGGCAATCTGCGCCCTCGCGGACCGGCACCGCAGCCCGCTGATCCTACGCTGCATCGAGGACTGGCAGGCCGGACGCCGGTATCCGCTCGATCTGATCGTGCATTATTCATGAAGTGGGCCGGCGGCTTCTTCTTGTTCTGCGCCCTGACCGCTATAGCCGACGAAAGCGTCTCGATCTGCTACAACTACGGTTGTTATGCGCAGGCGGAGATCGTCTATAGCGAGAAGCAGTTGAACGATATCAGCTTGCTCCTCACCAGTGCGAAGGATGCCGCGCAGGAACGCGCGGTACTCGGCACCGCGATCGGTCGTCTGCTCGGCTGGGCCGGCGAGCAATCGCCGATCAAGGCGGATCGAGGCGGCAATTATGCCGACGACGGGGTGGACGGCAAAATGGATTGCATCGATCACGCAACGACGACGACGCGTCTGCTGCGGCTGCTCGAGCGGCGCGGCTGGTTGCGCTATCACCGCGTTCTCGAATCGGCGCAACGGCCCTACCTGCTGATCGCAACGCATTACTCAGCGCAGATCGAGGAAGTCGCACAAGCGAAAGCGGGTAATGCGCCGGCGCGCTATGCCGTCGATAGCTGGTTTTTTGATAACGGCCGGCCGGCGGTGGTTATGCCGCTTTCGCGCTGGTTGCACGGAGAAAGTCCGAATGTCGATGACTGAGCACGGAACGGTGGTGGTCGGATTGTCGGGTGGCGTCGATTCGGCGGTCGCGGCGCTGCTGCTCAAAGCGCAGGGCTGGAAGGTCATCGGCTTGTTCATGAAGAACTGGGAGGACGATGATGATGACGAGTATTGTTCATCGCGCGAGGACCTGATCGACGTGATGAGCGTTGCCGACAAGATCGGCATCGACGTCGAAGTGGTGAACTTCGCGAGCGAATACAAGGAGCGCGTCTTCGCGCAATTCCTCAGCGAATACCAGGCCGGGCGCACGCCCAATCCCGACGTCCTGTGCAATTCGGAAATCAAGTTTCGCGCTTTCCTCGAGCACGCGATGCAGATGGGCGCCGACAAGATCGCCACCGGCCATTACGCGGGCGTGCGCGAATCGAACGATGGCGACCGTACCTTCCAGTTGCTCAAGGCCGAGGACGGCAGCAAGGATCAAAGCTATTTCCTGCACCGCCTGAACCAGCAGCAGCTCGCGAAGACGCTTTTTCCGCTCGCCAACCTGTACAAGCGCGATGTGCGCAAGATGGCCGAGGAAGCAGGGCTGCACGTCGCGGCAAAGAAGGATTCGACAGGCATCTGCTTTATCGGCGAGCGGCCGTTCAAGGAATTTCTATTGCGTTACCTGCCTCGCGCACAGGGCGAAATCCGCTGCCTTGACGATGACAAAGTCATCGGTGAGCACGACGGCCTGGCCTTTCACACGATCGGCCAGCGCAAGGGCCTGCACGTCGGCGGGACGAAGAAATACGCCCGAGACGGCGAGCACGACGCCTGGTTCGTCGCCGCCAAGGACATGGCCGCCAACGTCCTCTACGTCGTGCAGGGACACGACCATCCGGCCCTGCTCGTCGAGGAATTGCGCGCCGAACAGTTGTCGTGGATCTCCGGAAAGATGCCGCATACCCATTGGGTCTACGGGACCAAGACGCGCTACCGCCAGGCCGATGCCGCGTGCGAGATCGAAGCGGTCGACGCGCAATCCTGCCTGATCCGCTTCGCCGAGCCGCAGTGGGCGGTGACGCCCGGGCAATCGGCGGTGGTCTACGAGAGCCGGGTCTGTCTCGGCGGCGGGGTGATCGTTTGAAGATATCAAAGACATTGGCATAACATGCCGCCAAATCTGCCTGTGCGTACCCTTCTGGGCAGCGTTGCGCTGGCTGCGCTCGGCTACCTCGGCCTGTCGCTGTGGGCCGGCTGGCGCGAGGTACTGGCAGCGGTTGTTCAGGTCGGCCCGCTGATGCTGATCGGCTTGCTGTTGCTGTCGCTGACCAACTACTTGCTGCGCTTTCTGCGCTGGGGCCGTTACCTCGCGCTGCTTGACGCGCCGGTCGCGTGGCGCATCAACCTCGAAGTCTATTTCTCCGGCTTCGCGCTGACCACCAGCCCGGGCAAACTCGGCGAAATGCTGCGCTCCGTCCTGCTCAAGGCGCACGGTGTTCCGGCGCCGGTCAGCGTCGCCGCCTTCTTCGCCGAGCGCTTCAGCGATCTTCTGTCCATCCTCGTTCTCACCGCCGTCGGTCTCTGGGCCTACGCGCCGGCGAGACCTGTGGTCGGTCTGGCGCTTGCCGGCGTGATCGCCGCGCTGCTGCTCGTGCAATGGACGCGCCTGATCTCCGCCATCGAGCGCCGGGCCGCCGTGCGCACGCAAAGATGGGCAAGACTTATCGTGCACCTGTGCGAGGTCATCCTGCATTTTCGCCGTTGCTTTGGCTTGGCGGCGCTCGGCCTGGGGCTCTTCATCGGCGTCGCCGCTTGGTTCGCCGAGGGCTTCGGTTTCTGGTGGCTGCTCGGTGCGCTCGGCAATCCCCTGCCGCTGCCCGCAGCGGTTTTCATCTATGCCTTTGCCATGCTCGTCGGCGGCCTGTCTTTCCTGCCCGGGGGGCTTGGCAGCAGCGAAGCGGTGATGATCGCGCTGCTCGTCGGTAAGGGCTTTCCCGCTGCGGCTGCGGTCACCGCAACGCTGATCTGCCGGCTGGCGACGTTATGGTTCGCGGTCGGGCTGGGCGCGGTTTTCCTGGCCAGGCAGCGCTGACATGCTAAGTTCATGGGGCCAACTGCCGGCAGCGCCAGCGCGCGACGAACGCTGGTGGGCCGACCGTGCGGCTGCGCTACCGGAAACTGGCAGCACGCTGCTCGCCTACGGCAACGGGCGCAGCTATGGCGACGTGTGTCTGAACGGCGGTGCGATGCTGCTGCACACGCGCGGCATGGATCGATTCATCGCCTTCGATCCGGCGAGCGGCGTTTTGCGCTGCGAGGCCGGCGTGCTGCTTTCCGAAATTCTCGAGGTCTTCGTTCCGCTCGGCTGGTTCCTGCCGGTGACGCCGGGAACGCGTTATGTCACGATTGGCGGCGCCGTCGCCAACGATGTACATGGCAAGAACCACCACCGAGCCGGCAGCTTCGGCTGCCATGTGCGTTGCCTCGAACTGCTGCGGTCGGACGGGTCGCGTCGCCTGTGTTCGCCGCAGGAGAACAGTGACTGGTTCGCCGCGACTATCGGCGGGCTGGGCCTCACGGGTCTTATCACCTGGGTCGAGATCGAACTCAAGCCGATGGCCGGCAGCGCGATCGCCGTCGAGAACGCGCGCTTTAACGGACTCGACGAGTTCTTCGCGATCAATGCGTCCGCCGAGGCCGGGCACGAATACACGGTGGCCTGGATCGACTGCCTGGCGGCGACGCCGCGCGGCATCCTGATGGCTGGCGATCACGCCGCGCCGGGCGAGGCGGGCTGTCCGCGCGCGCCTTCGCCTCTGCCGCTGGCGCCCCCCAGGCTGCCCGTTTCGCTGATCAACGAGTTGTCGCTGCGCGCCTTCAATCAGCTTTATTACCATCGCCGCCTGCCGGCCAACTCGCGCATGCACTACGCGCCGTACTTCTATCCGCTTGACAGCATCGCGCACTGGAACCGGCTGTATGGGCGCCGGGGTTTCTTTCAGTATCAGTTCGTCTTGCCGCTAGCCGAACGTGCGGCACTCACCGAGATCCTGCGCGACATCGCCGCGAGCGGCCAGGGCTCGTTCCTTGCGGTGCTGAAGACCTTCGGCGCGGTGCGCAGCCCCGGCCTGCTCTCTTTCCCGATGCCGGGCGTGACGCTGGCGCTGGATTTTCCGAATCACGGGCGGGCTACATTGGCGCTTTTCGATCGTCTTGACGCTATCGTCGGCGCGGCCGGCGGGCGCGTCTATGCGGCCAAGGATGCGCGCATGAGCGGCGAATTCTTCCGGCGCAGCAATCCGCGGCTCGACGAATTCACGCCGTATATCGATCCGAAGTTCTCGTCGGATTTTGCGCGGCGCGTTATGCTGTAACGCGAGACGGAGAGTTGATGGCCATGCAAAGAATATTGATCATCGGTGCAAGCTCGGCGATTGCCGAAGCGACGGCGCGGATCTGGGCGGCACGCGGTGCCGAACTGTTTCTGGTCGGCCGCCGCGCCGATCGGCTGGCGGTCATCGCCGCCGACCTGCGCGTGCGCGGCGCGGCATCGGTCGGCTGCCACCGGCTTGATGCCACGGACATCGACGGGCATGCGGCCATGCTCGACGCGGCGATCGTGGCCATGGGCGGAATCGATATTGCGCTGATTGCGCACGGTTCCTTGCCCGACCAGAAGGCCTGCGAGGCCTCGGTGGCGATGACCCTCAAGGAAATCGACACCAATGCGCTGAGTGTGATTGCGCTGGCGACGCGCCTCGCTGAACTTTTCGAAGGGCAGGGCAGCGGGATGCTGGCGGTGATCGGTTCGGTTGCCGGCGACCGTGGCCGGCAGAGCAACTATATTTATGGCGCGGCCAAGGGCATGATCGGCATCTTCCTGCAAGGCCTGCGCAATCGCCTCGCCAGGCGCAATGTGCAAGTGCTGACCATCAAACCTGGTTTTGTCGCTACGCCGATGACGGCTGCATTCAGCAAGAACGCCTTGTGGGCAAGACCCGAGGCCATTGCCCGCGGTATCGTACGGGCCGTCGATAAGAAAAGCGACGTGGTCTACTTGCCCGGCTTCTGGTGCGCCGTCATGTTGCTCATCCGGCATATACCGGAACGTTTGTTCAAACGACTCGCTCTCTGATCAGCCGTAGTTGACCGGGTGCCCGGTCAGCCAATGCTTGTCGCGCGCGCGGCCGATGCGCTTGCCCGCGCCGTGCGCCATTGCCGAGGTTAGCGGGCGGGTCTTCCAAACGAAGCTGCCGCCGAATCCGAGCACGGCGCCGAACAGGCTGCCGGCAATTACGCCGCGGACCGGTTTGCGGTCATCGGTGAGAACGCCGAAGAGGGCGCCGGCTACGGCGCCCAGTGTTGCCGCCTGCCACGATTCCCGCGCGGCGTCACTGACGATCGCCTGCTGCGTGTCGGACTCCTGCACCGTCCTGCGACCTTCTTTGGCACCTTGCAGGCCCGATTCGACCAGTTCCTTGCCGTAAGCGAGATTCGTCTTGATCTTTTCGGAAATACTCATTTCGTGATGCTCCTGTACATAGCCGTGAAAAACGGGTGCCCATTGCGCAATCCATCCGCATCAGCAGGCCGACGGCCGTTACCGGCCGCAGTGCCTGCAAGCGCTTGACCGACGTCAGGCTTGACCCGCTACTGCCAATGATAGCGAAAAATCGGCCGCCGCGCTCGAAGGTGTGGTTCTTATTCGGCGGACGGTCACGCAAGCGCAGGGCCCGGCACCCGACGTCGGCGAAAAAGTGCAGACAAGATCGGCCTGGCGCTGCTGAACGGTTAGAATATGCGCTGTTGTCCGTCGCGCCAAGTAATGCCTTCTCGTCCGTCGTGGGAATGTCCACCAAAAATCAAGGAGAATGATGATGCGCAAAAATATCCTGCTGGCCGGGCTCAGCTTGCTGGCCTGTACCGCCGCCTACGCCGACCACCTGGTGGCCATTGCCGGGCCGATGACCGGCCAGTACGCCTCGGCCGGCGACCAGATCCGCAAGGGCGCCGAAATGGCCATTGCCGACATCAACGCCAAGGGCGGTGTGCTCGGGCAGATGCTCAAACTGGAAGTCGGCGATGACGCCTGCGATCCGAAACAGGCGGTGTCGGTGGCCAACGCCATGGTCAACAAGAAGATCGTCTTCATGCACGGCCACTGGTGCTCGAGCTCGACGATTCCGGCATCCGACGTCTACAACGAATCGCAGATCCTGATGGCGACCGTGTCGACCAACCCGCAGGTCACCGAGCGCGGCCTCAAGAACATCTTCCGCATCATGGGTCGCGACGACCAGCAGGGCCTGGTCGCCGGCAGTTACGTCGCCGATCATTTCAAGGGCAAGAAGATCGCCGTGGTCGACGATAAGAGCGCCTACGGCAAGGGCCTGGCTGACGAAATGGCCAAGGCCATCGAAGCCAAGAAGGTCAAGCTCGCGCTGCGCGAGTCGATCACCGCCGGCGAGAAGGATTATTCCGGACTGGTCAGCAAGCTCAAATCGGCGGGCGTCGAGGTCATGGCATTCGGCGGCTACCATACCGAGGTGGCGCTGATCCTGCGCCAGGCGCAGCAAGCCGGCCTCAAGCTGACGGTGATGGGCGGCGATACGATGACCAATTCGGAACTCGTCACGGCAGCGGGTGCGGCGTCCGACAACGTGCTGTTTACGTTCTCGCCTGATCCGCGCAAGAATCCGGCCGCTGCCGATATCGTCAAGCGCTTCCGCGATGCCAAGGTCGAGCCCGAGGGCTATGTGATGTACGCCTACGCGGCGATGCAGCTCTTCGCCCAGACCGCCGAGAAGGCCAAGAGCACGAAGTATGCGGACCTCGAGAAGACCATGCGCGCCGGCAGTTTCGATACGGTGATCGGCAAGCTCACCTTCGACGCCAAGGGCGACAACAAGCTGCCCGGCTTCATGGTCTATCGCTGGACCGGTGGCAAGTACGATTACGTCGCCAAGTAAACGCCAGTCGCGCCGGAATGCGTTCCGGCGCGACTGCGCACAAAAAATAAACAAATACGCATCACGCTGCATGGCCGCAAGTTATCCCGCCGCACTGTATTGACTCGTCATTCCGGGCTCGACCCGGAATCCAGTGGAGCACCTCTGGATTCCGGCTTGCGCCGGAATGACGAAGTGGTTTTGAAGCGGCGCGGCGTACGGCAATCGGCAAGACAAGGTAGCGAAGGAGGGGCATGGCCCTGGCATTGCAGCAACTGATCAACGGGCTGACCCTTGGTGCCGTCTATGGCCTGATCGCGATCGGCTACACGATGGTGTACGGCATCATCGGCATGATCAATTTCGCACACGGCGACATCTACATGGTCAGCGCCTTCATCGCGGTGACCGGTTTCACGCTGCTTGCCGCGCTCGGCGTCAGTTCGGTGCCGCTCGCGCTGCTCGTCGTGCTGGTCGTGTCGGTGCTGTTTACTTCGGTTTACGGCTGGGCGGTCGAGCGCACCGCTTATCGTCCGCTGCGCGGATCGACCCGTCTCGCGCCGCTGATATCGGCGATCGGCATGTCGATCTTCCTGCAGAACATGGTGCAGCTGACGCAGGGCGCCCGCGTCAAGCCGATCGCGCCGGTCCTGATCGGGGGCTTTGACTTGCTGACCATCGACGACTTCACGGTGCACCTCGCCTATTCGCAGGTCCTGATCATTCTCGTCACCGTCGCTCTGATGCTCGCCTTCACCTTCGTCATCAACCGGACTTCCTTCGGCCGCCAGCAGCGCGCCTGCGAGCAGGACCGGACGATGACGGCGCTGCTCGGCATCGACGTCGACCGGACGATCTCCTTCACCTTCATGCTCGGCGCCATGCTGGCCGCGGTCGCCGGCGTGCTGGTGACGGTCTACTACGGCGTCGTCGATTTCTACATCGGCTTCGTCGTCGGCATCAAGGCCTTCACCGCGGCCGT
The DNA here is from genome assembly GCA_903886975.1 of uncultured beta proteobacterium. Lineage (GTDB taxonomy): Bacteria > Pseudomonadota > Gammaproteobacteria > Burkholderiales > Rhodocyclaceae > Propionivibrio. The sequence goes on from CAISOB010000040.1 coordinate 13,298, forward strand.
GTTCGGCGGCATCGGCTCCTTGCCCGGCGCGATGCTCGGTGCCATTCTGAACGGCCTGATCGAGGCCTTCTGGGTCGCTTATCTGCCGCCCGAATACAAGGATGTCGCGACCTTCGCCATTCTGATCCTGGTGCTGATGTTCCGCCCGTCGGGGCTGCTCGGCCGCCCGGAAGTGGAGAAGGTCTGATGCGCGTCGTTGTCGCGCAGCATGCCCCGTCATTGCGCGAGCGCCTGAAGGACGCGGCGGCCGTCGCCTGCGTCGCGCTCCTGCTCGGCGTCCCGATGATCGGCCTGACCACCGTCGACCAGGGCGGCGCCTTGCACGTCGCGACGCGCTGGCCGGTACTCGCGATTTTCGTCACGCTGTGTTTCATCGGTCGGCTACTCGCGCGTTTCGGCCTCGACCGCCTGCAACTGCGGCGGCGTTCGCGGCCGGCTGCCGTCAGCGCGCTGCGCGGCACCGGCGCGCTGACGGCGTGGGTCGGCTGGAGCTGTCTGGGCGTCGCGCTCGCGCTGCCGGTCATCTTTTCGGACAACCGCTACGTCGTCGATACGGCGACGACGGTGCTGATCTACGTGATGCTCGGCTGGGGACTCAACGTCGTCGTCGGACTGGCTGGCCTGCTCAACCTCGGTTACGCGGCCTTCTACGCTGTCGGTGCGTACGCCTACGCGCTGCTTTCGACCCAGTTCGGCTGGGGTTTCTGGCAGGCGCTGCCGGTTGCCGGCGCGTTCGCAGCGGGTTTCGGCCTGCTGCTCGGCTGGCCGACCCTGCGTCTGCGCGGCGATTATCTCGCCATCGTGACGCTCGGTTTCGGCGAGATCACTCGCGTCATCCTGATCAACTGGACCGACCTGTCCAATGGTCCGAACGGCATCGCATCGATCCCGCGCCCGACTTTTTTCGGCCTGCCGTTCAAGCCTGATGGTGATACGCCGACTTTCGCCTCCTTCTTCGGCATCGAGTTCTCGCCGCTGCACCGGATCATCTTTCTCTACTACCTGATCCTGGCGCTCGCCATGCTCACCAACCTCTTCGTGTCGCGCCTGCGCAAGCTGCCGGTCGGCCGCGCCTGGGAAGCCATCCGCGAGGACGAGATCGCCTGCCAGGCGCTCGGCATCAATGTGACCAACGTCAAGCTCTCGGCGTTTGCCATCAGCGCGATGCTCGGCGGCTGCGCCGGCGTCTTCTTCGCCGCCCGGCAGGGTTTTATCTCGCCCGAATCATTTACTTTCAACGAGTCGGCGATCGTCCTGGCGATCGTCGTCCTCGGCGGCACCGGCAGCCAGCTCGGCGTCGTCCTCGCCTCGCTGGTGCTCGTGCTGCTGCCCGAACTCGGGCGCGATTTCGCCGATTACCGGATGCTGCTTTTCGGCGCGGCGATGATCCTGATCATGATCTGGCGTCCGGGCGGCATCCTCGCCAAGCGCGAGCCGACCCTGCGCTACCGCGCGCTGTCGCGCGACGGAGGCGGCCCATGAACGCGCCGCTACTGCGCATCGAAAACCTCAGCATGCGCTTCGGCGGCCTGACGGCCATCGACGATCTTTCCCTCGACGTTCATGACGCTCGCATCACGGCCGTGATCGGCCCGAACGGCGCCGGCAAGACGACGCTGTTCAACTGTCTGACCGGTTTCTACCGGCCGAGCAGCGGCCGCGTCAGCCTCGCCCACCCGCGGCGTGGTCTGCTGCAACTCGAGGAACTCGACAGCCATCAGGTGGCGAGCCGGGCGCAGGTGGTGCGCACTTTCCAGAACGTTCGCCTGTTCCCGAAAATGACCGTGCTCGAAAATCTGATCGTCGCGCAGCACCAGCGCCTGCAGCAGGCCTCGTGCTTCACGCTGGCCGGCCTGTTCGGGCTGCCCGCCTACCGGCGCGCCGAAGCGCAGGCAATCGCCGTCGCCGTCGACAGGTTAACGCGACTGAAGCTGATCGATCGCGCCGACGCGGTCGCCGGTGATCTGCCCTACGGCATGCAGCGGCGCGTCGAGATCGCCCGGGCGCTGTGCGTCGATCCGATCCTGCTTTGTCTCGACGAGCCGGCGGCCGGACTCAACCCGCGCGAATCGGCCGAACTCAACGCGCTGCTCCAGTCGCTCTCGGGGGAGGAGGGCCTCGCCATCCTGCTGATCGAACACGACATGAGCGTGGTGATGAACGTCTCCGACCACATTTGCGTCCTCAACTACGGCTGCAAGATCGCCGAAGGCACGCCCGAGCAGATGCGCAGCGACGCGAAAGTCATCAAGGCCTATCTCGGCGAGGACGATGAGGGCGAGCAGCCCGGCGAATTCTCCGGAGCGCCGTCGCAATGATGCTCGAACTGCGCGGCGTGCACGCGCACTACGGCCCCATCCATGCCTTGCGCGGCGTCGATATGGCGGTGCAGGTCGGCGAAGTCGTGACGCTGATCGGCGCCAACGGCGCCGGGAAATCGACGCTGATGATGTCGCTGTTCGGCCTGCCGCGGGCCTCCGCCGGGCATATCATATTCGACGGCGAGGACATCACCGGACTGCCGGCGCATGCCATCGCCCGGCGCGGCATCGCGCTGGTTCCGGAAGGGCGGCGCATCTATCCGCGCATGACCGTGCTGGAAAACCTGCAGATGGGTGCGGCGCTAGCCGACCCGCTCAATTTCGAAGTCGATCTGCAGCGAATGTGCGCGCTCTTTCCGATTCTCGGCGAGCGCCGCCATCAGCGTGGCGGGACACTTTCGGGCGGCGAGCAGCAGATGCTGGCGATCGCCCGCGCGCTGATGGCGCGCCCGAAGCTGCTCTTGCTCGACGAGCCTTCGCTGGGCCTCGCGCCGCTCTATATCCGGAAAATCTTCCAGACCCTGCGCGAACTCAACCGCGATCACGGCATGACCATCCTGCTGGTCGAGCAGAATGCCCACCATGCCTTGCGCGTCGCGCACCGCGCCTACGTCCTGCAGCACGGCAGCATCGTGCTGGCGGGAACCGGCAGGGAGCTGCTGGCGAGCGCGGAAGTGCGCGCAGCGTATCTCGAAGGCGGGCAGGTGCGCTGAGCGCCCTTTCCGGCATCATGCCCGACCGCTCATCCCCGCCGCGCTGGCTGCCATTCGTCGTTCTCGGCGGCGGGCTGCTGGCGATTTCCTTTGGCGCGATTCTCGCCCGCCTGGCGCAGGGCTACGGTCTGCCCTCGCTGGCCATCGCCGCGCTGCGCCTCGGGCTCGCGGCGCTGATCATCACGCCGTTCGCCCTCTGGCGTTCGCGGCGGACGCTCGCCGCGCTGAACCGGCGACAGGCGCTGCTGACGCTGGGTGCGGGTTTCTTTCTCGCCCTGCACTTTGCCACCTGGATCAGCTCGCTCGCCTATACCTCGGTGGCGAGCAGCACGGCGCTGGTGACCACCAACCTGCTGTGGGTCGGCATCGCCTCCTTCCTGCTGTTCGGCGACAAGCCGTGCCGCCTGACGCTGATCGGCACCGGCATCGCACTCTCCGGCAGCCTGCTGATCTTCTGGAGCGACAGCAGCAACGCCGCGCCGGGCAGCAATCCGCTGCTCGGCAATTTGCTGGCGCTCGCCGGCAGCTGGTGCTTCTCGGCCTATCTGCTGCTCGGCCGTCGCCTGCGCGCCGACCTGCCGCTGCCGGCTTACGTCTGGCTTGCCTACGGCATGGCCGCGCTGTTTCTGCTGGCGGCCTGCGGCGGCGCCGGCGTACCGCTTGCCGGCTACAGCGCCCCGGCCTATCTGGTCGCGCTCGGCATGGCGCTCGGCCCGCAACTGCTCGGCCACACGGCTTACAACTGGTCGCTCAAACACGTCTCGACGGTGTTCGTCGCCGTCGTCACGCTCGGCGAGCCGGTCGGTAGCGCCGCGCTGGCTTGGCTCATCTTCGGCGAATCGTTCGCGCCATTGCAAGCGACGGGCTTCGTGTTGCTGCTCGGCGGCATCTACCTCGCGGCGCGCGGCGAAGGCGGCTAGCCCGCACACCGGCATTTCGCGGCCGCCCGGGCAATGCGCCCGGCATCACGATACCCGGCGCCGGAACACGCATCGTCCCGGCCACTTATGCTAAGCTGTTGCCGGGTTCTTCCTTGCGTCGCTGTGTCCGAGAGATGACCCGCAGCACCGCGTTGCGGGCTTGCCGTTGCGTCTCGAAAGCCTGGCGATCAAAAAATCAAATCGTGGGGAGAGTTTGCAACCATGACGGTCTATCTTTATTTTTCGCTGATACCCGAAGCGCTGATTGCCTCGAACCTGCCGCCCGAGAAGTTCGGCCAGTATTACGCCACGGGCAGCAGCTACAAGTCCAAGGGCCAGTGCCTGTTCTTCGCCGTCGACATCAACTTCCGCAGCGATTATTTCGATATTGACGAAGCGATTTCCCGCTGCGTGCCGACGGCCAGCGGCGTCCCCAAGCACTCGGTCTATGTGTCGGTCTATCGGGTCCTCGAGCACCTGCCGGTCAGCGCCCTCGGCAAGCTTTACCTGGCCACCGCCTACGGCCACACCCTGGGGCTCGACCGCAGTGCCGACCTGCCGGACCGGGAAACCGGCCTGCATCTCTACCAGGACCTCGCGCCGGTCAACAGCCTGGTGGTGAGCAATCTCGATCCCTCCGATTTTTATGCCAGCGTGACCCTGAGCCCGACCAAGTTCATCCGCTTCCCGGCGCTCGTCTTCGTCGAGCTAGAACTGGGCGAGCTATCCACCGATCCGGAAAACGGCCAGGCCAACGATCTGCCCTATGCCTTCCTCCACCATTTGCGCGAAGCCTTGCTGGTTCTCCAGCCGAGAACCGACGACAAGCCGAGCACCAAGGACAGCAAGATGGTGCATCGGGTGCATTCGCTCGAGTTCCCCTACCGCATGGTCAAGCGCGGCTTCTACCTGGGCAATGGCGCCGATCTCACTTTCTATCCGATGCCCTCGCACCGCCAGCTGCGCGACGAGAACAACGCCTGGTGGCGCTCGGCCAACATCTGAAGAAGGCAAACGCCCGTCGCAGAGACGCAGGGGCGCAGTAGAAAAGCGGCGAGGGGCAGAGCAGCGCAGACAGATTCGCTCCGCCGGCGCGGTCCGGGTCAGACCGGCGGCGCGGTTTCGGCAAATGCCGGGCGCAATATCAACTTGTCGTAAAGGCGGGCGAGGTTGGGATACTTGCTGCTCCAGTCGATCTCGGGGAAGCGGAAGTTGATGTAGCCGAGCGCACAGCCGGCGCCGACGTCCGACAGCGAGAAGTGCGTACCCATGCACCAGTTGCCCTCGCCGAGTTGGGCCGCCATATACTCGATGCCGCGGTCGATCTTGTCTTGCTGGCGCGCGATCCACTCGGCGCTTTGCTCGGCCTGCGGGCGCTTTCTTTCGAGGAATATCAGCTGGGCCGCGTCGCAGATGCCATCGGCGACTGCGCCCCAGCGCTTGACTTCGGCGCGCTCGCGGTTGGATTCGGCCATCAGCTTGTTGTTCGGCGCGACGCTGTCGATATATTCGACGATCACCCGCGAGTCGAAAAGCACCGTCGAATCGTCAAGAACCAGGACCGGAACCTTGCCAAGCGGGTTGAGGTCGGGTACCTGGGTCTCGGCTGCCCAGGGCGAGTCGATCTCGAATTCGTAATCGATTTTCTTCTCGGCCAATACGATGCGCACTTTGCGCGTATAAGGGCTGGTCAACGATCCGATGAGCTTCATCTGCGTCCTGTTTCAAGGTGTATTGGGGAAATTATATCATTCCCCCGCGCGATCACTTTACTGGAGCTTTTGCCGGACGGGTAAAATAGCACTCTGACCGCAAAAGGATCCGACCCATGCCTTTCAATGCCCTGACCTCGCTGTCGCCACTCGACGGCCGCTATGCCGCCAAGGTGGACGCATTGCGTCCGCAGTTCTCCGAATACGGATTGATTCGCCGCCGCCTGCAGGTCGAAATCGAATGGCTCAAGGCGCTCGCCGCAGAGCCGCACTTTGCCGAGATTCCGGCTTTCTCGCCGGCGACCGTCGCGGCGCTCGATCGGCTGTTGGCCGACTTCAGCGCAGCACAGGCCGCCGAGGTCAAGGACATCGAAGCGGTCACCAACCACGACGTCAAGGCACTCGAATACTGGATCAAGAAACAGTTCGCGGACAACGGCGAAGTGATGCGTGTCGCCGAGTTCATCCACTTCGCCTGCACTTCGGAGGACATCAACAATATTGCTCATGCGCTGATGTTGAAGTCTGCCTGCGAGGCGACCCTGCTGCCGATGCTCGACAAGCTGCTCGCGCGCCTGCGCGAGCTTGCCCACGAGCACGCCGACCGGCCGATGATGGCGCGCACGCACGGCCAGCCGGCAACGCCGACCACACTCGGCAAGGAAATGGCCAACGTCGCCCATCGCCTGGCGCGCGCCCGGTCGCGCATTGCCGAGGTCAGCCTGCTCGGCAAGATCAACGGCGCGGTCGGCAACTACAATGCTCATCTCGCCGCCTACCCGGACTTCGACTGGGAAAGTTTTGCGCGGCATTTTGTCGAGAAACTCGGCCTCGAATTCAACGCCTATACAATCCAGATCGAGCCGCACGATGCGCTCGCCGAACTGTTCGATGCCTTCGCCCGCAGCAACACCATCCTGATCGACCTCGACCGCGATCTCTGGGGTTATATCTCGCTGGGGATTTTCAAGCAGAAACTCAAGGCCGGTGAGATCGGCTCATCGACCATGCCGCACAAGGTCAATCCGATCGATTTCGAAAATTCCGAAGGCAATCTGGGCCTTGCCAACGCGCTCTTGCGCCACCTCTCCGAGAAGCTGCCGATCTCGCGCTGGCAGCGCGACCTGACCGACTCGACGGTGCTGCGCAACATGGGCGTCGCGCTCGGCTACACGCTGCTCGGCTACGATTCGCTGTGGCGCGGCCTCGCCAAGCTCGAGGTCAATCCCGATGGCCTGCAAAAGGATCTCGATGCCAATTGGGAATTGCTCGCCGAGCCGATCCAGACGGTGATGCGCCGCTACGGCATCGCCAATCCCTACGAGAAGCTCAAGGAGCTGACGAACGGCAACCGTGTTTCGCGCGAAGCCATGCAGGCCTTCGTGCAGACGCTCGAAATCCCGCAGGCGGCGAAGGATCAACTGCTTAAGCTGACACCATGGGATTACACCGGCAAGGCCGCCGAACTGGCGCGGCGGATTTGATCGACGGAAGGGCGAACGCTACCCATGCCGCAATTTAGCGAAAATCTGAAGAAGCTGCCCGGAATCTCGCACCTGGCGGCGATCAACTTGCTCGACGCCGACGGCCAGCTTGTCGCGGTCATCGAAAACAAGCCCGGCAGTCAGGGTTCGCTCGCCGTCTACAACCACCTGGCGCAGACTTACGGGGCGATTACGCCGGACGCGGCGCGCAAAGGGCTGGAACTCTTTGGCGAACATGCCGACGACGCGCGCACGCATCGCGGAAAACATCCCAATATCGACCGGCTACTAGCCTTGATCGACGAAAAAAAGACATTGCGCATAAAGCACGTGTTTGCGCTTTGATAATCTTGAAACTTCCTATGACCTTTGCTTGACTAAGGGGCGTGGGTGGGAAATTCAATCCGAGGTGACGATGAATGGTCTGGGTGGGCTATTTCGTCCTGCCTGAAAAGATGCCCACGATGCCGACAACCAACCAAGAGAGATAACCATGAAGAAGATCATTGCCGTTTTAGTTTTTCTCAGCGTTACCGCTTCTGCATTTGCGCAACAGGCCCTCAAGCCGGACGACGCGGTCAAATACCGCAAGGCGGCAATGGCCTTCCAGTCGTGGAACATGAGCAAGATCAAGGCCAACGTGGACGGCACCTTCAACAAGGATCAGGTCGTCGCCGCGGCCAATGCCATCGCCGCGGTGGCCAATTCGGGCATCGGCGAACTGTTCGCGCCGGGCACCGACATGGCCGCGCTCGGCGACAAGACGCACCTCAAGCCCGAGTACTTCCAGCAACCGGATAAGGCCAAGGAAGTCGCGATGAATTATCTGCGCGAAGCCAACGAGTTGGCCAAGGTCGCGGCGACCGGCGACGCGGCCGCGGTCAAGGTGCAGTTTGGCAAGACCGGCAGCACCTGCAAGGGATGCCACGACGCCTTCCAGGCCAAGTGAGTATTGCTCTTCGCAGTAAGCCATAATGACTTGCGCTTATGAAGAGGGGACGCAAGCTTCGCATCGCGTCCCCTCTCCGTGCATCGGTTCCCGTTGCGGGAATCGTTGACCCTACTTGGCGGCGATTACCGGTTCGACGTCCGGAGCGCCAACCCTGACGCGCAAGGTCGCGGGGATGAAGAAATAGGTCAGGGCCGCGCCGACCATCAGAATTCCCGCGATGATGTATAAAGCCGCGGAGGGATCGGAAGAAATCAGCTTGGCCCACACCGGCACATTCGGTCCGAAATAACCACCGAGATTCCCGACTGAATTGACGATGCCTATGCCCGCCGCCGCGGCGGTACCCGCCAGAAATGCCGACGGCAACGGCCAGAACAGCGGCATCGAGCCGATCACGCCGAGCGTGCTGATCGACAGGAAGATGATCGCCAGCACCGGGTTGGAGGCATACACCCCACTCAGTACCAGACCCGCCGCGCCGGCGGTGACGTTAAAGACATAGTGCAGGCGGCGTTCGCCCGTCCGGTCCGAATGACGGCTCAAGAGCAGCATGCCGATCACGGCGACACCGTAGGGTATGGCGGTGATCAGGCCGACGCCGAGATAGCCCTGGATGCCAAAGGCCTTGACGATCGTTGGCAACCAGAAAGCGATGCCGTAAAGGCCGATCATCAGCGTGAAATAGATGGCGCACAGCACCCACACTTTTCCGCTCTTGAAGGCGTCCCACAGATTGACTTCGGTCTTGTGCTTGTCTTCGGCAACGAGATTGCTCGCCAGCAGGGATTTTTCTTCGGTCGATAGCCACTTTGCTTCTTCGATGCTGCTGTCGAGATACGAGATGACCCAGACACCGACGATGATCGAGGGTATGCCCTCGCCGAGAAACAGCCATTGCCATCCGGTCAGCCCCAATGCCCCGGAAAAGGTGTCCATGATCCAGCCGGATATCGGGTTGCCGATGACCCCGGCAACGGCAATCGCGGCGACGAACCACGCGGTCCGGCTTGAACGGAGTTTGGACGGGTACCACAGGGTCAGATAGAAGATGACGCCGGGGAAGAAGCCGGCCTCGGCGATGCCCAGGATGAAGCGCATGACGTAGAAGGTCCATTCGTCCTTCAGGAACATCATGCACGAGGACACGATGCCCCAGGTGATCATGATCCGGGCGATCCACATGCGGGCGCCAAATTTCTTCAAGAGGACATTGCTCGGTACTTCAAAAAAGAAATAGCCGATAAAGAAAATGCCGGCGCCGGTGGCAAAAGCCGCATCGCTCAGTGAAAGGTCCTTGAGCATCTGCAGCTTGGCAAACCCGACATTGACTCGGTCCAGATAGGCCAGGATATAACAGAGAAACAGGAACGGAACGATCCGTATGTCCACCTTGCGGTAGGTCTTGGTCTCAAAGCTTTCATCAGTTTTCATAGTGCTCAACTCTCCCCTTGTGCTTGATTTGAAATCGAGTGCATGGAACGCCGAGAAAACGATTATTGCTCTACGAATGCGAAATGTTATCTGCTTGGCCTGCTCCTTTCCTGGTCATCGACCATGCTTGATGAATACGGCCATTTCAGGCCTGAACGGCTTTGATGATGCGGCACAAGCGTGTCGCTGCCGAAGCAATCAGCGCCTCGCCGCCGAGCATGCATTCTTCAAGGGTCAGGGGCTTGTCGCAGATGCTCAGCACGGCATCGATGCCTTGTGCCAGCACATCGTCGGCGCCCTCGCCCAAACCGCCGGACAGACAGAACACCGGCACCTTGAATTGCTTTGCGACCTTGGCGACGCCGACAGGGGCCTTGCCGAAAGCCGTCTGGAAGTCGGTCCGGCCTTCGCCTGTCACCACGAAAGCGGCGCCCTTGACGAGATCGGCGAAGCCGACCGCATCGAGAACGATTTCGACGCCTGGGCGAAGTTTCGCCGGTGTGAAGAACATCATCCCGGCACCCAGTCCGCCGGCCGCGCCGGCGCCCGGTAGTTCGGCCACATCACGGCCGGTTGCTTGGCGCGCGCGGGCGGCAAAATGGGCCAGCGCCGCATCGAGCTGCGCGACCATGGCCGGCGTTGCGCCTTTTTGCGGGCCGAAGACGGCGGAGGCGCCGCGCGCGCCGCAGAGTGGGTTGTCGACGTCGCAGGCAACGATAATTTCCGTTTCGAGCAGGCGCGGGTCGAGCGCGGCAATGTCAATCTGTTCCAACTGGGCGAGGGCTGCGCCACCAGGTGGCAACTCTTTGCCGTCGGCCGCCATGAAACGAACGCCGAGCGCGCGCGCCATGCCGCTGCCGCCGTCGTTGGTCGCGCTGCCGCCGATACCGATGATGATCTTGCGCAGTCCCGCGTCAAGCGCGGCGCGTAGGAGTTCGCCCGTGCCGTAGGTCGACGCCGTCAGCGGATCGCGCTGTTCCTTGGCCAAAAGCGGAAGGCCCGAGGCAGCCGCCATTTCGATGACCGCCGTCTTGCCGCCGCCGAGAATGCCCCACTGTGCGCTGATCTTCTTGCCCAGCGGTCCGCTCACTTCGGCCTTGCGCAGCTGCCCGCCGGTCGCGCTGACCAAGGCTTCGACCGTTCCTTCGCCGCCATCGGCGATCGGAATTTTGCGCACCTCGGCGCCCGGAAAAACCTGCAGGATTCCCCGCTCCATGGCCTGCGCTACACCCAATGCCGAGACGCTGCCTTTGTAAGAATCCGGCGCCACTACGATACGCATTTCGCCCCCTCCGATTTGGTTTTATTGAGCGCCACGCATGACAGTGTCAAGGACACGTCGGCGCAAGGCCCATGATGAACTTGCTGCTGATACAACCGGCCGCTTTGGCGGGCCGCTCCGTTCTCCGCCAGAATGCGTGCCACTGGCGATCTTACCTCAGTTAATCAGGTCGAAGCCAACTTTGCTGTCGCAAGCGTCTGGACATGATGCAGCTAATCTACCAAGGGGTTGTCTTGGGGGCGCTCGCCGGCGCGGACGACGGACTCGCAAGCCATGCGCCCGAGGCGCCATAGACCGCGGCCAGTGCGATCACGAGCGCAACGACGAAGGCGATTGCGCCGCCGCCCTTGGCCGATTCGCCTTGTCCGGCCTCGACATCCTTCCAGCCGGTGATCATCGGCTTGATCAGGGTCTCTTTCTTGAAACGGACGTAATAGACGATCGCCGCCAGGTGCAGAACGACCAGCGCGATCAGCAGGTTGATCGAGAACATGTGGATGCCGGTCAGCCGGTCGGAGAATTCCTTGCTGATCAGCTTGGCCAGCGGGCCGTCGAAAGCAATGTCATCGTTGGCGAAAAGACCGGTGCAAAATTGCACCATGATCAACGCCAGCATGCCGAAGACCGAAAACGCGCCGAGCGGGTTATGGCCGACCCCGCGCCATTGCCCGCGCAGGTAAGCGCTGACTGTGGCCGGCGTTGGGAAGAAGCTGGTGAAGCGCGCGTGGGTGGAGCCGATCAGGCCCCAGACCAGGCGGAAGACGACCAGACCAAGGATCGTCAGGCCTATCCGCGCATGCCAGTCGATTGCCGCGCCGCCAATCTGGCCGGTGGTGTAGGCGGCAACGACGAGGACGACGAGCGCCCAGTGAAAGATTCGTGTCGGCAGATCCCAGAGCGCGATGCGTTTTGCGTCCATGCGATGCTCCTCTTTAGAGCGCGCGATGCGGCGCGCGTAAACAGGAAATCTACACGAAAAAGTCGGATATCGTCATTCCGGCGGAAGTCGGAATCTGACCAACGGAAATGCAGAGCCAGATTTTGGAACACTTCTGGGTCCCGGCTTTCGCCGGGACGACGATCAATTGAGACGAAGACGGCCTGTCAGCCCGGCTTCTCGTTCAGACAACCGCACCCTCGTCGTTAGCGCCTTCGATCTTCTTGACCGGCTTGATGAAGTGTTCGCGCGAAACGCCGAGCCACATGACCAGCGGGCTGGCGACGAGAACCGACGAGTAGATGCCGAAGCAGATGCCGATGGTCAGCGCCAGGGCGAAGTAGTAGAGCGTTGCGCCGCCGAAGACCAGCATCGAGAGGACCATCAGCTGCGTACAACCGTGCGTGATGATGGTGCGCGAAATGGTGCTGGTGATGGCGTGGTCGAGCACCTGCGGTGTCGTCAGTCCGCGCACCTTCTTGAAGGTTTCGCGCACGCGGTCGAATACGACGACCGACTCGTTCACCGAGTAGCCGAGCACGGCGAGGACGGCGGCAAGGACCGAGAGCGAGAACTCCCATTGGAAGAAGGCGAAGAAGCCGAGAATGATCACGACGTCGTGCAGGTTGGCGATGATCGCCGAAACCGAAAAGCGCCACTCGAAGCGCAAGGCGAGATAGATGACGATGCCGACGACGACGAGCAATAGCGCCAGCGAGCCGTTCTCAGCGAGTTCCCTGCCGACCTGCGGGCCGACGAACTCGACTCGGCGCAGGCTCGCGCCCGGCGCTTCGGTGTCGAGCGCGGCCATCACCGATTCGCCGACCTTGGCCGAGGTCTGGTCGGCTTTCAGCGGCAGGCGAATCATCACGTCCTGGCTGGAGCCGAAGTTCTGCACGGCGATGTCGCTGTAGCCGGCTTTTTCCAGGCCCGTGCGGATCTGTTCGAGATTGGCGGCCTGCGCGTAATGCACTTCGATCAGCGTGCCGCCGGTGAACTCGACCGAAACATGCAGGCCGCGATGAAACAGAAAGAACACCGCGAGCAGGAAGGTGATCAACGAAATGACGTTGAACACCAGCGCATGGCGCATGAAGGGAATGTCTTTTTTGATGCGGAAAAATTCCATCTTCGTGCTTTCCTATTTGGTTGCGGCTGCAGCGCCGGCCTTGTTGCCGGGCTTCCAGATCTGGCCGATGGCCAGCGATTCGAGCCTGCGGCGACGGCCGTAAATCAGGTTGATCAGCGCGCGCGAGACGACGACGGCGGAGAACAGCGAGGTCAGAATCCCGAGGCAGTGCACGACGGCGAAACCGCGGATCGGGCCCGAGCCGAAGATCAGGAGCGCAACACCGGCGATCAGCGTCGTGATGTTCGAGTCGATGATCGTGCCGAAGGCGCGCTCGTAGCCGGTATGGATCGCCGCTTGCGGCGTCGACCCATTGCGCAGTTCCTCGCGGATGCGTTCGTTGATCAGCACGTTGGCGTCGATGGCCATGCCCAGCGCCAGCGCGATGGCGGCGATGCCGGGCAGGGTCAGCGTGGCCTGCAGCAGTGAGAGCAGGGCGACGAGGAACAGCAGGTTGGAGGCCAGGCAAATCACCGAGACCAAACCGAACAGCATGTAGTAGGCGATCATGAACACCGAGATGGCGGCAAAGCCCCACATCGTCGAATGGAAGCCCTTCTGGATGTTCTCGGCGCCGAGGCTCGGCCCGATCGTGCGTTCCTCGATGATCTCCATCGGCGCGGCGAGCGAGCCGGCACGCAGCAAGAGCGCCGTGTCGTTGGCTTCCATGGTGCTCATGGCGCCGGAGATCTGGACGCGGCCGCCGCCGATTTCGCTGCGGATCACCGGCGCCGTGACCACTTCGCCTTTGCCCTTTTCGATCAGCAGGATGGCCATGCGCTTGCCGATGTTCTCGCGCGTGATGTCCTTGAAAATACGTGAACCGGCCGAGTCCAGCGTGAGGTGCACCGCCGGTTCCTGAGTCTGATTGTCGAAGCCGGCCTGCGCATCGGTCAGGCGGTCGCCGGTCAGGACCACTTGCTTCCTGACCAACAACGGCCGGCCGCCGCGCTCGACGTAAAGCTCGTCGCCGAACGGCACCTGCCCGGCCTGCGCCGCTTCGAGCGCGCCGGATGTTTCGTCGACCATGCGAATTTCCAGGGTTGCCGTTCGGCCGAGGATGTCCTTGGCCTTGGCCGTGTCCTGCACGCCGGGCAACTGCACGACGATGCGGTCGGCGCCCTGCTGCGCAATCACCGGTTCGGCGACGCCGAGTTCGTTGATGCGGTTATGCAAGGTGCCCATGTTCTGCTTGATCGCCGATTCCTGAATGCGCTTCAGCGCCGCCGGCTTGAGCGTGGCGAGCAGCTTGAGATCACTGCCTTCGCCCTGGTCGGCAAGTTGCAGATCCGGCTGATTTTCATCGAGCACCTGGCGCGCCTTGGTGCGCGTGTCCTCGTCACGGAAGCGGATGACGATGCGCTCGCCCTCGCGGCCGATGCCGCCGTGACGTATCGTCTTGTCGCGCATCAGGCTGCGCAGGTCGGCGGCCATCGAATCGAGGCGCTTGGTCATCGCCCCCTTCATGTCGACCTGCAGCAGGAAATGCACCCCGCCGCGCAGGTCAAGGCCAAGATACATCGGCAAGGCATTGAGGTTGGTCAGCCACTGCGGTGAACTCGAGAGCAGGTTGAGCGCGACGACGTACTGCGGGTCGCTCGCATCCGGGTTGAACTGCTTTTCCAGCAGGTCCTTGGCTTTGAGTTGGCTGTCGGTATCCTTGAGCCTGACCTTGACGCCGGTTGTGTCAAGGAAGGTTCCATTAATGTCGACACCGGCGGTCTTGAGCGTCGCTTCGACGCGTTCAAGTGTCTTGGTATCGACCTTGAGCGTGGCCTTGGTGCTCGAGACCTGAACGGCCGGCGATTCACCGAAGAAATTCGGCAGGGTATAAATGAGGCCGAACAGTAGCGCCACGACGACAAGGATGTATTTCCAGAGCGGATAGCGGTTCATGGAGGCCGTTAGAGGGGAGAGGTAAGAGGCGAAAGGCGGGCGTCAAGCGCCGAGGCGTCGGTTTCGACGCCTCGCGCCACACGCGTTTCCGGTCACAGATTTTTCAGCGTGCCCTTCGGCAGAACCGTCGCAATGGCCGGTTTCTGCATCTGGATTTCGACATTGTCGGCAATCGCGACGGTCACGAAATCGTCGCTGACCTTCGTGATGCGACCGGCAATGCCGCCTGTCGTGATGATTTCATCGCCCTTGCCGAGCGCTTCGACCAAGGCCTTGTGTTCCTTGGCCTTCTTCATCTGCGGCCGGATCATCAGGAAGTACAGCACGACGAACATCAGGATGATGGGCAGGAATTGCATGACGCTATCCATCGGGCCAGCGGCGGCCGCGGTTTGCGCGTAGGCGTTGCTGATCAGCACATTAATCTCCTCGGGTAAACGAAAGTAGCGTTCAAAAATTAGCGCACTATTATATCACTCTGATCTATGTGCCTCGGACTTGTTCACTGCGACCGGCATGGAATTCCGCCACCGTTTCGGCGAGTTTGCCGGCGTCTATCGCCGCGCGCAGCTCCCGCATCAGGGTCTGGTAGTAGTGGAGGTTGTGCAGGGTATTGAGCTGCGAGCCAAGAATCTCGCCGACGCGATGCAAATGATGCAGGTAGGCGCGGGAGAAATTGCGGCAGGTATAGCAGTCGCAGCTCTCGTCGAGCGGGCGGGGGTCATTTTTGTGCTGCGCGTTCTTGATCTTGATGTCGCCGAAGCGCGTGAACAGGTGGCCGTTGCGCGCGTTGCGCGTCGGCATGACGCAATCGAACATGTCGATGCCGGTAGCGACGCCGGCGACCAGGTCTTCCGGCGTGCCGACGCCCATCAGGTAGCGCGGCCGGTTAGGCGGTAGCCGCGGCGCGGTGTGGGCGAGCAGGCGGAACATCTCGTCTTTCGGTTCGCCGACCGACAGGCCGCCGATCGCATAGCCGTCGAATCCGATGTCGGCAAGGCCGGCCAGCGATTCGTCGCGAAGATCCTCGTGCATGCCGCCCTGAACGATGCCGAACAGCGCGTTGTCATTCTCCAGGCGGTCGTGCTCGGCGCGCGAGCGCTGCGCCCAGCGCAGCGAGAGGCGCATCGATTGCGCCGCCTGATCGAGGGTCGCGGGAAAGGGCGTGCACTCGTCGAAGATCATCGCGATATCGGATTCGAGGATGTTCTGGATGCGCATCGACTCCTCGGGCGTCAGGAATAGCTTGTCGCCGTCGATCGGCGACGAGAACCTGACACCTTCCTCGGAAATCTTGCGCAGCGCGCCCAGCGAGAAAACCTGGAATCCGCCCGAATCGGTGAGGATCGGGCCCTTCCAGCCCATGAAGCCATGCAGGCCGCCGTGCGCCGCGATGACCTCGAGCCCGGGCCGCAACCACAGGTGGAAGGTATTGCCCAGGCAGATCTGCGCGCCGATCTCGGAGAGGTCGCGTGGGGTCATCGCCTTGACGGTGCCGTAGGTACCGACCGGCATGAATACCGGTGTTTCGACGACGCCATGGGCGAGAGTCAGGCGGCCGCGCCGCGCCGCGCCGTCGCTGGCGAGAAGTTCAAAGTTCATCGTTTGCTCTTTCGAGAAGCATGGCGTCGCCGTAACTGAAGAAGCGATAGCATTCGGCGATCGCATGGCTGTATGCCTCGCGTATTGTCGCAGTTCCGGCGAAGGCCGAGACGAGCATCAGCAGCGTCGATTTGGGCAAATGGAAATTGGTGATCAGCCGCTCGACGACGCGGAAGCGGTAGCCCGGCGTGATGAATATCCTCGTTTCCGCCGCGCCGGCAGCGAGTTCCCCGCCCGCCGCCGCGGCTTCGAGGGCGCGCAGGCTGGTCGTGCCGACCGCGATGACGCGGCCGCCGCGCGCGCGGGCGCGGGCGATGGCCGCGACCGTCTCTTGTGGAATGTTGAATCGTTCGGAATGCATCTGATGCTCGGCGAGATTGTGCACGCGTACCGGCTGGAAGGTGCCGGCGCCGACATGCAGGGTCAGCCAGGCGAGTTCGGCGCCTTGCGCCGCAAGCTGCGCCAGCATCGCTTGATCGAAATGCAGGCCGGCGGTCGGTGCGGCAACCGCGCCTTCGTGGCGCGCGAAGACGGTCTGATAGCGTGTTTCGTCGTCATGCTCGGCGGCGTGCGTGATATACGGCGGCAGCGGCAAATGGCCGTGTGTTTCGATCAGCGCGTAAAGGTCGCCGGCGTCGACCAGCTCGAGCGTGTAGAACTCCGACTGCTCGCCAGCGCGCCCGGTCACCCGGAGCGAAAACGTTTTCTCGACGCAAATCCGGCTGCCCGCCCTGGGCGGCTTGCTGGCGCGAATCTGCGCGATCGCGTGACATGCATCGATGACGCGCTCGATCATCACCTCGACCTGGCCGCCGCTTTCCTTCTGCCCGAACAGACGCGCCTTGATCACTCGCGTGTCGTTGAACACGAGCAGATCGCCGGCCGCGACGAGTTGCGGCAGTTCGGCGAAATGCATGTCCCGCGAGGCGTTGCCGGCGACATGCAGAAGGCGGCTGCCGCCGCGTTCGCGCGCCGGATGCTGTGCGATCAGTTCGGGCGGCAGATCGAAATCAAAGTCGGCTAGCGTGAGCATGCAAAGAATTCTCTGCGCATCGGCTTGTCCCCCGGGGATGAATCGAGGATAATTCGGCGTCCTGCGGTTCGACTCGCGCGAACCCCGGCCGGGATGGCGGAATTGGTAGACGCACTGGATTCAAAATCCAGCGTTGGCAACAACGTGGGGGTTCGATTCCCCCTCCCGGCACCAAGTAACGATTCGAAGCAATCCGACACGATCCACAAACTCCTCTGAAGCTCGCTTGAATGCGAGCTCTTTTTGCGCCTACGCTATCCAAAGCGTTCCGCGATTGTTCGATTGAATCCGGGGTTTTTTGGGGGTATATCCAAGGAAAAGCCCCCAATGCTCCTGAAAATATGCCCCCAAAACATGGAGGTGCTCGCCAATGCTGACCGTCCGGGAAACCGACTCGGCCAAACCCAAGGCCAAACCTTACAAGCTCGCTGACGGGAGCGGATTGTACCTTGATCGAGCATCAACTGGCGCACGCCGTACCGGACACGCCGGGCACCGCTTACAACCGCACGAAGTTCCTCAAGGAGCGTAAAGTTATGAGGCAGAAGTGGGCAGATTACCTCGACAAGCTTAAAGCCGGGGCGGAAGTGATACCGCTGCGGGTGAAGAAGAAATTGGAAGATTGCCGCGCCTAGGCTGATCACCGAACATCGGGGAGCCTTGCTCGGCTCGCGTGGTGATCGATTTAAGGACCGTGGAACGGACGGTATGGTTGCCAACGGCTGACGATTGGTGTCGTTTGTTCAAGCAGGAGCGCACTATGAGAGACTTTCTTGAAAGCAGCGGAAAAGCTGTCATTGTTTGCGTCGCTGTTTCCCTTTCCTCTTGTGCCGGCTATGGCGGGACTGACCTGAAACCCGGGGCATCCGCAGTGCCCGACGTGATTGCTTCGATGGGCAAGCCGGCAATCGTCTGGAAAGACGGCAACGGACGGCAACAACTTTCCTATCCTCGTGGGCCGTTAGGGACCCAATCTTTCATGGTCTTCATCGGGATGGATGGACGTCTGGAGCGAATTGAGCAGGTACTCAACCCAGAGAATTTCGCTCGCATCGAACCCGGCAAGAGTGACAAGGAAGCGGTGGTGCGTATTCTGGGGCCGTCTCTTCTTCCTCCCCTGTACTTTACAGCGCGCAACGAACTGGCCTGGGAATGGCGATTCGAGGATAGCCTGAGTAAGCGGATGCTTTTTGGCGTGCTATTCGACGGAACGACAGGGGTGGTTCGTACAACGTATCAACGCGAGGAATATCCAAACGAAAGTGATTGAACGTGAAACTTGTTGAACTACGTCAGTTCACGCTGATAGCGACACAGCCGGTTCGAGTAGATCCGAAAACATATTTTGGACTTTGCGCGTGTGCGCAGGAGATAGAGGAGAGTCCCATGCACCCAGCGTGCTCCATATGCTCTGGCGTTCCGCCAGCTATGGTCACGTAATTAAAGCGCGGGAGTTAAATTGTTAGTTGGCGAGATACACTCTAACTTTTTCGTTCTTAAACAGTTCCATAACACTCTCGGCAATGCATCCGTTAAGGTCTTGAGCCAAAGAGCCGCTTGCGTGCGATACCGTTAGATTGATAATTTCTCCATTTCCAAGCGTGGCTTCAAATTGCAACTTACTCTTCCAGTACATTACAACGTACTCGCTCAGAAGACTATTGACTTTCAGCTTCACGGATTTTGGCGCCCCATTGCCAATATGCCCATTCTTCAATAGTTCGCGCGTTGACTGTTGCACCATAACCTCTGTTATGGCTTGGAGATTTGAACTCATTTTGCTGCCAGCATAGGAATAGACGAAAACTGGAGCATTTGAGGACTGCGCGTTTGTAATACTTACTTCGCCTGTAACATCGAGATGGGGAATTAGCCCGCTCCTTAGTGGATATTCGGTTGGGGTATAGGCGAAAGTGCCGCAGGCCTGCAACATCAATGCGCACACAAGAATCATAAGCCGACTAAGCATATCGTGTTCGTCCGCGTCGTTGATAGACGAGCCATAGTATCCGAATATCATCGGCGAGGTACGCGCGGTGGTACGCAGTACGCACCCAGTACCGTTGTGCGTTGCAATTCTTTTGGCGCCACGTACTACCCGTTAAGCAACCTTTCAGTTGGGCTCGCAGTCCAGCGTCAGAAGGTTGAAATGGACGGCTACCAGTTTGCGCCTCAAGAGTCGCAGTCAGTCAGGCTTGAGTACCAGCCCGAATTTCTCGGCAACTCGACGAGCCTCACTCTGCAATTTGGCAATCAGGAATACTCCCGGTCAGCCGTACTCGGTGTGACGTACTTCTTCGACAAGCGGGTTGACCTGCTCACCAGGGATCGGCGATACAGGTAGCCCCGATAGATAGCGGGTAGTAGTCGATTCCCCCTCCCGCTGAGTGCTCTATAGAATGAACCATCTATCCTCAGTGATCTTCTGATGCTGTCGCGCTATGCCCAAGAACTAAAAAGCGCGGGCACAATCCAAGCCTAAAATCGAGGCTTGTCAGTTCCTATAGAAATAGATCGTCCGCACAAACGTATGAGAGTACCTAATACTTTTTCAGCGAGCTATGCACGGATCATTGGGGAAGGCAGTAAATCTAAAGATTTTATAAATCAATAAGTTAATCGCCGGTCCTATTGGTCGTGAATACTGGTAAAGATTAGGAGATGTCAATGCGCCTGTTGCCCAGTTCATTCGTCGCCATTCTGCTCTTGCTCTGCTATGGGAGCTCCTCGGCACGAGACGTGTCTGTCATAGCTTCTGACAAGACGGTATCAGGAATATCTCAACGCGAACTTTCGGAAAGATTTGCCAATTCTTCTCCGAGTCCGACATTCGCACGGTTGTGAATATTTTCTAAATGATTCGTCGAGGATGTTCATGAAGTTCTTTGCACTCATGGTGTTTATGCTGGTCTCGGCTGTCGTTCTAACGAGCGCATATGCACAAATCTACAAATCCGTTGATGCGAACGGACGAATTTCCTATTCCGACGCCCCTCCCGCGCAGGGAAGTGCTACCGCGTCGCAAGTCAAAACTGCGCCACCACCGGTAACGGCTACGCCATCAAATGACTGGGCCGAGAAAGAAAAGGCGTTTCGCCAACGCATGCAGGCGAAGCAAATGGAAGACAATGCCAGATGGGCTGATCAGCACAATTACTCTCCTGGCGAGTGCGCATCGGCGCGCGCAACGATGCGGGAACTAGATCGCATTAATGGCAAACACGCGTATAGGCGCGATAGCAATGGCGAGCGGGTATACATTGGCGATGATGAACGCGCCAAAATTCAGCAGAATGCACAGCGGTCGATCGAGAAGAATTGCAGATAACCGTGGCAATCAGATCGCAATGACCAGGCGACAATATTAAAGAAGTCTTAGGGTCTGTTCACAATCAAGCTACGGTGTAAATGCCATATGCAAGTCTGTCCGGATAAATCGTTTACGTTCAATGACATAGCAAGGGGCTGTTCACAGCGGCCTGAATATGGTCATATCCTGACTTTTCGGCGGAGTCAG
>CAISOB010000041.1 GCA_903886975.1 uncultured beta proteobacterium
ATCACCGAAGGCGTGCTTGTACCCGCCGTAGAAATCCATTTCCAGATTGCCGTCCGGGTAACCGGCGCCGGAACTGACATTCGAGTTCCAGTTGCCGACGTAGAAACCGCTCGAGTGCGCGTAATCGACGCCGCCCTGCAGTGCGGGCTTGCCGAAGGTCTGGTCGATGCCGCGGAAGCGGTAGCTCGAGGCCAGGCCGATATTGCTGGTCAGCGCCGGCGCGGGCGCCGCTTCGGCAGCCGGGGCGGCGGCTTCGGGAGCCGGCGCGGCAGTCTGGGCCATGACCGGCGCAGCGAACGCCGTGGCGACCAGGGTGACGAGAATAAATTTCTTCATGGTTGACTCCTTAAGCCAGTGATTGAGAAGTTTGCCGATTCAATAAAGCATTTGCCATGCCAGAGAACAATATCAATAGTTATCAGCGGCTTGACCGCGTTTTTCGGGCTTTTTTTGTTCCAGACGCACTTTGCTGGCGCAAAAACCTCAACTCTTGCACCAAGGCAGTGCCGGCTCCGACGACAACGCGCCGTGATAGACTGGGCATCCGAAGAAACCGTTTTCTGGATAGACTATTGTCATGATTGACGCCAAAGTGTTCGAAGAATTCAGCGCCCGTCTCGGTGCGATCATTGCGGCCAGTCCGGTTGCCGACATCGAGAAGAACGCGCGCGCGCTGCTCTCCACTTTCTTTGCCAAGCTCGATCTAGTTAGCCGCGAGGAATTCGATATTCAGGCGCAAGTGTTGCTGCGCACGCGTGAAAAACTGAAGGCGCTTGAAGAACGGCTCGACCAACTCGAAGTCCGCGACAACAATCGGACTTGAATGGCTGCTTCGAAAATTCTGTCGTCCTGACCGCCGCCGCTACAATGCCATTGACATGGTTGCGAGTTGCCGAATCTTTCCCAGCCTCGCATCAGGTTTAATAGTCCCTTATGCTCCTGGCAAATAGAAGACGTTTCCGACG
This sequence comes from uncultured beta proteobacterium, assembly GCA_903886975.1. Classification (GTDB taxonomy): domain Bacteria; phylum Pseudomonadota; class Gammaproteobacteria; order Burkholderiales; family Rhodocyclaceae; genus Propionivibrio. The sequence continues at coordinate 966 of CAISOB010000041.1, forward strand.
GTTCGACACGCCGGAATCGATCGCGCCTTCCTGATGGCCAAATTTGGCAAGTGGCTGTCCAATCGGGCAGGCTGCGGCATCGCGCGCATGCGCTCTTCCCAGTCGCAGCGAGACTGCGCATGGGCCTCATGGCGCCGCGCCCGCTCGTGCGACTCGACCAATACCGACACCAGGTAAGTCGCCTTCGAAGCGCGCATGATGCGCTTGGCGCCTGGGTCGTTAACGCCGGGGCCTTTCGTCTTCGATGGACCTGTCGGAACGGAGCCATCGGGCAAGACGGTCACGATGGTTTTGCGCATGCCAGGTTGCCCCGGCAATTGGTCGAGCGAAATCAAGCCGGCAGCGGCAAGCGCCTCGGCAGTGCCGACATAATCGTCAGACCAGATGTTTTCCAGCCGGCGTACGCCGGGCGCAAAGGCCTCAAACTCCGGTTGTGGCTGGTCTCTGCCCGGGAAGCGAATCGTCGCCGAAAAAATCCCTTCTTCGAGGTGATCGCAATTCTCGATCTGGCACTTGAATCCACGCGGATCCCTTACCGTCAGTCGACGTTTTGAATTTCCGGCTTCGCCCGGAAACTCGGTATCGACGCCGATACCGATATTTCTGAGCTGATATTTCGTTCCGTAAATCAAGTCGCCCCACGGCATTCGGTTGTATTCAAGCGGCCGAACAAGGTTTCGGCTTGCTAAAGTAGGCTTAGCCATAATCCCCAAGTCCCCTTTTCTCGCGTTGTGCTCGGGCGGCTCCGGTGTTTCCCGGCGCCTTGCACGTTACTCAAATTGCTCGCCTCAAGTCCCGACGTTACGGACCGGCGGAACGCCAGACGTGCGCCACCCAAACGTCGGCAATTGTCTGAAGGCAATGTAGATTTGCCCGAAAGCGCTGAAAATACCGGCATCCGGGTATTCCTGAAGCCAAAGGCAGGGAATGCGGATACCCGAATCGCGAGCAGCGAATTGATTGCTCCAGCCAATTGCGGCCAAGCGCTTGTCTTAGCTCAGGGTAGTAACTCGGACAGCGCGCGCGCGAGCTCGGTGCGCCGCAATGGTTTGGACAACACCCGTGTCACGCCGGCGGCGGCCGCCCGCGAGGCCAGCAGCGCGCCGCCATAGCCGCTGATCAGCAGCACCGGCAAATCGGGTGCGCAGATGCGCAATGCTCTGGTGAACTGAGTCCCGCTGAGCCCGGGCATTACTTCATCGGTGATGACGGCAGCGAAGTGTGCGGGATTCTCTTGCACCGCCGCCAGCGCGGCGACGGGATCGGTATGACCGACGGGGTCGTAGCCCAGTTGCCTGAGCGTTTCCTCAGCCAGTACCACCAGACCCGGCTCGTCGTCGACGATCATCAGCCGCCGCCCGGCGCCGATCGCCGCCATTTTCGGCAAGGGTTGCGGCGGCCCTATGGCGTCGCTGCATTCAGGGAAGTAAAGAATGAAGCGGGACCCGTGCCCCGGCACGCTTTGCACGTCGATTGCGCCGCCGAATTCGGTGACCACCCCGTGCACGACAGCGAGCCCGAGGCCGATGCCCGAATTCTGGCTGCGCGTTGTGAAGAAAGGCTGGAACAGGCGTTCCATGACTTCAGGATTGATGCCGATGCCCTGGTCCGATACGGTCAGTACGACATAGTGTCCCGTCGCGAGTTGGCTATGCGAGAGCACGCGCGCAACGCTAACCTGCGATCGCCTGAGCTCGACACGCAAGATTCCGCCGCCTTCGGACATCGCCTGCATGGCGTTAGTACAAAGGTTCATGACCGCTTCGAAAGCCTGCGTCGGATCACCGCGGATCCGCGCAGCCGGCGCTTCAATCTGTCGTTCCAGAAGCAGGCCCGGTCGGAGCGACGCCGCCAGCAGGCTAAACACCTCGTCGACGATCGGAGCGAACTCGAAAACAATCATGATGTGCGCGCCGCCGCGACTGAAAGCGAGGATGCGCTCGACCAGCGACTTGCCGCGCAGTGCGGCTTGCAACACCTTGTCGAGATGGCGCGCCTGATTACTGTCCCGCAGCGCCGCGTCCTGCGCCATTTCGGCAAAGCCGAGGATGGCGGCAAGCACGTTATTGAAATCGTGCGCCACGCCGCCAGCCAGCGTGCCCAGGGATTGCAGCTTGCTGGCCCGCGCGAGCTGCGTTTGCAGAGCGCGCTGCGCTGCAGCGCGCCTCAGGTCGGCGCGCACCACCTGACGAACGGCTATGGCCAGAATCGCCAGCAGCATCGCGATCCCGGCGCCGGCGACTTCAACAGTCGCAATCCAGAGTTTGAGCGCTACCCCAAGGTCGCGAGTCAGCATGATCTTCAGGCTATATCTTGGCAAGCCGTGCAGGCTGACCAATCGTTCGCGGCCGTCACTGAATTTGTGCACGTCCATGCTGGGCCGGGTAGCGAGGAGACGCGCGATGCTTGCCTCGTCCAGCGTGGGATTGTCGACAATTGTACCGATCAGGCGAACGCCATCATCGCGGAACACGGCCATGCGCGCGTCGCCGCCGGGGGAAGCAACGGAAAAGGCGCCGGACAAGGCATTGGCGGAAAATCCGGCGAGAATCCATCCGCCTGCAATCTCATCAATGCCGCTGATGCGGGCGGCCAGTGCAACGCGCGATTCTTTCGCGTCGATTTGGGTAAATGGCCGGCTTACGGCGGTCGCATTTTCGGCGAGACTGTCGAGGGGTGGATAGAAAGTCGATAGAGCGGGGGGCGCAGTCTTGTCTGATGCGGAAAGCAATTGGCCGTTGCCGTCGATCAACCAGAGCGTTTGCGCCAGGGGCATCAGCCTGACGCGCCTGCTCAGTCTTTGCTCGGCTTCGGCCCCACGCTGCGGCACCCTGTCGCGCAGCTCTTCGCGCATGGCGTTCAAGCCTTGTTCCACGCCGCGCAATCCGTGATCCAACTCATCGCTCAGGGCCATCGAAAGCAGCGCGGTTTCCCGCAACTGACTGTTCAAGTCGTTCTGACGCAAGTGCCAGAGCGCAAGCGCCGCGATCGCCGCGACCGCTAACCAGAGCAGCAGAGCGGCGAGCCAAAGCCGTAGCGCCCTTGGGTGATCCAGAAGTGTGCCGAGCATATGCTCGGGTAAACCATTAAAATCGATCTTGGTTCCCCGCTGTCTCAGTGGGAAGAATGTTGCCACTGGCTTGAAGATATGAACAACCCGCACATTCTCGTCATCGATGACGATCCCGATATCTGCGAGCTGATCGTCGAGTATCTCGGCAACAACGACATGCGCGTCAGCACGGGCAAGTCGGGGCGCGAGATGTTTGCGGTCTTCGACACCGAAGCGATCGATCTGGTCCTGCTCGACCTCAAGCTCTCCGGTGAGGACGGAATGCACTTGGCGCGTGCGTTACGTGCGCGCGCCACCGTCCCGATCGTGTTGCTGACCGGGCGCAACGAGGAAGCCGACCGTGTCATGGGTCTGGAACTCGGTGCGGACGACTATGTCACCAAACCATTCAGCCCACGCGAACTCTTGGCCCGCGTGCGTGCCGTGCTGAGGCGCTACCAAGTTCAGGCAACCTTGCCCGAGCGCGACACCGCGCGCCGCGCTTTCCGATTTTCGGGATGGGAACTCAATCTGCGCACGCGTCGCCTGACTTCGCCAGAGGGCGAAGTCGTGGAATTGTCAAACGGTGAGTTCAGCCTGTTAAGCGCGTTTTGTCGCGCCCCTCGCAGCGTGTTGTCGCGCGATCAATTGCTGTCGATGTCGCGATTGCATGAAGCGGAAGTCTATGACCGTACGATCGATGTCCAGATCCGGCGCTTGCGCCTAAAGATCGAAGCCGATTCAGCTCACCCGACGCTGATTCTTACCGAGCGCGGTGCAGGCTATCAATTGGCCAGCGAAGTCGAGACCTTGTTCTGATGCGCCGCACATCGGCAAAGACAAGCGGAGGCAGTCCGTTGCGAACAAGCCTCCGTTATGTCTAGCGCAATACTCCGCTTAAGCGATCCAAGTTTCATTCACTGGCGGAAGTACCGGAATCTCCACCCATGGTGAGCAGCGAATTCAGGTAGCCCCTCTGGTCGCCAACCATGGTAATGGTTCCACCGTCGGCGGTTTGCAGGATCGTGCCTGGTTTAGTCACGATAGCGTGACCGAACCGGTCCTCGACACCCATCCTCCCGTTGGCAAATACATAAGCGGTCGAACCATCGCGCAAAGCGATCACCTGTCTCGCCGCGTTATGGGCATCGCTCTCAGCCGCAAACGCGGCGGTGGTCAGCGCGCTCAATGCAATAACAAGCAAGGTCTTCTTCAACATCTCACTTCTCCTGTCAAGGTGCTGCATTTTCAAAAGAATTCTATCTCTCGGCGAAGGCGCGTTGCAGCGCCGTTACCTTCGCCGTGTCTAGATAGTGCGGCAGTTGGGTGCCAGAGGTATTTCAGAAGAACGCGGCTTTTATTACATCTGACATGGATCAGCCGCCGCGATCGCGGGCTCGTGGCCCCGGCGTGTCCTTGCCCGCGGCATGTCGCCATTGCGGCGACGAAATTGCTCCATTTTTGGTAAACTGCTCAATCTGCCATTTCCCGATGTCATAACCGCCATGCCGCTCGCCATCGTTAATAGTCGAGGACTGGACGGACTGTCCGCGCCGGAAGTCGCGGTCGAAGTCCACCTCGCCGGAGGATTGCCTGGTGTCACGCTGGTCGGCCTCCCGGACACCGAGGTCAAAGAAGCGCGTGACCGGGTGCGCGCGGCGCTGCAAAATTCGGGCTTCGACTTTCCCAATAAACGCATCACCGTCAATCTCGCACCGGCCGATCTGCCGAAGGAATCGGGCCGATTCGACCTGCCGATCGCACTGGGTCTGCTCGCGGCTTCGGGCCAGATCCCTGGCCAGACGCTGGAGTCCTATGAGTTTGCCGGCGAACTTTCGCTATCCGGCGAACTGCGACCGATTCGCGGCGCCCTGGCCATGGTGCTCGCCGCCGGCCATGGCGGCCGCCGCTTCGTGCTGCCCGCCGCCAGCGCCGATGAAGCGGCGTTGGCGGGCGCGGGCAGCGTTCTGACGGCCAATTCTCTGCTTGAGGTCTGCGCTCACCTGAGCGGACAGGGCGCCCTCGCCGAATGCCCGATCGCTGAAACCTTTGGGGTGGTGGCCGATGCTTACGCTGATCTTGCCGAGGTGCGCGGCCAGACGCAGGCCAAGCGCGCGCTCGAAATTGCCGCGGCGGGTGGGCACTCAATTCTGCTGATCGGACCGCCCGGGACCGGCAAATCGATGCTCGCCACCCGGCTGCCGGGCCTGCTGCCGCCGATGACCCGGGAGGCAGCGCTCGAATCGGCTGCGGTTCTTTCGCTGGCCGGGCAGTTTCGGCCTCAAAACTTTGGCTGCCATCCTTACCGCGCGCCGCATCACACGGCTTCGGCGGCGGCGCTTGTCGGCGGCGGGGGTGTGCCACGGCCGGGCGAGATTTCGCTTGCGCACGAGGGCGTTCTCTTTCTCGACGAACTGCCCGAATTCGACCGCCGCGTTCTCGAAGCGCTGCGCGAACCGCTCGAGAGCGGTCGCATTCACATTTCGCGGGCGGCACGGCAGGCCGAATTTCCGGCACGGTTTCAACTCGTCGCTGCGATGAATCCCTGTCCGTGCGGTCAACACGGCGACGTCAGCGGCAAATGCCGGTGCACGCCCGATCAGGTGGCGCGGTACCGCGGCAAGCTCTCGGGCCCGCTGCTCGACCGTATCGACCTGCAGGTCGAAGTTCCGGCCTTGCCTGCCGAGGCGTTGCAAAGAGCCGCCGACGGTGAGCCCTCGTCCGCCGTACGTCGCCGCGCTGCCGCGGCACGCGAGCGCCAGCAACTGCGTCAGGGCAAGTCGAACGCCCGCCTGTCGAACAATGAAATCGACCAGCACTGTCGGCCCGATGCGGCCGGCGCCGCGCTGCTCAAGCAAGCACTCACCCGCCTTAATCTGTCTGCACGCGCGTATCATCGCGTGCTGCGCGTCGCGCGCAGCATCGCCGACCTCGCGGGCAGCGAATCCATTGCCACATCCCATATCGCCGAAGCGGTGCAATATCGCCGCTTCGCAAAGGACTGACTTGCCGCAGACAAAAACGCCGCCGCCGCGCGGCATCGCCTTCCTGCTCGCCGCGCTTGGCGCCCTTGGCCCGTTTTCGATCGATACCTATCTGCCGTCGTTCATCGACATCGGCAGCAGTCTGCACGCCACGCCGCTGCAAGTGCAACAGACGCTGAGCGCCTACCTGATTCCCTTCGCCATCATGGCTTTGTGGCATGGGGCGATTTCCGATGCGCTCGGCCGGCGGCGCGTGCTGTTGGTGACCCTCGCGCTGTTCGGACTGGCGACACTCGGCTGCGTGTTCGCGACGCGCATCGAGCATCTGTGGGTGCTGCGCGCGCTGCAGGGCATGTCGGCCGGCGCCGGCATCGTCATCAGCCGCGCCATTGTTCGCGATCTCTTTGACGGGCCGGCGGCGCACCGGTTGATGGCGCATATCACGATGATGTTCGCGCTCGCGCCGGCAATCGCCCCGGTCATCGGTGGCCGCTTGCAATCCTTGTTCGGCTGGCGCTCGATCTTCGCCTTCCTGGTGCTGATGACCGCAATACTCTGGGTCGCGTGCTGGCGTTTGTTGCCGGAGACGCTGCCGCCGGCGCGAAGGCAGCCGCTGCATCCGGGCTATCTGGCGCGCACCTACTGGAGGGTGCTGACTTCGCCGGCGTTTTTGCTGGCCTGCGCGGGGTTGGCGTTCAACTTCGGCGCGTTCTTCATCTACATCATGTCAGCACCGGTCTTCCTGATCCGCCATCTTGGCGTTTCCGAGACGGGTTTTCTCTGGCTGTTCGGTCCGGCGATGGCTGGTCTGATGTCGGGTTCCTGGCTCTCCGGCCGGCTCGCCGGGAAGTTCTCGCTGCGCCAAACTATCGTCTGCGGCTATTGGGTCATGGCCAGCGCGGCGCTGATCAACATCGGCCTGAATCTGGCCTTGCCGCCGATGCTGCCGTGGAGCATCGCGCCGATCTTCATTTATACCTTTGGCATGTCAATGGCGATTCCCTGCCTGACCCTGCTGGCGCTCGACCCCTTTCCGAACCAGCGTGGCCTGGCGGCTTCCTGCCAGATGTTCCTGCAAGCCGGTTTCAATGGCGTGGTGGCCGGCGTGATCGCACCGCTGCTCTGGGATTCGACGCGCATCCTGGCCTTCGGCATGGGCATCATGATGCTTATCGGTGGAACGTCGGCCTGGTTGCATCACCGGCTGACGCGCCGGCCGGCCGACTAGCGCTATTCTTTTTCCTTCAAGCTCGCTTCGTAGTTCGACAGCGTTACCCCCGCATGCGCGAGAAATTCGCGGATCTGCTTGATCTCGAGTTTCGGGCAGGTCGAACTGTTGTGCGGATGATGGAGGAAAATTTCGATCCGGTTGAGGACGATGCGAAAGCGCGCGCCGTGCGCCGATTCGATTGTCGCGCCAAGGTGCAGCAGCAAGGACTCGATTTCGCGCCAGTGGATATTGGCGGACAGCGGTTCGTGGTAAATCGCCTGCAGCAAGTGCAGATGTTTGTGACTCATGCCAACCTCCGCGGCCTGGATGATTACGCAGACATGCTATGCAAACGCTATTCTGCGCTCTCCGCGGGAGGCCGGCAAATGATCAAATGCCGAGATAGGCCTTCTTGACTTCTTCGTTGCTGAGCAGATTGTCGGCCCTGTCTTCGAGCGTGATCGCGCCGTTCTCCATGACATACCCGCGGTGGGCGATCTTGAGCGCCTGGTTGGCGTTCTGCTCGACGAGAAAGACCGTGGTGTTGCTCTCGGCATTGATCTTCCGGATGATCTCGAATATCTGCTTGATGATCAGCGGCGCGAGTCCGAGCGAGGGTTCGTCGAGCAGCAGCAGCGTCGGCCGGGCCAGGAGCGCGCGCGAAATGGCGAGCATCTGCTGCTCGCCGCCGGAGAGCGTGCCGCCGGCCTGCTGCCTGCGTTTTCCGAGAATGGGGAAGCGCTCGAAGACCTCGTCCACGTCGGCCTTGATCGCGGCTTTGTCCTGGCGCAGATAGGCGCCCATTTCAAGATTCTCGAGCACGCTCATCTGCGGGAAGATGTGCCGTCCTTCGGGGACCTGACAAATGCCCAGAGTGACAATCTTCTCGGCACCCAAGCGGTGAATTGGCTGGCCGCGAAACAGGATTTCGCCGTGGCGTGGCGGCGTCACGCCGCAGATCGACATCAGCGTGGTGCTCTTGCCGGCGCCGTTGGCGCCGATCAAGGTGACGATCTCGCCCTCGCGGATGGACAGCGAGACGCTCTTGAGCGCCTGAATGTTGCCGTAGAAAGTTTGGATGCCGCGCACTTCAAGCATGGACTTCCTCGCCGAGGTAGGCTTCGATGACGCGCGGATTCTCCTTGATCTCGCGCGGCGTTCCCTGGGCGATCCCCTTGCCGTACTCCATCACGTAAATGCGGTCGGATATATTCATCACCAGCTTCATGTCGTGCTCGATCAACAGGATCGCGACCTGCTCATCGGCGCGGATGCGCACGATCAACTCGTCGAGCTCGCGCGTCTCCTGCGGGTTCATTCCGGCGGCCGGTTCGTCAAGGAGCAGCAGGAAGGGCGCGGTCGCCAGTGCGCGCGCAATCTCGAGGCGGCGCTGCGCGCCGTAGGCAAGGTTGGCGGAAAACTCGTTGGCGACCTCGGCAAGACCAACCTTGGCAAGCAGCCGGTAACTCTCTTCGATGGTCTCGTGCCGCTCGCGCACCGACTTGCGTGTGCGCAGGATGGCGTCGAGTATCGTCGTGCTGGTTCTGCAGTGGCGGCCGATCATGATGTTCTCGAGCACGGTCATGGCCGGAAACAGGCGGATGTTCTGAAAGGTCCGCGCCATGCCCAGGCTGGTGATGCGGTTCGCTCTCATCCCGTTGATGCGGCGCGGGGCAAGGCCGGGCGCGTGAATCACGACGTCGCCGGCGGTCGGCTCATAGATGCCGGTGATGCAGTTGAACACCGTCGTCTTGCCGGCGCCGTTGGGCCCGATCAGCGCGACGATTTCGCCGGCGCTGATTGAAAAATCAACCTGGTCGATCGCGCGCAGCCCCCCGAAATCCATGGTCAGGCCGGTCACTTCGAGCAGCTTGTTACTTTCCATGACCATCGCTTTCGTCGGCCGGAGCGCGTTCGTACTTGCGCCGCAAATTGCTGATCAGCCCCTGCGGGCGGAAGATCATCATCAACACCATCACCGCGCCGAATACCAGCATGCGGTACTCGGCGACGGCGCGCAGGTATTCGGGCAAGAGCTTCAGGGCCAGCGCGGCGATGATCACCCCGAGGATGGAGCCCATGCCGCCGAGGACGACCATCGAGAGGATCATCGCCGAATCCATGAAGGTAAAGCTGTCAGGATTGATGAAGTTGTTGTGCGCGGCGAAGATCACCCCGACGAGCCCGGCCCAGAACGCGCCGAGCGCGTAAGCCGAAAGCTTGGTGCGCGCCATGTCGACGCCCATCGCCACGCAGGCGATCTCATCCTCGCGCAGCGCCATCCAGGCCCAGCCGATGCGCGAATTTTTGAGCCGGTTGGTGACGAAGATGGTCAGCGCCACGAGCGCCAGAACGATGTAATAGCTGTAGAGCGATTTCTCGCGGCCATCGAGAACGAGGCCGAAGAGGTCCGGGCGCGGGATGCCGGCAATGCCGGCGGCGCCGCCGAACAGTTCCTCGGAGTTTTCGAGAACGATCTTGGTGATCGAGCCGAAGCCGAGGGTGACGATCGCCAGGTAATCGCCGCGCAGGCGCAGAATCGGGAAACCGAGGACGATGCCGAAGAACATCGCCATGATCCCGCCGAGCGGCAGGCAGGTCCAGAAACCGAGATCGAAATTGCGGGCGAGCAGCGCATAGGTATAGGCGCCGACCGCGAAGAAAGCGATGTAGCCGAGATCGAGCAGGCCGGCCAGGCCGACGGTGATGTTGAGTCCGAGGCCGAGGACGACGAAGATCAGCGCACTGACCATGATATTGACATGGTAGAAATTCTGGCTCGTCGATACGACCCAGGGGAAAATCAGTGCTGCCGCCGCCACGATGAGCAGCAGGCGCCGGCTGAGAGCCGGATCGTCGGAGAGCCGCTGCGCCCACGACAGTTTTGCGAGAAGCGGCCGTCCGGCGGCTACGCCAAGCGCCTGGCGGGCAGCGCGGCGTTCGGTCGATGCACGCCAGAACCAGGCAAGGGCGAAAGCGCAGAACCCGAGCCAAAGCATGTTGGCCCAGCGCCACTCGATTTCGTGATTGAGCGTATTGACCCGGACCACCATCAGCGGCAGGGCGAGAAACATGAACCACAGGCCGATGACGAGAGAACGTTTGAAGTGCGTCATGCCTAAACCTTCTGCTTGACCGCTTTGCCGAGCAGGCCGGCGGGGCGCAGGACGAGAATCAGGACCAGCAGGCCGAAGGCGAAGACATCCTCGTAGGCGCTCGAGATATAGCCCGCGCCGAGGGTCTCGGCAATACCGAGAACCAGGCCGCCGAGCACCGCGCCCGGGATGTTGCCGATGCCGCCAAGAACGGCCGCGGTAAATGCCTTGATGCCGGCCATGAAGCCGATGGCGCTGTTGATCTGCCCGGTGCGCGAGGCGATCAGCACGCCGGCGATCGCCGCGAGGGCCGAGCCGATAATGAAGGTTGCCGAGATCACCCGGTCGACGTTGATGCCGACCAGCCGCGCCATGACGGCGTCCTGCTGGGTGGCGCGCATCGCCTTGCCGACGCGCGTGTATTTGATCAGCACGGTGAGCGCGATCATGGTCAGCGTGGTGACGACCAGGATCACCAGGTCGACTGAACTCACGTAGCGCGAAAACGGCTCCATGAAATCAAAGTCGGTGATCAGTTCCGGAAACGGAAGAAAGTCCGGCGTCTGTGCCAACTGCACATAGTTCGTCAGGAAGATCGAAGCGCCGATCGCGCTGATCAGCGGCGAAAGGCGCGGCGCGGCGCGCAGCGGGCGGTAGGCGATCTTTTCCAGGGTGTAGCCGTAGGCCGCCGCGTAAATAATGGCTATCACCGCGGCGAGCAGCAGTACCGTCGGGCCGCCGTACCCGGTCAGCGTCAGCACGCCGGAGACGATGAAGGCGACGAAAGCGCCGATCATGTAGATCTCGCCGTGCGCGAAGTTGATCAACTGGATGATGCCGTAGACCATGGTGTAGCCGAGCGCGATCAGGGCGTAGATGCTGCCCTTGACCAATCCGCCGCAGAGCAGCTCGAAAAAATACTCAGAATCCATGGCTAGACCGAGGGGAAAAATTGATTGTTGCAGGCGTCGGCGCCGGCCGGCCGTGTGCCGGGAATTGCCGCACACGGCTTGATGGAACCGGAAGGTCCTTCGAACGTCCTCCCGGCTGATGCGGTTCCGCGCTTACTTGACCTCGACGAAGGCGCCTTTTCTGACCTGGTAGACAGAGAAGCCAACGCCTTCGGCGTCGCCCCTGGCGTCGAACTTGATCTTGCCGACGGTGGTTTCGATCACGCTGCTCTTCAATGCCTTGCCGAGCGCGTCGTAATCGGTGCCGCCGGCGACCTTGATGGCGTTGAGGGCAGCGAGCGTCGCAGCATAGCCCTGGTCGAAGAAAGTTCCGGGTTCCTTGCCGTACTTGGCCTTGTAATCGTTATGAGCCTTGACGTTCAAGGGATACTTCGAGACATCCATCGGGCCGGTGGCGTAGACGCCTTCGGCATCCTTGCCGGCGATCTTGAGGAATCCGTCGCCCTTGATGCCGTCCGGGCCGATGAAGGGCACGTTGATCTTGCGCTTGTTCATCAGCGCGAGCAGCTTCGAGGCTTCCGGATGGTAGCCGCCGAAGATCAGCGCATCGGCGCCTTCCTTGCGCAGCTTTTGGATGACCGCCGTGTAGTCCATGGCGCCCGGCTGTATGCCTTCGTACATCACGACCTTGGCCTTGCCACTCTTCTCGATCGCTTCCTTCGAGAAATCCGCGAAGCCTTTGCCGTAATCGCCCTTGTCGTGCACGATGGCGATCTTTTTGGCGTTGAGCTTGTCGATCACGAAGGTCGCGGCCATCTTGCCCTGATCGTCGTCAGAGGCGATGGTGCGGTAGAAGTTCGGATAATCACCGCTCTTGGTCAACGGCGGGTTGGTTGCCGACGGGCTGATGACGATGACCTTGGCACCTTTGTAAATACCCATCGCGGCCTTTGTGGCGCCGGAGCAGACGTGGCCAATGACGACGTTGACGCCTTCGGAAACGAGCTTGGTCGCGACGTTGGTGGCGATCTCGGGCTTGCATTGGTCGTCGACGAAAAGCAGCTCGATCTGTTTGCCGTTGATGCCGCCCTTGGCGTTGACTTCGGCGATGAGCATTTCGGCTGCGTCCTTGGTCGGCAGGCCGTAGGGCGCGAGATCGCCGGTATGCGGGCCAGCGACGCCGATCTTGATGGTGTCCGCAGCCAGGGCGGGCGTGGTGGCGGCGAGCGCAAGCGCTGCGGCGGTGGCGAATTTGACCAGAGTTGACATCGGTACGGCCCCCTTCAATTTATTAGTTATAAAAAAGACCGTGGACCATAGTTGAAAAGCGGTCTGCGGTCAATGAAAAGGCGTTTGTTTTCAGTCGTTCGGCTCGGCGCAGCGCTCGAAAATTCACACCGTTGCCGGAAACTGCAGCACGACATCCAGCCCGCCGGTGGGGGCATCCGCGAGCGCCATTTCGCCGCCGCAAGCCAAGACGATGCGCCGGACAATGGCCAGGCCCAGACCGCAGCTGCCGCCGCTGGCGCGCGCCGGAGCGATCTGGGCAAAGGCTTCGAGCGCGTAGGCACGCTGCGCCTCGGCGATGCCGGGCCCGTGATCGCGCACGTGCATGCTGATCGTTCCGCGGCGCTCGATGCACAACACCACTTCGACCGGCGGGGCGCCGTGCTGCAGCGCGTTGGCGATCAGATTGTCGAGCAGGCGCTGCAGGTTGCCGGGGGCGATAGCTACCGCGCACGCCGCGGCCCCGTCGCCGACGGTCATTTCGATCGGCTGGCCGAGTTCGCGATGGCGCGCCACCTCGATGCTCACCGCGTCGGCGAAGGGCAGCGGCGCGGGCGGCGTATCTGCGTTACTCGCGCTGCTTTCGCTGCGCAGAAAGCCCAGGCACTGGCCGACAATGCGCTCCATGTCATCGGCATCGCGTGTCAAGCCGCTGCGTTCGGTATCGCTGTCGAGCAGCGCCAGACGCACGCGCAGCCGGGCGAGCGGCGCGCGCAGATCGTGGGTCAGCCCGGCGAGCATCTCGCGCCGCTCGGCATTGGCCGCCGCCAGTTGCGCGAGCATGGTGTTGTGCCGCTCGGCCAGTCGCCGCACTTCTCTCGGTCCTTCCGGAATCGCTCGTACCTGGCGAGCGCTGCCATCGCCGGCGGCGGCCACCGCTTCGCCGAGGCGCGCCAGCGGGCCGACGATGCCGCGCACGAACAATCCGGCGATCAGCACCAGCAAGGCCAGTGCGAGAGCCAGCCACAGCCATAAATCCGGGGGCAGTTCCTGCGGTTCGAAGCGCGGCGGCGGCAGCACCAGCCACCAGCGTTCGCCGCCGGCCATGAAACCAATCCACAGGCCGCTGCGTTTTCCCGGCCCGGCATGACGCAGACGCACCGGTTGGTCGAGAAGCAGATCGAGGTCGGCGGCGAGATGACGGGCGAAACCAAACTCCGGTTCGTGACCCGGCACATTGTCGGTGTCCGGACGAAGTTGCATACCCTGCTCGCCGACATCAGCGACCACCATCCGCCGCCGCGTATCCGGATCGAGCCCGGGCAGGACCGTTTGCAGCAGGCGCACCTGGCCGGCGATGAACTGGACGGTCTGGCTCGCGTGCGAAGTCCGCCGGTAGTGCATGAAAAGCGTGGAGGTCGTGATCTCGGCGACGGCAACGACCGCGATGACTAAGAGAACCGTACGCGCCGCGAGCGAGGCCGGCAGCAGTCTCATTGCCCAGTTCCTTCCCCGGCTTCGCCGTCGGGAACGAAAACGTAGCCGACGCCCCACACCGTTTGCAAGTAGCGTGGGTGTGCAGGATCGTCTTCGATCAGCCGGCGCAGGCGATGGACCTGCACGTCGATGGCGCGATCGAAGGATTCGCTGTCGTCGCCACGCGTAAGCTCGAGCAAGCGCTCGCGTTTCATCGGCCGATTGGCGTTGGCCACCAGTGCATTGAGCAAGGCGAATTCGCCACTCGTCAAGGGTTGCGCTTCACCGGCGCGGGCCAGCTGGCGCGCGCCGCGATCGAAAGACCAGTCGCCAAAACGGTAGACGCCGCCGCGCGGGTCGGGTGCCGCGGCCGGTGGCGTGCCACGGCGCAATACGGCTTCGATCCGCGCGACCAGTTCGCGTGGATCGAAAGGCTTGCCGACGTAGTCGTCGGCGCCCATTTCGAGGCCGAGGACGCGGTCAACTGCTTCGTCGCGCGCGGTCAGCATGATGATCGGCCGCGTCTCGCCGCGCGCGCGCAGGCGCCGGCACGCGGCCAGTCCGTCTTCGCCGGGCAGCATCAGGTCGAGCACCAGCAGATGCGGCTGATAGCGTTCAAGATAGGCATCGATCTGGCGTGTGTCCGGCAAGAGCAGTGTGTCAAAGCCATGCCGGCCAAGATAGGTGGCGAGCAATTGCCGCAGTTCAGGGTCGTCGTCGACAAGGAGAATTTTCTTCATGGCCGGATCTTCAATCGTTGGCGAACATTCTATGACAGGCGCCCCAGTGCCCGCCGCCGCTGGAAACAATTTGAAACCATCTTTTCCGGCAGAGAAATCATTTGCAATGCCAGCCGGCTGAGAATGGCGGCGTCAGAGCTAACACCCGATCTCCGACTCTTCCGTTCAACTAGACAGGACTTTTGCTATGAAAATTAATTTTTCCCCGCGCATGCTCATCGCCACCTCGGCTCTCGCCTTCGGACTCGCCGGCAGCGCGTTTGCGGCGCCGCCGCCGAGCGATGCGCCTGGCGGCCCGGCGGCCGGCATGCACCAAAGGCAGGCGATGCATGGCATGAAGGATTTTGCTCGCCTGCACGACGAGTTGAAGCTCGATGCCAAACAGGAAGCGCTCTGGCAGGATGCTGCCAAGGCCAGCAGAGAAGGCATGGGCGGCATGCGCGAGCGGATGCGCAAGGAGCACGAGGAGATCCAAACCCTGCTCAGCCAGCCCGGCACTGATCTGCGCGCCGTCGCCAAGCGTATGGACGATTTCAGGGCGGAAGGCCAGGCCATTCACCAAGCCAATCGCGACCGTTGGCTGACGGTCTATGACGCGCTCAACCCCGATCAGAAAGAAAAAGCGCGCCTCTTCTTCAAGAGCAAGTTCGAGCATATGCGGCACGGCGGTCCGCGCGGTCACGGCCGCGGCTGACACCGCGCGGTCAGTCGCTGCAGCGTCTAGCGTCCACCGTAGCGGCAGAAAAGGCGCGAAGATTTCGCAAGGCTTTTCTTGGCCTTGCGTTTTCTTTGCCGCGCGTTTGCGGTGGCCGCCA
This sequence comes from uncultured beta proteobacterium, assembly GCA_903886975.1. Taxonomy (GTDB): domain Bacteria; phylum Pseudomonadota; class Gammaproteobacteria; order Burkholderiales; family Rhodocyclaceae; genus Propionivibrio. Next base: position 16,476 of record CAISOB010000041.1, read on the forward strand.
GCGGCGAGCGTTACAAAATCACTTAAGGATACGCAGCGGGCGCAGGCTGGGGGCTTGTTATAATCACTGTTTCACCGATCCAGTTGGTTTCCATGCGCAAGTTCCTTTCGTTCTTCATCGTTCTCCTTCTGCTGCCAGCGCTGGTCTTCGCCCAGCAGTTGCCCACTCCGCCGGCGCTCGCCGCCAAGTCCTGGCTGCTTGTTGAATTGGCTTCCGGCCAGGAGCTTGCGGCGCAGGCGCCCGACGAGCGTCTCGAACCGGCGTCGCTGACCAAGCTGATGACGGCTTATCTGACCTTCGCCGCGCTCAAGCAGGGAACGATAAAGATCGACCAGATGATTACCGTTTCCGAACGCGCGTGGCGCGCGCAAGGCTCGCGCATGTTCATCCAGGTCGGCAAGCAGGTCAAGGTTGAAGACCTGATCAAGGGCATGATCGTGCAGTCGGGCAACGATGCCTGCGTCGCCCTGGCCGAAGCCATCGCCGGCAGCGAGGACAATTTCGCCCAGATGATGAACCGCGAGGCGCAGCGCCTGGGCATGAAGAATTCCAGTTTCCGCAATGCCGCCGGGATGCCGGACGCACAGCACTACACGACGGCGCGCGACCTCGCGATCATCGCCGGCGCGCTGATCCGCGATTTTCCCGAGGACTATGCGAAGTATTACTCGCTCAAGGAATTCCGCTACAACAATATTACTCAACCCAATCGCAATCGCCTGCTGTGGCTCGACCCGTCAGTCGATGGAATGAAGACAGGACATACCGATGCCGCCGGCTTCTGCCTGATTTCCTCGGCCAAGCGCGGGCCACGCCGCCTGCTCGCCGTCGTTCTCGGTACGACCTCGGATGGCGTGCGTACGCAGGAGTCGCTCAAGCTGCTCAACTTCGGCTTCCAGTTCTACGACGCGGTTCAGCTCTATGCCAAGGGCCAGGCGGTGTCCGCGCTGAAAGTCTGGAAGGGCTCGGAAAAGACCGTCAACGCCGGCTTTGGCCGCGATTTCATTCTCGCCGTTCCCAAAGGCTATGCCGCTCGCCTCAAGGTCGAACTCGTCTCGCAGCAACCCCTGATCGCCCCGGTGACAGCCGGCCAGGCCATCGGAACACTGAAGGTCAGCCTTGACGACAAGCCCTTTGGCGAATACCCGGTGGTGGCCATCGAAGGCGTGCCGGTAGCCAATATTTTTGGCCGCGCGATCGATACGATTCGTCTCTGGTTTAACTAACAAGAAAGAAAAGTCATGAACGCCTATCTGAATGGCCAGTTTCTCCCGCTGAGCGAAGCCAAGATCTCACCGCTCGATCGCGGCTTCCTGTTCGGAGATGGCGGCTATGAAGTCATCCCGGTCTATTCGCGCCATCCTTTCCGTATCGATGAACATCTGCGCCGCATGCAAGCGACCCTCGACGGGCTGCGCATCGTCAATCCGCACAGCAACGACGAATGGCGCGCCATCATCCTGCGCCTCATTGAAGCGGCCGGGTTTGCCGATCAGGCGGTCTATATCCAGGTCACGCGCGGCGCCGACATTCGGCGCGACCATGCCTTCCCGCAGGGCGTGACGCCGACTGTCTTCCTGTTTACCGCGCCGCTCGTCGGCCCGACGCGGACCCAGCGCGAGGCCGGTATCGCGGCGATCACCGCTACCGACATTCGCTGGGACCGCTGCGACCTGAAGAGCGTGTCCATGGTCGGCAACGTGCTCACGCGCCAACTGGCCGTCGACGCCGGTTGCGCCGAAGCGATCATGTTGCGCGACGGTTTTCTCACCGAGGGTTCGTCGACGAACGTCTTCTGCGTCAGGAACGGCATCATCCTCTGCCCGCCGAAGGACAACCGCATCCTCCCCGGAATCACCTACGACGTGGTGCTCGAACTCGCCGCGCGGCACGGCGCGCCGTTTGCCGTGCGGCCCGTCGCCGAAGCCGAAGTGCGTGCGGCCGACGAACTGTGGATCACCTCGTCGACCAAGGAAGTGCTGGCCATCACCACGCTCGACGGCAAGCCGGTCGGCCAGGGCGCGCAGGCCGGCAAGCCCGGCCCGGTGACCCGCCAGATGCACGCCTGGTATGCCGCCTTTCGCGATGAGGTGATGCGCGTTGCCGCAGTCTGAATTGCCGCCGGCGGGAGGAACACTGCTCGAATTCCCCTGCGCCTTTCCGATCAAGGTCATGGGCCCGGCTGATCCGGCCCTGGCTCAGGCGGTACTCGAAGTGGTGCTGCGGCACGCCCCGGATTTTGCCGCAGCGACGATGGAAATGCGCACCTCGAGCGGCGGCAAGTATCTGAGTCTCACCTGCACGATCAATGCCACATCGCAAGCCCAACTCGACGCGCTGTATCGCGAGCTTTCCGCTCACCCGATGGTCAAAGTCGTACTCTGAGCGCAATGGATCTTGCCTTGACACAAGAAACCGCGGCTTCCGCCTTGACCGGTGCCGCCCTGACAAGGGGCGTTGCGGGGAGCGGGCATGCCGTCGTTTCCGCCATCAAGCTGCGCGCCTTCGGCCAGATCGACTATCAAGCGACCTGGCAGGCGATGATCGGCTTCACTTCGCGGCGCGGCGCGGACACCCCGGACGAACTGTGGCTTTGTGAACACCCGCCGGTCTACACGCTCGGCCTGGCCGGGCGCGCGGAACACCTTCTTTACGACAATGGAATACCGCTCGTCAAGATCGATCGCGGCGGACAGATCACCTACCACGGCCCCGGCCAGGTTGTGATCTATCTGCTCGTTGACCTCACGCGTCGCGGCCTTCGGGTGCGCGAATTCGTCCGCCGCATCGAGCAGGCGGTGATCGACCTGCTTGCCGAAAACGGCGTTGCGGCGGTCAGGATGGACGGCGCGCCGGGCGTCTATATCGCGCAGGGCGAGTCCCTGGCCAAGATCGCTGCGCTCGGACTGCGCGTGCGCAGGAACGGCTGCTATCATGGCCTGAGCTTCAACGTCGACATGGACCTCGCGCCTTACGCGGCGATCAATCCCTGCGGCTACGCCGGCATGCGGGTCACGCAGACGCGCGATCTGGGCATTGCCTTGTCGCCGGCGCAAACGGCCCGCGCGCTGGCCGCCCACCTTGCCGCACAACTGGAACGCGCATGAGCGAAAACATCCACGGTGACCTGCCCGAACTCGCCGCAAGCGAAGTCAAGCCGGCAGCCAGCAACGCGGCCGCCAAGGTCGCCGGCGTCAAGCAGCGCGGCGAACTGAAGACCGCGCGTATTCCGATCAAGGTCGTCGCTGCCGGCGAGCCGCTGCGCAAACCGGCGTGGATACGCGTCAAGGCCGGCAACGAAATCGGCCGCTTCGGCGAAATCAAGCGCATGCTGCGCGAACAGAAGCTGCACACCGTCTGCGAGGAAGCCGCCTGTCCGAACATCGGCGAGTGCTTCGGGCGCGGCACGGCGACCTTCATGATTCTCGGGGACATTTGCACGCGCCGCTGCCCCTTCTGCGACGTCGGCCACGGCAAACCCCTGCCGCCCGATGCCGATGAGCCGGCGCACCTGGCCGCCAGCGTCGCCCACCTCAAGCTGCGCTATGTCGTGATCACCAGCGTGGACCGCGACGACTTGCGCGACGGCGGCGCCCAGCACTTCGTCGATGTCATCGCCGCCGTGCGCGAGCAATCGCCGATGACGACGATCGAAACCCTGGTCCCCGATTTTCGCGGCCGCATGGCGATCGCCATCGATGTCCTCGGCCAGAGCCTGCCCGACGTGCTCAACCACAACCTCGAAACGGTCCCGCGACTCTACCGGCAGGCGCGCCCCGGCGCCGACTACGCCCACTCGCTGGCCTTCATGAAAGCGTTCAAGGCGCGCTATCCGCAGATTCCGACCAAGTCCGGCCTGATGGTCGGACTCGGCGAGACCGACGACGAAATTCTCGACGTGCTGCACGACCTGCGCGCGAATGGCGTCGAGATGCTGACGATAGGCCAATACCTCGCGCCGTCGATTCACCACCTGCCAGTTTCGCGCTATGTGCATCCCGACACGTTCGCGCTCTACGAGCGCGAAGCGAAGGCCATGGGCTTTACCGGCGCGGCCTGCGGGCCCATGGTGCGTTCGAGCTACTGGGCCGACAAGCAGGCGCACAGCGCCGGTGTTGCACCGGTTTCTGAATGATTCTTGCAAGTCTAAGCAAGCAACCGGATCGCCAACAAAGAAGTCTTTGGACTTGTCCGCGCGAAACGACAAGATTGACGCAATAGCGCATAGACCGAGCCGCTGCGCAATGACGGTTTCCCAACGCCAATGTTCGAAGAGGGTTGTCGCAGGTCGGCCCATTGCGGTCTGTCACGCTTCTCCAAACCGGCCGTTCACAGTTCACCGCCCCCACAGCTTTTCGCATTGGTCCGGCGATTGCTAGCACCTCTGTGCCGAGGTGGCGCAGATCATTGCGAAGCGACAACAGTCGGTCGAAAGCCCCGGATCAGCGGCCCTTTAGCGCCCGCACTTCGAAGCTGACCGCGTCGGCTTCCCTTCCGGCGCCGTCTTCCACGCTTAGCCGGTGGCGGCCCGGCCGCGGCAGCCACGTCAGAGGTGCCGTCGCCCGTCCGATGCTGCGGCCGTCCATGCGCCAACGCCAGCCGCTCTCGCCGCCCGACGAAAGACGCAAGGGCAAGCGCTGAAGCGGCGGCGGAATGTCGGGGTCGAGTGCGATCACCGTCCCATCGGCGGGATAGGAAATGCGCGCCAGTCCGCGGCGAACGGCGGCGCGGACGATGTTCGTCTCGGTGCCCGCGACGAACCATTCGCGCCGCGGCGGCTCGCGCGGCGGGTCGAAGCGCAGCTTGGCCCGCACCACGCCGGCAGGCGCCGCCGGCTCGCGGCTTCCCTGACGCGGTCGGCCGGTGGCCGGATCGCCGCGATGCAGCCAGTCCATCACCTCGCGCCAAACCGGCGCCGCGCCCGAAACGCCCGAGACCTCGTGCATGGGGTCGCCACTCGCATTGCCGACCCAGACCGCGACGGTGTAGCGGCTCGAAAAGCCGATGCACCAGTTGTCGCGCATGTCCTTGCTGGTCCCCGTCTTGGCGGCCGCCCAATAGGGCGTGGCGAGCCAGGATTCAAGGCCGAAAGTGCCGGCGCGCGCACTGCGGTCCGAAAGGATGTCGGCCACCAGGAAGGCGGCGGCGGGACTGAACACGGCGTGTGCGGTGCCGGAGAAGGCGCCGGCGCATCCGTCCTGCCGGCAGTTGATCGGCTGGCTTCCCAGCGTCACCCGCAGCGGCGACCAGCGGCCGCCGTTGGCGAGGCTGCGATAGCCGTTTGCCAGCATCAGCAGCGAGACGTCCGCCGAGCCGAGCGCCAGGCTGTAGCCGTACCAGTCGGCGCTTTCCGTCAGGCTGTCGAAGCCGGCACGGCGCAGCCGCTGATGGAAGGGATCGGTGCCGACGCGAACCAGCGTCTTCACCGCGGGCACGTTGAGCGAGCCGGCGAGCGCCATGCGCGCCGACACCCAGCCGCGATAGTCGGGTTCGTAGTTCTGCGGCGCGTAGAGGCCGTTGCCGGTATCGAGCGTCAGCGGCGCATCTTCGATCAGTGATGCCGGCGTCAAATGCCGCGTCTCGAAGGCCAGCGCATAGAGGAAGGGCTTCAGCGTCGAGCCCGCCTGGCGCAGCCCGACGACGCCGTCGACTTCGGCGGCGTCCGAAAGATCGCCGCTTGATCCCACCCAGGCCAGCACCTCGCCGCTGCGGTTGTCGAGCGCGACTACGGCGCCGTCCTGGGCGTTCTGCCGCGCGAGTGCGGAAAGGTGACGGCGCAGCGATTGGACTGCCATGCGCTGGAGGTCGGCATCGAGGCTGGATTTGAGCTTCTGGCCCGCCTCGCTAAGCAGTTTGCGCGCCAGATGCGGCGCGACGCCGGGCGCGTCGGCCGAGACCTGCTGCGCTCCGGACAGCGCTGCTGTCGCCAGCGCGCCGAGCCCCTCGCACTCGCCGCCGCGCTGCGTTTCCTTGAGCAGATTGCAGGCCCTGCGCGCCACCAGCGCAGCCGCGGCGTTGGGCGAGCGCAGCAGCGCAGCGGCGAGCGCGGCTTCGCGTTCCTCCAGCCCGTTCGGCCACTTGCCGAACAGGCCGCGGCTCATCGCACCGACACCCTGCAGTTCACCGCGAAAGGCGACGAGATTGAGATAGGCCTCGACGATTTGCAGCTTGCTCCACGAGGCTTCGAGGCGCAGCGCGAACGCCGCTTGCGAGAGTTTTTCGAACACGCTGCGCCGGCCGCGCCGCCGGTTGTCTTCGTCGATGAGGCCGGCGAGCTGCATGGTGAGCGTGCTCGCGCCGCGCGTCCGCCGGCCCCAGAAGTTGCTCCACGCGGCGCTGCCGATGGCGCGCCAGTCGACGCCGTCGTGCTCGAAGAAGCGCTTGTCCTCGGAAACGATCACGGCGCGGACCAGCGCCGGCGACACATCTGCCAGCGGCGTCCACGGCAGCCGGCGTACGCGATGATCGATGCGCAGGCTTTGCAGTTCGCGCCCGTCGCGCGAGAGCAGCCAGGCGTCCGAGGGAACGTAGGCCGCCTTCACCTCAGTGAAGCTCGGCAGCGCGAACGCCGGCAAAGAGGCGCACACTCCGCACGCCGCCAGCAACAGCAGCGGCCTGAAGTTCAATTGCCCACCATCACCTTGGCGTTCGGCGTCTCGCCGAAAACGTCGGGCGCGTACATCGCTTCGACACGCGTCGGCGGCAGGCTGAATTCGCCGGCGTTGTTGATGCGCGCCGTGTAGTCGATCTGGAAATGCCCCTTGGGCACGACTTCGTAATAGGCGCGGTAGAAGCCGAAGGTGCGCTCGACGAAGGTCGGCCACACGCGCCGCGCGAGGCGATCTTCGTCGAGCGTGGCGATATGCGAATCGCGGCCGTCGCCGTCGCCGAGGATGCGGGCGCCCGCCGGAATCGGATCGGAGACGACCACCCAGGTCATGTCCTGGTCGGCGTCGACGGCCAGCGTCACTCGCCACAGGTCACCGCGGCTCACCTTGCCCGAGACCTTCTCCTGGATCGGCGTCACGCGGCGGCTGACCTTGTAGCCATACGCACGGGGTTCGCCGGCGGGGATCGCGGCGAGCACCTGTATCGACGCCCACGGCTTGCCGGCACCTTCGTGCGCCAATGACAAAGTCGAGCCGCCCTGCGACGGCCAGGGCAGGGCCAGCGGCTGCGTCTCCGCGCTGCCCTCGGGCGCCGCCTTCCAGTCGAAGGCGACGGACGCCTTGCCGAAGCTCGCGCGCGTCGTGCCGTTCACCGCTTCGCGCTCGAAGGCCTTGCCGAATTTCTCCAGCACCACGCTGGCCCAGGCATTGGCGGTCGTCGTGTACCAGCGGCCGCGCACCTGTCGTTCCATCGCGCCGCGCACCAGGCGCGGCAGGTCGCCCTGCCAGCGCGCGTCGTCCAGCACCGCTTCGATCAGGCGGAATGCATTGGAGTCGCCGCTGATCATCATCCACCACCAGAAGTCCGACTTCTCGGTGGTGAAGCCGAGGCGTCCGCCGGTGTAGCTCAGGCGGTTCCTCAGTTCCTGTTCCGCGGCTTGCAGCTTCGCCGGGCGCTGCGGCAGTTCCGGCAGGCGCTTCGTCACCAGGTACCAGTCGATGGCGGCTGCGGTGGGCAGGCGCATCGCTTCGACGTCCAGCGCCGCCGCCGCGCGCGTCGGCGTGCGGCCGTAGCGGGTGAGCGCCTCGAGCGCCTGCAGCGTGCGGGCGACGGAATCATCGTAAGGCGACCAGGACTTCGACTTGATGCGGCCTTCGACGAAGCTCGTCAATCCCTGCAGCAGGCGATCGCGCACGTCGTCCGGCAGGGCGAGCCCCGACGTCGCCGCCATGTCGAGGAGATAGGCGGAGAGCGTGGTGCTGCCAGGGCCTTCGCCGGGGAAGTACCTGGCCAGGCCGTCGGCATCCAGGTAGGCCGGCAGGCCGTCGACGACCGCCTGCCAGCGCTTGTTGTCGCGCAGCCCGACGGCGACGGAAACGCGCTGCTCGAGGCAGACGAACGGATATTCCTCGAAGAAGCGCCTCAAGCCGGCCGGCGGCGTGGACAGCTTCGGCGACAGGCCGACCTGCAGCCCGCCCTTGCCGGGCAAGGCGCCGGCGGGCGGCTCGGCCGGCACTTCGAACGTGCCTTCGATGCGCGTGAACGTCGCCTGCTGCACGGTGACCGGAACCGCGGGTGCGACGTTCTGCGTGAGGCGCATGCGATCGCGCGCCTGTCCGCCTTCCTCGCTCGCCTCCAGTTCCCAGGCGAGCTGGTCGACACCCTCGGGCACCTCGACCGGCCAACTCAACTCGGCCGCACCCTCGGCCTCCAGTTGCACGCGGCGCTTGTCGAGCGCCTTGCCGCCGACCGTCGCCGCGACGGACACGGCCATGGCGCGGCCGGTGCCGTTGCGCAAGGTCAGCAGGGCCTCGAACCGATCCTTCTCGCGCACCAGCGGCGGCAGGCCGGAGATCATTTGCAGGTCCTGGCGCGTGCGCACCGAGGCCGAACCGGTGCCGAACAGGGCGGCGCCGGACGTCGCCACGCCGACGAGCTTGAATTCCGTGAGCGAATCGTTCATCGGCACCTTGATCGTCGCCGCGCCGGCAGCGTCGAGCATGACGCGTGGATACCAGGCCAGCAGGGTGTCGAAGAGTTCGCGTGCCGGGCCGCGGCCGCCACCGCCGCCGGACGGCACCGCTTTCTTGCCGAAGTGGCGCTTGCCGATGACCTGCGATTGCGCGGTGGCCGTCTCCACCTCGTAGGCGCGCTTCTGCAACAGCGCATCGAGCAGATTCCAGCTCTCGTTGGGCTTCAGTTCGAGCAGCGCCTGGTCCACCGCGGCGAAAGCCACCTCGCTTCCCGCCGGCGCCGGCTTGCCGTCCGGCAGCGCGACCTTGAGGCGCACGGTGGCTTCTTCTCTTGGCCGGTACTCCGGCTTGTCGGGGATGACTTCGGTCTGCAGCCTGAAGCCGTCCGTCGCCACGCCGATCTCGGCGAGCCCCAGGCGGAACGCCGGCTTGGCGAGATCGACCATGGCCGTCGGCTGCTGCGGATTCCACCACTCGCGGAACCAGCTCGCCGGCTCGCGCCAGCCCCACTGGAAGAACGAGTACCACTTGACCGGCTCGACTCGCCCGCGCACCGCCAGCACCGAAACGAAGACGTTGGGAGCCCACTCCGCCTTGATCGGCAACTCGATGACCGGATTGAAGCGCGACAGCGGCTTCACCACGGTCTCGATGATGCCGCCGGCTTCGACGGCGATCAGGGCAGTGGCTTCGCGGAACGGCGTGCGCACCTGGAAGCGCGCCGTCTCGCCCGGCTTGTAGCCGCGCTTCTCGGGAATGACGTCGATGCGGTCCTGGTTGCCGGCGGTGAACCACAGATCGCCGCCGCCCGTGACCCAGTAGCTGTGGCTCGCGCGCGCGACGTTGCCGTCGCGGTCGCGCGTCTCGGCGAGCAGGTAGACCGAGCCCGGTTCGCTCGAACGCGGCTCGCACAGGAACAGACCCCGGCTGTCGGTGCGGCCGCTGCACACTTCGCCGAGGTCGACGTATTCGTCGTGATGCTCGTAGGCGTAGAAGCCGCCGACGATGCGGCGCCGATGGCTGTACTCGATGCGGCGCTGGCCGGTCACGCGCACGTCCTGGTCCGCCAGGGGCTTGCCGGCCGTGTCGAGCGCGACGATTTCAACGCGGTTGCCGGCGCCCTTGCCCGAGGCCCAGTCGCTCACGTTGATGCCGAGCGCGACGGCGGCCGGCCACAGTTCCACGCTGCCGTGGATCGTCTGGATCTCGCCGTTCGGATCGGTGAAGGTCATTTCGGCATAGAGCTCGCTCGGCCCCTTCGGCTTTTCGGGCAGCGGCACCTCGAGCTTGCCGGCGCCCGCCTTGTCGAGCACCAACGCCTGCTTGTCGAGCACGAGATGTTCGCTTTCGCTGTCGCGTTCGATGCCGAAGGCGGCCAGGGCTTCATCCGCGAAGTCGATGTTGAAGTTGAAGCGCTCGTAGTGCGCGTAGGCCGGCCAGCGCGGCCGGACGGTGGCGGACACTTCGACGGCCGCGCCTTTTGCCGCGCCGCCGTTGAGGAAGGAGAGCCCCGCAGCCAGCGGAATGCGACTCGGCGCGACCTGCTTGACGGGGACGCCCTGGATGCTGCCGGTGAACACCGGCAGGCGGAAGTCCGCCACCCTGAACTCGCCGGTCACCGCCATGCCGCGCTTGCCGCCGGACAGGGTCACCTCGTAGGTGCCGCGCTTCGCGGCCTCGGGAACCTTCCATTGGCTCACGGCGCTGCCCTGCGCGTCCCAGGCGATCGGCTGCGAATACTCGGTGCCGGTCTCGGCCTGGCGAATGGTGAGCTTGGCGGGCAAGCTCTCGGCCGGCGGGAAGCCAAAGCCGCGGCTGTTGCGGCTGCGCGCGATGTGCTTCATCGACACGGTTTCGCCGGGGCGGAACAGCGTGCGGTCGAACACGGCGTGGATCTTGAAGTCGCTGCGCTCGCCCCACGTTTCGACGCCGAAGCGCCAGGGCTCCAGGCCTTCGTTCCAGTCCGAGCGCACGAAGCTGTAGTCCTCGCCGAGGCGCGCGCTGGCGAAGACGAAGTTCGCATCCTTGCAGTTGGCCGCCACCAGGCCGCGGTCAATCGGCGCGCGACCCAGCGCATCGGTCGTGCCGCGCCATTGTTCCTTGCCCTCGCAATCGGAGATGCGCACCTCGGCGTCGGCGACGGGCGTGCCCGTATCGAGCGCCGTCACCCATACCAGGCCGTTGTCGCGGCCACGCTTCAGATGCACCGCGAGATTGGTCACGAGGACGGCCGCGCGCACGTACATCGGCTTGGGCGTCGCCAGCAGCGCCGTGCCCAGCATGCGGCTCTCGATCTCGACGATGTGATAACCCGGCTTGGTCAGCGGGATGCCGACGACTTCGAATTCGGAACTGCCCCCGGGCTTCGGCAAATCCAGGCGCACGACGCCGGCGCGCTTTTGCAGGTAGGAGAGTTCGCGCGCGTAGTACGGGTCGGTAAAGTTCTCCGTCTTGCCGTCGCGCTGCAGCTTCACCGTGCGGGTCTGGCGTTCGAACCCTGCCAGTTCCACCATTGCGGCGATGACCTCGGCATCGTCGGTGAGGCGCTGGTCGGCCATCCGGTGGGCGCCGGGAAGGCGCAGGTCGGCCGTCGCCAGTTTCGGCTCGACGTTGCGCAAGGTCACCGGCAGCACGCCGCCCTCCTTCGCTTCAACGATGCCGAAGGCGCCCGGGAATTTGGCGAGCGGCGGCAAGGCGCCGGTCCTGAACGGCAGCGGGAAGCTTGCGGCGTTGGCCAGCGCGCGGCCGGCCTGGTCCTTCACGTCGGGCGGGATTTCGATGCGCAACTCGGCGTTCTGCGGGAACGGTCCGGCAAAGACGACTTCGCGCGTGGTCTTCTTTCGCTCGCTGCCGCCGCCGACCGGTGCGATCCACAGGCCGTCCGCGGCCTTCGCAATGACGACGCCTTCGCGCGCGCTCGCCGCTTCGCCATTGCGGCTCAAGGGTGCGGCGGGATCGCTCGAGATCAGTCGCACCTTGCCCGCCCAGGCGGCGTCGACTTCGGCCGAGAACTGTATGGTGACGCTGGAGAGCGGCGAGCAGGGGGCGCCCGCCTTTTCCCGCTCGCAGGACAAGGCGGCGCGAAACGGCGTGCGCACCGGGAAGGCGAAGCTCTCCTCCTTTTCCGATCGCGTGCCGTTCTCCGCTTCGACGCCACGTCCCCACACCAGTCGCATTTTCGTTCCCGGCGGCAGTTGCTCGACGCAGCTCAGGACCAGCGGCGCGGCACCGAAGTCGCCGTTGATGTGGGAAAGGATTTCCTGCCGCTGGGCGTCGGGAACGCTTCTCACGGCGATGCGGTTGCCCACGCCCTCCGCCTCGCACCAGACGTGCTCTTCGATGGAGTCCCGGCGCATCCGTCCGCCCGCGTCGATGACGAAAGCCTGGTCTTCCTCGATCTCGGCGCCCGGCTTCGGCAGGATCGCGCGCGGCCATGGGCCGGGGGCGAAGAATTCGAACCGGTTCGTCCCCGCGACCGTTTCGCCGTTCAAGGCGCGCAGGTCGGCGCGCAAGGAGAAGACGCAGCCTTCTCCTGCATGCAGGGGCCGCTCCAGTTGCCAGCTCCAGGTGCGCGCATCGATCCAGCGGCCGGCGCCCTTGACCGCGCCGCAGTCGACGGCAAAGGGCGCTGGCGCGGCGGCTTCGCCAAGCTTCACCATGTCGCCGCTAAACAGCGCCGAGGCGCGAGTCTGCTGGTCGATGCGACCCTGCGGCATGAATTGCTGCACGCGCGCAGCATGGGCTGCCGAAATGCCGAAGAGGAGGACGAGTGCTGCGAGACAGGCGTGCCGGTTCATGACGGAGGCCCCATGGCAAGGAGGGGAAGGATCGCGCAATGTTATGGCATTCGCTTTGGGCCAACAAGCGAGATGAAATGGGATGCGAACGACCGCTAGAGGAAAATTTCGCCGCGGTCAGCTTCTGGCTGCTAACAGCCGGATGTCCTGTACTCTGACTCGGCGGCAGCCTTCAATATCCCTCAAAGCACACTGCCGAGCCACTCCGGCCCAACGCCGAGTATCTGCGATCAGCGCATTTCGGACGATCCTTGATCGGGTGGACTTCGAAGTTCTTTGAAGATGACCGACCGCTGCGAGATTCCTTTTACGGCGACGCGCCGGGAAAAAGCGAACGATCAAGCCGGAACGCCACTCCTAAGCGATATGTCAGGAGGGCATTCCTATGGCCGAAATCGTCTCCTCAGTCAGGCCGGTCCCGCCTTCACGGGCCGAGCAGATGTATCCGATCCTCACCGCGGCGCAGATTGCCCGCATCGGCGCGCACGGTCGCGTGCGCGCGGTCCGGCAAGGCGAACTGCTTATCGAAGCGGGGCAGCAGGTCATGGCGTTTTTCGTGGTCCTGCGCGGAACGATCGAAATCGTTCAACCATCTGGCGCGTCCGAAACCCCTATCGTTACCCATGGGCCGGGACAATTCGCCGGCGAGATCAACCTGATTTCCGGCCGTCCTGCGCTGGTCCGGTCGCGCGCCGGCGAGGCAGGCGAGGTCATTCAGCTAGACCGCGAACAGGTGCTGTCGCTGGTGCAGACCGACAGCGAACTGAGCGAAATCCTGATGCGCGCCTTCATTCTGCGGCGAGTGAATCTGATCGCGCACGGGATAAGTGATGTCGTGCTCGTCGGATCGAGCTACTGCGCAGCGACGCTCAAAGTGAAGCAATTTCTCTCGCGCAATGGCTATCCTTACCAGTACATTGATCTTGATCGCGAGCGCGACGTGCAGATTCTGCTCGATCGATTTCATATCTCCCCAGCGGAAGTGCCCGTGTTGATCTGCCATGGCGATAGGGTATTGCGCAGCCCGAGTAACCAGCAGATTGCCGAATGCCTGGGCCTGAACGAAGTCATCGACCCGAGCCAGGTGCACGATCTGGTTGTCGTCGGCGCGGGCCCCTCGGGCCTGGCGGCGGGCGTGTACGCCGCTTCCGAGGGATTGGATGTCCTGATGATCGAGTCGAACGCGCCGGGCGGCCAGGCCGGTTCGAGTTCGAAGATCGAAAATTATCTGGGTTTTCCCACCGGAATCTCGGGCGGGGCGCTGATGGCGCGTGCCAGCACCCAGGCGCAGAAGTTCGGCGCCCGGATGGTCATTGCCAAAGGTGCGCAGAAACTGCGCTGCGAGCAAAGGCCGTACGCGATCGATATCGGTAACGACGAACGGGTACTGGCCCAAAGCGTGATCATCGCCACCGGCGCCGAGTACCGCAAGCCATCGCTCGAGAGCCTGGCGAAATTCGAGGGTGCCGGCGTGTACTACGGCGCCACGTTTATGGAGGCGCAACTCTGCGCCGCGGAAGAGATCGTCATCGTCGGCGGCGGCAATTCGGCCGGCCAGGCGGCCGTCTTCCTGGCGCAGACGGCGAGTCACGTGAACATACTGGTCCGCTCGGGCGGACTCGCGGAAAGCATGTCGCGTTACCTGATCAGGCGCATCGAAGAGGGCGCCAATATCACCCTGCATAGCCATACCGAGCTGGTCGCGGCAGAAGGCGAGAATCACCTCGAAAAAGTGACCTGGAAAAACCATCAAACCGGCAAGACCGAGACCCGTGACATCCGGCACATCTTCGCCATGACCGGCGCGGTTCCAAGCACCAGCTGGCTCAATGGCTGCATTGCCCTCGACGACAAAGGTTTCATCAAGACCGGGTCCTATCTCTCCGCCGAAGATCTGGCGCGTTCGAACTGGCCGCCCGGTCGCGCGCCGTATCTGCTCGAAACCGGCCTGCCGGGCGTGTTCGCGGTCGGTGACGTACGGGCAGGCAATGTCAAGCGTGTGGCATCTGCCGTCGGCGAAGGCTCGATCGCCGTTTCCTTTGTGCATCAGGTATTGCGTGAGTAGGAGAGAACGATGTCCGATGAAGCGTGTTCGCATATCGGCGCTATTGAGGAGATCAAGCAGGCCAAGCGCCGCGTGTGCGAGGAGTGCATAAAGATCGGGGCGACCTGGGTTCATCTGCGAACCTGCCAGCAATGCGGGGCGACCCTGTGCTGCGACGAATCCCCCAGTCGCCACGCCACCCGGCACGCGCATTCCAGCGGCCATCCAGTCATCGCCTCGGCCGAGCCCGGGGAGCGCTGGCTTTACTGCTATCCTGATGATGCCTTCGCTGAATACTAGGCCCGCAAGAACCGAGCGGCGGACAGCGCGCGCCTCCTGCATGTACCGGGCAATTCGGAAGTGATGCAACGAATCGACACGAGGTAGATGTCCCGAGTTACGAAAAGCAGACCTTTTGTGCAGAATCTTCTCGCTCGGTATCCGGCGACCGAAACGAGCAAGCTCGGTCTGGAATCGGGCAGGCACATCGAGGTTCCGACGGAACGAGAGATCAACCCGAGCAGTCGCGCCAGACGGTAGCTGGATTCCCTAAACGGATTCCAGTCGGCAAGACGGCCCCTTGCTGCGGAATTCGGCGGTCGGTCCCCGCATCTCTTTGCGCCCTGAGGCAGTGATTGGAGGGGATTTAGAGTAACTGTGATTACCGCCGGCCCTGTTCAAGCACTTCGGGATTAACGACGTTAATCGGTTGCCCATGATCAAAGGCGACGATTTGATCGAAAATGTCGGAAAACTGGATCTCGTACTCTTCACGCGTTACGTAGCCGATATGCGGCGTACAAACGACATTGTCCAGCGCCAGTAAGGGGTCGCTTGGATCGATCAGCGGTTCATGCTCGAAGACATCGATTGCCGCCATGCCCGGCCTTCCGGCACGGAGCGATTCCACCAACGCTCCCGACTCGACCAGTGGAGCTCGACTGGTATTTACAAATATTGCGCTGGGCTTCATGCGCCCAAGATCGCTGGCGCTGACAATCGCCCTTGTTGCAGGAACCAGACGCATATGCAGCGAAATGACATCACATTGTTCGAAAAATGACTCTTTCGAGGACGCTATTGCGTAGCCTTCATTGCGCGCCACCTGCCGTGATTTTTCGCTTGCCCAAACCATCACGTTCATACCGAAAGCTTTCCCATAACCAGCCACAGTGCGCCCGATCCGCCCGTAGCCGTAAATTCCGAGGGTCTTCCCCCGTAGTGTGCCCCCAACGCCAATTTGCCACTTACCCGCGCGCAGTGATTCCATTTGCTGAGGTATCTGCCGCGCCGCCGCCAGGATGAGTCCCCAAGTCAGTTCCGCCGCAGCATACGACGGTTCGCCAGGGTGTTGATTCGATGAGACGACAATGCCGTTTCGCGTGCAAGCCTCGATGTCGATGTGAGGAAAAACGCTGCGCTGGCTGATCAATCGCAAGGAACCCAGACGGTCGAGAAGCACGCCACGAATCTGCGTTCGCTCACGAATCAGCACCAGTGCCTCTGTGTCATGCAGCCGGGACGCGAGCGCGTCCACCGCGTCCACATGATCGTTCCAAATTACGACCTCATGTCCGTCCAGCTTTCGCATGCAGTCAAGTGTGCGCAGCGTGTCGAAGTAATCGTCAAGAATAGTGATCTTCATAGGCGTACTTTGTCGGGATTCAGAGCGCTCGCGTGTAATCGCGCAGAAAAGTCAACGAGCGCTTTGGAGTGAACGAGACCAGCGTGCATCCGGGCGCGAGGATGAGCTTGCACCGCCCAGCCTGGATCAGCGCATCGTCGACTTCGCGCGCGATCGCCGGCAGATTGTGCTCCTGAAACTTGCTCTCGTCGATCCCGCCCATCAGACATTTTGCAGTGATCTTGCGCAGTTCAGCGAGCGTCGGGTTGCCCGGCAGCCGGTCCGACACGCTGATGACCTCGCAGGGGTAATCGAGCACGCGTCCGAGGTCCAGTCCGATGCCGTGGACATGGAGAATTCGCACCATGCCCTCGGCGGCCTTCAGCAGCTGCAACTCGAACGGCCGCTGGAAAGTCTCATATACCTGCTGGCTCGAGCCGCGCGGAAAGCCTTCGCGGATGGCGCCGTTGATCGACAGGAAGAAGGCTTCGACGCCTTGCGCTTTCGACGCCGCGATGTAGCGGCAGGTATTCTCGGCGACGGTATTCAGCGCGCGCAGTGTTTCGTCCGGGTGCCGCCACAGGAATTCGGCCTGGTCGAAGCCGACGTTGCGCAGCACCTGCTGGTAGGGATCGAAGCCGGTGTCGATCAAGGCAATGTCGGGACCGAGCGCAGCGCGCAGGGTGGCGAGGCATTTCAACTGCTCGGCGAAACAGGCTTCATCGAGGCTGAGCGGGCCGAATGCACGCAGGCTGGCGGGATCTTCGAGCGTTTGCACGCTGGCCGGAATCGGGTAGCGGTAGTCATTCATGACTTTCACCACGTCCCAGTCATAGGCCTCGACAAAGCAGCGGTGCAAGGCCGCCGTCTGCTCGCCGCTCAGGTGGTCGGAGAGAAAATGCACCCACGCCGTCACCGGCGGCCGGTCAATGTCTTCGCCACGTACGGCGGCCAGAAATCGTTCGCGCTTGTTCATGCTCTTCGTCTCTTGTCGTCTAAGCTTCGGCGCCTGGCAAGGACGCGATCTCGACACAAATCGGATCGCGTCCCGCAGCGTAGCGCTGCTTGGCGACGAGTCGCCCCGTAGCCGGATCGAGCGCATAGACGGTGATCTGATTGGACAACTGCCCGGCGGCGACAAGCCAGCGCCCCGAAGGCGCTATGCCCATCCCGCGCGGCTGGGTTTCGGTCGGATAGTGGTCGATCGGCGTCATCGCGCCGGTCTGGACATCGGTGGCGATTGCCGCGATCACGCTCGCCGTACGCTCGCTGGCATAGAGGAAGCGGCCATCGGGCGTCGCCCGCAATTCGGCCGCCCACGGCTTGCCGGCGAAGCCGGGCGGCAGGATGCTGATCGATTGCTTGAGGATCAGCGTGCCTGACACGGCGTCGAAGTCGAAACGGTCTATCGTCGAGTCGAGTTCATTGAGGCAATAAACACGCGCGTCGTCGGGCGAAAAAACAATATGGCGAGGGCCGCTGCCAGATCGCACCTGGACCATTGCCGGCACGTTCGGTGTAATGCCTTCGTCATCATTTAGCCGATACACCCGGATCGCATCGGCGGCGAGCACGGGCACGAGCAACCAGCGGCCGCTGGCGTCGGCCAGCGCCGCGTGCGCATGCGGCAAATCGGGTTCGTGCTGGCTGACGGGAAGCGGTGCGCCTTGCGCGTCGAGCGGAAAGACGCTCAAAGTGTTGCCGCCGTACGATGCTGAAAACGCCATGCGCATCGCTTGATCGCAGGATACATAGGTTGGTTTCTCGGGCGCGGCAGCGCTGCCAAGGACGCCGAGTTCGCCGCTGTCAGGATCGACGCTGAGGGCGAGCAGGGCGTTCGCGAAACCCATGCCCGCATAGAGGACACGCCCGTTGGGGCTGAGCTTAAGCGGCTGCGGCGCGCCGTCGGTCGCCAGCGACTGGCGCAGCCGCAGTTCGCCCGAATCGGCGGCCAGCGAAAAAACCTGGATCTCCCGGCTCTCGGTACAGGAAACATAGACGACGGTCTGAGTCATGAACAGCCTGCCTGCAAGAAATGTGAAGCCGGCTCGGCACAAGGCACTGGCGACGGCATGTGGGAATTGATGCGAGCAGTGTGACCGAAAAATGGATGAAACGGCAAGCGCCAGTATCCAGCGCGAGATTCAGCCCGCATGAGCTTATCCGGTTGGTCGCGACGCAGGACCGCTCTCGGGCGCTGGCCGGCGCAGGTCCGGCCCCGCGCCGGCCAGCCGCAAGCCGGCTACCGGCCTCGGCATAGTCCGAGGATCTGGGCCTGTTGCGAGCAGTCGCTCGCAACCGGTGTAGTCCTGGGCCAGGTATTCCTGGCGGATTTCCCGGCGATGCAAGCACGCAGTTCGTAGGCCGTCGGCGCATAGTAAAGCCATCCGCGGCTGAGTTCCGGCAAGGCAAGGTCGACTTCCCGCCATTTAGGATGTCCCTTTTCCTGCAAGGTGGAAAAATTTTCGCAGAGCGACCGGGCGAAGCGGCGAAGATAGATCTCAATCGGCTTCAGGTTGTAGTCGTAGGTGACGAGGTAGGCTTTTACCGCGAGCGCCGGAACGTCTTCGGTCAGCAGATTGGGGTAAATGCTGGCATGCACGGTACCCGTAGAATAAATCTTCAGTGCTTCCTGGCTGGCCGGATGGGTGGGATCGAACTTGAGCAGCTTGATCAGCTTGCGCGCCTCGGGTTTCATGTCGACGAGTATCTTTGCCGGCTGCCCGGCGTTCACGGCGACGACGTCGACCGACTTGTCGGTGGTCAGTTTGACCAGCCCTTCTTCGTTCGACAGATAGCTCACGTTCGCCTCGGGGATGGGGGTGCCGAACATCATCCGGTAGAGCGTCGCCGCGCTCAGTGCCGTGCCGCTGCCCAGTTCGCTCGCATTGATCCGGGCGCCTCTGATATCGTGGATATAATTCATCGGCGAATCCTGGCGCACGATGAAATACATCTCCGTGTCGTAGAGCGGCATGACCACGCGCAGCGGACGGATCATATCGCGTGCGCTCGCGTTCCCGTTCGCGGCCTGATCGAGAAAGGCCTGGAAGACGTCGGACTGGACGATGGCCAGCTTCACGCCATGTTCGTATCGCAGACGCCGCACGTTTTCGCCCGATCCTGCTGAAGGCATGACTTCCAGCGAGATGTCGGCTTGCGGTGCAATGAGGTCGGAAAGGTTGCGGCCAATTTCGATGTAGGTTCCGCGCTCAAAGGCGGTCACAATCTTAAACTCTGCCGCGGCCAGCGCCGCGCTGCCCTGAAGCACCAATCCCGCCACGGCGAATATCGCAATCAGTCTTCTGATCATGTCATCTGTTCTCCACGGTTGATTTGGGTTTGCACAATCCGAGTATGGCTACCACATCACGGCATCCTTCAGTAGCCGTGGCGGCCGGCTCGGCGTTCGTACGCCGATTGGACGATGCGACTTTGCTGCCGGCGGGCTTGGTGTCTGCCGATTTCGCGTCCGCCGGCTTGGCCTCCGGCGGCGGGGGTGTATCCGCCCGCAAGGCGGGGTAGAGCGGTGGCGTGTCGTCATCGACCGGCGCGACCTGGGCTTTGACGGCGGGTTGGTCGGCGACGGCAACAGGGGGAGCCGATGGGCTGGCCACCGGCCGCTCAGGCGGGCGGTTTGAATAGTGAAAGGTGCTGAAAGCGGTCAAGGCGACAACCGCAGCGATTAGCACAATCAGCGGGACGCGGTAGCGGCCTGTCCGGGCAGAGGAAACACGATCTTCGCCGGGTGCCGGTTTGGCCTTGCGTGGCGAATCGTGGGCTTCAGTCGAGTTCGTTTGCGCACAGGCCGCAGAGATTGCGGAGATACGCCGATGGAGGTCGTAACGCCGGCGCCGTACCGGATCGATGAGAACCTGATAGGCGGAATTGAGGTCCGACAACTTTTGCCGCCCTGCGGCCGGCGTGCCGGGAAACTGTTCCGAGCCGAACTTTTGCACCTGCGCAGCAAATGCCGTGCGAATGACAGCATCCTCAGCGTCCGAGGAAACCTCGAGAATTGCATAGCAATCCAGCTTGGGTTCATTCGCCATCGGCATAGTGCGGATGCGCAGACAATCAGGAAAAAGGCTGGTTGCCGGGATCGACCCTAAACTTCTGGTGAAGTTCCGTGGGCGCGCCAGGCGCTCGAAAAATGGATAAACTCGCAAGGCCTTCTCTTCGACGTGAGAATCAGTCCGAATGACAGCGCATGACGTGAGTCTCATCGGCGCACCGACCGACGTCGGCGCCGCATGCTTGGGGGCCCGCATGGGACCGGCGTTCGACGTGCGCAATCAGACAGCTAAACTCGCCGCGGATCTAATCGCCAGTCTGTTCGGTAAAAGTACGCTGATGCGCAAGGCGGGATCCGGGCGTTAACCGGCGATCGCCGTTTCATTGATAGTGGATAAAGCGGGCCGGAAGACGCGCCGTGAGCCAGGCGAGAAAAACGTACTTGACCGACTTGCCGAGGCCCACGGCGAGCAGCACGCCAGGTACCGAAGGGTCTGCGAGCGAGTAGAAGAAGATGGCCGGCGTTTGCGGCAGCGGCGAACCGGCGATCACCGCCAGCGCGACGAGGCCGTAGTCTTGCAGCCAGGCGCTGGCCAGGCGCCAGCTTTCGGTGTCGACGAGTTCGGGATAATGGGCGAGCACCGTTTCCCGGCCGAAGAAGTGGAAGATCTGGACCAACACTGCGCCGCCGACGCCGCTGGCAATGCCGGTAAGCAGCCCGAGCATCAGCCAGCGCCGCGGCGCGATCAGCACGGCGGGAATCAGCACGATGGCGAAGGGGAAGGTGAAGGTCGCCGTCGAGACGAAAGCGATCAGGGCGACGACCAGCGGATAATAGCGATGGCCGGCGGAGAGATCGAGCGCGTGCCGAGTCCACTCGGGAAGTCGACGCTTGTTCATGATAACCTTGCTGTCGGGCAGCGGCCGTCACGGCCCTGCCGGCGAATGCGAATGCGGGACGATTCCACTATCTTTACCGCGCTGTTGATCGGGGAGATGAGCATGTTTTTTGGTGCAAAGGTTTTCAAGATCTGCCAGGCAATGACAATTGTATGTGCTTTGACCTTGGCCGCACAGGCCTCGGCCGCCGGTATTGCCGACCTGTCGAACGGAGACGCCGCTTCAGGGCTCAAAGAAGCACTTAGTCGGGGCGCGGAGGCGGCGGTCGGCCAACTGGGCAAAACTAATGGGTTCCTGGGCGATGCGCGGGTGAAGATTCCCCTGCCCGAATCGGCGCGCGCCGCAGAAAAAATGATGCGTACCTTCGGCATGAAGAAGCAGGCCGATGAACTCATCGAAACGATGAACCACGCGGCGGAAATAGCCGTTGTCGAAGCTAAGCCGATCCTGACCGATGCCGTGAGGAAAATGAGTTTCGCCGATGCGCGCGGCATCCTCGCCGGTGGCGACGACGCGGCGACGCAGTACTTCAAACGCACCACCTCGGAGGCGATCGGCGCGAAGTTCCTACCGATCGTCAAACGGTCGACAGACAAGGTCAACCTCGCCGGACAGTATAACCAGTACGCCGGGCAGGCGGCCAAGCTCGGGCTGCTCGACAAGAAAGACGCCGATCTCGACACCTACGTCACGCACAAGGCGATGGACGGTCTGTTCCTGATGATCGCCGAGGAGGAGAAAGCGATCCGCAGGGATCCGATCGGCACCGGATCGCATTTGCTGCAACAGGTTTTCGGCGCGCTCGGCAAGTAAGCGGCGCGCAGCACAAGAATTCATTCACCCGTTCAGGAGCTTTACCCCATGCCAGTCAGCGTACTTTCCTTCGATACCTTTCCGTCGTTCATCGTCGATAAGCTCAACGCCAATTTCGATTTCAACTGCATCGACAAGAACGACGCGGCGGCCCTGGCCGCACTCGCGCCCAAGGTGCGCGCGCTCGTCGCCAAGGGCGAGACCGTTATCAACGACGCGTTGATGGCGCGCTTGCCCAATCTCGAAATCATTGCCCTGTGCAGCGTCGGTTATGACGGCATCGATGTCGCCGCAGCGCGCCGGCGAGGCATCCCGGTGACCAATACGCCGGGGGTGCTCACCGACGACGTCGCCGATCTGGCGATCGCGCTGATGCTCGGGGTGGCAAGGCGCGTAGTGGCCGCCGATCAGCACGTGCGCAGTGGCGCCTGGTCCAGGGGCGCTTTCCCGCTGAACCGCAAGGTCAGCGGCAGCCGTCTGGGGATCGTTGGGCTGGGGCGCATCGGCCAGGCGATTGCCAAACGCGCGGAGGCCTTCGGCATGTCGATCGCCTACACGGCGCGCGGCCGGAAAGCGGACCTTCCCTACACCTTCTACCCGAACGCCCAGGCGCTGGCCAAGGATGTCGATTTTCTGATCGTCTCGACGCCCGGCGGCGCGGAAACGCGCGGGATGATCAATGCCGCGGTGCTCGATGCGCTCGGACCGGACGGCTACCTGATCAACGTCGCGCGCGGCTCGGTCGTCGATGAACCGGCGCTGGTCGCCGCGCTGCAGGAGAAGCGCATCGCCGGCGCCGGGCTCGATGTCTTCGTCGATGAACCCAATGTGCCCGCCGCCTTGCTGGCGATGGACAACGTCGTCCTGGCACCGCACATGGGCAGCGGCACTGTGCAGACACGCACCGCCATGGGCGATCTGGCCTGCGCCAACCTGCTCGCGCATTTTTCCGGCAAGGCGCTGCTGACGCCGGTACTTGCTTAAGTTGCGCAGATCGTCGCCCGGCCCGGCTTGTATTTGACAATCAAGGGCTTGGCGCGTAAATTTGCGTCTTCGCCCAGGCCTTGAGACCGGGCGCGCGCCGATTTGAAGTTCAGCTTGCGGGCGCGTAACAAATCCGGCTAAAGCGGCGCGATTCGATGTCATTCGAAACCCGTTCGCTCCCGATGCTGAACGGGTTTTTATTTTTTGAGGTTTGCGATGCAGCCTGATCGTAGCGCCGAACTCACCGCCCTGCTGCAGCAACGGATACTCGTGCTCGACGGGGCCATGGGCACCATGATCCAGCAGCACGGGCTGCAGGAGGATGACTATCGCGGCGCGCGCTGTGCCGATCACGCACACGACCTCAAAGGCAACAACGACCTCCTGCTGCTCACCCGGCCGGAAGTGATCCGCGGCATCCACCGCGAGTATCTCGCGGCCGGCGCCGACATCATCGAGACCAACACCTTCAACTCGACGGCCATTTCGCAGTCCGATTACGGACTCGAAACCATCGTCCATGAACTCAACTTCGCCGGCGCGCAACTGGCGCGCGCCGCCTGCGATGAATACACGGCGCAAGAGCCGGCCAAACCGCGCTTCGTCGCCGGCGTGCTCGGACCGACTTCGCGCACCGCGTCGATTTCGCCCGACGTCCACGATCCGGGTTACCGCAACACCGGCTTCGATCAACTGGTCGAGACCTACAGCGAAGCGATCCGCGGCCTGTGCGACGGCGGTGCCGACCTGCTGCTCGTCGAAACGGTATTCGACACGCTCAACGCCAAGGCCGCGCTGTTCGCCATCGACCAATACTTCGAGACGGTCGGCCAGCGCCTGCCGGTGATGATCTCGGGAACGATCACCGACGCTTCCGGGCGTACGCTCTCCGGGCAGACCGCCGAAGCGTTCTGGAACTCGCTCAGCCACATCCGGCCGCTGTCCTTCGGTCTCAACTGCGCGCTCGGCGCGGCCGAATTGCGCCAGTACGTCGAGGAATTGTCGCAGCGCTGCGACTGCTTCGTTTCGGCGCACCCCAATGCCGGGCTGCCCAATCCGCTGTCGGCCACCGGCTACGACGAGACGCCCGAGCAACTGGCGCAGGAAATCGTCGACTGGGCGAAGCACGGTTTCGTGAACATCGTCGGCGGCTGCTGCGGCACCACGCCGGCCCACATCGCGGCGATCGCCAAGGGAATCGCGGGCATTGCGCCGCGCGCCCTGCCGCGGATCGAGCCGAAGCTGCGCCTGTCGGGGCTCGAGGCTTTCAACGTCGGAGCCGATTCGTTGTTCGTCAACGTCGGCGAGCGGACCAACGTCACCGGCTCGAAAGCCTTCGCGCGCATGATTCTCGAAGGCCGCTTCGACGACGCGCTGGCCGTCGCGCGCCAGCAGGTCGAGAACGGCGCGCAGGTGATCGACATCAACATGGACGAAGCGATGCTCGACAGCCAGGCGGCGATGGACCGCTTCCTCAAGCTGATCGCCTCGGAGCCGGACATCTCGCGCGTGCCGGTGATGATCGACTCGTCGAAGTGGGCGGTCATCGAAGCCGGCCTCAAATGCATCCAGGGCAAGGGCATCGTCAATTCGATCTCGATGAAGGAGGGCGAAGCGGCTTTCCTGCACTACGCCAAGCTAGCGCAGCGCTACGGCGCGGCGGTCATCGTCATGGCTTTCGACGAAGCCGGGCAGGCCGACACCTACGCGCGCAAGACGGCAATTTGCAAGCGCGCCTACGATCTGCTGCTGGGCAGCGGCTTTCCGCCGAACGACATCATCTTCGACCCGAACATCTTTGCCATCGCCACCGGCATCGAGGAACACAACAACTACGCCGTCGATTTCATCGAGGCTTGCCGCTGGATACGCGCTCATCTGCCGTACGCGCAGATTTCGGGCGGCGTCTCCAACGTTTCGTTCAGCTTCCGCGGCAACGACCCGGTGCGCGAGGCGATCCACACGGTTTTCCTTTATCACGCGGTCAAGGCCGGCCTGTCGATGGGCATCGTCAATGCCGGCATGCTTGGCGTTTATGATGACCTCGATCCGGCGCTGCGCGAAAAGGTCGAGGACGTCGTCCTCAATCGCAGTCCGCAGGCCGGCGAAGCGCTCGTCGATTTCGCGCTGACCGTCAAGGAAGGCAAGGCCAGGGACAGTGGCCCAGACTTGTCGTGGCGCGAACTTTCCGTCGAAGCGCGCCTCGCGCACGCGCTGGTCAAGGGCATCACCGATTTCGTCGTCGCCGACACCGAGGAATGCCGCGCTGCCCTGGAGGCCGCCGGGCAGCCGCCGCTCGCGGTCATCGAAGGCCCGCTGATGAGCGGCATGAATATCGTCGGCGACCTGTTCGGTGCCGGCAAGATGTTCCTGCCGCAGGTGGTCAAATCGGCGCGCGTCATGAAGCAGGCCGTCGCCCACCTGATCCCCTATGTCGAAGCCGAGAAGCTGCGCACCGGCGCGACCAGCAAGGGCAAGATCGTGATGGCTACGGTGAAGGGCGACGTCCATGACATCGGCAAGAACATCGTCGGCGTTGTCTTGGGCTGCAACGGCTACGAAGTCATCGATCTGGGCGTGATGGTCGCCTGCGACAAGATCCTGCACGCGGCCCGGGAACATGGCGCGCAAGCCATCGGCCTCTCTGGCCTGATCACGCCCTCGCTCGAGGAAATGAGCCACGTCGCCGCCGAAATGCAGCGCCTCGGTTTTGCCGGAGTGGACAATGGCCAGGCCATCCCGCTGCTGATCGGCGGCGCGACGACCAGCCGCGCGCACACGGCGATCAAGATCGCGCCGCATTACACGGGACCAGTCGTCTATGTGCCCGATGCGTCGCGCGCCGTTGGCGTGGTGACCAAGCTTTTGTCGATCGACAATGCCGCAGGTTTCAAGGCCGAGGTCGCCGCCGATTACGCCCGGGTGCGCAGCCAGCACGCCGGCAAGAAGGGCGTCGCACTGGTCAGCCTCGAAACGGCTCGCGCGAAGCGCTTCGCGTGGAACGATAACCCCGCCTATGTCCCCGTCGCGCCGAAGAAACCCGGCCTGCACATGCTGCGCGACATCGACCTCGCGCTGCTTGCCGACTATATCGACTGGGGCCCTTTCTTCCAGACCTGGGACCTTGCCGGCGCGTATCCGGCGCTCCTCGACGACGCGCTCGTCGGCGAAGCGGCGCGCGCCGTATTTGCCGACGGCAAGTCGATGCTGGCGCAGATCATCGCCGCCCGGCACGATGATCCATGGCTTCGCGCCAACGCCGTCTTCGGCCTCTACCCGGCCAACGCCGTCGGCGACGACATCGAAATCTACAGCGACGAACCGCGCAGTCAAAAGCTGATGACTTGGCACAATCTGCGCCAGCAGCACGAGCGGCCCGCCGGCAAGCCGCTTTACTGCCTTGCCGATTTTGTCGCCGCGCGGCCGGATCAGGGCGGCGCGGCCGACTGGATCGGCGCTTTCGCCGTCACCGCCGGTCTGGGTATCGAAAAGAAGCTCGCCGAATTCGAGGCGGCGCACGACGACTATCGCGCCATCATGCTCAAGTCGCTCGCCGACCGCCTTGCCGAAGCCTGCGCCGAGTGGCTGCACGCCCAGGTCAGGCGCGACGACTGGGGCTATGCCGCCGGCGAAGCGCTGGCCAAGGACGCGCTGATCCGCGAGGAATACCGCGGCATCCGACCGGCGCCCGGCTATCCGGCGTGCCCCGATCACACGGCAAAAGGCGCGCTGTTCGCGTTGCTCGATGCCCCGGGCAACGCCGGCATGGCGCTGACCGAGTCCTTTGCCATGCTCCCTGCTGCAGCGGTTTCCGGTTTCTATCTGGCGCATCCGCGGGCGCGCTATTTCGCGATCAGCAAGATCGGCCGCGACCAGCTCGCCGACTGGGCGCAGCGCGCCGGTTTGAGCATAGGCGAAGCCGAACGCTGGCTAGCGCCGCTCCTTTGATTCGAGCGGGCAGGCCATAGCTGTGCTTAAATGAATTATTCCGACCGAGTCCTGCCGCAGTGAACTTTCCTGATTTCATCCACCCCGACGTCGATCTCGCTGCGCGCAACACCTTGGCGCTGCCTGGCCGCGCGGCGTTCTATGCCGAGATTACCGCGCCAAAGCAACTCGTCGCGCTAGCTGGCAAGCTCGCCGTTCGCCGCTTTGTCCTCGGCGGCGGCAGCAATCTTGTCGTCAGCGGCGACTTCGACGGCCTGATGCTGCACATGGCGATTGCCGGCCGCGAACTCGCCGGGGAGGACGCCGACGCCTGGTACGTGCGCGCCGGCGCCGGCGAGAACTGGCATGATTTTGTCCTATGGACGCTGGCGCGAGGCTGGCCCGGGCTGGAAAACCTGGTGCTCATCCCCGGAACGGTCGGCGCGGCGCCGACCCAGAACATCAGCGCCTACGGCGTGGAACTCGCCGAGCGCTTCGCCACGCTCGAAGCCTGCGACACGCGCAGCGGCCGCAGTGTGCACTTCGCGCGCAGCGACTGCCGCTTCGGCTATCGCGACAGCATCTTCAAGCAGGAAGGCTGGCACCTCGACGGTCAACTGGCGGTTACCGCCGTCACTTTCCGGCTGCCCAAGATTTGGCGGGGCGTGACGCGCTATGGCGGGGTCGCCGCCGAACTGGCGGCGCGGGAAATTCGCACGGCAAATGCCGAACAGATCGCCGCGGCTGTAATCGCCGTTCGCCAGCGCCGGCTGCCCGATCCGCGTGATCTTCCGAATGCGGGCAGTTTCTTCCATAACCCGGTGGTCGATGCGAAGACGGCCGAAAGCCTGCAAACGGTGCATCCCGACTTGCCGTGCTTTGCACAGCCCGACGGTCGCGTAAAGCTTTCGGCCGGTTGGCTGATCGAGCAGTGTGGCTGGAAGGGCAAAAAACTCGGGCCGGTCGGCATGTACGAAAAACACGCGCTGGTCCTCGTCAATGCCGGCGGCGCGAGCGGCGCCGATGTCGTCGTGCTGATGCGCGCGATTCAGCGCGACGTGCGCGAAAAATTCGGCATCCGGCTCTCGCCCGAACCAGTCTTCCTCTGAGCCGCGAGTCTATTCGACGCGGTCGAAGCTCACCTGCCCGTACATCTCCGGGTGGGTCGTGGCGATCCAATGGGCGGCTTCCGATTCGGCGCGATCCCAAGTCGTCGCGCGCAGGGCGACGTTGTGCGCCGGACCATTCTCCTGCGGCCATTCGAGCGTGTAATTGCTGAAGCCGCCGCGCTCCTGCAGGCGGATCCGGCGCTGCCAGCGCGGCGGTTCGCGGCGCAAGGTGGCGGGATTGTCGAGCCGCAGCCTGAACAGCGGACCCTTGCCGTGATGCTGAACGATGTACTCGCGGCCCACCTCGCATTCTTCGATGAGATGCCAGTCGGGGCAGGCCTCGATGTTGGCGGCGATGGCGCGCCCCGTTTCGTCGCGGAGAATTTCGGCGACGACGACATGGTCCTCGCGTTGCCCTTCGAGCAATTCATGCCAGGGCAGGCCCTGGCGGGTCGGCGGTGGAAAGGGAAGCGGCCGCTTGCCTTCGCGGATTCGGGCAAACAAGGTCGATTTGAGAATATCTTCCATGCCGATCATCGGAAACGCCGAGCGCGGTTGGGCCGGGAAACAGCCGGCGCCCATGTAGCCGACGTTCCACAGGGTATTGAGCCATTCGGTCGTATCGAGCGCGACCTGCGCGAGCTGCATTTCCAATTCTCTGCCGCTTGCGCCCCCGCCGTCGGCCAGCCCGGCGAGCAATTCGGCTTCGTGCGTTCGCGCGCGCAGGCACTCCTCAAACAGACGCGTCATCCATTGCGCGTCGGCAGGTGGAAGTTGTTCGATGCGCTCGGCAAAGTTCATCAACTCGTCGGCGTCGAGTGGCTCGCTATTGTTCGTCATGGATTCTGGATTTGCCGCCTATTTTCGGGTTGCTCAAGTCTAACGCCTGGCGCAATTTTCGCCTAGGACTGCTGCGGCGCCACATACGACGCAGGGTGGAGGCGTGCTGAGGGCGAGCGGGCGATTCAAGCAGGGGCTGGCCGGCGAGGCGTTCGCGCCTGACCGGCAAATCCGCTAAAATCGGGGCTCCTGTCCACGTATGGCAATTGGAAGATTCTGGAGTCGAGGGTGATCGGCAAAACGGTATTGGTGACCGGCGCGGCGAAGCGGGTGGGCTGCGCGATCGTCCGCACCTTGCATGCGGCGGGCGCCAACGTCGTGGTGCATTACCGCTCCGCGCAGGCGGCGGCCGAGGCGCTGGCGGACGAGTTGAACGCACTGCGCCCGGGTTCGGTGGTTTGCCAGCAGGCCAACCTGCTTGATATCGACAGCCTGCCGGTACTGATCGGCAACAGCGTTGCGGCTTTCGGGGGGCTCGATGCGCTGATCAACAATGCCTCGAGTTTCTTCGCCACACCCTTCGGTGAAATCGATTTGCCCGACTGGGATGATTTGATCGGCAGCAATCTCAAGGCGCCGCTGTATCTGACACAGGCCGCCGCGCCTTATCTGAAAGCGCGCCGCGGCGCTGTCGTCAATATCACCGATATTCATGCCGAACGCCCGTTCGCCGGCTATTCGCTGTACTGTACGGCCAAAGCCGGGCTGCTCGGGCTGACGCGGGCGCTGGCCATCGAGATGGCGCCGGAGGTGCGGGTCAATGCGGTCGCGCCTGGAGCCATCCTATGGCCCGACGACAGCCTGCTCGACCCGGAGGCGCGCGACAAGATCCTGGCCCATACGCTACTCAAGCGCGCTGGCAGCCCCGAGGACATTGCCCGCGCCGTACGCTTTCTACTTGATGACGCGTCCTACATGACCGGGCAGGTGATCAACATCGACGGCGGCCGCACGGCGCATTTGTAATTGAAACGACATAGCATTGATCGAGGTCCGGTGGAAAATTCAAAGACATTGCAGCGACTGAAGAAGCGCCTGGAAAGCGACGCCGGCAAGGCGATCGCCGATTACAACATGATCGAGCACGGCGATACCGTTCTCGTCTGTATTTCCGGCGGGAAGGATTCGTACGCCATGCTCGCCGTGCTGATGGCGCTACGCCAGCGCGCGCCGGTGGATTTTCGGCTGATCGCGATGAATCTCGACCAGAAGCAGCCGGGCTTTCCGGCGCATGTGCTTCCCGCTTACCTGGCTGGCCTCGGCATCGAGTATCGCATCGTCGAGCAGGACACCTATTCGATCGTCAAGGAAAAGATTCCCGAGGGCAAAACGACCTGCTCGCTGTGTTCGCGGCTGCGCCGCGGCGTCATTTACCGCACCGCCAAGGAACTGGGCGCCAACAAGATCGCGCTCGGCCATCATCGCGACGACATCGTGCACACGCTGTTTCTCAACCTGCTCTTCGGCGGCAAGCTCAAAGCCATGCCGCCCAAGCTGGTGACCGACGACGGCGCGCACGTCGTCATCCGGCCGCTGGCCTACTGCAGCGAGGCCGACATCGCGCGCTTTGCACGCGGCATGAACTTCCCCATCATCCCCTGCAACTTGTGCGGCTCGCAGAACAACCTGCAGCGCCAGAAGATACGCGAAATGATGGCCGACTGGGACCACCGTTATCCGGGGCGCACCGAGTCGGTGTTTTCGGCGCTGCAGAACATCGTGCCCTCGCATCTGGCGGATACGGGCTTGTTTGACTTCAAGGGATTGCAAGTCAAGGCCGGGGTCGAGGAATTGGACGGCGGCGATACTTTGTTTGACTTGCCCGCCTTTGCGGGTGAAGCGGCTTCCCTCGCCGCCGCCATTCCCCTGGCGTCGCTGGCGAGCCGTTAAGACGGTGCGCCGTGCTTGCGCGGCGCAGCTTTGCTATGATCGGTACGTCGCCGCTGTCAGGCGTCGGCGGAAGCATGCGGCGCGACTCCGGGTGAGGGTGGACGCTGAGTCGTGTCTATGGCCTTGGGATAATTATGAGTGAAGCGGAAAAGCCACGATCGGTCTTGTTCGCCGAACTGTCAGGAACTTCACTTCTGCGCGAGAAGATCGAAGATTCCGAAGCGCTGCGCGCAATCGATCGTTGCGTCAGGCGCATGCGGCGTGTTGTGGAGACTGGCGGTGGAAGCGTCGTGAAATCCGACACCGATCGACTGATCGCGGTCTTCAACCTGGCTGACGAAGCTTTTCACGCAGCCATCGAGATGCAGCAGCGGGTCGCCGACCTGCCGCCGGTGTCCGGGGTGAAACTGGCCATCGGTGTCAGTTTTGTGTGCGGTTTCGTGCGCGAAGAAGAGGCTGGCATCACCGGCACCGACGTTGAACTGGCCGCGCAACTTGCCGCAATCGCCAAGCCGGGGCAGATTTTGACCGATGCCGACTCGCGCGCCGCGCTCTCTTCCGCCCTGCAGCCCGGCACACGCGATCTCGGCCCGGCGTCCGGTGGCAAGGCCGGCACGACGGGAATCTTCGAACTGATCGCGGCCGACATGCCGGCGCCTCTCGTCAAATTGGTCGTCGAGCCTACGGTGGAAACCAGGAACTCCCGTCCCCAGGGGCCTTGCCTGCGACTGCGTTATGGCGGAAAGAACCATACTCTGGACGATAGGTCGCCGGTCATCAAGATGGGGCGCGGAGTGAACAACGATGTCGTCGTCAATGATCGCCGCGCCTCACGCCACCACGCGCGGATAGAGCGCCGCGGCGAGCAGATTGTTGTAATTGACACCAGCACCAACGGCACCTTCGTGACCTTGCAGGGCAAGCCGGAACTGCTTTTGCGGCAGGGCGACTGTGTCATCCACGGCAAAGGGGTGATTTGCTTTGCCGCTTCGGCGACGGATTCGGACGCGGACTGCGCGGAATTCGAGGCGTTCTGACCGGCGCACGAACAAAGCGGCGCGTACGCGCCGCCGGGATGTTCGATTGCCGGACCCTTACTTTTTCTCGGCTTTCAGGCACCCGCTCATGAACGTCTTGCGTTCTTTGCCCTTGAGCGCCTTCGTTTTGGCTTCGGCATTGCAAGCCTTCATCTTCTCCTGTTGCGCCTGTTGAGCGGGTGTTGGCGGTTTTTTCGTTGAATCTGCGGCAAAGGCGCTGCTTGTCGCGAACGCAATGGCAATTGATGCAAGCATGACTTTCATCGCTAACTCCTTTATGGGGTGGTGGAGATGCAATTATATGTCAAATAGATACACGCTTGGCAAGCGGTGGCGTAGCCTAAACATCATCGTCAAAAACCGCCTGCTGCTGGCGATTGATGAATTCGTTCATGCTGTCGATGCCGCGTAATTGCAGGATGCAGTTGCGTACCGCGGCTTCGAGCAGGACGGCGAGGTTGCGTCCGGGCGCCACATGAAACACCACCTTGCGCACCGGAATGCCGAGCAGTTCCTGCGCGCGCGAATCGAGCGGCAGGCGCGGTGCCTCTTCGCCGACATTGTGGCGCTCCAGATGGACGATCAGCTTGAGTTTCATTTTCCGCCGCGCTGCCGTCTCGCCGAAAATCGTCCGGATATTGAGCAGGCCCAGGCCGCGCACTTCGAGGTAATCGCGCAACATGCCCGGGCAGCGGCCCTCTATGGTCGTCGGTGCAATGCGGGCGAGTTCGACGACGTCGTCGGCGACTAGTCCGTGCCCGCGCGAAACGAGTTCGAGGGCGAGCTCGCTCTTGCCGATACCCGAATCACCGGTGATCAGCACGCCCATGCCGAACACGTCCATGAATACGCCGTGCACTGACACGGTGTCGGCGAAACGGCGCGCGAGATAGAGATGCAGCAGATCGATGACGGCCGAACAGGCTTTCGGGCTGGTGAACAGCGGCGTCTGCGTCGCTTCGCAGATTTCGCGCACGCCGGGCGGAATGTCGAGTCCGTCGGCAATGATCAGCGCCGGCGGCTTGGCCGCCATCAGGTCGTCGATCTGGCGGTGCCAGCGTTCCACACCGGCCTGCTCGGCCCAGCGTTGTTCGGCTTTGCCGATGACCTGCACGCGCTGGCTGTAAATCAGGTTGAGGTGACCAACGACATCGGGGCCGTAGGTTTCCTGGTCCTTGAGTTCGACCTGCCGGTCGACACCCACGGCGGCGACCCAGGTCAGCTTGAGTTTCTCGAGATGATCTTCGTAGAGTTGGGTAATGCTCAAGGTACGCGCGTCGATCATGCTGACAGCCCTTAGTTGGCAAAGATCTGGAAGACCGCTTCGACGCTGTTCGTGGCGCACAGCGTTTCACGGCAGCTGCGATCGGAGAAGCGTTCGGCAAGTTCGGAAAGAATTTGCAGGTGCTGCTCGGTGGCTTGTTCAGGAACCAGCAATACAAAAAGCAGGCTGACCGGCTTGCCGTCGGGTGAATCGAAAGGGACCGGCGCGGCCAGGCGCAGAAAGGCGCCGCTCGCTTCTTTCAGCCCCTTGATCCGGCCGTGCGGGATGGCGATACCTTGCCCAAGGCCGGTCGAGCCGAGTTTTTCGCGCGCGAAGAGACTGTCAAAAACCGCACTGCGGGCGATACCCTGATTGTTTTCGAAAAGCAGGCCGATCTTCTCGAAGACGCGCTTCTTGCTGCTCGCATCGAGATCAAAGACGATGTTTTCGGCGGGTAATAATTGGGTGATCTGGCTCATGGAAGAGAGCATAGGGTCGGGAATGTCGGTTATTGGTAGTTGAGCGTGTCAGTGTGGCGTGGCGGGTTTGGCGAAAGAAGCTACGCCCGCCAAGCGCCGTGCTTCAGTCCTGGACGATATGCCCTATTCCTTTGCCGCGGTGATGATCCTGGACTCTCTGCTTGTGTTTCTGAATCTGGCGGTCGAGCTTGTCGACCAGCGCATCGACGGCCGCGTAGAGGTCCTCGTCGATGACTTCGACATAGACATCCTTGCCGGAAAGGTGGACCGTTACTTCCGCCTTCTGCTTCAGTTTGTCCACCGACAAAATCACGTTCACATCGATCACATTGTCGAAGTGACGGGTAACGCGGTCGAGTTTCCCGGTGACATAGTCATGAATGGCCGGGGTGATTTCGAGGTGGTGTCCACTGATTTGCAGGTTCATGGTGTGGCTCCTTAAACAAGGTAACAGTCTATGGGCGACTGCCAAATCCCCCGCGCCCGCTCAGGAAGCAGGTTTGGGGTGAGGGTGATGGGCATGGCTTTCATCTTCTTAGATCTGCGAATTGCGATGCCCTGGTGGTCTGAATACAAGTTTTCATGCTCGCTGCCTGGCCGCTCACTAGATCGTCTTGCGCAACTTGACCGGCGGAATATTGAGCGCTTCGCGATATTTTGCGATCGTTCGCCGGGCCACGACAATGCCCTGCTGGCCGAGAACCTCGGACAGCTGACTGTCGGATAGCGGTTTCTTCGGTTCTTCCGCGCCGATCAGCTGCTTGAGCAGGGCGCGAATGGCCGTTGCCGAACACGCGCCGCCAGCGTCGGTGGCGACGTGGCTGCCGAAGAAATATTTCAATTCGAATATCCCGCGCGGGGTAGCCATGTATTTTTGCGTCGTCACCCGCGATACGGTCGATTCGTGCAAACCGAGGATGTCGGCGATTTCGCGCAGCACCAGCGGGCGCATGGCGACTTCGCCGTGATCGAAGAACTGGCGCTGCCGATCGACGATGGCTTGCGCCACGCGCAGGATCGTGTCAAAGCGCTGCTGCACGTTCTTGATCAGCCAGCGCGCCTCCTGTAATTGGCCGGCCAGGCCCGAGCCGCGCTGGCGCGAAAGAATCTGGGCGTATAGGCTGTTGATGCGCAGGCGCGGAAAAGCGTCGGAATTGATATTGACAGTCCACTGTCCGCGTATCTTGCGTACCACCACATCGGGAGTGATGTAGCGGGCATCGAGCGCCGCGTACTTGGCGCCCGGCCGCGGATTCAGGCTGCGAATCAGAAACTGGGCGTCGCGCAACTGGTCGTCGTCGCATTCGACGTGCCGTTTGATCTTGCCGAAATCGCGGCCGGCAAGAAGTTCGAGGTGCTGGCGCACGATCTTCAACGCGAGCGTCCGTATCGGATCGGAAGGCAAGGCTTCGAGCTGCAGCGCGAGGCACTCCTGAGCATTGCGCGCGCCGACGCCGGTCGGGTCGAAACACTGCAGATGCTTCAAGGCGATCTGCAATTCCTCGAGCTCGATTTCGAGTTCGGCCGGCAAGGTTTCGGCGAGGTCCTCGAGCGATTGGGTCAGGTAGCCGTCATCGTCGAGCGCCTCGATCAGGCACTGCACCAGCGTGCGATCACGGTCGGGAATGCTCATCAGACCGAGCTGCCACGTGAGATGCTCGCGCAGCGAGATGGTCGTGGCCTGTACGTCCTGGTAATCGCCGTCGTCATCGTCGAAGGAACCGGACGAGCCGGAATAGCTACTCTCTTCTCCGAGCCAGCTTTCCTCGTCGGCCGAAGATGGGGGCGCAGGCGGTTCCGGTTCGGACTGCGCTTCGTCAGCCGATTCGCTTTCCCCGGCTTTCGGCAATTGCGGCGCGTATTCCTCCTCTTCGCGCTCAAGCAGCGGATTTTCCTGCAGGTATTTTTCCAGCTCCTGCTCGAGCTCAAGTGTCGACAGCTGCAGCAGACGGATCGACAGCTGCAGCTGCGGCGTCAGTGCGAGATGCTGCGATAGCCTGAGTTGGAGAGATGGTTTCATTTACGGAGCCTGACCGGCCGCCGGACCGACGACAAAGTTACCCGCTTTGTTCTGGCGTTATGAAGATACAAGCGTCGGGCTCAGAGGCGGAAATTCTCGCCCAAATAAACCTTACGGACGTTTTCATTATAAATGATTTCATCGGGTCGGCCAGACGCGAGAACACTGCCTTCATTGAGGATATAGGCATGATCGCAAATGCCCAGGGTTTCACGAACGTTATGATCGGTAATCAGCACGCCGATATTACGCTCCTTGAGAAAGCGGATGATTTTCTGGATGTCGAGCACGGCGATCGGATCAACCCCGGCGAAGGGCTCGTCAAGCAGGATGAAGCGCGGGTTGGTCGATAGCGCGCGGGCAATTTCGACGCGCCGGCGCTCGCCGCCGGAGAGCGAGGCCGCCGAGGCGTGGCGGATATGGCTGATGTGCAGCTCTTCGAGCAGGCGTTCGGCGCGCTGCTCGATCTCTTCGAGCGGCAGGTTCTGCAGCTCGAGCACCGCCTTGATGTTCTCGACGACGCTGAGCTTGCGAAAAACCGACGCTTCCTGCGGCAGATAGGAGACCCCCAGTTTTGCCCGCTGGTGGATGGGCAGATGCGTGATCTTCCGGTCATCGATGTGAACATCGCCCCCTTCGCAGGCCACCAGACCAACGACCATGTAGAAGACCGTCGTTTTGCCGGCACCGTTCGGACCGAGCAACCCGACCACTTCGCCGCTGCCGACTTCGACGGACACGTCCTGCACGACCGTGCGTTTCTTGTAACGTTTTTTCAGGTTGTGCGTGGACAGGGTGCTGCGAGTTTTCTTGACACCGGTATCGGTTGGCATTCAATCGTCTTCAAAGTCGCCGCGCAGGACGCGGCGTATCGTTTCCCCGGAAAATCCCCGGCTGAGCAAGAAGCGCGTCTGGCGTGCCCGCACCTCCTTGTCGGCGACCCGCTGCGCGTCGCCAAATTTCTTTTGCCAGACCTGGCGCGCCCGCGCCAGTTCATCCTCTCCCGTCGCCAAGGCGGTCGTCACAAGTTCGTCTGAAACGCCCTGCTGGCGCAGTTCCTGCGCCAGCAGGGCATCGCCGAAGCGGGCGCCGCGCGCATGCATGCGCATCTCGACATAACGCTCGTCGGAGAGCAGCTGCCGCGCGCTCAAGTCGTCGAGCAGCGCGGCGAGTTCTTCCGCCGACTCGGCGTGCGGCGCGAGTTTGCGTGCAATCTCGGCGCGCGCATGTTCGCGGCGTGCCAGGAGGCGCAAAGCGCGCTCGCGCAGCGTCGCGCTCATCGCTGCAGATTGGGTTTATCCGGCGACCGCATTGAGCGCCTGCGGCGAAGGCACGTTGACCGCGTCTCGAATCTTCGCCTCGATCTCCTCGGCAATTGCTGGGTTGGCCTTCAGGTATTCGCGCGCGTTGTCTTTGCCCTGGCCAATCTTGTCGCCCTTGTAGGCGTACCACGAACCCGATTTTTCGACCAGCTTGTGGATGACGCCAAGTTCAATGATTTCGCCTTCGCGCGAGGTGCCCTCACCGTAAAGGATGTCGAAAATGGCTTCGCGGAACGGCGGAGCGACCTTGTTCTTGACGACCTTGACGCGGGTTTCGTTGCCGACTACCTCGTCGCCCTTCTTGATGCTGCCGATGCGGCGGATATCGAGTCGCACCGACGCGTAGAATTTGAGCGCGTTGCCGCCGGTCGTCGTTTCAGGGCTGCCGAACATGACGCCGATCTTCATGCGAATCTGATTGATGAAGATCACCAGGGTGTTTGTCCGGTTGATGTTGGCGGTCAGCTTGCGCAGCGCCTGGCTCATCAGCCGGGCTTGCAGGCCGGGCAGCGAATCGCCCATCTCGCCTTCGATTTCGGCTTTTGGCACCAGTGCCGCGACCGAATCGACGACAACCACATCGACGCTCGCCGAACGCACCAACATGTCGGTGATTTCGAGCGCCTGCTCGCCCGTGTCCGGCTGCGAAATCAGAAGTTCGTCGAGATTGACCCCAAGCTTCTGCGCATAGGTCGGGTCGAGGGCGTGTTCGGCGTCGATGAAAGCGGCCGTGCCGCCGAGCTTCTGCATTTCGGCGATCACCTGAAGGGCCAGCGTCGTCTTGCCCGAGGACTCCGGACCGTAGACTTCGACGACGCGACCGCGTGGCAAGCCGCCGATGCCGAGCGCGATGTCGAGCCCGAGCGAGCCGGTGGAAACAACCTGAATGTCATTATAGACGCTGCCGTCGCCCATCTTCATGATCGAACCCTTGCCGAACTGCTTTTCGATCTGGGCCAGCGCCGCTGCCAGTGCTTTCGTCTTGTTGTCGTCCATTGCGTGTCCTTTGTCCTGATTGACGGGAATTATCTCATGTTCGATGGCGCGCAGCCGGTGCGTTACGCCGTGAGCAAGTACTGTGATTATATACAGTATTGAAGAAAAGGCGAATATTACAATTGCATGCTCTGGCTCAGACGCGCAAATGCGCCGCGCGTTCAAGCAGACCGTTCAACGCGCGGGCTACGGACTGCGCCCGAACGTGCTCGCGATCGCCTTGAAAATGGCGGGTTTCCGTGTCGATCCGGCCGCCGGGTCCGGCCCAGGCGAAACAGACGGTGCCGACCGGCTTCTCCGCCGATCCGCCGCTCGGCCCGGCCACGCCCGTGACCGCCAACGCCCAGTCGGCCTGACTGTGGCGCAGAGCGCCGCCGGCCATGGCGGCGGCCGTCGCTTCGCTGACCGCGCCGTGCGCCGCCAGCGTGTCGTCCCCGACCCCGAGCATTTCGCGCTTGGCCTGGTCGGCGTAGGTGACGAAGCCGCGCTCGAACCAGGCCGAACTACCGGCAATCGACGTCAGGCACTGCGCCACCCAGCCGCCGGTGCACGATTCGGCGGTGGCGAGTTTCTGGCCGTTGGCGAGCAGAAGGGCGCCGACATCGGCGGCCAGCGCTTCGAGCGCTTTTTGATTGACGCTCATGGCAGGACGAAACGCATGAGCGCCAAAACGAGCAGGGTATAAGCGCCGGCGACGACATCATCAGCCATCACGCCGAAACCGTTCTTTACCTTTTCGTCAAAGTAGCGCGCCGGCTGCGGCTTGGTAATGTCGAAAAAACGGAACCACAGAAACGCCGCGCCCTGCCACAGCCAGCCGGGCGGGCAGAAGACCAGCACCAGCCAGAACGGCACGATTTCGTCCCAGACGATGCTGCCGTGATCGACGACGCCGAGATCGGCGCCGGTGCGCTGCGCCGCGAACACGCCGGCGACGAAGCAGGCGAGCAGTAGGGCGAGCAGTTCGAAGTCGCTCAGCCACGGCCGCATGAGCGGGAAGGTCGCCCAAGCGAAGAGCGTTCCCGCAGTGCCCGGCGCGAAAGGCGACAGTCCGCTGCCGAAGCCGCAAGCGATGAGGTGCGCCGGGTGCGAAAAGAGAAAACGCAGGGACGGTGGTTTAGTGCGGATCTTAAGCAAAATGATCAAATCCCGTAATGGTACATTTCCGGTCTTTCCCGTCGGCATCGAGTAGATGAACGCCACGGCCTACAATCATACGGCCGATGCGCGTCAGCGGCAGTTCGAGCGCCAGCGCGAGTGCGGCGATTTCATCGCGCTTGCCGGGCAAGGCAGTGAACAGCAATTCGTAATCGTCGCCACCAGCCAGCTGCGCCTGCCGCGCGCGCAGTGGGTCGGCGCCGGCGGGCAGATCCGGCAACAGCGCTTCGCCGACTTCGGCAGCAAGACCCGAGCGCTCGGCAATGTGTCCGAGATCGGCGAGGAGGCCGTCGGAAACGTCGATCGCCGCGTTGGCGAGTTTGCGCACGCGCAGTTGCAGTCCGAGTTCGACGCGCGGCGATGGTTGTTGCAAAGCCACGATGCACGGCGCGGCGAGTGCCTCGGGCAAGCGCGTGCGGCCCTGCAGATGTGCGAGACCCAAGGCCGCAAGACCTGGCCGGCCGGAGATCCACAGATCGTCGCCGGCTTGCGCCGCATCACGGCGCAACGCCGTCCCGGGCGGCACTTCGCCAAGTGCCGTGATGCACAGGTTGAGTGGTCCGCGCGTCGTATCGCCACCGACGAGATTGACCGAGTAGCGCTCGGCACAAGCGAACAGGCCGTCGGCGAATGCGCCCAGCCAGGCTTCGTCGGCCTCCGGCAGGCTGCCGGCGAGCAAGACCCAGCGCGGCTGCGCCCCCATCGCGGCAAGATCAGAGAGGTTCACGGCAAGGCTTTTCCAGCCCAACTGGAAGGGATCGGTGTCGGGCAAAAAATGGGTGCCGCTGACCAGCATGTCGGTGGTGACCGCCAGCTCCATGCCCGGCGACGGCGCGAGCAGCGCGCAGTCATCGCCGGGCCCGAGCACCGCCTGCGGCGTCGGGCGCGCGAAATAGCGCGCGATCAGGTCGAATTCCGAAAGTGGCACTCCGCGCCCCGTGTTGCAAGCGTTCAGGCTTTGCGCGCCGCGCGCTTGGCTTCGACTTCGATCGGGCGCAGCTTGCCGGCCAGTTTGTCGAGAACGCCATTGACATACTTGTGGCCGTCGGTGCCGCCAAAGCCTTTGGCCAGCTCGATCGCCTCGTTGATGATCACGCGGTAGGGCGTCTGCGGGTGGTTTACGAATTCGTAAGCGCCGGCGAGC
Organism: uncultured beta proteobacterium; assembly: GCA_903886975.1. Taxonomy (GTDB): domain Bacteria; phylum Pseudomonadota; class Gammaproteobacteria; order Burkholderiales; family Rhodocyclaceae; genus Propionivibrio. The sequence goes on from CAISOB010000041.1 coordinate 56,420, forward strand.
AGGACGCTGGCCTCGACCGGTGACAACTCGGCAAACGGCCGGTCGAGATGCACCTGCAGCTGTTCCCGCAAACTGGCGTGCTGGGCCAGCACCCCGCGCAGCAGACCGACGAAAAACTCGCGGTCGGCCTTGTCGAACCCGGCACTGTCGCGCAAATGGGCTTCGATAGCCGCTTCGTCATTACCGCTCACTTGCCACTGATAAAGCCCCTGTAGTGCGAATTCGCGCGCCCGGCGGCGCGGCGATTTGGACGGCGCCTTGACGGAAGGTTTGGCGGCAGCGTCCACGGGCACTGCGATCTTGTCGCTCATGAAACTCTTTCTCCGATAGCGTGCAGCAAGCCGCTCATTTCAACCGCCGCGCGGGCGCAGTCCGAACCTTTCTGTTGTGTGCGGGCCAGCGCCTGGGCTTCGCTCTCACAGGTCAGGATGCCGTTGGCGACGGGGACGCCGGTATCGAGCTGCACTTCCATTACGGCGCGGCACGAGTCGTTGGAAACCACTTCGAAATGGTAGGTCTCGCCGCGGATGACCGCGCCGAGTGCGATCAGCGCCTGAAAGCGGCCGCTGTTGGCCATCGTTTGCAGCGCCAGCGGAATTTCCAGTGCGCCGGGCGCCGTGGCAATTTCGATGTCGCCTTCAGCGACGCCGAGTCGCTTGAGTTCGGCGACACAGGCCGCGAGCAGGCCTTCACCGATCTCCGGATTGAAGCGGCTCATGACGATGCCGATGCGCAGGCCCTGGCCGTCCAGCGAACTCGGGTACTCGTAAATATCTTCGTAATGGGCCATGTCGGGCTTTCCGATTGAATCGCTATTCGAGTTCGGCCGGCGTGGCGATGTAGCCGGTCACTTCGAGATCAAAACCAGTCATGCTCGGCATGCGCCGTGGACTGGCGAGCAGTTTCATCTGGCGCACGCCGAGGTCGCGCAGGATCTGCGCGCCGATGCCGTAAAGGCGCGGATCCCACTTGGTTGCCGGGCGCTGGGCCGTCTTTGGCCCGCTCAGCGCGGCGAGAATATCCTGGCCCGTTTCCGGGCGCCGCAGCAGGACGATGACGCCGACTTCGGCGCGCCCCAGCACCTGCTGCGCGAGATCGAGTGAAAAAGTATGGCGATCAGAATCGGAGTCGAGGAAGTCGAGTACCGAGAGCGGTTCATGCACGCGCACCAGGACTTCACGGTCCGGGCGAATTTCGCCTTTGCTGAGCGCCAGATGGACTTCATTCGATGTGCGGTCGGTATAGGCGTGCAGGGTGAATTCGCCGTGCACCGAATGGACCTGCTTCGAGAACGCGCGCTCGACCAGCGTTTCAGTCCGGCTGCGGTAAGCGATGAGGTCGGCGACCGTGCCGATCTTCAAGTGATGTTCCCTGGCGAACTCGACGAGATCGGGCAGGCGGGCCATGGCGCCATCGTCCTTGAGGATTTCGCAGATCACCGCCGTCGGCTGGCAGCCGGCCATCTGCGCCAGGTCGCAGCCGGCTTCGGTGTGCCCGGCGCGCACCAGCACGCCGCCCTCCTTGGCCATGATCGGAAAGATATGCCCAGGCTGCACGATGTCTTCCGGCCTGGCATTGACGGCGACCGCCGCCTGCACGGTGCGTGCGCGGTCGGGCGCCGAGATGCCGGTGGTGACGCCTTCGGCGGCTTCGATCGAAATGGTGAAAGCGGTGTTGTACGCACTCTTGTTGTCGCGGGCCATCTGCGTGAGCCCGAGCTGCTTGCACCGCGCCTCGGTCAGGGTCAGGCAAACCAGGCCGCGCGCGTTCTTGACCATGAAGTTGATCGCTTCGGGCGTGACGTGCTCGGCGGCGAGGACGAGGTCGCCCTCGTTCTCCCGGTCCTCCTCATCGACCAGGATGACCATGCGTCCGGCGGCCAGTTCAGCAATGATTTCCTCGATCGGCGAAATCGACGGCGAAGTGCTTAACGGTGCCATTTAGTGAGCCTCTATAGGGTCGGGATTGAGCATGCGCTCGACATAGCGGGCGATCAGGTCGATTTCGAGGTTCACCCGACTGCCCGGCTGCAGGCCGCCAAGCGTTGTCGCGGCCAGGGTGTGCGGAATCAGATTGATGGCGAAGCACGCGCTGCGCACTGAATTGGTGGTCAGGCTGACGCCGTCGACGGTAATCGACCCCTTGCGCGCAATGTAGCGCGTGAGTTCCTGCGGCGCGCGGATTTCGAGCAAGCGATTGTCGCCTACGGGGTCGAAGCGCAGCACTTCGCCGACGCCGTCAACGTGCCCGGCGACCAGATGGCCGCCCAGGCGATCAGCCAGACGCAGCGCCTTTTCGAGATTGACCGGGCCGGGGGCGTCCAGCCCGACCGTGCACGACAGCGTTTCCGGCGAGACGTCGACAAAAAAACGCTGATCCTGGCGATCGACGACGGTCAGGCAGACGCCGTTGCAGGCGATCGAATCGCCGAGCGCCACGTCGTCAAGAGCAAGGCGTCCGGCGTCGATGCTCAGGCGAACGGTCGGCGTTCCGTCGTTTCGCGGGGTCAGTTCACAGATACGGCCAACGGCGGCGATGATTCCGGAGAACATATTGCAGATCAATCAGATGGGCGCGTTCAGAGGCAGCGATTCTACCACGTTGCCGCAACGCGCCCAGCGTTGATCGCATCGCGGCTCAAGCCGCCTTGACCGCCGTTGCGCTCGCGCTCAGCCGATTGACGCCGCTCATCAGCGCCTTGATCGACGCCGTGACGATATTTGCATCCATGCCCACGCCATAGCATTCGCGATCGTTGCCGGTCTGCGTGACTTCCATGAAGGCACAGGCTTTGGCGTCACCGCCCTTGCCCATCGAACGCTCTTCATAGCTGCGCACCTGCAGCGTGACGCCAAGCTTGCGCAGCGCATGGACGGCGGCATCGATCGGGCCGTTGCCTTCGCCGATCAGCATGTGACTTTCGCCGTTCATCTCCACCGCCAGGCGAATGCCCTGCATCTTTCCATCTTCGAAGAGGTGGTGTTCGACGTAGCGGACGGGGCTCGCGGTATCGAGATAGGTTTGCGAAAAAAGCTTGTAGATATCGGCGGCTTCCATCTCGCCGCCGTGCTTGTCGGTATAACGCTGCACCTCGCCGGAAAATTCGACCTGCAAGCGGCGCGGCATGACCACGTCGTATTCGGTCTCGAGCAGATAGGCGACGCCGCCTTTGCCCGACTGACTATTGATGCGGATCACCGAATCGTAACTGCGACCGAGATCGGCCGGGTCGATCGGCAGGTAAGGCAGATTCCAGGGCGCGTCGCTTTCTTGCACCGAGAAGCCCTTCTTGATCGCGTCCTGGTGCGAACCCGAGAAAGCGGTGAACACCAGGTCGCCGACATAGGGATGGCGCGGGTGGATCGGCATCTGCGTGCAGTGCTCATAGTTGCGCGCGACTCCGTTGATGTCCGAGAAGTCGAGATTGGGCGCCACGCCCTGGGTATAGAGATTGAGCGCCAGAGTGACGAGGTCGACGTTGCCGGTGCGCTCGCCGTTGCCGAACAGGCAGCCTTCGACGCGGTCGGCGCCGGCCATCAGGGCCAGTTCGGCGGCGGCGACCGCCGTCCCGCGGTCGTTGTGGGGGTGCAGGCTGATGATGATGCTGTCGCGCCGCGGCAGATTGCGGTGCATCCACTCGATCTGGTCGGCATAGACATTGGGGGTCGCCATTTCGACGGTCGTTGGAAGATTAAGAATGATCTTCTTCTCGGGTGTCGCACCCCAGGCTGCAGTGACTGCGGTGCATACCTCGAGGGCGAAGTCGAGTTCGGTCGCGGTGAAATTCTCGGGGCTGTACTCGAGTACCCATTCGGTTTGCGGGTTCTGTTCGCAGAGCTCCTTGACGAGCTTGACCGCGGCGACGGCCATATTGACGACCTCGGTCTTGCTCATGCCGAAAACGATTTCGCGGAACGGCTTGGACGTCGCGTTGTAGATATGCACGATGACGCGGCGAGCGCCCTTGACCGCCTCGAAGGTGCGGCGGATCAAGTGTTCGCGCGCCGGCGCGAGGACTTCGATGGTGACGTCGTCCGGAATGTGCTGTTCCTTGATCAGCTTGCGAACGAAATCGAATTCGGTTTGCGATGCCGACGGAAAAGCGATCTCGATTTCCTTGAAACCGATCGCGCACAGTGTCTTGAACATACGCATCTTGCGCTCGGCATTCATCGGTTCGAATAGCGCCTGATTGCCGTCGCGCAGATCGGTGCTCATCCAGATCGGCGCCTTGGTGATGACCCGGCCCGGCCATTGGCGATCGCTGATCTTGACCGGCGGGAAAGCCGCATACTTGGTGGCGGGTACTTTCAACATGATGACAAACTCCTGGAAATCGGCCGCAGCCTGTTGTAAGAATCATAGCCAAAGCGGCGCGGCAGGTGCTTGCGTTTTGTCGTTCTTCGCACGCTTGAAACGGCAGGGTATTGCGCACTACGGCAATTATGTGAAAGGATATTGCCGTTATCGCCAAATGGAAGAAATATCATGGGAATGGATCGCTTCGACCGGCGGATTCTGCAGGTGCTCCAGGATGACGGACGCATCAGCAACCAGGACCTTGCCGACCGCATCGGCCTGTCGCCGTCGCCGTGCCTGCGGCGCGTGCGCGCGCTCGAGGAAGCAGGCGTCGTTACAGGCTACCGGGCGCTGCTCAATGCCAAGGCGCTCGGCTATACGTTGATGGCCCTGATCTACATTTCGATGGACAAACACACGCCCGAGCGCTTCGAGCATTTCGAAAAGGAGATCTGCAAGATCTCCGAGGTCCTCGAATGCCTGCTGGTGACAGGGCAGGACGCCGATTACCAGATCAAGGTCGTCGTCCGCGACATGGATGCTTTCCAGGAACTGCTGCTCAACCGCATTACGCGCATTCAGGGCGTGACCGGCGTGCATTCGAGCTTCGTCCTGCGCCGCGTAGTAGACAAGACGGCGCTGCCGGTTTGAGTATCGGGTCGCCACGGCACGTGCTTCTTGGCGAGTGTGCGGTTAAGATGTCGCCTCCGATCCCCCGACGCCGAGACCTGCCATGCCCGTGAAAATCATCGAGACGACGCCGTCCGCTTACACTTACCCGCTGCTCATCAAGCAGCTCCTGCATACCCCGCTGGCGGTGGCTCCGGATCAGGAGATTACCTACCAGGGCAAGCTCCGCTACTCCTATCGCACGCTGCGCGAGCGCATTGGCCGGCTGGCCGGCGGTCTCTCCGCACTCGGCGTCGAAGCGGGCGAAACCGTGGCCATCATGGACTGGGACAGTCACCGCTATCTCGAGTGCTTTTTCGCCGTGCCGATGATGGGCGCCGTGCTGCAGACGGTCAATGTGCGCCTCAATGCCGAGCAGATCCTGTTCACGCTCAACCACGCCAGGGCCGATGTGCTGCTCGTCAATCGCGAATTCTTCGCGCTGCTCGCACCGATCGCCGCACGCCTCGAAAGCGTCAAGCATTTCGTACTGCTCGACGACGAGCAAACGGCTATCGACAGCCCGGTCAGCTTCGCCGCCGAATACGAGGCCTTGCTGGCCGGCGGCGATGCGGATTTCGCTTTCCCGGACTTTGACGAAAACGCGCAGGCGACGGTGTTCTATACGACCGGGACGACGGGGCTGCCCAAGGGCGTGTATTTCAGCCATCGCCAGCTGGTGCTGCATACGCTCGGCGTGGCGACCTGCGTCGGCAGCGCGGCGGCCAACGGCCGGCTGCACCGCGAAGACGTCTATATGCCGATCACGCCGATGTTTCACGTGCATGCCTGGGGCTTCCCCTACGTCGCCACGCTTCTCGGCCTCAAACAGGTGTACCCCGGCCGTTATCTGCCCGGAACGCTGCTGCAGCTGATCGATCAGGAGAAAGTCACTTTCTCGCATTGCGTTCCGTCGATCATGCAGATGCTGCTCAGCCACCCGAGCATCGACGGCATCGACTTGAGCCGCTGGAAAGTGCTGATCGGCGGCTCGGCGATGTCGCCGGCTCTGGCCAAGGCTTCGCTCAAGCGCGGCATCGATGTGCTCACCGGTTACGGCATGTCGGAGACCTGCCCGGTGCTGTCGGTCGCTCACCTGACCCGCGACGATATGCAAAGTTCGCTTGACGAGCAGACCACGCTGCGTTGCAAGACCGGTTTGCCGCTGCCGCTCGTCGACCTGCGCATCGTCAGTACCGAGATGGCGGACGTCGCGCACGATGGCAAGGCGAGCGGCGAGGTCGTGGTGCGTACCCCGTGGCTGACCCAGGGCTATCTCGATGCGCCGGAGGCGTCCGAGGAGTTGTGGGCGGGCGGCTACTTGCATACCCAGGATATCGGCAATATCGACGCGCGCGGCTACGTGAAGATTACCGACCGGATCCGGGACGTGATCAAGACTGCCGGTGAGTGGACTTCATCGCTCCAACTTGAGGATGTGGTCGCGCGGCACGAAGCCGTTCATGAAGTCGCGGTGATCGGAGTTGCCGACGAAAAATGGGGCGAGCGTCCGCTCGCGCTGGTGGTGCTCAAACCCGAATTCGTCGGGCACGTGACCGAGCACGCGATCCGCAACTTCGCTGCGCAACTCGTCGAAAGCACCAAGATCTCGCGACACAGCGTGCTCTTGCAGGTGCGATTTATCGACGCCCTGATCAAGACCAGCGTCGGCAAGATCAACAAGCGCGAGATGCGCCAGGCGCAGGAAAAGCATATGCTATAAAGTGGGCTCGAGCGCCGCGGCTTGAGTGCCGCGGTCTTGGCCCAAAGGCCGTTGGAGATTTCGTTTGCGCGCCGTGTGTCGCATTGCTCTCTTCTTCTGCATCTTCGTGGTGCCCATCCGTAGCGACGCCGAGTCGGGCTCCGAGCTCCGCAACTGGTTTAATGACCCGTTCTTCCAGATTTCCAATGCAATCGCCGGCTGCCCAGTACCGGCGGGCCCCTTTGTTACAGCAGCAGAGCGCAATGCGCAAAGTCACCATCGCGCCGAAAGAGGGACGTCGTGCTGGCTCGCCGGAAAATGCAAGAAGCCAAACGCCTACGCCTACGATCGGGAAATTGCTCAGAACTTTCGGGCAGCGCTACGCAAACGAAACCCGTTCAAGAATTCAACGCTTTGGGTAACTGTCCAAGGGCGACTCGTATTCATCGAAGGCTGTGTGCGCGACGAGAAGATCGAACACGACCTTGAAACTTTTGCCCGCGCCATCCCCTACGTCCAACAGGCAGCCGCGTTCCTCTATAAGGACTTGTCAAGTTCCCCGCCTTATAGACGCCTGGCACCGCCCTAGATAATCACCCGCTCGGCGACGCGAGTTCGCCGCATTGTCGGGTACCGACCAACGCCGCTGCGGGAGTGGAACGGGGGCGGGCACGACCGGTCGAATGGCCTTTCCCAAGGAGGTTCCTATGTCACCCTACATCGACGCCATCGTGATTCCCGTTCCCCGGGCCCAGCTCGATACCTACAAGCGTATGTCCGAGGAATGGGGCAAGGCGCACCTGCGCTACGGCGCGCTCTATTATTCCGACTCGATCAGCGACGACGCGCAGCCCGGGAAGGTCACGTCGTTTCCGCAAGCCGTTCAACTCCAGGACGGCGAAGTGATCGCACTGGCGTGGGTCGTGTACCAGAGCAAGGCGGACCGCGACCGCATCGGCAAGGCGGTCATGGAGGACCCGCAACTCAAGGAATCAATGGACCCCTCGAAGATGCCTTTCGATGGCAAGCGCATGTTCTGGGGCGGCTTCGAGACCATCATCGGGCTCGCTGCCGGCCATTAAGAAATCCGCAAGCTGTCTCGTGCAGCCCTAGACGGCGGACCAGAATCTGATGCAAACCGGGGTCGGCACCGTCGTGACCTGTCCGGTGGCTTCGAGCGCCCCGTCCTTGATACGGAAAGAGACGATCGTGTCGCTATCCTGATTGGCCGCAAGCAGGAAGTCTCCGGCCGGATCCAGTGCGAAATTGCGCGGCGTCTTGCCCTGTGTCGCAACATGGCCGAGCAGGCTGAGCAGGCCGCTGTCGCGCGCGATGCGGTAGACGACGATGCTGTCGTGGCCGCGGTTCGAGGCGTAGACGAAACCGCCGCAGGGCGAGACGTGCACATCAGCGCAGGTGCTTGCGGCGGCGAAATCGGCCGGCAGCGTCGGCACGGTCTGCAACTCGCGGAAAGTACCGTTCACGCCATCATAGGCCAGGGCGGTCAGCGTCGAGGCCAATTCATTGATCAGGTAGGCGTAGCGACCATCGGGCCGGAAAGCCAGGTGGCGCGGACCGGCGCCGGGCGTCGCCTTGAACCACGGGCGTTCATGCCGTTCGAGTTTGCCGCGCAGCGGGTCGACAACATAGGCGGCGAGCTTGTCGAGCCCCAGGTCGGGAACAAAGGCGAAACGTTCGCCCGGAGCGAAAATCACCGAATGCGCGTGTGGCCCGCGCTGCCGATTCGGATCGATGCTGGCCCCCTGATGCTGGATGAAGTCGCTGGCTGGCGCGAGCCTGCCGTCGGCCTTGACCGGCAAGACACAGACACTGCCGCTCATGAAGTTGGCGACAAATATATGGCGGCCATCGCCGGCGACTTCGACATGGCAGGGATCGGTGCCGTGAGTCATCTGTCGATTGAGGAAAGTCAGCGCGCCCGACGCCGCATCGACGGCGAAAGCGCTGACCGTTCCGGTGGGCCTGTCCTGCCAGGTCTTCAGTTCATTGACCGCATAGAGGAAGCGCCGCGTCGGATTGAAAGCCAGATACGAGGGATTGACCACGCCGGTCGTGACGCCGGCCGCTTCGAGCACGCCGGTGGTGCGATCAAGGCGATAACGGTAGATGCCTTGGCCCTTGCCTTCGAGGATATTGCCGGTGCCGAAAAGAATCGGCTCGGTATAGGTGCCAACGTAAATGTAGGTTTCCGCGTTCACTCCGACACCTCCCTCCATCGATCACCGCTGCGGCAACATGCCTAGCGACGCCCCACTTCCGGCCCGTTCGGCTCGATCACCACCTTGACCGCACCGTCCTTGCGTTCGACGAAAGTGGAAAGGGCCTGCGCGAAATCATCGAGCGGGAAAACGTGGCTGATCAGGTCGCTGACCACCAGACGTCCGGCGGCGATCGCTTCGATGATCTTCCAAGAGACGTTCGGATTGGCGCGCGAGCCATAAATGGCGATTTCGTTATGCACGATGTATTTGTACGGCAGTTTTTCTTCGACTGTGTCCGGCGGAACGCCGAGCAGAGCAACGCTGCCGCCCTTGCGCACCATGCGCACGGCCTGCGCGAAAGTGCCTTCGGCGCCTGAGCACTCGAAAGCCTCGTCGACCCCTTCGCCATCGGTGGCGCGGCGCACTGCCTCGACCGGATCTTCCTGCTCGAAATTGATCGCGAGATCGGCACCCAGCTTCACCGCCGTTTGCAGCCGCGAGCCGCGGCCGACCATGATCACCTTGGCGGCGCCGAGGATTCGGGCGAAACGCATGGCGATGAGGCCGATCGGTCCGGGGCCGATGACGACCACCGTGCCGCCCGCCGTAATTCCCGAGAGTTCCATGCCGTGCAGCGTCACGCCGGCGGTGTCCACCAGGGCGCCTTCCCGGAAGCTCACCTTGGCCGGCAATTTCTTGACGCTCTTGATCGAATAGACGTTGTATTGCGCGTAAGCGCCCGGCGTGATGAAGCCGTAGTGGCGGTGGCCGCTTTCGGCGCGACCGTAATTGAGGCATATGGTGTAGCGTCCGGCAAGGCAGTTGCGGCAATGGCCACAGCCCTTGTGCGCTTCGCCGGCAACGCGGTCGCCGACCGCGAAACCACTCGCCTCGGGTCCGACCTGGACGACTTCGCCAGACCATTCGTGGCCCGGGGTGAACGGATAGGCAGGCGGCCAGATGCCGGCGAGTCCCCCGCGAATGATTTCAGGGTCGCTGCCGCAGATGGCCACCGCGCGTATTTTGCAGAGAACTTCCGCGGCGCCGGGCACGGGAACTGGAACTTGCTGAATTTCGAATTCCCCAGGCGAAGTCAGAACTAGCGCTTTCATCGTTTCAGGCACGGACATCTTCATTTCCTTTCACGGTCGATTCGTTTCAATTTGTCGTCGGCGCGCGGCCGATATTTACTCGCGCGACAGCCAGATGCGACCGATCAGGTCGCCTGATTCGAGTCGCGCGGCGGCTTCGCCAATCTGGGCAAGCGGGTAGGACGCACCGAGCACCGGGCTCACCTGGCCGCTCTGCACCAGGCCGACGACATCGATCAGGTCCTGCTTGGTGCTGCCGCGGCAACCGATGATCTCGAGCTCGGTCTTGAACAGCGGGATCGACGGGACTTCGAAACTTTCATCAAGATAGGCGACGACCAGAAACTTGCCGCCCGGCCGCAGCAGCGCGATGCCTTCGCGAACGCTGGCGCGCGTGCCGATGTTGTCGACCACGAGGTCGACGCCCTCGCCGTGGGTGAATTCGGCAACCGCGGCGGCGAGCGGCTGATCGGCGGTGTTGACCGCGATCGCGCCGTATTTTTCGGCGAGCGCCAGCCGCTGCGGCTGGCGGCTCGTGGCCATGACCTGCGCGCCCGCGCTTCGGGCGATCTGCACGCCGTGGATTCCGAGACCGCCGACACCGAGGATCAGGATGCGCTGGCCGATACCGACCCGGGCCTTGCCGATCAGGCTGTGGTACATGCAGGCGACCGCATCGGGCAGGATGGCCGCCGCCTCGTAGGAGATCTCGGCGGGGAGCGCGACGAGATTCGCCGCCGGTACGGCGACGTACTCGGCATGGCCGCCGTCGCGCTCGAAGCCGATGCGCTGCATCGCGCGGCACAGTTGCGTTTCGCCGGCCAGGCAGAAACGGCAGCGGCCGCACGTGACGTCGACGGCGGCCGTGACGCGGTCGCCGCTGCGCCAGCGGCTCACGCCTGCACCCAGTTCGACGATGTCGCCGGCCAGTTCGTGGCCGAGGATGCGCGGCAAGGTCCCGAGCGGCTGGCGCCCTGACAAGAGATGCAGATCGGTGCTGCACAGGCCGCTCGCGCGCACCTTGATCAGCACTTCGCCAGGCGCCGGCTGCGGCACCGGCCGCTCGGCGACGGTCAGCGATCCGCCGTAGTTGGCGATGACGACGGCGCGCATGGTTTCGCTCATGTTATTCCTTGAGGCCGGTTGCAGCGATGCCCTGGATGAAGGCACGCTGCAGGAAGAAGAAGAGGAGAATCATCGGCAGCGTGCCGAGCACGGCGATGGCCATCAGCTGATCCCAGAACGTGCCGTAGCTGCTCATGAACAACGAAATGCCGAGCGGCAGGGTACGCAGCGAATCCTTGGTGATGATGATCAGCGGCCAGATGTACATGTCCCATGCTTCGCGGAAGGTGAACACGGCGAGCGCGACGAGCGCGGGCTTGCACAGCGGCATGACGATCATCCAGAAGATGCGCAGTTCGGAAGCGCCGTCGATGCGCGCCGAGTCGATCAGGTCTTTCGGGATGCTCAGCATGTACTGGCGCATCAGGAATACGCCGAAGCCATCGACCAGGAAAGGCACGATCAGTCCCTGGTAACTGTTTTGCCAGCCGAGTTCCTTGACGATCAGGAACAGCGGCACCATGGTCACTTCGAGCGGCAGCATCATGGTGGAGAGGATCAGGACGAACATCAGGCCGCGGCCCCGGTATTGGAATTTCGTCAGGCTGTAGCCGGCAAGCGAACAGAGAATCACGTTGCCGATGGTGATGGCGATGGCGACGATGCCGCTGTTGAAAAAATAACGGGTGAAATCCTGTGCCTGCCAAGCCAAAGCATACGATTGCCAGTTCACCGGATCAGGGATCCACTGGATCGGCAGGCTGAACATATGGTCCATCGTCCGCAGCGACGACGAGAACATCCAATAGAAAGGCAGGAGCACGGCGAGAGCGATGGCGACCAGCGCGCAGAAGACCACGATGGTCCCGCGCCGCTTCACGATCCGGGCCACCCGGCTGCGCGTCGGTGATGTGCGTTGGCCTTGTGGGGCAGTTACGCCGAGTGCGTTCATCGCAATTCCTCGCCGCGCGTAAACAGGCGGACCTGAATGAACGAGAAAAGCATGACGCCGACAAAGAGGAAAACGCTCATTGCGGCGGCTCGGCCCATATCGAAGAATTCGAATGCCGTCTGGTAAATGAACAGCGGCAGCACCCGCGTCGCGTCGCCGGGCCCGCCGCCGGTCATGATCAACGGCACGGCGAAAACCTTCATCGCGACGATCACGTTCATCACTACGACGAGCAGCGTGGTCGGCTTGAGCAGCGGCAGGGTGATATTCCAGAAGCTCGCCCAGCGGCCGGCGCCGTCCATTTTCGCCGCGTCATAGTAGTCGGCGGGAATGGCCTGCAGGCCGGCAAGGAAGATGATCATGTAATACGGTGTGGCGCGCCAGATGCCGATCAGGATGACGGCCCACAAGGCGGATGCGCTGCTACGCAGCCAGGCGATCGGGTCGATGCCGAGCCAGCCGAGGATGGTGTTGATGACGCCATCCTGCTGATACATGAAGGTCCAGACCACGGCCATGACCACCGCCGGCATGACGACCGGCATGAAGATCGCCGAGCGCAGCAGGTTCTTGAGCCACAGGCTGCGGTTGAACAGCACTGCGAGGCCGAGCGAAAGCGGCAGCACCGGCACGACGCTGAACAGCACGTAAGTCAGCGACACGCGCGCCGATTTCAGAAAAAGCGGATCCTGCACGAGGTCGACGAAGTTCGCGAAGCCGATGAATTTTGGCGGATGCACGAGATCGTATTGCGTCAGGCTGAGGTAGAAGGCCTGCAGCATCGGCAGAAAGCGGAAGACGAGGAGTATCGCCAAGGTCGGGAAAATGATCGCGTAGGCGAACATCGCCTGCTTCGACGCGAGGCTAAGCGGCCTTACCCGCTTGACTGCCGGTCCCGGTGCGCAAGCGCTTGCCGACATGCAAACTTCCTCCGTGGTATAGCGAGCGATGCCTGGCATCGTTCGCCGCGAATATAGAAACAAACACGGCGCCGCCAAGCGGCGCCGCGCTTCCGCGTTTTCTACTTCTTGAAGACCTTTTCCACTTCGCCTTGCGCCTGGTCGAGCGAGGCCTTGGGATCGGCGCCGTCATAGATCACGCGCTCGATGGCGCGGCCGACCGACTGGCCGATCTCAGCCGAGTATTCGGAGCGCAGATACCAGCTTGCCACCGCGACATCCTTCATGTGCACATCGAAGAACGGGAACTTCTTGGCCACGGCCGTCTCGTTCACGCCCTTCACCGGTTGCACGAAAGCCGCTTTGGCCAGCCACTCGTCAGGCTTGGCGAGCATGAAGTGGACAAAATCCCAGGCCGCGACTTTTTCGGCATCCGGCTTGGCCTTGTTCACGCCCCACGCCCAGCCATAGACGATGGTGTGCGGTTTCGCGGGATCGACTTGCGGCCATGGGACGACGGTGAAGTCGTCCTTGATCGCCGACTGGCTGATTTGCGAGGTCGCCCACGGCCCGGTCGTCCACATCGCGGTCAGGCCGTCGATGAAATCCTGGTTCGGGTTGCTCGAGGTGTTCTTGGTGGTTTTCGGATCGCCGGTGAGCTTGGTGACGTCGCGCCACATCGTCAGAGCCTTTACCGCTTCGGGGCTGTTGACCGACGCGGACTTGCCGTCGTCGCTGAGGAGCTTGCCGCCGAACTGCTCGACCAGCGGCTGGAACATCTGCATTTCCCAGCGCGGGCTGTGATAGGGATAGTCGAAGGCTTTCTGGACCGTGCGGTTGCCCTGCACCTTCTTCAGTTTCGGCCCCAGCGCTTTCATGTCTTCCCAGGTCTTGGGCGCATTCTTGACCGGGTCGAGGCCCGCTTCCTTGAATGCCTTGTTGCTGATGAACAGGCTCATCGAATTGCCCTGATAGGGCAGGGCATAGACCTTGCCACCGAATGTGCCGGCGGCGATCCCCCCCGGCGTGTACTTGGCCAGCAGTTCGTCGTAACTCTTGACGCCGAAGACGTTCAGGTTGAGTGGCTCGAGCAGGCCCTTGTTGTAATAGAGTTCATAGAAGGAAGCGTCCTGGTCGAGGATGTGCGGACCGGTGCCGGTGGCGAAACCGACGGCGACCTTCTGCTGGATATCCCCTGAGGACATGATGACCGGATTGACGGTCACGTTGGGTCTAACCTTCTTGTAGGCTTCGATCAACTCCTTCACATAAGCTGTGAAAGGGCCGTACTCGTGCCACCAGATTTCGATGGTGACATTCCCTGTCGGAAAACCGGCCGGGGCGTCGGCCGCAATTCCTACCCCGCCTGACATCAGCGTTAGCACGGCTGCTGTTGCCACAGAAGACACTGTGCGCTTGATGGTCCATGACTTCATCTCGATCTCCTCCCTGTCGATTGAATAACCTTAAAAGCTCTTTATTGCAGTACCTTCCCGCTTGCCGCGTCGAAGAGGTGGACAAAGCCCACCTTCGGTTGCAGCCAGAGGGTTTCGCCCGGCTTGTTGGCAAGCCGTTCGCCGAAAACAGCGCAGATTTGCGTGGCGCAGAACTCGCAATAGACATGCGTGTCGGCGCCGGTCGGTTCGATGACCAGGATCCTGGCCGGCACACCGTGGTCGGCCGTGCTCAGGGTGAGGTGCTCGGGCCGGAAACTATAGACGACTTCCTGGCCGTCGCGTCCCTCGTGTGCGCCGGCGATCGGCAAATGCGTTCCATCGCTCGCCTCGAGCCAGGCGGCATCGCCATTGCGGCGCAATTGACCGCGCACGAAGTTCATCGCCGGCGAGCCGATGAAACCGGCGACAAAAAGATTGGCCGGATGGTCGTACAACTCCAGCGGCGAGCCGATTTGTTCGACGCGCCCTGCATTCAATACGACGATCCGGTCGGCCATGGTCATCGCTTCGATCTGGTCGTGGGTGACATAGACCGATGTGGCGTGCAGCCGCTGGTGCAGCGACCTGATTTCGACGCGCATTTGCACGCGCAGTTTGGCGTCGAGGTTGGAAAGGGGCTCGTCGAAAAGAAAGACCTGCGGGTCGCGCACGATCGCCCGACCCATCGCCACGCGCTGCCGCTGACCGCCGGAGAGCTGGCGCGGATAGCGATCGAGGTAGGCCGTGAGATCGAGGATTTCCGCCGCCTCTGACACTTTTCTGGCTACCGTTGCTTTGGCTTCCTTGCGCAGTTTAAGACTGAAAGCCATGTTCTCGCGCACGGTCATGTGCGGGTAGAGCGCGTAGTTCTGGAACACCATGGCGATGTCCCTGTCCATCGGCGGCAAATCGTTCACCAGCCGATCGCCGATGATGATGTCGCCGCTGCTGACTTCCTCAAGACCGGCGATCATCCGCAGCAGCGTCGATTTCCCGCATCCCGAGGGGCCAACCAGAACGAGGAACTCGCCGTCGGCAACGTCCAGGTCGACGTCATGCAGGACTTTCGTCGGGCCAAAAGCCTTATGCACGCCGCGGATTGCAATCGATGCCATTTGAAGAAATCGTCCCTGAATATTATTTTGTAACGACGCATCCGGACTGGCGCCGGTCTGTGTCCTTGAGCAAGCGGGCTTTGCGCTAAAACGAGCCTTGACAGGCCGGCCGCGCCGCAAGAATCGCTGTATCCAAAGTACAATATACAGCCGGATATTCCTTGTCAACCTAAACTTCGAGCCTCCTCTCGGCTCCCTCGGCCGTTGCCGTTTAAGGCGCTTCCCTGAGGCCGGCAAGAAAATATTTCTTGACAAAACGGAGACTGCTCGTATCGTGTATATTGTATCCAAAAAAACCTAGTCTGCTGGACGCCAATTGGCTGGCTCATCAAATGGTCTGCAAACCGAGGGATTCCCGTGTGAACGTCAATAGCAAAGCCGACTCTGCCAAGGGAGCGAATGGTTCTTCGATCCGCGACGTTTATCGCAGCATGCAGGACATCGTTTTCGAAACCCTGCGCGATGAAATCCTTTCCGGAGATCTGCAGCCCGGCGTCTTGCTGAACACCCTGCTGTTATCCAAGCGCTTGGGCGTCAGCCGGACGCCGATACGCGAAGCGCTGAATCGTCTCGTTTCGATCGGGCTCGTCGAAAACATCCCACATCGCGGTGCGTTCGTGCGCAAGCTGTCGGTTGAAGAAGTCCTCGAGGTCTATTACATTCGCGCCGCGCTGGCCGGGGTTTGCGCGCGACTCGCGACCAGACGCATCAGCGACCCGCAGAAGAAACAACTCATCGCCTTGTGCGACGAAATGGAAAAACCCAGCGAAGATCACCGCGCCATGCTGCGCAGAAATTTCCAGTTTCACAACATTATCTTCCAGGCCGCTCAATCGCCACGCATCGAGAGCCTTGCGCTCCAGTATTACCACCAGAGCGAGCAGTTCCGCGCACTTTCGCTTGAACTGCCGGGACGTGTCGCAGAGGCGTGCCGGGAACATCGCCGTATCCTGCAAGCCATGCTCGACGGGGACCGGGAAGCTGCGGAGCAGAACTCGCGCGAGCATCAATTGAATACCGCGCGCCGGATAGCTAAATCCCTCGGTTATGAATCCGAGATATAAGCCCGGTCGTCGGTTCGAGCATACGCCCCGATCCAATCACGTCTTCAGTGTGCACGCATGGCCGTTGCGGCCTCGGCACAAAGGGACAAGGAGTGCCGGATGATGTCGCACTTTCACAAATGGGATGAGATCACTCAAGACAATGAAGCGGGGCCGACCCTACCGGCGGGAATGACGCGCCGGGGCATCATCCTCGGCGACCTGATGCTCGGTCTGCACGGCGCGGTGGCTGGACTGAAAGCCGAGCCGCACACACATCCGAATGACCAGATCGCCATCATGCTCAAAGGCAAGATGCTCATGGAAATTGATGGCGAAGTGCGCACCATGGGGCCGGGCGAATTCGCCTTCGTTCCAAAAAACGTCGTGCATCGAATTCAGACGCTCGACGAGGACGCGCTGGTGCTCGATGTCTTCGCCCCGTTTAGGGCAGACATTGCGAAGCGTCTCGCTGAGCTCGATCGATAAGGTTCGCCGCACGAGTCTATGTATGGATTCGTGCAATGAAGGCGGAAGAGGGCAGTCTCTGTCGGCAAATTAGCGCGGGATGAAGCTCACGCGACCGTTGCTTTCGAGCGCTTGCAGCGGGTATTGGTAGAGCGCCGACAGACGTTCGACCGTCAGCATTTCAGCGGCGCTTCCGATTTCGCAGCGGCCGTCGCCGTAAATAAGTAGAGCGCGGTCGCAAAAGCGCCAGGCCAGCGCCGGTTCGTGCAGGACCATGGCGACTCCTGCGCCGCAATCGCGTGCCGCACCGGCAAAAAGATCGAGCATGGCGATCTGATGTTTGAGATCGAGGTGGGCAATCGGCTCGTCAAGCAGAAAGAGCCGCGGCGCCTGGGCGAGCAAGGTAGCGATCGCCAGGCGCTGGCGTTCGCCGCCGGAAAGCGTCTGAATGTCGCGCTCTTCGAAGTCGGCAAGATCGACTGCGGCCAGCGCATCGCGGACGATTTTCGCGTCATTGGCGCTTTCCCAGCCCCAGCGCGCGAGGTGCGGATGGCGGCCGACAAGCGCCGTTTCGAGTACCGTCGAGGCGAAAGCGTCGCCGCGCACCTGCGGCAGCCAGCCGCGAATCAGCGCACTGCGGCGTGCACCAAGCGCCGCATAGCTGGCGCCGTCAATAAGCACCTCTCCCGATTGCGGCGCGCGCAGTCCGGCGAGCACCGAGAGCAGCGTCGATTTTCCCGCGCCGTTGCGCCCGAGGATGGCCAGCCGCTCGCCGCCTTGCAAAGCGAGATCGAGATCGCGGCAAAAGGTTTTGCCACCGATTCCGACCGTCAGCCGGCGTGCCTCGAGTAACGGGATCTGGCCGGTCATGTCAGCGTCCCGCCTGTGGATCACGAGTCAGCAGAAAGAGAAAGACCGGGACGCCGATCAGCGCGGTCAGAACGCCGACCGGCAGTTGCTGTGGTGCGATGATGGCGCGCGCCAGCGTATCGGCGATCACCAGAAGGCTGCCGCCGGCGAGCGCCGAAGCGGCGAGCAGCAGGCGCTGATCGTTGCCGACCGCCAGGCGCACCAGATGCGGAACGATCAAACCAACGAAGCCGATGGCGCCGGCTTGCGTCACCGCCGCCGCCGTCGCCAGCGAGGCGACGACATAGACGCCGCGGCGCAGCGGGGCCACCGGGACGCCGAGCGATTGCGCCATGTCGGCGCCGCGCGCAAGCAAATTCAATTCGCGGGCAAACGGCAGGCACACGAGCAAGGCAGCGACGAGTACGCCGAGTACCAGCCGCGGATCGTTGGCCTGCGATAGGTCACCCATCAGCCAGAACAGCATGCCGCGCAACTTGTCGTCCGGAGCGATCGACAGCATCAGGGCCACCGCCGCACCGCAGCCGGCAGCGACGATGACGCCGGTGAGCAGCAGGCGCGTTTGCGTCCAGCTGCCGTCGCCGTGCGCCAGGCCGAAGACGAGAAGCATCGCGCCTAGTGCGCCGAGAAAAGCCGAACCATTGACTCCGATTAGACCGAAGCCAAACAGAATGGCCAGCAGCGCACCGACCCCCGCACCACCCGAAATGCCGAGTACATAAGGATCGGCGAGCGGATTACGCAGCAGCACCTGCAGCAGCGCGCCGGACAGCGCCAGCAGCCCACCACAGGCAAAGCCGGACAGCGCGCGCGGCAAGCGCAGGCTGAGTACGACTTCCGCCGGCATGCTGTCCGGCGCGGCAAACAGTATCGCGACGACATCGTGGAACGGAATGTTGATGCTGCCGACCATCAGCGCCAGCGCCATGCTCGCCAGCGCCAACAGGGCGAGGGCGGAGATAATCAGCAGGGCGCGGCGGCGGGTCGGCATGGCTACCGAAACTTATACTCGAACGTCGCCATGATCGTGCGCGAGAGATCAGGGTAGACATTGAATGTCGTGGGGTTGGTCGAGCTGTCGACTATGGCGTAGGAATAGTATTTCTTGTCGAACAGATTCTTGATTGTCAGCCCGAGTGTGGCATCACCTAATCGGTGGCTGTACTTGGTGTCCACTGTCATATAGGACGGCATCTTCGAGAAACGATTTGCCGGGTCGTTATCGTACTGTTGGCGACCAACGTAATTTGCGCCGATGTTGAAGCGGTCAAGTCCAGTGATCGCCCAGTTTGCAAGCAGACTGGCGCGCTGGCGAGGCACGACGGGGACTGTTTTCCCCGTAACGTCGATCCCGGAATAAACCCCGGAACGGAATGTCGCGTCCGTAAAGGTATAGCGGCCACTTAAGGTCAAATTGGACAGCGGGTCCCAGGTTCCCGCGAGTTCTATCCCCTCGCGCCGCGTCGGCTTCAGATTAACGTTGTTGAACAGCAAGTTGTTGTAGTAGATCTCGTTGTTCAGGTCACTGCGGAACATGACGATGCTCGCCAGAGCGTCCGTCCCAGTCCAGGCAAGTCCCAACTCTTGATCTTTTGAGGTCTGTGGCTTGAGCAAGTCGCAAGTTGCGGCATAGCAGCGGTTCTCGTCGATATTCGCGATGCGATAGCTGGTGCCCACACGTATGTGAGCGGCGAGGCCTTTGACGAGCGTCTGCTTGAGCCCGATTGACCATGCGTCCAGACGCCGCTTGTCCTCCTGGTTTGCCGGAGTCATGGTCAAGGCGTAAGGAACGTCGCGGCGGATGTCGAGCAATTCAGTACGCGCGCCTAGCGAAAGCAGTGTCGATGAGCTTACTTGAAGACTGTCCTGAACATACCACCCCCGCGTCTCCTGCGTTCCGGTTTCGAGCGACGGGCCTGCGAAGCCAAAGCCGAAATCATCATACTTTTTGCTGTCAAAGTTCCAGTGACGCAGGTCATAGCCTGCTACCAACTCGTTCGCCAGACTGGCCAGATTGGCGTTCCATTTGATCCGCGGCGAGAATTCGTCTGTAGTCACATGGCGATGGTCGGCCGAGAGGCTTCCGACAGGGTTGAAAAAATATTCAGTGCTGCGGTCGCGGCGTGCAAGATTTGCTGCGAACTCTACATCTCCCATCCGATGCGTAAGCGAGAGGCCGGCATGCCACAGGTCGGTTTTGGCAAAATCATTCGGCGTGCTGGTACCGAGCGGGTCACCCTGCCATTGTGCTTCGGTGCGCGCCCCAGGTAGCCGCGCGCGATTGCGTTCGCTGCCGAAATTCAATGCCAGATCGGTGTCCTGCAGATGAAGGGCGAGTCGTCCTTCGGCGTTTTCTTCATCAACATGATTGTTCTTTCGCTCGTTATCCGACCGATAATCCTGGGCGTTGAGGTTAAGGCTGATGCGCTCTCCACCGACGCTAGCCGTACCACGGAGGTCGCGCGTTCCGAAGTTACCCATGCCGACCGATACGTTCGCCTCGCGGGAGTCGGTGCGGCCCGGTTTGGTGATGATATTGATGACTCCGCCCGTGGCATTGCTTCCATAAAGCACCGCTCCTGCTCCCCCCGGAAGTATCTCAATCCTCTCAACCGCGTCGAGAGGGATTCCCGAAAGCCGCGCCGCAGAGAGTTCATTTTCGCTCACTCGGATGCCGTCGACGAGGACCAGCGTATTTTCGTCGCCAGTTACCCCGAAGCCGCGCAAATCGAGAGAAGGGTTTGATCCACCATAGAGATCCTGGCGAGTCATCACGCCGCCCAGCTTATTGAGAACCTCTGCCACGTTGGACGCGCCGGAATAGCGAATCTCGTCGTCGGTAATGACGCGGGCTCCGATCGGCGCACCGAAGCGCGAATCCGGGAAGCGCGTCGCGGTAACGACGATGGTGTTGGAATCGCCGTCCGCTGCGACGGCTGGGAAAGTTGCGAAAAGTGCGGCGGTAAGTACGGTGAAAGAACGACGTGGATACATTTCGGATTTCTCCCGACGGCCGGCTAGCGTCCCCGCAAGCCGGCGAACAAAAAATCGGAACTGGGCGAAGAGAGAAAACTGCCGAGATGGGCGCGCCGTAAAAATGCGCTGTGCATTCCGTGTCCGCCTCCCCGCGGCACTTCCGTCTATTTTTGTGCGCAGGCCGGTATCCGGGCTCACGAGTCTTGATATGTCGCCTTCCCAGGCCTTGCGCCCAGTGGCTTGCCGACACACCCTCACTCGCTTACCGTTGCGGGGGCAGCACAGGCATGATGTCTTGCGGACACGCACCTGTTTCCCGTTTAACCGCTGCAGAGAATATTGAAAGCTCTGCGTTGCGGCACCTTTGCACTTTCTTCCGCCACTGTGGAGCGACGGAAGCGTAAATTATAGCGCAAAGCCGCTTTGCGGCTCAGCATTACCGGCGAGTCGAAAAATAAATCACATTTAAAACCGGCGCTTAGCCCTTGACTGTACGTGGTTTTTGAAACTATAGTCCGAGCCATGCTAAAGGATCTCAACGCGCTCGAAAGCAAAATCGCCCAGGTGGCGGCGCTTTGCCACACGCTGCGCGCTGAGAATGCTGAGCTTAAGCAGCAACTGGCGAGCGCCGAGGTGGTTCGTAGCGGCCTTGCCGAGCGCATGGAGTCGGCGCGCGACCGGCTCGAACAACTTGCCCAAAAATTGCCGGACGTCAAAGCCGTCATTTGAAGGTGACCATGCCCAACGAAGCCAACTACCTCGATATCACGCTGCTCGGCAAGGAATATCGCGTCGCCTGTCCTCCCGAGGAGCACGCGAGCCTGCTGGCGGCAGTGGCCTATGTCGATGAAAAGATGCACGATATCGCCGAGAAAACGAAGAGCAATATCTCCGAACGCATCGCCGTCATGGCGGCGCTCAACATCGCCCACGAACACCTTTCCGGGAGTCTTTCCGCCGGTGATATACCTACTGGCAGTGGGGCCGAAACAGCGCTGGACTTCGGTAATGTAAAGCGTAGAATTTCTCTCATGGAGGCGAAACTTGATGCGGTGCTCACGCCGCAGGAAAAGTTGCTTTAAAGCCTCTGAAGCTTGTTCCCTGCGGTGTTAGTCAAGGCCATACATTCCTTGAACCAATGCTAATTGGCGTCGGTCGCGGACTATAGAAGCTGCTGTTGTGCCCGCCCCCATTCTACGGAATTGCCGGGTGTGCCTGATGCGGAAGGAACGCGACCAATCTGAACTCCGGTTCAGGATGCCGGCCTAACGGCACTCGCGGGGACATTATTCGACAGCGCGGAAGAACATCCGCGCTGTTTTTTATGCCGCCGTTTTTTGGCGCAGTGGGAACTTGTCGGGCCGGCGCCTGCCCAAAAGGCTTCCCTCCGTTGAGAATTCCCGATGCTGCACTTTGACAACCGCCTGGTGCGTGAGCTGCCGGGCGATGCGGACACGCGCAATCAGCCGCGCCAGGTGCTCGGCGCGCTCTGGTCGCCGGTCATGCCGACGCCGGTCGTAGCGCCGCGCTTGATCGCCTGGTCACGTGATTTGGCGCACGAGATGGAGATCGAGGAGCGCGACCTGACCTCGCCGGCATGGATTGCGGCCTTGGCCGGCAACGCGTTGCTGCCGGGAATGACGGCCTACGCCACCTGCTATGGCGGTCACCAGTTCGGCTCTTGGGCCCGCCAGCTCGGCGACGGGCGCGCGATCTTTCTCGGCGAGGCGATCAACAGCGCCGGCCAACGCTTCGAAATGCAACTCAAGGGCGCCGGCCCGACACCCTATTCGCGGCGTGCGGATGGCCGCGCCGTGCTGCGCTCATCAATCCGCGAATTCCTGTGCAGCGAAGCGATGCATCACTTGGGCGTGCCAACGACGCGCGCGTTGTCCTTGGTCAGCACCGGCGAAACGGTGGTGCGCGACATGTTCTACGACGGCCATCCGGTTGCCGAACCCGGTGCGGTCGTATGCCGCGTCGCCCCGTCATTCATTCGCTTCGGACATTTCGAATTGCCAGCATCGCGTACCGATCGCCCACTGCTGAGCCAAGTGGTCAATTTCACCATCGCTCGCGATTTTCCGCATCTGGCAGCGCTGCCAATGACGCCAGACGAAAGGCTGGCGCGCTGGTTTGGCGAAGTCTGCGAGCGTACTGCGCGGCTCATCGTGCACTGGATGCGCGTCGGCTTCGTACATGGCGTCATGAATACCGACAACATGTCGATTCTCGGCCTGACCATCGACTACGGGCCCTATGGCTGGGTTGACGATTTCGATCCGGCGTGGACACCCAACACGACAGACGCCGACGGCCGGCGCTACTGCTTCGGCCGGCAACCGGCGATTGCCCGCTGGAATCTCGAGCAGCTTGCCGGGGCGTTGTCTTTCATTGCCGCCGATCCGGACGAGCTGGCGCAGGCCCTGGCGCGTTATGACGAGGTCCTTACGGCCGAGTTCAGCCAGGCTTTTGCCGCCAAGTTCGGCTTCGCGGCCTGGCGCCCGGACGACGCGGCCCTCGTCGAAGACGCGTTTACCCTGCTGCACGAGGGCGAGGTTGATATGACGTGGTTCTTCCGCCGGCTGGCCTGGACCGACCTGCAGGCACCGGATTTGGCCATTCTGAAGGACGCCTTCTACAGCGAGAAGTCGTTCGACGAGCATGCCGCCGATTTCGCGGCGTGGCTCTCGCGTTGGGTCGGGCGCGTGCTCACCGACAACGAACCGGTCGGCGTGCGCGTGGCGCGGATGAACGCGGTCAACCCGCGCTACGTGCTGCGCAATTATCTCGCGCAACAGGCCATCGATCGCGCCGAACGCGGCGATCCGGAAATGATCGGCGAACTGCTCGAGGTCCTGCGTCACCCGTATGACGAGCAGGCCGGGCGCGAAGCCTTCGCCGCCAAGCGCCCCGAATGGGCCCGCCACAAGGCGGGCTGCTCGATGCTCTCGTGCAGCTCTTAGAGCGCGTTCTCATTCAGCGGGCGGAGCGAAGCTGAGATACGCAGAGATACGCGTAGAATGGGGTTTTGCGCGCCGAGGAATGAACATGCTCTACACCGCCGATCTGGTCCACGAACTCAACGCCCTGGCGCGCTTCGATCTGAATACCGGACAGCAGGGGATCAAAGTGCACAAGACCGCCGACGCCGACGTGATTCTCGCGGTTGCGCGCCTGCATGCCAAGGGTCTGATCACGCAGCCTGACGGCGGTTATCTGACGAGTCTCGGGCGGGAGGCGGCGTCGCACTCGCTGACCATGTTCGGATTGCTCACCGCCGGAGTCGCGGCAAGCGTTTCCGCGGTCTAGCTGGCGATCGCAAGTTCGGGGTTCAGTGCAGCGGCGCGAGCGTTGCGAGAAATTTCTCGGCGTCCTGGAAACCGATGACGCGAACCGCGCGCACTTCCTCTCCCTGGCTGTTGAAGAAGATCGTTCCGGGTGGTCCGAAGAGCTTGAAGCGCGCCAGCAGCGCCTTGTCGTCGTCGGAATTGGCCGTGACGTCGGCCTGCAGCAGTGTCCAGTCGGCAAGTCTCTGCTGCACGCGGGCATCGGTGAAGGTATAGCGCTCCATCTCCTTGCACGAGACGCACCAGTCGGCATAGAAGTCGAGCATGACCGGCTTGCCGGACGCCTTGATGCGCGTGTCGAGTTCGCCAAGCGTGGCGACGCGAATGAAGGGCAGTCCCTTGCTTGCGCTTGATTGGTCGCCCTGCCATCCTGGAAGCAGCAGTGGCGAGACGATCCACAGTGCCGTTCCCAGCAGGATGACGCCAAAGATCTTCTTTACCTTCTCCATCCACGGGCCGGATTTGGGCAGCAGGGTACCCGCCGAGGCGCCAATGGCCAGCAGCGGCACGCCCATCCCGAGCGCCATGCAGAACAGCGCCATGCCGCCGCGCACGGCGTCGCCGCTTTGCCCGATATAGAGCAGGGCGCCGGCGAGCGGTGCGGCGACGCAGGGACCGACGATGATCGCCGAAAGCGCACCGATGAGCGCGACACCGGGCAGCGCCCCGCCCTTGATACGCGCGGTTTCGGTCGCCACCCTGCTTTGCAGAAAGGTCGGCAGCTGCAGTTCGTAGAAACCGAACATCGAAAACGCCAGCACGACGAAGATCAGCGCGAAGCCACCGAGTACCCAGGCATTCTGCAGCGTCACCGCCAGCAAGGTTCCGCTGAAACCGGCGGCAACGCCAGCCGCCGCGTAAGTCAGCGCCATGCCGAGCACGTAGGCGAGCGAGAGCGCGAAGCCGCGCGCATGCGTTACGCCGTGACCGTCACGGCCGGCGCCGACGATGATTCCCGAGAGAATCGGCAGCATCGGAAAAACGCACGGCGTAAATGCCAGCAGCAGGCCGAAGCCGAAGAAACTGGCAGCAGCAAGCCACAGGCCGGCGTTGCCGAGCAATTGCGCGATGCGGCCGGATTCGTCGCCGGCGGTGTCGGCCGCTGGCGGTGCGGCGGCGAGGCTCGCCGGATCGGGCAACTCGACGCGCAGCATCTGCTTTTGCGGCGGGTAGCAGACGCCGACGTCGGCGCAGCCCTGCGAAGTGATGTTGAGCAGCAGCGGCAGGGGTCCGGAACTGTTGCGTTCGACCGGCAGGCGGATCGCCACTTCATTGTAATAGACCTCGACCTTGCCGAAAGTCTCGTCGACCTTTTCCTTGCCTTTGGGGATTGCCGGCGCTCCGAGCACGATGCTTTCCGGCGCGGCGCTGAAGCGAAACTTGTCGCGATAGAGGTAATAGCCCTTGGCGATGGCAAAGCGCACTTCCAGCGTCTGCCCGTCGAGCGCGCGCACGGCAGGAACGAAAGCCACCGACGGATGCAGCAGATCATCGGCGCGCGCCAGCGAGCACAGCAGCAGCAGAACGATCGATAGCCGGCGGATCACGAATTCAGTCCTCTGCCAGGGTTGCCGCCGCCACCCAGGCCAGATAATCGGGCAGCCCGTGCGTTACCGGAACGGCGATGATTTCCGGCGTCTCATAAGGATGCAGCGCGCAGATCGCTTCTTCGAGCGCGTCGTATTTCGTATCGGTGCTCTTGATTAGCAGCGGCACTTCGTCGGCGGTCTCGGTCGCTCCCTTCCACCGATAGACCGAGCGGCAGGGCGCCAGGATATTGACGCAGGCGGCCAGCCGGTTGTCGACCAGTGCCGCGGCGAGCGTCTCGGCAGTCGCTTGATCCGGCAGATTGGTCAGCACGAGCAGTGTCTTCATGGCGGCGATTCTACCCTGTTCCGCCATTTGGGGCGGCGCACGGCCCAACCGCGGAAGTCCTTGGAACGGGTTGCGTGGAATATCGCGCCGCCTTTTCTGGGCGGCGCGAATTGACGGGACCGATACACCACTTTATTCTGCCGGCAAGCTCGACGAAGGAGATTGTCATGAGCATTGCTGCCGGCGGCTTTAGCCGCGAACAAGGTCGGACACGGCCAGGAGTTGCGCATGTCTGACAGCTTGCGCGATCTGGTGCTGATCATCAATTCGCGTTTTCCGCTGGTGCAGGTCGACACCAGCGAAGAAGTGCGCATGATGCAGTTGCTCGAGCGTGCCGCCAGTCTCGAGGACTGGCCGTTGTTCGTGTGGAGCATCGCCGATGGTCTCCGGCGCGTTCCGCGCACCGACGTCATGCCTCAGACTTACGAATTCCAGGCCGCGCTGCGGCACATCGACAAGACGCCGCAGAACGGCATTTATGTCATGCTCGATGCGCAGCCGTATTTTGAAGATCCCGTCAACGTGCGGCTAATCAAGGAGATCGCACAGGAATATTACAAGACGGCGCGTACGCTGGTTTTCATTGCCCAGGACATCGAAATCCCCGCTGACCTGCAGCGCATGAGCGCCCGATTCTGCCTGCCGTTGCCGGATTCGCAGGAAATTCGCGAGCTGATCAGAGAGGAAGCGCAATTGTGGCAGCGCGACGGCGGCGGCGCCATCAAAGGACAGCAACAGACGCTTGAACTGTTGGTCCAGCATCTGTGCGGAATGTGCCAGGATGACGCGCGGCGCTTGATTCGCCAGATGATACGCGACGACAATGCGATCACGCTCGATGACATACAGCGCGTCTTGCGTTTCAAGCGCGAATCCCTGGGTCAAGGGGGGCTGCTCGATTTTGAAATCGACAGCGGCAGCTTTGCCGACGTCGGCGGTTTGAAAAGCCTCAAGCGCTGGCTCGAACTGCGGCGTCCGGCTTTGACCGGCGACGCGGCGAGGCTCGGCGTCGAAGTACCCAAAGGCGTATTGCTGCTCGGCGTGCAGGGCGCTGGCAAGAGTTTGGCTGCCAAGGCGATCGCCGGCGTGTGGGGTCTGCCTTTGATGCGCCTCGATTTCGCGGTGCTGTACGACAAGTTCCAGGGCGAGACCGAGCGCAAGCTGCGCCTGTCATTACACCAGGCCGAGGCGATGGCGCCATGTGTACTGTGGATAGACGAAATCGAAAAAGGTCTGGCATCGGATAGCGGCTTGAGCGACGGCGGCGTGTCGCGGCGTATCCTCGGCACGCTGCTCACCTGGATGGCGGAGCGCACGTCGCACGTTTTCCTGGTTGCGACTTCGAACGATGTCTCGCAGCTGCCACCGGAGCTCTTGCGCAAAGGGCGAGTTGACGAAATCTTCTTTGTCGATTTGCCCGATCAGGCCGTGCGCGAGGAAATTTTCGCCATACACCTGAAGAAGCGCAAGCTTGATCCTGCGCAGTTCGATCTCAGGCAACTCGCGCAGTCTACCGACGGTTTTTCGGGCGCCGAGATCGAGCAGGCGGTGGTCGCGGCGATATACGAGGCGCTGGCGGAAAAGAAACCCCTGGCGACCGCCCACGTGCTCGCCGAAATCGGCCGCACGCGGCCACTTTCGGTGGTCATGGCGGAAAAAGTGGCTGCTTTGCGCGCCTGGGCGGCAGGGCGGACGGTGCCGGCGGATTAGAACTTACCGCTTCGTTCGCGTAAGTTCGCGATTCGATTGCTTTTGGGGAAACGCCGATTAGCTCTTCGCACCGGCGAAAGCCGGTGTCCAGTTCGTCGCCTTTACTGGATTCCGGCGTTCGCCGGAATGACGAATTTCCAGCCCTTCCTTAGCGCCTGCCACCCGCCAGGCGCCAAGCGTCGGGCATTTTTCGCAAGCGCCAGATCGCCCACGGGCCAAGCAGTCCGCCCAGACCGAGCGTGGCCCAGGCCAGCGCCCAGACCCGCGTATCCGCGATGGTGCCGCTGCTGCGTCCGATGTCGAGCGCCAGGCCAAAGACCCAAGGCGCAAGGGCGCCGGCGCCGAAGCCGAGCGCGGAACGCAGCGCATAGGCAGTTCCGAGGCACGAGGGTTCGACGAGTTCCGCCAGGGTCGTCGAATGGATGGACGAGTCGGCGACTCCGGTGAAGTTGTAAATGGTTGCGACGAGTAACAAGAGCCACATCGGCAAGCCGATCATCCAGCCAAACGTGAATGAGCAGATGAGACTGCTCACGCTCATCAGCAAAGTCACGAGCGTTCGTCCATGCCGGTCCGCCAGCGTTCCGCCGATGATACTGCCGCCGGCCGCGACCAGATAGGTGATCGCGGTCAGCGTCGCAGCGAAACTCGCGGCCTGCAGCCCGCCACTGCCGGAGGCCAGCGCCGCCGCGCCCAGGAAGGACGGCAGCCAGGCCCACAGGCCGAGCAACTCCCAGGCGTGGAAGGTATAGCCCCAGATCGAGAGCATGGCGGCGCGATTGCCGATGACCTCGCCGAAGCGGGCCAAGACGCCGTGGCGTTCCGGCGTGCGATGAATGACGTTGGGCACGCCGCGCAGCGCCGCGTAGCCGAGTAGCAGGCCCAGCACCGGACCGAAGGCGGTGATGAGGAACGATCCGCGCCAGCCGGAGAGCGGAATCATGACGCTGGCAATGATGAGTCCGATGGCATAACCGAGCGAAGCGGCGGCGAGGTAGAAACCCATCGCCCGCCCCTGGCGCTGTCCCTGTTGCTGCTGGGCAACGAGCGCCAGTCCCGGTGTATAGGAGCCACCGGCGCAAAGCCCGGTCAGCCCATAGAGCAGCAGGCCCGACCAGAAGCCACTCGAGAAAAAGGCGAAGAGCAGCGTGCTGAGCACCGCCGCGATGCTGCTCGCCAGATAGATTCGCCGCGCGCCGTGGCGATCGCTCAGAAAGCCGACACAGAACAGCGAGATCAGGAAGCCGAAATGATAGCCCGACTGAATCATTCCGGCCTGCCACGCGGTCATCTGCCACTCGTGCCTGAGCAGCGGCAGCACCGCCGAGTAGGCGGTGAACATCGTGGCGAAAGCCACGCGCGCGCCGCAGAAGAGGACGAGCCAGCGCACGGTTTAGACGCGCAAGGCGATCATTTGAGCAGGCGCCGCCGCGTGAGTACGGTGGCAATGCTGAAGGCGACCGCGGCGATAACCAGCAGCGCGGCGACGTGGCCGAGCGCGTTAGCCGGTACCTCGCCGAGCAAGAGCGGTCGGGCGAGCTGGACGGCGTGCGCGAGTGGCAGCCAGCTGGCGATCGTGTGGACGACGGCAGGCAACTGATCGGCCGGGAAAAACACACCCGAGACGAGCAGCATTGGCGTGATGAACAGCGTGAAGTAATACATGAAGAATTCGTAGGACGGGGCCAGCGCGCAAACGATAAGCCCGAGGGCCGCGAATGCCAGGCCGGTGAGAAAGATGACCGGGATCGTCCATAAGGCGAGCGGCGAGGTACTCAGTCCGAGTGCCGCGATGACCAGCAGGATGGCCAGGCCCGAGAGCAGGCTCTTGCACGCTGCCCAGACCAATTCGCCGGCGAGGACGTCATCAAGTGACAGCGGCGTATTCAGGATCGCGTCCCACGTCTTCTGCACATGCATGCGCGAGAAAGCCGAATAGAGCGCTTCGAAGGTCGCGGCATTCATCGTGCTGGCGACCACCGTCCCGGCAGCGAGAAAACTTACGTAACTCACGCCGCCGACGCGCGGCAGCAGGCTGCCCAGCCCGTAGCCGAGGCCGAGCATATAGATCAGCGGATCGGCAAGATTGCCGAGTACCGAAGGAATCGCCAGCTTGCGCCAGACGAGAAAGTTGCGCCGCCAGATCGGCAACCAGCGCAGACCGGGACGGGGGAGGGTGAAAAGCTGTTGTGAATTCACCGTTCAGTCCCTCAGTTCCCGGCCGGTGAGCTTGATGAACACGTCTTCGAGGCTGGCGGCGCGGTGCATGTAGCGCAACGCCGGCGCATCGGCCAGCGCGGCGAGCAACGGCGCCGGATCGCGGCAGTAGAAGAAAGCGGTGTCGCCGGCCACTTCGAGGCGCTCGGCGAGGCCATTGCGCGAGCGCGCCCAGCGCGGCGCGTCATCGCCGAAGACTTCGACGACCTGCGGTTCGATGTGCGCGGCGATCAGTTCGCGCGGCGCGCCCTCGGTGACCAGATGGCCGTTGTCGAGCACCGCCAGGCGGTTGCACAGGCGCTCGGCTTCGTCCATGAAATGCGTGGTCAGGATCAGCGTCTTGCCACGCGCGGTGAGTTGCTTCAGGCGCTCCCAGATCAGGTGCCTGGCCTGCGGATCGAGACCGGTCGTCGGCTCGTCGAGGAAGATGACATCCGGGTCGTTGATCAACGCGCGTGCCAGCGTCAGGCGCCGCTTCATCCCGCCCGAGAGGGTTTGGATGCGCGCTTTTTCGCGACCGCCGAGTCCGGCAAAGTCGAGCAGCCCGGGAATGCGCGCGCGGATGGTCGCGTCGGCTATGCCGAAATAACGACCATAGACCAGCAGGTTTTCGCTCGCGGTGAAATCGGGATCGAGGTTGTCCAGTTGCGGCACCACACCGACGCGTTGGCGCGCCGCTTCCGCATCAGCCGGGATGTCGTAAGCGCCGAGGTTGATTTTCCCGCCGTCGGGCCGGGTCAAGCCGAGGCAGCAGCGCAGGGTCGTCGTCTTGCCGGCGCCGTTCGGCCCGAGCAGACCGAAGCAGGTGCCGGTCGGCACCGTGAAGCTTATCCCGGCGACCACGTCCCTGTCGTCGTAGCGCTTGCGCAGGCCGGAAACCTGGAGCGCGTCGGCCGAGTTCAGTGCCGCCATGCGCGCGTGACGATGTCGCCGATGATGTGCAGGCGGCGGTGAAAGAAATGGTCGGCGCCGGGAACGACGATCACCGGCAGCTCGAGCGGTTCGGCCCAAGCCAGGACATTGGCCAGCGGCACGGTCTCGTCGGCCGACCCGTGTATCACGATGGTGTCGCCGGGTACCGCCGCCAGCGCGTACTGGCGGCCGCCGTCGACGAGACCGGCGGCCACCGCGACGAGGACCAGGCCCTGAGCCGGTTGATGGATTTCGGCCAGCGCCTGGGCGACGCGGGTCTGCACGTAGGCGCCGAAGGAAAACCCGGCCAGGGCCACCGGCAGATCGCCGTAGCGCCGCCGGATTGCGGCCAGAACGCTAAGCATGTCGGCGCTCTCGCCGTGGCCGTGGTCGTGGGTTCCGGCACTGCCGCCGACACCGCGAAAGTTCGGGCGCACCGCCAGGTAACCCAGGCGGGCGAACGTGCGTGCGAGCGTTTGCGTGACCTTGTTGCTGTTGGTTCCGCCGAATAGCGGGTGCGGATGGCAGACGATGGCGATGCCGCGCGGCGTACCCGGATCTTCGACGATCAACTCGATCGCACCGGCCGAGCCGTCGACGAAAATCTTCTCTTCGCGCAATTTCATTGCCCCGCTCATCCTTGCTGGCGATCAGATCTTCAGGCGCTCGACAATGCGACCATGCACCAGGTGTTCCTGGATGATCTCTTCGATATCTTCGTTGTCGATGTAGTGGTACCAGACTTCGTCCGGATAGACGACGATGACCGGGCCGTCGTCGCAGCGATCCATGCAGCCGGCCTTGTTGATGCGTATCTTGCCCTGGCCTTTGAGTTTGAGCTGACTGATGCGCTCCTTGGCGTAGGTTTGCGCCGCGGTCGCGCCCAGGTTGTTGCAGCAGCTTTCGCCTTCGGCGCGCTGATTGCAGCAGAAAAAAACGTGATATTTGTAATAGCTCATGGCGTCGGCGGTCGTCCGGACTGGTCTGACCGCCGATTCTAACCGTTGGTGCAATGCTTGTCAGAGCCGGCGCGCCAGTATCGTCAGGTAGGGTAGCGCAATGAAAGGCCAGAAGCTTGCTGTGAGCCGGGTGAGCCCGTTGAAATTCAAGAAGTGCCCTTGTCGCCAGGCGGTCAATGCAACCGCCGAATACGGGTTGGACGGGGCGAGGTTGACCAGCACCGTTGCAGCCATGAGCAGCAGGCCGGCCAGCGCTACGCGCAGCCCGGCCGGCAGCAAGAGCATGAGCGCGAGCAGTGAGCCGCCGACCAATAGGCCAAGGCGCGCTCCCGGCGTCAGCCAGGCGAAAGCGTCAGCCGGGGCGACGAGGATCGCCGCGGCAAGCGTGCGGACGATCAGCGCTGCGACGAAGAAAGCGGCGATGACGAGACCGGGCGAACCGCGGTTGGCCATCAGTGTTCGCGCCATCAGCCCGACGGCAATCATGTTGCAGACCGTGATTGCCGTTTCGATGACAAAAAACGATCGCGCAGCAAACGGAACCGCGGGCGTCAGTTCGAGTAGCGGGCGAAGATTGCCCGCGCCGAAAAGCTGCGTTTCCGGGGAGAGCTGGATCAGCAGCCACAGGCCGAGCAGAACCAGTCCGGCCTCGGCATGCGGTTTCGGTGCGAGAAGGTACTGCTGCAAACGCGCGATCCGCTCAAACAGCCGGGCGTCCTGCCGCAGCGCCAGCAGGACGCCGAGCCCGCAGCCGAGGCTATTGCACGCCAGATCGACATTGGAGGCAACGCGCGAGGGCAGCCAGGTCTGTATGGATTCGAGCGTGAAACTCAGCAAGACGCCGAGCAGCAGGCTGGCGAAGGCCGCCAGCCAGCGGCCAGAGATGCCGCGCAGCGTCAGCGTCAGCAGGAAACCGAGCGGAAGGTAGGCCAGCACATTGACGACGAGATCGAAGACGGTCCAGTAGCGCGGCCAGGGCGCCTGGAGAAAGGTCAAAACCGGCAAGCCAGGATCGCGCCAGCCGGAAAAGGGGTGCAGGCTGGCGTAGGTAACCAGCAATACGTAGGCGATGCAGAGATAGCGCGGAAGCGCTGTCGCCGGCGGCTGCCGGTCGGGTAGGGACTCCGCAAGTCGTTCGAGTCTGGGCATCGCGCTGCCTGTGCACGTCAAGTCAAGCGCATTCTAACCGGCGGCGCGGCGTGTTCGTGCGACCGGTGCCAGCCAAGCGGGCCTGAAAATAAGGCCGCGTTCCTTGGCGCCTTGACAAAACCTAATTTAATCAATACACTTCTCGACTATTGCACTGCACATCTTATGCTAAATAGCATAGTGCCGCTTGGAACCTTTCCCTTTCCGTGCAACTCTGACACCGCTAGTAGCCCCGTCGCAGTGTCAGTTCCATAAGCCTTGTTGAGCCAGCAGGCTTCGCACCCGCCTCTAACCGTTTGTCGCCAGACTCTAGCGCGATGACAACAGTGAAGGAGAGTGAGCATGTCAACAACGATTTCGCTCAAGCAATCCCGCCGTACCGATGCCGCTTTTGCCCTGGTTCAGCACATCCTGGTGATCGTCGGTCTGCTGTTCGCACTTGGCTTGATCAATGCCGCCGCCGGCCAGCCCCGCAATTTGCCCTCAGGCGCTGTGCTGACGTCGGCTCTGGCCGATTACTCGGTTCTGGCAGAAGCGCAGGAGTCGGTTGTTGCGGTTCACGGCACGACAAGCTCGGCTGTCGCCGCGAACGGCTTGGCGATCAGCACGCTGTCGCCGCGCATGCAAGGCGCGCTCGACTATGTCAAGCGTCGCTATCACGTTTCCGCCGAAGCCTTGCTGCCGGTGTTCGAAGCCGCGCAACTGATCGGCGACGAGCGGCGAATCGATCCGCTGCTCGTCGTCGCGGTCATCGGCGTCGAGTCAGGATTCAACCCGTTTGCCGAGAGCGCCATGGGGGCGCAGGGCCTGATGCAAATCATGCCGCGCTGGCACAAAGACAAGATGCCGGATGGAGCAGGCGAGAAGCCGCTGCTTGATCCGGTCATCAACATCACGGTGGGTGTCCATGTCCTTGAGGAGGCGATTCGTCGGAGCGGCGGGCTCGTTGCCGGTCTGCAGTATTATGCCGGCGCCTCGGACAATGAGGACAGCAGCTACGCCAACAAGGTTCTGGCCGAAAAGGAGCGTCTCGAGCAGGCGGCGCGCCGCGGTTCGCGTCCGAGCGCCTAAGACAGCTCGGCTGCGCCTGCAGTGAAGGCCATGCGCCGTATCGTTTGCCGCACTTCCGCGGGCAGGACGAGTTCGGCGTGTGCCAGCGGCGTCGTGATGCGCTGGTCGAAATGCAATAGCCCGGTTTCATCCTCGCGCAGAAGATCGGAATCGATCAATTGGGCGATCAGCGCGGAAAAGTTCGTTATCTCGGGCTGTTCCGGGGCGTTGAATTCGTAGAGCAGCGCGAGCCGCTGCGCCAGCAAGTGGCAATCCTTTTCGAGCGCGCGGCGCGTGCGACGGCCGGACCCGCCGTGCTGCAGCAGCGCCAAGGTGAGAAAGTGCCGTTCCAAAACCGGACGAATGGTTTCGCCGATCAGGCGCAGTTCGGCGAACTCGGGGCTGTTCGGCTCGGGGGCCGACAGCCGCGAATGATCTTCACGCCGCAGCAGACCGCGCGCCACAAAGACGTCGATGATCTTCGCCATCGCGGCCGGAAGCGCTTCCGGTAACCAGTGCAGGAACAATTCGGTTCGCATCAGCGCGTAGATTCCGACGACGGCCTCGGTCATGCGTTCGACGGCAAGATAGCGGTTGTGATTCAGCAGACAGGCGATCAGCGCCGGCAAAGCAAAAAGGTGCAACACGTTGTTGCGGAAATAGGCGAGCAAGGGTGCTTCGCCTTCCGCCACGCGGATCAGGTCGCCGAGCGGATGGGAGAGGCGTTCGGCGATCCCCAGTCGTTCGACGTATGCGACGATCTGACTCGCGTCGAGGGCACACGGCATGGTCCTCGACGAGTAAGGCGCGCCGGCAACCAGCGCCTGATAATGTTCGAGCAGCCGGTGCAGTACCTGTTCGTCAGCGGTGTGCCGCGGGGTGGACAGTAGCGCCAGAGCGATCAGGTTGACCGGATTGATGATGGCCGCCTCGTTGAGGCGCCTCGCGAGTTCGTTCGCCGCACAATTCGTCGCTTCGCGTGCCCAGTCGCTCGGCGCGTCGGCGATGTCTGTGGCTTCGGCCCAGCCCGGGCGGAAGGTATCGAGGAATTCGGCGAGCACCAGGGGCTGACCGAAGTTGATATAGGCCTTGCCGAAGACGCGCTTGATCTTGCGCGCGCTTTGCAGGACGCCCCACAGCGATTCGCGCTGCTTGGGCTTGCCGGCCATTTCGCGCACGTAAGTGCGTCCTTCGATGACCTTCTCGTAGCCGATATAGACCGGGACAAAGACGAGTGGCCGCGTGTGCTCGCGAATAAAGCTGCGAACCGTCATGCCGAGGATGCCGGCCTTCGGCATCAAGGTGCGTCCGCTGCGGCTGCGGCCGCCTTCGATAAAGTATTTGAGCGGAAAGCCGCGGGTCAGCATCAGATGCAGGTATTCATGGAACACTGCGGCATAAAGCGCTTCGCCCTTGAAACTGCGGCGCAGGAAGAAAGCGCCGCAACGCCGCAGTACCGGACCGACGAGCAGCATGTTGAGGTTGTCGCCGGCGGCGATGTAAGGTGGCGTCAGCCCTTGCCGGTGCAGCATGTGCGATAGCAGCAAATAGTCGACGTGGCTGCGATGCGTCGGAACATAGACGATGCCGTGGCTCGGCGCGATCCGGGTGACGGCGTCGACGTTGTGCACCTCGATGCCGTCGTATAGATGGGTCCACAGCCAGGACAGGAATATTTCAAAGGCGCGCACTGTCCCGTACGAATAGTCCGATGCAATCTCGAGCGCGAAACGCCGCGCACGGAGCTGCGCCTCGTCAATCGAGATACCGAGCTTGCTGGCCTCGGCGGCGATTGCCAGACGCACCGGTGCGGCAGCAAGCAAGGTCTCGACCTGGGTGTTCCGGTGCGAAAGGTCTGGCCCGATGGCCATCTGGCGCTGGCGGCGAAAGTGCACACGCAGCACCCGGGAGAGCTTGCGCAGCGCCTGCCCTTCGTCGGCGACGGTGTGGGAGAGCGCGCGCAGAAAGATCGGGGCATTGAAACGGACCAGGACATTGCGGCCGTGCAGCAGGATCGTCAGCAGGCGGCGCAGCGGCCCCGGCTGTCGCCAGGTTTCAGAAAACAGGGCCTTGATGATCGATTCCTGCTTGTCCGGACGGCGCCCCCACAGAATAACGACCGGAACGATCTGGATATCGCTGCCGTTCTCGGCAAGCGCTTCATGCAGCAAGGCCGTCATCATCCGCGAGTGGGCATAACGCTCGCGCGCCGTGGCGGTGAGCGCGTGTTTGCGGTTCAGGAAAAAGGCCGCATGCGGAAAATTGCGCGCGCCCAGTCGGAGCGGCGCCTCGGCCGACGGCAGGCCGGCCAGCTGCGCCTCCTGGAAGAGCACCAGCAGGTTGGACAGATGGTGATCCTGTAGGACATAACAGACCGGCTTTGACGGATCGAGCCCGAGTTCCTGCGGGTGTTCCGGAAACACCGTCGTGCGCACCCAGAAGTAGAGCATGCGACGCGCGAGCGGCAGCGCCCAGCCGGGCATTTCCAGAAACCCGGCCATCGCTACCTTTTCGGCAGTCTTGCGCCGCCCTCAGTCATCTTCGACGACCGGCTTGTTCTGCGCGGCGAGTTGCTGCTGGGTCGCCGCCGGTACCGGCGCGTAATGTGAAAAGGTGATGCTGTATGAACCCTGTCCGCCGGTCAGCGATTTCAATCGGCCTTGATAGTCGTCGAGTTCGGCGAGCGGGATCCTGCCGCCGATCGACATGCTGCCCGCGCCGCGCGGTTGCGTCCCGGTGACTTGCCCGCGCTTGCTCGAGAGGTCGCCGGTCAAATCGCCGATGGCCTGTTCCGGCGCCAGAATCTCGATGTCGACAATCGGCTCGAGAATGATCGGCGTTGCCGCCCGGATGGCGTCGATGGTGGCCTTACGGCCAGCAGTGAAGAAGGCGATGTCCTTGCTGTCGACCGCGTGCGATTTGCCGTCATAGACGATGACGCGCAGGTCGTGTACCGGGAAGCCGCCGACCACGCCGTCCTCGAGCGCCTGGCGCACGCCCTTCTCGACTGCCGCCATGAACACGCCGGGGATGGTGCCGCCCTTGACGATATCGACGAACTCGAATCCGGCACCGCGCTCGCGCGGTTCGACGCGCAGCATCACTTCGCCGAACTGGCCGGCGCCGCCGCTTTGCTTCTTGTGCCGGCAGTGGCCTTCGGCCTTGTTGGTGATCGTTTCACGGTAGGCAATTTGCGGCACCCGGGTTTCAAGTTCGATCTTGTACTGTTGCGCCATGCGCGAGAGCTTGGCGCGCAAGTGCATTTCGCCAAGTCCGCGGATGACGGTCTCGTTAGTCGTCGGGTGGCGCTCAATCTTGAAGCAGGGGTCTTCGATTTCGAGCTTGTGCAGCACGTCGAAGAGCCGCTGCTCGTCGGCTTTCTTCTTGGTTTCAACCGCGAGCCCCTGCATCGGCTGCGGAAATTCGAGCGGCTTCAGATGAATGTTGGCTTCGCCATGCGAGTCATGCAGCACGCAATCAAATTCGATCTCGTCGACCTTGGCGATCGCGCCGATGTCGCCGGGGACCAGCGCCTCGACCTCGACGTATTCCTTGCCCTGCAGGTGGTAGAGGTGGCCGACCTTGAACGGACGCTTGGCGTCGCCGACCAATAACTGCGAGTCCTTCTTGATTGTTCCCTGATGCACGCGGAACACGCCGAGCTTGCCGATGAAGGGGTCGCTGACGACTTTGAAGACATGCGCCAGGACATGCTTGCTGGCATCCGGCACGGCATCAAAGGGCACGCTGTTCGGGTCGCCCGGTTCGCCTTTGTAGAACGGCGGCGGGTTGCCCTCGATTGGACTGGGTGCGAGTTTGGCCAGCGCATCGAGTAATTGTGGAATGCCGGCGCCGGTTTTGGCCGAAACGAAAAGAATCGGGATCAGGTGGCCGGCGCGCAAGGCCTTTTCAAAAGGAGTATGCAATTCTTCCGGGCTGGGATCGGTGCCTTCTTCAAGATAGCGCGCGAGGAGGTCCTCATCTTCTTCGACGATCTGGTCGATCAGGGCGCGGTGCGCGACGGCGATCGATTCAAAATCGCTCTCGCCGCTGTCGTGGCCGAGCAGTTCAACGACGTCCTGGCCGTTATGCGTCGGCAGGTCGAGCAGCATGCACTCGCGGCCGAAGGTTTCGCGGATTTCGCCGAGGATCTTGGCGAGGTCGACGTTATCGGCGTCGATCTTGTTGATCACGATCATACGGCATAAGTTGCGCGCCGCCGCGAGGCGCATCATGCGCTCGGTCGACAGCTCGATGCCGGTTTGCGCATTGATCACCACCAGCGCCGTGTCGACGCCGGCGAGTGCGCCTATTGCCTGTCCGGCGAAGTCGGGATAGCCCGGCGTATCGATGAGGTGGATCTGTGTGCCCAGCCAGCCGAAGCTGACCATTGCCGAATTCAATGAATGCCCGAGCTCCTTCTCCTGCGGGTCAAAATCGCAAACGGTATTTCCCTTTTCAACCATTCCCCGACTGGCGATTGCGCCGGTCGCGGCGAGCAGTGATTCGGCAAGTGTTGTCTTGCCAGCTGCGCCGTGGCCGACTAGCGCTACGGTACGAAGATTGGCGGTTACATTCTGACCCATGTTTTCTCCCAATAATGTCGAAAGCGCACTGCTTGGGGCGAGAAACGGCGATGCCCCACGCAGAGCAAAGACTACTCAAGATCCATCCGCAACGTCGTCCATTCTACCCTTTGTGGGCGCTTAGCAAAGCCGCCTCTGAGGGTCTGCACGACGCGTCCCATTCTACGGGACATTGAGCGCTTGCAAGCGCTAAAAAGATACCAGCGGGATTTGGCGACATGGCTGAGAAGCCCGCCAATTGGGGCCTGCAGCAGTGTGCATCGAGTCCATATGGAACTTTATCGTTGACCTTGCTGTCGCGCGCGGCGATAATTTGCCGTTTGTTTTCAATCAGCCACCCTTTTCCGGGGTGTGTTCAGCGAGCCGGATTGCCGGAGGGAGTTACGATGACGATGGGTGGAAAAACGAAGAAGCATCTTGAGGTGCTGCGCGAGATGCGCAGCCGGGCCATACTCGGCGGCGGTCAGAAGCGTATCGATCAGCAGCATGAGCGGGGCAAGATGACAGCCAGGGAGCGACTCGCGCTCCTGCTCGATGAAGGTTCCTTTCAGGAAATTGGCGCGCTCGCGACGCATGATTTTTCCGCCTTCGGGCTCGACCAGCACCGCTATCCGGGCGACGGCATCGTCACCGGTTTCGGCAAGATCAACGGTCGTCGGGTCGCCGCTTTCGCGCAGGACTTCACCGTCCTCGGCGGATCGTTTTCCGAAGTCCAGTCGCAGAAGATCAGCCGTATCCAGGATCTGGCGCTCGAATCCGGCATCCCGGTGATCGGCCTCAACGATTCGGGCGGTGCGCGCATTCAGGAAGGCGTGCGCAGCCTTGCCGCTTACGGCGAAGTCTTCGTGCGCAACGTGCTGGCCTCCGGCGTGGTGCCGCAAATTTCGGTGATCCTCGGCCCCTGCGCCGGCGGCGCCGTGTATTCGCCGGCACTCACCGACTTCGTGATCATGGGTGGCGACAGCTGCATGTTCCTGACCGGACCCGAAGTCATCAAGGCCGTCACCGGCGAACAGGTCACCGCACTTGATCTCGGCGGCGCCGACGTACATGCCGGCCGCAGCGGCGTCGCGCACCTGGCGACCGACACCGAAGCCGAAGCCATCGCTCTGACCAAATTGCTCTTGAGCTATCTGCCGCAGAATAACAACGAAGATCCGCCGCAGCTCATGCCGGAAGATCCGGTCACGCGCATGGACGAAGCGCTCAACGAACTCATTCCGGACGGCGACAATACGCCTTACGACATTCGCGATGCGATCGGCTCGATTTTCGACCAGGACAGCTTCCTTGAAATCCAGCCGAATTTTGCGGCCAATGCGGTCATCGGTTTCGCCCGCCTCGACGGCTATTCGATCGGCATCGTCGCCAATCAGCCGTGC
This sequence comes from uncultured beta proteobacterium, assembly GCA_903886975.1. Classification (GTDB taxonomy): domain Bacteria; phylum Pseudomonadota; class Gammaproteobacteria; order Burkholderiales; family Rhodocyclaceae; genus Propionivibrio. The sequence continues at coordinate 96,417 of CAISOB010000041.1, forward strand.
TTCATGTCCGGCGCGCTTAACATCGACGCTTCCGACAAGATCGCGCGCTTCATCCGTTTGTGCGACGCATTCAATGTACCTATCGTGACCTTCGTCGATTGCCCGGGATTCTTGCCCGGCACCGGCCAGGAATACGGCGGCGTGATTCGCCATGGCGCGAAGATCATTTATGCCTACTGCGAAGCGACGGTCCCCAAGATTTCGGTCGTGACGCGCAAGGCCATGGGCGGCGCCTACGTCGCCATGGGTTCGAAGCAGATGCGCAATGACGTGACCTTTGCCTGGCCGACCGCGCAGATTGCCGTGATGGGCGCCGAAGCGGCGGTTCGCGTTCTCTTCCGCACCGAGCTCAAGGAAGCTGCCGATCCGGCCGCGCGCGAACTGGAACTGCTCGCCGAGTATCGCGAGAAGTTCTTCAACCCCTATCGCGCCGCCGACGTCGGTCAAATCGACGAAGTCATCGAACCGCGCGAAACGCGACCGCGTCTGGCGCGTGCGCTCGAAGTCCTGCGCACCAAGGTGCAGATGAACCCGGCCAAGAAACACGGCCTGACCCCGATCTGACGCGAGGCTCTCATGGAAAATTTGGCCTGGGGTTTGCAGATGACCGTCCTCGGAATGGGGCTGGTCTTCGCGCTGCTGGCATTGCTGTGGGCCTTGCTGATGTTGGTACTGTATCTCGACAAGGAACCGAAGCCGCCGATGTCGGCGCACGAGTCGCATGCCGAAGCCGAGCGCATCGCGGCGGTCGCCGACGACGCGATCGGCGCGCAGGTTCCCGAACCGCCGACGGTGAACGGGATGCCGGCCGATCTGGTCGCGGCCATCCTGGTCGCCACGATGAAACACAAATTGACACTGCGGCGCCAGGCGGCGCCGATCATGCGCACCTACTGGCCGGGTAGTCAGCTGTTCGCAAGCCGTTGGGTGGCCGCCGGCCGGGCACGGCAAAATTACACTTGGCAGCCGAGGGGAAGATAATGCGACGCTACAAATTGGATATCAGTGACCGTGAGTTCGTGGTCGACGTGCAGGAAATCGCTGCCGACCGCTTCGCCGTGGTTGTCGGCGACGAGTCCTATGAAGTGACTTTGTCGAGCGATGAAAATCTCGGCGAGGCGACGATTACGCCGGGATTCCAAGCGGGCGCCGCGCCGCGCGTGATCGCGGTCAACACGGCGGCGCGCGTAACCCAGGTGCCCGCACCCGCGGCGGCAGCCACCGCTCCAGCGCCGCGCAAGCCTGCCGCCGGTGGCGGCAAAGGCACCCTGACCGCGCCGATGCCGGGCGTCATTCTGGAAGTCAGCGTCAAGCCGGGCGATCAGATCGAACGCGGGCAGCAGGTCGCCGTTCTTGACGCGATGAAGATGCACAACGTCATCGGTGCGCCGCGCGCCGGTACGGTGGCTGAAGTTTATGTTACTGATGGCGAGAGCGTCGATCACGGTGATGCGATCTTCAAGTACATGGAGGACTGAGCAATGATCGATCACGAAACGATCGGCCTGCTGCTCAAAGGCATCAACAACGTCACCTGGCAGTCGATCGTCATGCTTGGCGTGTCGTTCGTCCTCATGTATCTGGCCATCGTCAAGGATTATGAGCCGCTGCTGTTGCTGCCGATCGCCGCCGGCTGCATGCTGGCCAATCTGCCGCTCTCGCCGCTGATTGCCGACGACGGCATGCTCAAGCTCCTCTACAATCTCGGCGTCACCAACGAGCTCTATCCTTTGCTGGTTTTCGTCGGCATCGGCGCGCTGACCGACTTCGGGCCTCTGCTCGAAAACCCGCGGCTCATCCTGATCGGTGCGGCCGGCCAGTTCGGTATTTTCCTGACTCTGATCCTGGCGCTGCTGATCGGCTTCACGCCGAACGAAGCGGCATCGATCGGCATCATCGGCGCCATCGACGGACCAACCTCGATTTATGTCAGCGGCCTGCTTGCGCCGCACATGCTCGGGCCAATCACCGTCGCGGCCTACAGCTATATGTCGCTGGTGCCGATCATCCTGCCGCCGATCATGAAGCTGCTGACCACGCAGAAAGAGCGCCAGATCCACATGGCCTACAGCTCGCGCAAGATCAGCGCGCGTACCCGCATCATGTTCCCGATCGTGGTGACGGTGCTGGTCGGAACCCTGGTGCCCTTCGCCACCCCGCTGATCGGCATGCTGATGCTCGGCAACCTGATGAAGGAATCCGGCGCGGTTGAGCGCCTGACCAAGGCCTCGGCGGCAGAAATCGCCAACACGGTGACGCTCTTTCTCGGATTGGCCATAGGTTCGACGATGGTCGGCACGGACTTTCTCAAGCCCAGCACCCTCGCCATCCTAGTCCTCGGCATCATCGCCTTCGCCGTCGATGCGGGCGCCGGCATACTGTTCGCCAAAGTCCTCAACTGGATCAGCGGCGGCAAGGTCAATCCGCTCGTCGGCGCAGCCGGAATCAGCGCTTTCCCGATGGCCGCGCGCGTAGTCCAGCGCGTCGCCCAGGAAGAGGATTTCGAGAACTTCCTGTTAATGCACGCGATGGGCGCCAATGCCGCCGGCCAGGTCGCCAGCGTCGTCGCAGGCGGTGTCGTGCTGGCGCTGATGGGGGCTGGCGGTTAAGAACTCGAATCGAGGATTCGGCAGCCCGCTACATGGCGGGTTTTTTTCGCCTGCCGCGGCAGCGCCCTAGTCGAACTCGATGATGATCTGATCGACCGCCAGGCTTTCTCCGGCTTGGGCGACGATCATCTTCACGCGGCAATCCTTTTCGGCCTTGAGCACATTCTCCATCTTCATCGCCTCGATGACCGCGAGCTTCTGGCCGGCGCTGATCTGCTGTCCGGCGTGCACCGAGACTTCGCGCAGGAGCCCCGGCATCGGTGAGAGCAGGAACTTCGAAAGATCGGGCGGCACCTTGACCGGCATCAGGGCCAGCAGGCGATCGGCCTTGGCTGTCATGACGATGGCCTTGACCTGCTTGCCGAAGTGGCTGATTCGATACTCGAGCCCGGCGCGTTCAAGCTGCATGCAGACCGGCTTGCCGTTGCAGGTGCCGCGGAAGACGAGTTCCCGGAATAGCCAATCGGAGACGAGGGCATAGCGCTTTTCGCCCGAAGTGATGGCGTAGCCGCCGGCAATCGGATCGATGACGACGGGATAGTTCTTGCCTTCCATGACCACCACCCAGTTCTTGCCGACCTTGCGCTCGTGCCCCGGCATCTGGCTGCTGATCTTCACCGCGCGGTCGATGTAGCGGCGCCGCGCGAAAGCGGCGACGGCGGCGAGGAGATCGAGATCGTCGTGCGGGACTTCCGCGGCGACGAAGCCGTGCGGGTATTCGTCGGCGATGAAAGCCGTCGTGAACAGCCCCGAAACGAAGCGCGGATGCTGCATCAAAGCCGCCTGGAAAGGAATGTTCGAGCCGACCCCGCGAATGAAGAAGGCGTTGAGCGCATCACGCATGGTCTCGATGGCCTGCTGGCGGCTCTCGCCGTGGCAGATCAATTTGGCGATCATCGAATCGTAATGCATCGAAATCTCGCCGCCTTCATAGACGCCGGTGTCGATGCGCACCCGGTCGGCGATGGCCGCCGGCGGCTGGAAGCGCACCAGGCGCCCGGTCGACGGCAGGAAACTGCGGTAAGGATCTTCGGCGTTGATGCGGCACTCGACGGCCCAGCCATCGGCCTTGATCTCGTTCTGGGCGAAGGGCAGCTTCTCGCCAGCAGCGACGCGGATCATCAGTTCGACGAGGTCGAGCCCGGTGATCATTTCGGTGACCGGGTGCTCGACCTGCAAGCGCGTGTTCATTTCGAGAAAGTAAAAGGACTTGTCCGCCCCGACGACAAATTCGACTGTGCCGGCGCTCTGGTAATTGACCGCCCGGGCCAGCGCTGCGGCCTGTTCGCCCATGGCCTGGCGGATCGCGTCGTCGATGAACGGCGAGGGCGCTTCCTCGATGACCTTCTGATGGCGGCGCTGAATCGAGCATTCGCGTTCGAGCAGGTACACGGTGTTGCCGTGCGCGTCGGCAATGATCTGGATCTCGATGTGGTGCGGGCCTTCGATGAATTTCTCGATGAACAGGCGATCGTCGCCGAAGCTCGCGCGCGCTTCGTTGCGGCACGAAGCGAAACCCTCGGCGGCCTGCGCGTCGTCGTAGGCGATGCGCAGGCCCTTGCCGCCGCCGCCGGCCGAAGCCTTGATCATCACCGGATAACCGATGCCGCGCGCGATCTCGACCGCGCGTGCGGCATCGGGGATCGCCTCGTTGTGTCCGGGAATGGTGTTCACGCCGGCGGCAATCGCCAGCTTTTTTGAAGCGATCTTGTCGCCCATCGCGGCGATCGATTCGTGCTTGGGGCCGATAAAGACGATGCCGTTTTCTTCAAGCCGCCGGGCGAAGTCCGCATTCTCGGAAAGAAAGCCGTAACCGGGGTGAACCGCCTGCGCGCCAGTCTGCTTGCAGGCGTCGATGATCTTGTCGATTGCCAGATACGAGTCTCGGGCGGCGGCCGGGCCTATGCATACACCTTCGTCGGCACTCAGCAAGTGCAGCGAATCGCGGTCGGCTTCGGAGTAGACCGCGACGGTGGCAATTCCCATGCGGCGCGCAGTCTTGATGACCCGGCAGGCGATCTCGCCACGGTTGGCGATCAGGATTTTAGTGAACATGGGCAGCGCTCGCGTGCGGTTTCATAAGGGAATGTTGCCGTGCTTGCGCCACGGATTCTCGAGCTGCTTGTCGCGCAGCATGGCCAGCGAACGGCAGATGCGCCTGCGCGTTTCGTTGGGCATGATGACGTCGTCAATGTAGCCGCGGGCGCCGGCGACGAACGGGTTGGCGAACTTGGCCTTGTACTCCGCTTCACGTTTGGCGAGCTTTTCCGGGTCGCCCTTTTCCTCGCGGAAGATGATTTCAACCGCGCCCTTGGGACCCATGACGGCGATTTCGGCCGACGGCCAGGCAAAGTTAACGTCGCCGCGCAGGTGCTTCGAGGCCATCACGTCGTAAGCGCCGCCGTACGCCTTGCGCGTGATCACGGTGATCTTGGGAACGGTGCACTCGGCATAGGCGTAAAGCAGCTTGGCGCCGTGCTTGATGATTCCGCCATATTCCTGGGCGGTCCCGGGCATGAAGCCGGGAACATCGACAAAGGTCACGACCGGGATGTTGAAAGCATCGCAGAAACGCACGAAGCGCGCGGCCTTCGTCGAACTCTTGATGTCCAGGCAGCCGGCCAGAACCAGCGGCTGATTGGCGACGATGCCAACCGGCGAGCCGTCCATCCGGCCAAAGCCGATGACGATGTTCCGGGCATAATCGGGCTGCAGTTCGAAAAAATCGCCGTCATCTACGGTCTTCAAGATCAGTTCCTTGATGTCGTAGGGTTTGTTGGCGTTGTCCGGGACCAGGGTGTCGAGCGAATAGTCGAGTCGGTCGGCCGGGTCCTGCGCTGGCAGCACCGGCGGCTTTTCACGGTTGTTGGCTGGCAGGAAACCGATGAAACGGCGCATGATCATCAGCGCCTCGACATCGTTTTCGAACGCGAGGTCGGCGACGCCGGAGCGGCTGGTGTGGCTGACCGCGCCGCCGAGCTCCTCGGCGGTTACATCCTCGTGCGTCACCGTCTTGACGACTTCCGGGCCGGTGACGAACATGTAGGAAGAATCCTTGACCATGAAGATGAAGTCGGTCATCGCCGGGCTGTACACGGCGCCGCCGGCACAGGGCCCCATGATCAGCGAGATCTGGGGAATCACCCCGGAGGCCAGGACGTTGCGCTGAAAGACGTCGGCATAGCCACCGAGCGAAGCGACGCCTTCCTGGATGCGCGCGCCGCCCGAGTCATTGAGGCCGATCAGCGGCGCGCCGACCTTCATCGCGTGATCCATCAGCTTGCAGATCTTTTCGGCATGCGCTTCCGAAAGCGAACCGCCGAACACCGTGAAGTCCTGCGAGAAGACGAACATCAGGCGGCCGTTGATCGTTCCGTAGCCGGTGACCACGCCGTCGCCCGGGACAGACTGTTCGGCCATGCCGAAATCGGTGCACCGGTGTTCCTTGAACATGTCCCACTCTTCGAAGGAATCGGCATCAAGCAGGAGTTCGATGCGCTCGCGCGCCGAGAGCTTGCCTTTGGCATGCTGGCTGGCGATGCGCTGCTCGCCGCCGCCGAGCCGAGCGGCCTCGCGCTTCTCGGCAAGCTGGGTAATGATGTCGTGCATTTGGCATCCCCTACCTGATTGTTCCAGGTTGAGTAGGATGCGCGAAGCCGATCAATCGTGCAAGCTGTCCAGCAATCGTGCCGCCGCCGCGCCCGGTGTCGTCCGGCCTTCGGCGACGTCGGCGAGCAGGCCGGGGAGCGCCGCATGGACCAGCGGGTGGGCGCGAAAATAATGGCGCAGGCCCGAATCGATCAGGCTCCACATCCAGTTGACGGCCTGGTGGCGGCGTTTGCCTTCGAACTCGCCGGTGGCGCGCATCGCGGCCTGATAACGTTCGATCTCGGCCCAGAATTCGGGAATCCCGCGTTTGGCCAGCGCGCTGACGGTGAGCACCACCGGCCGCCAGTTGGGGCTGGCCGGGCGCAGCATGGTCAGTGCCGTGCGCATCTGCACCTTGGCAAACTCAGCGGCGCGCGCGTCGATGTCGGCCTTGTTGTAGACGATCAGGTCGGCGATCTCGACGATGCCCTTCTTGATCGCCTGCAGGTCGTCGCCGGCGTTGGGCAGCTGCAGCAAAACGAACACATCGACCATGCCGGCGACCGTCGTTTCCGACTGGCCGACGCCGACAGTTTCGACGATGATGACGTCGAATCCCGCGGCCTCGCAGACCAGCATCGCCTCGCGCGTCTTGTCGGCAACTCCGCCGAGCGTTCCAGCCGACGGGCTGGGGCGGATGAAAGCCGCTTCCTGCTGGCACAGCAGTTCCATGCGCGTCTTGTCGCCGAGTATCGAGCCGCCGGAAACCGACGACGAGGGATCGACGGCGAGCACCGCGACGCGCTTGCCGTTCTCGATCAGATGAATGCCCAGCGCTTCGATGAAGGTTGATTTGCCGGCACCCGGGGCGCCCGAGATACCGACGCGTATGGTCTTGCCGGTGTGCGGCAAGAGCGCCGCGAGAACCTGCTGCGCGCGCAGCTGATGGTCGTCGCGCGTCGATTCGATGAGCGTGATGGTTTTGGCCAGCGCGCGCCGGTTCCTGGCCAGGACGTTGTCGACCAGCATCTGGTCGGCGGCGGCGAGTGGCGCATCGGGCGTGCAGGTCACGTCCATGGGCATGATCCTAAAAGACTAGATTGAAAACCGGCAGTCAGGGAACCGCTGATCAAGTCCTGTCGCGTCGTCATTCCGGCGAAAGCCGGAATCCAGAGATTCAAAGGCGCTGGACACCGGCTTTCGCCGGTGTGACGATTCGTTTAGGCGACGGCCTTGGCGCGTGCCTTGCGGATTTCCGCGAGCACGGTCATCGCCGAATCCTCGATCCGCGTTCCCGGCCCGAAGATGGCCTTGGCGCCGGCCTTGAACAGGTAGTCATAATCCTGCGGCGGAATGACGCCGCCGGCAAAGACGATGATGTCATCGGCCCCCTGATCCTTGAGCGCCTGAACGAGTGCCGGCAGCAGGGTCTTGTGCCCGGCGGCGAGCGACGACACGCCGATGGCATGGACGTCGTTCTCGACGGCCAGGCGCGCGGCTTCTTCCGGCGTCTGGAAGAGCGGGCCGACGTCGATGTCGAAGCCGAGATCGGCGAAAGCCGTGGCCACCACCTTGGCGCCGCGGTCGTGTCCGTCCTGGCCGAGCTTGGCGATCATGACGCGCGGCCGGCGGCCTTCCTCTTCGCTGAACTTCTCGATGTCGGCTTTGAGCGCTTCCCAACTGGCATTGCCTTCGACGACTGCGCCATAAACGCCGGACACCGTCTGTTGCGTGGCGCGGAATCGGCCGAAGGCCTTCTCCAGCGCGTCGGAGACTTCGCCGACCGAGGCGCGCGCGCGCACCGCCTTGACGGCGAGGTCGAGCAGGTTGCCCTGGCCGCTCTTGGCGCATTCGGTGAGCGCGTCGAGGGTCTTCTGCACAGCGGCGCCGTCGCGGCTGGCGCGGATCTTCTTGAGGCGAACGATCTGCGAATCACGCACGGCAGCGTTGTCGATGTCGCGGAACTCGAGCGCGTCTTCCTTGGCGAGCTTGTACTTGTTGACGCCGACGATGACGTCCTTGCCCGAATCGATGCGCGCCTGCTTGTCGGCGGCGCAGGCTTCGATCTGCATCTTGGCCCAGCCCGATTCGACGGCGTGCGTCATGCCGCCCATGGACTCGACTTCCTTGATGATCTTCCAGGCCTGGTCGAACAAATCCTGCGTCAGCTTTTCCATCATGTAGGAACCGGCCCACGGATCGACGACATTGGTGATGTGCGTTTCTTCCTGGATGACGAGTTGGGTGTTGCGCGCGATGCGCGACGAGAAATCGGTCGGCAGGGCGATCGCTTCATCCAGCGCGTTGGTGTGCAGCGACTGCGTGCCGCCGAACACCGCGGCCATCGCTTCGATGGTCGTTCGTATGACATTGTTGTAGGGGTCCTGCTCGGTCAGCGACCAGCCGGAAGTCTGGCAGTGGGTGCGCAGCATCGAGGACTTCGCACTCTTCGGCTTGAATTCCTGCATCACCTTCCACCACAAGAGGCGCGCGGCGCGCAGCTTGGCGACTTCGAGGTAGAAGTTCATGCCGATGCCGAAGAAGAAGGACAGGCGACCGGCGAAATCGTCGACGTCGAGGCCCGAATCGATCGCCGTCTTCACATAGTCGCGGCCGTCGGCCAGCGTGAAGGCCAGTTCCAGCGCGGCGGTCGCGCCGGCTTCCTGGATGTGGTAACCGGAGATCGAAATCGAGTTGAACTTCGGCATGTTCTGCGCGGTGTAGCCGATGATGTCGGCGACGATCTTCATCGACGGCGTCGGCGGGTAGATGTAGGTGTTGCGCACCATGAACTCTTTGAGGATGTCGTTCTGGATCGTTCCCGAGAGTTTTTCCTGCGTCACGCCCTGTTCTTCGGCGGCGACGATGTAGCCGGCGAGAATCGGCAGCACGGCGCCGTTCATCGTCATCGACACCGAGACTTTTTCAAGCGGGATGCCGTCGAACAGAATCTTCATGTCCTCGACCGAGTCGATCGCTACACCGGCCTTGCCGACATCACCGGTGACGCGCGGATGATCCGAATCGTAGCCGCGGTGCGTGGCCAGATCGAAGGCTACCGAAACGCCTTGGCCGCCGGCGGCGAGCGCCTTGCGGTAGAAGGCATTTGAGGCTTCGGCAGTCGAGAAGCCGGCGTACTGGCGAATGGTCCAGGGGCGCACGGCGTACATCGTTGCCTGCGGGCCGCGCACATAGGGCGCGCAGCCGGGCAGGGTGTCGCTGTATTGCAGGCCGGCAAGGTCCTGCTTGGTATACAGCGGCTTGACGACGATGCCTTCGGGGGTGACCCAGTTGAGCTTTTCGACATCACCACCGGGCGCCGATTTGGTGGCCAGTTTCTTCCACGCGTCGAGATTCGAAGAGTCAAGCAGCGCGGCAGTATTCTCGTTAGACATGACACAACCTTTCACAAGACAAAAAATGAGTTTGGGCGGTTTGCCCACCCGAAAAATCTGGCAACCGGGAAGCGGTTAAATCGTGCGCTGACCTTGCGGCCGAGCCGGTTTTGAACCCGTAATGGTACGTTATCAACTCGTCCATGGCAAGGAAAAGCGGGCGCCGCAGACGCTCCGCGACAACTCCGCCGTGGCGCGTTTCCCACTCAGCTAAAGAGCTTCCACAGCATCTTCGAGGCGAGCGCGATAAGCAGACACGCAAAGATGCGCTTGATCGTGGCCATCGGCAGGCTATGGCCAAGTTTGGCGCCGAGCGGCGCCATGATCATGCTCGGTGGAACCATCCAGGCGAGCGCTGGCAAGTGCACAAAGCCCAAGCTCCATTCGGGCAATGTCAGGTGCCCCCAGCCGTTGTAGATGTAGCCTACGGTACCGCCGAGTGCGATCGGAAACCCAATCGCCGCCGACGTGCCTATCGCCTTATGAACTTTGACGTTGCACCAGGTCAGGAAAGGAACGGTAAAGGCGCCGCCGCCGATGGCAACGAAGGCCGAAAATGCGCCGATTCCGGCGCCGAAGGCAAAAACGCCGGCTGCTCCGGGAAGTTGCCTGGACGGCTTTGGCTTTAAGTTGAGCAGCATCTGTAATGCCGCAAGACAGATAAATACCGTGAAGATGACGCCCAGTGGCTTGGCTGACACGTGCGCTGCACACAAGGTACCGAGCAGGGTGCCGAGCAGTATTCCCGGGGTAATTTGGCCTACGACTTTCCACAGCACGGCGTGGTGACTGTTGTGCGCGCGCAGGCTGGACAGCGAGGTAAACAAGATGGTCGCCATCGACGTGCCGAGCGCCTGGTGGAGCACCTCGCCCGGCGGAAACCCGCCCTGCGCGACGAATATCATGGTCAATGCCGGGACCATCACCAGCCCGCCGCCGATTCCGAGCATGCCGGCCGAGAAGCCGGTAAACAGGCCGAGCGCGATATAGGCCAGATACCACGTCACATGAATCTCCCGTGCGAGCGGCGATTGTAACTCGCAAAAAGTCAACGACTCGCCGCGCGGCACATCGATTGCACGGCCCGCGTGTGGCAAATTGCTGCCGATCGACAATGCGAGATAAAAGACCAGGGGGACACATCGAGGCGATGCTTGCGCCGACGATGGCCGAAACCATCACCGGGTCCTACTCGTCGCGCTCGGCTAGCCGGTGCCCGCCGATTTCAGATCAGCGCGGATCAGTCCGATCGGCACAAACGGGGTTCGTGCCTGTCCATTGCCAAAACAGCGGACAGGTCACTCGATTCCACGTCGCGTCGGCGCTCATGCCTTCATTTTTGAAATCGGCACCAAGAGAATTTTCGTTCCGGCTCCGCTCTCGAAGGTCTGGAAGCCTTCTTTCCACTGATCCAGCGGCAGCACATGCGAGACCAGCGGCAATACCTTGATCCGCTTGTTTCGCAGCAGTTTGATTGCGAGATTCCAGTTGAGCCAGTTTTGCCCGAGCGAGCCGGTGACTTTGGCTTCTTTATAAGCGATCTGCTCGTAATCGATCTCGATCGGTTTGCCGAACAGCCCGACCTGGGTATATTGGCCGCCCTTGCGCAAAATCTGCAAACCGGTCCTGGCTGCGGCCCCTGCGCCCGAACACTCGAAAACGATGTCGGCGCCGAGGCCGTCGGTCATTTCCATGACCAGCTTCTTGAGGTCGGTCGTCTCGATATTGACGGCCTGGTGGATCCCGAGTTCGGTCGCCTGTGCAAGTCGTTTTTCATCTCGGCCGGTCCCGGCAATGATGACCCGGCCGCCGCACAGCTGGGCGAGTTGAGCGGTCAGCTGACCGATCAGGCCGGGGCCCATGACGACGACGAGATCTTCAGGCTTGACGCGCGTGAGCTCGATGACCGCTTCGATCGCGCAGCACAGCGGCTCCAGAACCGCGCCTTCGTGAAAACTCACGTTATCGGGAAGCTTCTGAACGTTGATTTCCGGAATGACGATGTAATTGGCGAAAGCGCCGTCGTACCAATATCCGATCAGCTTCTTGTCGAGGCAGATATTGGTCTTCCCGGTCTTGCAATTGATGCATTTGCCGCAGGTGTAGAAAGAGGTGATTCCGGAAACGCGATCGCCGACCTTGACGCTGTCGACGCCCTCGCCGAGCTTCGTGACGACGCCCGCAAATTCGTGGCCGGTGATGACCGGCAGCTTCATTGCCAGCGCGATGTCCGAATGGTAGATGTGCAAGTCCGAGCCGCAGATTCCGGTCGCATTGATCTCGATCTGCACCTGCCCGGCTTTCGGCTCGGGAATCGGCACTTCCCGCAGCTCCATATTGCCTTCTCCGGCTCCGGTTTTAACGAGTCCGATCATTTTGTTTGCCATGTGGAACGCTCCTGGAAATTCAAATGTGTTGGCGCTGGCGGCTGCCGGCCGGGCGGAAGAACGGCAGCAGGAACCCGACGGTCCCCGCTGCCGCGGGCCGTAACTCACTTCTTGCGTTTTACGACCTTTTCGGCGCGTGCGACGACGTTGGCCGCCTGCAGGCCGTATTTGCCGAGCAGCTTTTCATAGTCGCCCGACTCGGCGAAAGTGTCTTCGATGCCGACGATCTCGATGGGTACCGGCTGGTGCATTGCCAGCACCTCGGCAACCGCACTGCCGAGCCCGCCGAACACATTATGTTCCTCGACCGTGACGATGGCGCCGGTTTGCCGGGCGCACTCGACGAGCAGTTCGCGATCGATCGGCTTGATCGTGTGGATGTTCACGACGCGCGCGGAGATTCCCTTCTTCGCCAGGAGTTCGGCGGCTTCGAGCGCTTTCACCAGCATGTAGCCGGTGGCGACGATCGTCAGATCGCTGCCGTCGACGAGCGTCACACCTTTTCCGATCTTGTAGTCGTAGGTCTTCTTGTCGAAGATTACCGGCGCTTCGGCGCGGCTGAGGCGCAGGTAGACCGGCCCCATGTACGAGGCCGCAGCGCGTGTCGCGAGCTCGGCTTCGACGGGATCGGAAATTGAAATCACCGTCATGTTCGGCATGGAGCGCATGAACGCGATGTCGGCAATCGAATGGTGGCTTGCGCCATCGTACGAATCGGACAGCCCGGCGTAGGTCCCCGCCAGCTTGACGTTCAGATTGGTGTACGCGATCAGGCTGCGCACCGGATCGCCCGCGCGCAGCACCATGAACGCCGCGAAAGTGTTGGCGAACGGAATCTTTCCGGTCGTCGCGAAACCGGCCGCCATGGCCACCATGTTCGCTTCGGCGATGCCGACGTTGAAGTAGCGCTCCGGAAATGCCTTGCCGAAAACGATGCTCTTGCTCGAACTGCCGACGTCGGCATCGAGTGCGATGATGTTCTTGTTCTCGCTGCCGAGCTGCGCCAGCGTGTCGCCATAGACATCGCGTATTGCCCTTTTCACCGCAGTCATAGCGCCACCTCCAATTCGCTCATCGCCGTCACATATTCATCCTTGCCGATCGGTTTGCCGTGCCAGGCGCTCTTGCCTTCCATGAACGACACGCCCTTGCCTTTGACGGTCCGCGCGACGATCACCGTCGGCTTGCCTTTTAAGGTCTTGGCGGTATCCACTGCGTCGCTGATTGCCCCGACGTCGTGCCCGTCGATGTGCAGCACGTTCCAGCCGAATGCTGCCCACTTGGCGCCGATGTCGCCCATCGGCATGATCTCTTCCAGCGTCCCGTCGAGCTGCACGCCGTTGTTGTCGATGATCACGATCAGGTTGTCGGCCTTGAACTTCGACGCGGACATAACCGCTTCCCAGACGATCCCTTCCTGCAGTTCGCCATCACCCATCAGCACGTAGGTTGTGTAGTCCTTCTTGTCGAGCTTCGCAGCGAGCGCGATGCCCAGTCCGGCGGGCAGACCCAAGCCCAGCGGACCGGTCGAGAGTTCGATGCCGTTCGTCGTTTTGGCGCTCGGATGCCCTTGCAGATGGCTGTCGAGCTGGCGCAGCGTCACGAGGTCTTCCTTGGGAAAGAATCCGAGATCGGCCAGGATCAAGTACAGCATTGGCGCCGCGTGCCCCTTGCCGAGGATGAACCGGTCACGGTTCTCGTCCTTCGCATTCTTCGCATTGACGTTCAGCTTCTCGTAGTACAGCGTCGTCATGATCTCCGCCGACGACAGCGAGCCGCCCGGATGCCCCGTCTGTATCCCATGCAGCAACTTGATCAAGTCCTGCCGGAATTTCCGGCATAACCCTTCAAGATGCTTTCTGTTCTCGTTCCTTAAACTCATACGATTCTCCTTGGTGTTAAAAACTGTTCGATAGCGGTGTCGCCGACTATTCCGAAATCTTGATGACGACCTTCATGACGTTTTCCGGATTGCTGTCGATGTAGGGATAGACCTTGTCGATCTCGCGCATGCCGAAATAGTCGCTGATCAAGGGCTTGGTGCTGATCGCCCGGCGCGTTATGAGGTCGATCGCGTGCTCGAAATCCTCGCGCAGGTACATCATGATGCCGAGCATATCGACTTCACGCCGCTGGAAAAGCGGCAGCTCGATCTCGACCGGTTCTTTGTAATTGGCGACGACGACGAGCTTCGACGAGCAGCGTGCGGCGGCGACGGCTTCGTTGAAGATCGCTTTGACGCCGGCGCAATCGATGATGATGTCGGCTTCGTCGTCACCGAATTCCTCGAGGATCACGTCTTTGAGCTTGCGCTCGCTCGTGTTGACGCAGGCGTGGATTCCGCATTCCGCGGCGATATCGAGCCGCTTCTGGTTGATGTCGGTGACCATGACTTTCTTCGCGCCCGACGCGACGGCGACCTGCGCGACGAGGTTGCCTATCGTTCCGGCGCCGAGCACGGCGACGTTCTTGCCGGCGAGGTCGCCGCAGCGCCTGATCGTTCCGGTCGCGACGGCGACCGGTTCGACGAGCGAGCCCTCGTCGAAGCTCATCGTTTCGGGCAGGCGCAGCACTTTCGACGCCGGCACGGCGAAATATTCGGAAAACATCCCGCCGGTGTGCACCCCGTACACTTTGAGGTTCTTGCAGACGTTGTAATGCCCGCTGCGGCACGGCGCACACTGCCCGCAAAAGACCTGCGGCTGCACCGTGACGCGATCGCCGACCTCGAAGCCGGCGACCTTGCTGCCGACTTTGCTGATGAGTCCCGCGCCCTCGTGTCCCTGCACGACCGGAAATTTCATGTACTTGTGCTTGCCGTGGTAGACCTGGATATCCGAACCGCAGACGCCGACCCGCTTCATCTGTATGAGCACCTCGTCGTCACCGATCCCAGGGACCGGCAGATCCAGATACTCCATCTTGAACGCTTCGGTCATTTTCACTTGCAACATTTCTAATCCTCGCTAGAAAGGGGGCGCGGCTGCTTATGCGCTGTCCTTAAGTTTTCCCAAGTAGGCTTCCCTAACCCTGACGTCGTTGAGCAGATCTTTCGAGTTGCCTTCGAGCACGACCTTCCCGCCTTCGAGGATGTACGCTCTTTGCGAGATCGACATGGCGAGCAAGGCGTTCTGCTCGACGAGCAGGATGGGGACGCCCATCGAATTGATTTCGACGATCTTGACGAAAAGCTCGTCGATGACGATGGGCGCAAGTCCCATCGACGGTTCGTCGAGCATCAGGAGTTTCGGCCGCCCCATGATCGCGCGGCCGATCGCCAGCATCTGCTGTTCGCCGCCGGAGAGGCTCCAGGCGTACTGCTTGCGCCTCTCCTTCAAGCGCGCGAACAGGTAGAAGACTTTCTCGAGGTCGTCGCCGAGATTGGCTTTTCCGATGCCCCGCCAGGAGACGCTGCCGACCGCAAGATTCTCTTCGACGGTGAGGCCCGGAAAGACATGCCGCCCCTCCGGAACGTGGATCAGGCCGGCCTTGGCGATATGCCGCGGACTGCGCTTGTCGATCGCTTCGCCGTTATAGCTGATGGCGCCGGTCTTGGTGATCAGCCCCGAGATCGAGCGCAGCAGCGTCGTTTTTCCAGCCCCGTTGCTGCCGACGATGGCGACGATTTCCTTGCTGCCGACCGAGAGATCGACGCCGTGCAGCGCCTCGATGTTGCCGTAGTAGGCGTGGACGTTCTTGATATCAAGCATGACGCCGCCTTCCCAGATAAGCCTCGATCACCGCTTCATTCCCCTGGATTTCGGCGGGCACCCCTTCGGCGATGACGCAGCCGAAGTTGAGTACCGTGATGATGTCGCAAAGACTCATGACCAGATCCATCGAGTGTTCGACGAGGAGGACCGCCGCCTTGTTTCTGATGGCGATGGCGATCAGGGCGCGGATGCGATCCATCTCGCGCGTGTTGATCCCGGCCGCCGGCTCGTCGAGAAGAAAAACCTTGGGTTTGGTCAGAATCGCCCGGATGATTTCAAGCAGCTTTTGCTGGCCGTAGGACAGGGTCTTGATCGAGTCGTCCATGCCGATCTTGAGGCCGGCGACGTCGAGCAGTTCATCGACCGACTGGTCGATCTCCTGCGACGCACCCGAGGCCCTCCTCATATTGCCCAGATCGTGGCCGAGAAACAGATTGGTCTTGATGTCGCAGCGGGAGAGCAGCCGCGGGTGCTGGAAGGTTCTGGCAATTCCCATCCGCGCGCGCTCATGGATAGCCTTCTTGGTAATGTCCTCGCCGTCGAGCAGGATGATTCCGGGCTCGACGTCGCAGATGCCGCTGATCAGATTGAGCGTCGTCGATTTTCCCGACCCGTTCGGCCCGATCAGGCCGCGAATTTGACCCGGTTCCAGTTCGAAGGAGACGTCGTCCGCGGCGACAACGCCGCCGAATCGTTTGCACACTTTTTCCAGAACCATCACCGGATTATTTTTGGGCGACATTGGCCACTCCTTTTCTCTTGTTCCGGTAACTCTCGAGCGCCTGCTTGCCGCCGCCGATCAGTCCGTCCGGCATGACGACCATCAGCAACATGACCCCCAATCCGTAGATCAAGAGAATGTATTCCTGCAGGAACCTGAACCATTCAGGCAGCATCATCAGCAGCGCCGTTCCGACGATCGGTCCGGGCAGCGAGTGATAGCCGCCGAGCATCAACATCACAAGGTAGAGCGAAGACTGCATGAAGGTGAATGAAGTCGCGCTGATGTAGCTGCTCACGAAAGCGAAGAGCGAGCCGGCGATGCCGCAATAGAGCCCGGAGATGGCAAAGGCGATGACCTTGGTCTGATAGCAGTTCACGCCCATGCACTTGGCCGCGATCTCGTTGTCGCGGATGGCCATGAACGCCCGGCCCAGCGAGGAACGGTAGATGACATAGGTCGCGATGCTGATGATGATGACGGCGACGGCGATCAGATAGAAGAGGCTCGTTTCGCTGGCGAATTCCAGGCTGCCGATCGCGAAGGGCGGGATGTTGGCGATGCCGTCCGCGCCTCCGGTGACCGGCTTCCAGTTCTGGAACAGGCCGTTGAGGATCATCACCACGCCGATCGTCGCGAAGCCGAAGTAATGGCCGTGCAGGCGGAACAGGGCGAGCCCGAGGATCGCGGCAAAAGCCGCGGTGCCAAGCCCGCTGGCCAGCAGCGCGACGAGCGCCGAGACGTGCAGCTTGACGGTCAGGATCGCACTGATGTAGGCGCCGACGCCCCAGAAGCCCGCCTGGGCGAAGGAAATCTGACCGGCCATGCCGAAAATGACGAACAGACTGACCACGCACATATAGGTGATCATCGTCATATTGCAGACGCGCAGCATATAGTTCGAAACGGTGAACGGCAGGGTGAGAGCCAGCGCCAGCAGGAGCAGCAGAACGAGGCCGAAAATCTTTCGTTGTAGTGTCATGGGATCTGTCTAAACCTTGTCCGAAATCTTTTCGCCGAAGATCCCTTGCGGACGGACCAGCAAGGCCAGAATCAGGCACAGGAAAACGATCGCGTCGCGATAGGTCGACGAAATGTAGGCGCCTGAAAAGGTATCGATGACGCCGACGACGATGCCGCCGATGATCGCCCCGGGAACGCTGCCGAAGCCGCCGATGATGACCGCGGCAAAGGCCTTCAGCCCTGGCGATCCGCCCATCGTCGTCGATACGAAGAAGATCGGCGAGATCAGCATTCCGCCGATGCCGGTGATCAGCGCGCTGATGGCGAAGGTCATACTGGTGGCGACGACGACCGGAATCCCGATCAGCTCGGCCGCATACTGGTCCTGCGCCGTTGCTTGCAGGATGTTGCCGATATAGGTCTTCTCGAGCAGGTAGAAAATCATTCCCATCAAGGCCGCGGCGATCACGATGGTGACCAGGAACTGCCACTCGATGGACACCGACGCGAACCTGGCGATGCCCGGAATGATCGGCTCGACCGAAAGCGGCGCCGGTCCCCAGACCAGGGTCGCGATTTCCTTCAGGGCGATCGAAGCGCCGATGGTGCTGATGATGACCGTCATGTCCCAGGATTTTCGTAGCGGCCAATAGGTTAGGAAATGGAAGACGACGCCGACGAGCGCCATGATGGCTGCGCAGGCGACGAGCGCCACGGGCATCGGCAGGCCTTCGAGCTCGGTCAGGGTAAACGCGACGTAGGCGCCCGCCATGAGCAAATCGCCCTGCGCGAAGTTGACCACGCCGACAGCACGCCAGATCAAGACAAAGCCCATGGCGACGAGTCCGTAGACGATCCCCATCGCCAGGCTGGCAATAATTAATTGCAGAACCATAGATCATTTCCCTCTTAGTCTTCGTGGCAGGATGTCGTCTCCTGCTCCGGCGGATACACCGCCGATGAAACGCCGGGATCTCCGGGGGGCTCTCCGGATCGCTATCCGCAGAGCCCCGCAATGCTGTCCTCAGCGTCCGCGCACCGACTCGATGATCTGCGGCACACCCTTCCTGACCTGCACGATGGCCACGCTCGTTCCACCGACGTTGTTGGCGTCAAAGGTGTAGGTTGTCGAAACGCCGACGACCTCTTTGACCGCAGCCAGTGCGTCGCGCATCGCCTTCTTGTCGTTCGTTCCAGCCCGCTTGAAAGCGTCGGCGATTACGTACACGGCGTCGTAGTTCATCGCCGAATTGAACTCGGATTCGAGTTTGTACTTGGCCTTGTAATTCGCGGCGAACTGCGCCGTCCACGGCGCCGGGTTGGAATACACGTAATCGGCAACCGAATAGACGCCTTCGGCGTTGTCCTTGGCGAGGTCAAGCGCAATCTTTGTCACGTAGGAATTCGAACCGACGACCGGGACCTTGATGTCCATCGACTGGATCTGCTTCATGATCAGGCCGGCTTCGACGAGCTGCGACCAGGCCAGAATGCCGTCGGCGCCCGAGGCGCGGATCTTGGCCAGTTGCGGCGTCATGTCCTTGTCACCGGTGTTGTACTTCTCGACCAGAATCGGCGGAACCTTGAGGTCCTCGAGCGTCTTCGTCGCGACTTCGGCGGCGCCCGAAGCAAAGTTGTCGGTGTCGTGCAGAATCGCGACCTTTTTCAAGCCCAGCTTCTTCGCGGCGTAATTGGCGATCGCCGCGGCGGAGACAGCATCGGCGGTACGCGTCTGGAACATCCAGGGATTTTTCTGCTTGGCGATATCGTTGCTGCTGCCGATGACCAGCGTCGGAATTTCAGCCTTCTTGATGCTCGGCGACATCGACAAATCCATCGTGCTGTAAATCGGGCCGATGACGACGTCGGCGCCGAGGCTGAGAACCTTGTTGAATGCGTTGACCGCGCCGGCGTCGTTGCCGCCGTCGTCCTCGATCATCACCGAGATCTTCTTGCCGTTGACGCCGCCCTTGCCGTTGATCTCTTCCAGAGCGAGCATGATGCCGTTTCTCGAGTACACCCCGGTCAGTGCCTTTTCGCCGGTCAAGGTCGTGACGACGCCGATTTTCAATTCCTGAGCGTTAGCGGTTCCTGCCGACAGGAAACAACCGAGCACTGCAACGGCCGAAACCGAAAGAATCTTTCTGAAGCTCATCTTCTTCATGGCCCATCCCCTAAGAGTAATTGTGAAACTGCTTGACGACTGCGTTTCCACCGGCCGGCGGACCCGCGCTGACACCCCACTGCGAACTTTTCCCATTCGTGAAACGACGATCTAGGCAAGTTTCCGCCTGACTTCAATCTTGGAAAGCTTTTCGTAATACTTGACGATGGCGCTGTGATCGTCGTTCCCCGAACCATCAACCTTGAGCGCCTGGAGGATTTCCATGACCCCGGCTGTAAGCGGCAGCGGAACGCCGATGTTGTGCGCCGTCGTCAGCGCGTTGTCAAGGTCCTTGAGGTGCAGATTGATCCGGAAACCCGGGTTGAACTTGCGCTCGAGCATCAACGGCATCTTCGCGTTCATCACCGTGCTGCCGGCGAGGCCCCCCTTGATCGCGTTGAACACGAGATCGGGATCGACACCGGCTCTTGTCGCCAGCGTCATCGCTTCTGAAACCGCCGCGATGTTGAGCGCGACAATGACCTGGTTGGCGAGCTTGGTCACGTTGCCGGCGCCGATGTCGCCGACGCGAACCACGGAAGCGCCCATGTATTTGAGAATGGGCAGACACTCGTCGAAGACGGCCTGCTCGCCGCCGACCATGATCGACAGCGTCGCGTCGATCGCCTTGGGTTCGCCGCCGCTCACCGGCGCGTCGATCATCTTCACGCCGATTTCTGCAAGCGCCTTGGCGACCTCCTGTGCGGCTTGCGGCGCAATCGAGCTCATGTCGATGACGATGGTTCCGGCACGCGCGCCTTCGTCGACGCCGTTCCTGCCGAGAACGACTTCCTTGACCTGCGGCGAATTCGGCAACATGGTGATGATGATCTCGGTCTGCGCCGCGACGTCGCGCGGCGTCGCCGCCGGTTTCGCGCCGAGCGAAACGAGTTCGTTGACGGCCGCGGCGTTGATGTCGCACACCGTCAAGTCGTATCCCGCTTTCAGAAGATTCTTGCTCATCGGTTTGCCCATGATGCCAAGCCCGATGAAACCGATTTTCTTGTTCATACATCCTCCCCTGTATTCATTGCAGCGCATAGCCGAACTCGGGGATCCATCCGAGCGAGCCCACGCTGTCGGGCGTCGGGACGTATTCGAGACCGATGTAACCGTCGTATCCCATGTTCAGGAATTCGGCGAGCAGCCAGCGGTAGTTGATTTCGCCGGTGCCGGGCTGGTGGCGTCCGGGGTTGTCGGCGATTTGGATGTGGCTGATTCGCGTCAGATTCTTGCGAGCGACGCCAGCGAGTTCGCCCTCCATCCGTTGCGCGTGATAAACGTCGTACTGCAGGAAGGCATTGGCGCTCCCGACTTCATCGAGTACATCAAGGACCTTGGCCGTCGTGTCCAGCGTGAAGCCTGCGACGTCGCGCGAATTGAGGTGTTCGATGAGAAGCCGGGCGCCTTGCTTGGCGAAAGTCTCCGCCGCATACCTGAGATTCTGGACGAGCGCCTCGCGCTGAGCGGCGGCCGGGACGTCGGGAAGGACTTTGCCGACGAGGCAATTGATCTGCTTGACGCCGAGTGCCTGCGCGTACTCGAGCGCACGATGAACACCTTCCCGGTACTCGTCGCGGCGCTTCGGGTCAACGGCGATACCGCGTTCCCCGGCCGCCCAATTGCCGGCCGGCGTGTTGATCAACACCAGTTTCAGCCCGTTCGCGACCAGCGCGCTCTTTAGATCGGCGACCCGATATTCATAGGGGAACATGAATTCGACCGCTTTGAATCCCGCATTCGCAGCAGCGGCGAAGCGCTCCATGAAGGGCACTTCCTGAAACATCATCGAAAGGTTCGCCGAAAATTTCGGCACGCTTGCTGGATTGGTCATTGTCGATCCCCGAGGCTTTCTTGTTGTTTTCGTTATGATTGATGCGTCCCGTCCGATCTTGCCAAGAACTCGATGGCAAAACGGCTTCTGGCCTTGCGTCAGCAATATTTGAGCCAACGCCTGCGGACGGCCATAAGCGCCTGTTTTGTCTTGACTGTTCGGATTGCGCGCCGATCGGCAGAGGGGTCAAAATTGTTTCAATATGAAAACGTGAGTCCCATTTCATTGAGAAGCGGGGGAGGGCGCATCATGGTCACGGCGGCTGCCTTCGAGATTCGCGGGGAAGCGCGCGTCTATCGCAGGCGAAGCGGTTCTCGCTGAAACCGCATTGGCGGCAGGAATGACCGTGCAGGAGCCGGGCGCCAAATCGCTAGGCCTGCTTTTCCTTGATCCGTCGCCAGATCGTCGTGCGGCCGACACCGAGGATGCTGCTCGATTCCTTCAGCGAGCCGTTCGTCTTCTTATAGACGTAATCGATGTAGCCTTCCTGCAAGTCCTTGAGTGTCTGCCCGTCGGTGAATGCCGACTGGATCCGGTCGGGCGTCCGGGGCGCTTCGGGACGCATTGGCACCGCCAGGTCGCTGACGCCGATGACGTCACCTTCGCAAATCACGACCGCGCGCTCGATCATGCCTTGCAGTTCGCGCACGTTGCCTTCGTAGACGTAGCTGCGCAAATACTTGATACCTTCGGCGTCGAGCGTCATCCTCGTCTTGCGATATTTGAATCCGAAGTCCTTGACGAAATGCCGGCTGAGGAGCTCGATGTCGTCGATGCGTTCGTTTAGTGATGGCACGTACAGCGTCAGGATGGCGATCCGGAAATAGAGATCGACCCTGAACTGGTTCTGGCTGGCGAGGCTGCGCAGATCGCGGTTGGTCGCGCAGATAATGCGGACGTCGACGGGAATCAGCTTGTTATCGCCGATCCGCATCACCTGCTTTTCCTGCAGTACCCGGAGTAGCCGGCCCTGGAGCAGCAGCGGCAGCTCGCTGATCTCGTCGAGGAAGACGGTCCCGCCATGGGCCATCTCGAAGAGTCCGGCCTTCCCCTTCTTGGTCGCCCCTGTGAACGAGCCTTCGACGTAGCCGAAGAGTTCGCTCTCGATCAAGGATTCGGGAAGGGCCGCACAGTTGATTGCGACAAACGGCGAATTCTTTCGTTTGCTGCTGTTGTGGATGCTCTGGGCAAAGAGTTCCTTGCCGACGCCGGACGGACCGACGATCAGCACCGAGGTGTCGTAGTGGGCGTATTTCTGGCTGGTCCGGATGCACTCGGCGACAACGCCGCTCTTGTGGACGATGTCGGGGAAGTTGTACTGCGCGACGAAGCCTTTTTCCGACAGCTTGATCCGGATCTTCTGCTCGAGCTTCTGGACTTCGGTGATGTCCTGGTAGGTCGCAACCGCGCCGAGCACCTCGCCATCGACGATGACCGGAACGCGGTTCGTCGCGACGACCGTCTGGTTGTCGAGCCACTGGATGTCGCCGATTTCGGGCTTGACCGTATCAAGGATGCTAAGCAGCTTGGTCTTCGGAATGATCTCGTCGATCGGCTTTCCGAGCGCCTCCTGTTTGCTGAATCCGGTGAGCTTCTCGGATGCGCTATTGAAGACGGTCACAAGCCCCTCCTTGTCGATGGCGATGATACCGTCATGGACAAAATCGATGATTGTGGCGAACTGCTGCGCTTTTTCCTTCTGCAGGCGCGACGCGTGGAGGATGTCCTTCGCTTGCTGGATCGCGTTCAGCATCGCCTGGCCTCCCGAATGAACGAGGAAGACTTTGCAGTTCGGCTTGGCGACGGCACCCTTGACGTTGTTGTCGCCAACGAAGACGCGGATCCCTTGCTGGATCTGCCTTTCCATCTCGGCGGCGATATCGCTCTTGTCGTTGATTTGGAAACAGACCGTCTTCAAGCCCATGACCTCGGCAATGATCTCGGCGCCATAGATTACATTGCGGTGGCCGATGACGCCGATCAGCCCGGTCTCGCCGGACTGCTTGACCTCCTTGAAAATTTCGATGAGATCAAATGCGGTTACCTTGACTTCGACGACCGGAATGTCGAACTCGGACTTGATCACCTCGTAGAATCCGCCGCGCGAAATCAACGCCTTTGCGCCGTCGCTGATGGCCGAACGCGTCAGTTCGAGGACATTCCCCGTGTCCGCTTCGAGAACGTCAACATTGGCCAGGTCATTCTCTTCGATGACCTGTCGGGTGAGCTCGGCCATCGAACTGAACGGAGTAACGACGACAATTTCCTTCATGCGGTATCTCCCTTACGCATACCCTGATCCCCTGCACTTCGCTCGCAATTGTGCGAAGACACCTTGTATGTTCAAACCACCGATTCCGTAGAAGAATCGGAACTTGAGCGGGATGGTGTTGCGCCCGCGGTTGGTGACACGACAGCCCGTTGAAGCCTTGGGCACTTGAGCTCGTACGTTAGCGTGGGGCGTCGTGTCACA
>CAISOB010000042.1 GCA_903886975.1 uncultured beta proteobacterium
ATCGATTCACAAAGGGCGTCGCGTAATATGAACACCGACTTTCCCACCGCGCCGCTCGCCTCCCGCTTGATAAACCAGCGGGCGGCGGCACCGTGGAAAAGTCTCTCTCCGCCTCACACACAAAAATCCTGACACTCCCTCCTCACGGGATCGGGATAGACCGCAAGTTGAAAACGAGCAACTAAGCCATCATCACCGCCGCCACCCGCAACGGCGTCGTAGACGATCTGACGCAGAACGTTTGGTTGTATCGTTCCCAACAACGACAGACTCACTCGATCTGCACGGACATGCCCGCGTCCAATACGGTCGGTGGCATAGCCTTCGGTACCGCTCCAACCTGTAAGATAGAGGCCGCGAGCCTCCTTCTGGTTTTCCTTGTTGAGCGAATGAAACCAACCCATGAGCTCGTCGCGCCAGATCAGAAAACCGTTCGGATTCGCTGCCGCAATGGCGACCAACATCTCGTAGGTGGAATCGTTGACCAGATACCGGACCATGCTCGGCTCAATCGGCGCCTGCAATCCAACAGGGACTGCAGCATTCTTAACCGCTGCCTTAACCGCGTTGTCGTAGATCGCTTTTTCAATCTGAAATTGCTCGAGATCCTTGCGATACTGAGTGGCCGCCTTCTTGTCCATCTCCGATAAGGGGCGCAACATTTCCGAGAGTGGGGGCGTCTTGATGGCGCTCGGCGGGCTAACGACCATACCCCAGGCTCCAGCAGGAACCATCCATGTCCCTTTATCGTACGGTTTGCAGTGGATGCGAGACCCAATCGCCGTGCCAAGGGCAACCATCGCTGCAATCGCAGGGAAATCAATAGGACAACTCATGCGCTCGGCGACATCCTGAACGTAAGCCCCGATAAGCTTCGGAAGAAGCCTGGCCTGGAATTTCGGCACCGGCGGCAGGCTTTCCGAAAGTTCCTTCGGGTCCGGAGTATCGTCATTAGCGGCGACAAAACCATCATTCGCCCGATAGCGCCTCGCACGATCAAGGACCGCCTCTTGTTCGAGGGAAGGCTCAATGTGCAGTTGGTTGTAGTCGAGCAGAATTCGCTCGATGGTCGGTTGGGATACTCCGGTGCCACGAAGGTGTCCCGCATAACGGAGAACGAAGTCTTCACGGCCTTCGCCGTCGCAGATCTTGTCAGGCAATCGAAATGCTTGTTTCTCGTCCAAGCTCTCGGTGGCAATGACTGCCGCGGCTGAATTTCCCTTCCCGACGGATGCGATAAGAGACAACAGCCATTCAGGAGCCGGCGCAATCATGTCCCGCGTCGGAAAGGCGCATTCATTCCACTGGTAGGTGCGTCCGTTCTCATGGATGCTCGGTGTAGCGACGATATAACCGCCGGAGCCACGAATATCCACCCCGGCCGCCAGTTTTTTAGCCGAATTACGGACATCTTGACCCGCTGGCATCCTGAACAGGTAGTGCGCGCCATTCCCGGTGCGTTGACTAAGGGTAACTGGCAAGGGTGAATAAGTGGCCTCCAGTTCAGCAAGCGATTTATCGCCGCCATCGCGATCGTCGCGGTCCAGCACGAAGAAACCGCTATCGCCACCCGTACAAATACCGATGCCGTGGGGCTTTCCATCGAACCACCCGCGAATGGTCGCGCCATCGGTGCTCGCATCAGTCAACCCGTTGCGCACCAGAGCGCCAAACGGATGCTTACCGGGCTTGCATTTCGGGTCTCCTTTGGGCTTGCCGCAGGAGCAGACGCCCGACTCGGTGATGTGGTGGAGCGGAATCACAGGAAAGCCGAGCGATGCGTAATACAGGGCGTAGTCGAGTTTTGAATTGTCCATGGTTACTCGCCCCCCACTTGCCGAATGCGGTGGCACTTGACCGGCATCGTCAGGTCTTGCTCACGATAGATCCTCTCGAGAATGCGCAAGCACTCGTCGGTCGGCAGTAGAGTACATCCGGCTTGCCCAAATTCGAACAACGCCATCGCCATGCGCCCTTCCGGTGAATCTTTATCGCAGAGAATGCGCCAGACGAGTTTTCCGCTCGCCAATTTTCCGAGAACATCAAAGGACACACCGTCGAAACCAGCATCAATAATTGATGCCAACGTCGCGAAGAGCAGTTCCGCGCTGGAAGTGTCGTCCCAGGAGTCGCATTCGACCGGCTCGACAATCGACGGGACGCCAGTCTTCGAGTCGATGAACAGCAGCGTAGTGTCAGTCATGATCGCGAACTCCGGCGACAGAATCGCGCAAGTCGCCAACATGCCAGCGCGTGGAGCGGGGCCCTGCATTAACCGGCTTCGCGAGACGACCGGCCTTCACATCCCGCCAGACGGATGCCGGTGAACGACCTGTAATCGCACAGACAACGGGCAGCGCAACGAGGGCGCAGTTCGGTAGGGAAGAAAAGAGTCCGACCTGTTCAGCCAGTTTCCTGGCTTTGGCGGCTTTCTTGGTTTCGAGGTTTGCGACGGTAAGCATCCGGTCTCCTAATATTTCCCGCGTCGTTTTGACACGGCCTGGAGACAAGTTTTCCAGACGGGACGATCTACCGGAATGACATTAAACCCGGTCATTTATTTGAAATACGGAACGGCTACGAGCCGCGCTGAACTTCGCTGATTCTTTTCTGCAGGTTGCGTATGAGTTTTTCGGTCGGACGAACACCATGTTCGACAAGTTCGATGATGGCCGCGTCCCTGGCATTTGAAAGATTCACTGGATCCAATCTCATAGCCTCTGCCGCGTGTATCGCATGCGCTTTCGTAGATTTGGGCAGGGCGTTTTGCTTTGGTGCGCCTATCGTTTCTCTCTTGGTTCGAAACTTGACAGGCACATACAGCCCTGCCGCCACTCGTCCCGGCGGCCGTCCCCGTTGTTCGGGTGTTGATGGCATCAGTTGTTCCGGGATTGTTACGGCGACTTCCGCGTGTCGTTCGAGTACCAAGCACGCGTATGCCAAACGACGAGCAACCTGTTCCCAATCGCCGTCTACTTTGGCCAACTCGATAGAAATTAGATCATCCACCCTATCAGGAGTGGGCGATATTGCCGCCGAATTGATAATTTCCGTGATCGCACTCATCAGGCCACCTTCCCGAAGGGAATGACTTGCGCGCCCGCCTTGAGCGCGTCGAGAGTGTCTGCCCATTGCTGCATCATCTGCCTGCGTTCCGGCATGTATTGAGCGTGGTTATAGCTACCCCGCACCTTGTTCCCGACCGCATGGGCGAGCTGGCACTCAATCACATCAGGTCGAAATCCGGCTTCATTTGCCGCAGTAGAGAAAGTTCCCCGCGCACCATGCGGGCTGAAACGATCAGAGTAGCCTAGCTTCGCCACCGCGTTACGCAATGTTGCGGTCGGCATGGTGCCCCCCTTGGTGCTTTGCGTCGGGAATAGGTGCTTCCCGTCTCCGGTCAGGTCACGCAGTTGTTGGAGAAGTTCGAGCGCCTGACGGGGCAGGGGAACAATATGTTCTTCCTTCATTTTCATTCGAGCCGCCCCGATTCTCCATTCTGCCCGGTCGGTATTGAACTCTGACCAAACTGCGCCGCACAGTTCGCCAGGGCGTACAGCGGTAAGCAATAGCAACTTCATCGCGATAGCCGTCGTTTGATGGCCGGGATAGTCTTCCAACTTGCGCAGGAAGTCCGGCAGGTCATCGTTCCTCAAGTGCTTGTGGTGCTCAACCACACGGCGGGCGATTTGTCCTTTGAGCGGTTCGACTACGTTGTATTCGGCACGGCCAGTGAGACAGGCGAGATTGAACACACTGCCCATGATCTGACGGGCAAGGATCGCGCGGGTAGGGGCCTGTCTCTTTACGATCTTGCGCAATACTTCGTGGACTACAGGTGTCCTAATGTCCTTTATTGGCAGGACACCAATGCGCGGGAAAACGTCCTTCTTTAGGATAGTGTCGACGTGACCCTTGTAGCCAACCGACCAGTCGAGCGAAGATGCTGCGAACCATTCTGCTGCTACTGCTTCGAAAGTGGTGGCTCGTTCGTATTGGTCTGCGATCTTGTCGAGTTTTCGTTGATGGGCCGGGTTTATGCCTTGCTTGATCAACTGGCGCGCCTCATCTCTGAGCCGCCGCGCCTCGGCGCCCTTTACCTCGGGATATTCGCCGATAGCGAACAAGCTTTCCTTGCCCGCTAGCCTAAACCGGTAGCGCCAGTGTCTGCCGCCTGATGGGGTGACTTCAAGGTATAATCCCGCGCCATCGGTGAGTTTGATGGGCTTTGCAGCAGGTTTCGTATTCTTGATCAGGGTGTCGGTCAGCATTGTGGCTCCTTGGTGGGGTAGCGATTCGCCGAGACCCTCATGGAATAAGGGCTGCAAGCGAATATGCGGGTAGAGCAAAATCGGCGGTCGCGACATACCCGCTTTTCTACCCGCTTTTATTTGAGATACCGTGACGCAAGTTGAGACAGTGTGAATAAACAATATTTTATAAATCAGTCATTTACTAGTTCTAATGATACGCTCTTAGGCTGTCTGGTACAAGCATAATGCGCATGCAACACATCCGTAACTTTTCGATCATCGCTCACATCGATCACGGGAAATCCACGCTTGCCGACCGCATCATCCATCTCTGTGGCGGCCTGTCCGACCGCGAAATGGAGGAGCAGGTGCTTGATTCGATGGACATCGAACGCGAACGCGGGATCACCATCAAGGCGCAGACCGCCGCGCTTCAGTATACTTCGCGTAGCGGCGCGGTCTACAACCTGAACCTGATCGACACGCCGGGACACGTAGACTTCTCCTACGAAGTGTCGCGTTCGCTGTCGGCGTGCGAAGGCGCGTTGCTGGTCGTCGATGCGTCGCAAGGGGTCGAAGCGCAGACCGTCGCCAACTGCTACACGGCCATCGAACTCGGTGTCGAAGTCCTGCCGGTCCTGAACAAAATCGATTTGCCGTCGGCGACACCGGACATTGCGCGGCAAGAAATCGAAGACGTCATCGGCATTGATGCGGCGCACGCCGTGCTGGCGTCGGCCAAGACTGGTCTGGGCGTCGAGGACGTTCTCGAAGCGATCATCGAGCGCATACCGGCGCCACAGGGCAACCCGAACGGACCCTTGAAAGCGCTGCTGATCGACTCGTGGTTTGATAACTATGTCGGCGTCGTCATGCTGGTGCGCGTCGTCGACGGCAGCTTGCGGCCCAAGGACAGAATCCGCCTGATGGCGGCCGGCTCGACGCATTTGTGCGAGGAAGTCGGCGTGTTCACCCCGAAAGCCCTGCAACGCGAAGCGCTGTGCGCGGGCGAGGTCGGCTACATCATCGCCGGCATCAAGGAGTTGCAAGCCGCCAAGGTCGGCGACACGGTCACTTTGGCCGACAATCCGGCCACTCACGCCTTGCCGGGATTCAAGGAAATCAAGTCGCAGGTCTTCGCCGGGCTTTATCCGGTCGAATCGAACCAGTACGAATCCCTGCGCGAATCGCTGGAGAAACTCAAGCTCAACGACGCGTCCTTGCATTATGAGCCTGAAGTCTCGCAGGCGCTCGGCTTCGGCTTTCGCTGTGGTTTTCTCGGCCTGCTGCACATGGAAATCGTGCAGGAGCGGCTCGAGCGTGAATTCGATCAAGACCTGATCACGACGGCGCCGACCGTTGTTTATCAGGTTCTGATGCGCGATAGCAGCCTCGTCCAGGTCGAGAACCCGGCGAAGTTGCCGGACCAGACCAAAATCGATGAAATTCGCGAACCGATCATCACCATTACTGTCTTTGTACCGCAGGAGTATATTGGCAACGTCATCACGCTGTGTAATCAGAAGCGTGGCAATCAAGTCGACATGACCTACCACGGCCGCCAGGTGCAACTGGTTTACGAAATGCCCATGGCTGAAGTGGTGATGGATTTCTTCGACAAGCTCAAATCGATCTCGCGCGGTTACGCGTCGCTCGACTACGATTTCAAGGAATATCGCGCGGCCGATGTCGTCAAGCTCGATATTCTGATCAATGGAGAGAAGGTCGATGCCTTGTCGATGATCGTGCATAGAGCCAACTCGGTCTACCGCGGTCGCGAACTGGCGTCGAAGATGCGCCAGCTGATTCCGCGCCAGTTATACGACGTGGCCATCCAGGCGGCCATCGGGGCAAACATCATCGCGCGCGAAAACGTCAAGGCCATGCGCAAGGATGTGCTCGCCAAATGCTATGGCGGTGACATCACGCGCAAGAAGAAATTGCTCGAGAAGCAAAAAGCCGGCAAGAAACGCATGAAACAGGTCGGCTCGGTTGAAATTCCGCAAGAAGCTTTTCTTGCCGTGCTGCGCATCGGAAAGTAAGGAGTATTAGTGTGAATTTTGCGTTGATCCTGTTCTGCCTGCTGCTCGTCAGCGGCGCCATCTGGGTGGGCGATGCACTCGTCCTGAAGAAGCGCCGGACACCCGACGCCAAGGACCCTTGGTGGGTTGAATACGGGGCCAGCTTTTTCCCGGTCATCCTGCTTGTTTTCGGATTGCGCTCGTTTCTTGTCGAACCCTTCAAGATCCCGTCGGGATCGATGATTCCGACGCTTGAGGTCGGTGATTTCATCCTGGTCAACAAGTTTGCCTACGGCATTCGTCTGCCGGTCATCAACAAGAAGATCATCAATGTCGGTGAACCGCAGCGTGGCGATGTCATGGTCTTTCGTTACCCGGAAGATCCGTCGCTCGACTACATCAAGCGTGTCGTCGGCGTCCCGGGCGACAGGGTGGCCTACCAGAACAAGCGCTTGAGCATCAACGGACAGCCGGTCGATACGACGCGCATCGGCGATTATCTCCATCCCGAAAGGCTCTACTACTCGAAACAGTACGTTGAAAAGCTGGCCGGGATCGAGCACCGCGCGCTCAACGATGACGACGCGCCGAGCTTCATTCCCGATGCGGCGCAGTTTCCCCATCGCGATGATTGCCTTTACAATAATGCAGGCGTGATTTGCACGGTACCGGCTGGCAATTACTTCATGATGGGCGATAATCGCGACAATAGCCGCGACAGCCGCTTCTGGGGCTTTGTCCCGGAAGAGAATATCGTCGGCAAGGCATTTTTCATTTGGCTCAACTTCAGCGACTTGAAACGGATTGGCTCATTCAAATAAGGGAGTTCTTCGGCGATGAAAAATCAGCGTGGTATAGCGCTAGCCAGCTTTATCTTCTGGGGAATCGTCCTGGTGATTCTTGCCATGCTTACGATCAAGGTAATGCCGGAGGTTATCGATTACTACAAGATCAAAAAAAGCGTGAAATCGACGGCGATCAATTCTTCCGGCAAGACCGTTCAAGAAATCCGCGCCATCTACGGCAAGTATGCGGAAGTCGAGAACATCCAGGAGATCACGCCGGCCGACCTCGATATCACCAAGGAGAGTGGCGATGTCGTCATATCCTTTGCCTACGAGCAGCGTATTCCCCTGGTTAATAATGTCACCCTGTTGATCAAATTCGAGGGTTCCTCGGCGGGACACGAAAAAGGCGAATGAGTAATCGACTCGAGCAGGCAATTGGCTACAAGTTTTCGGATCCTTTCCTGCTGCTGACCGCGCTTACCCATCGCAGCCACAGTTCCCCGCATAACGAGCGGCTCGAGTTTCTCGGCGACTCTGTCCTGAATGGCGTTATCGCGCGCCAGCTCTTTGATCGTTTCCCGGAATTGCCCGAAGGCGATCTCTCGCGGTTGCGCGCCAATCTCGTGCGTCAGGACAGCCTGCATCAACTGGCTTTGTCGCTCGATCTGGGGTGTTTTCTGCGCCTTGGCGACGGTGAATTGAAAAGCGGCGGTGCGCAGCGTCCGTCGATTCTTGCCGACGCCCTCGAGGCGCTGTTTGGCGCGGTCTGGCTCGACGCCGGTTTCGATGCGGCGAGTGCGGTCATTGTGCGTCAATACACCGCATTGCTGGCGGCAATCGTTCCTGGCCAGACGATCAAGGATGCCAAGACCCAGCTTCAGGAACACCTGCAGGGGCGACGGCTGCCGCTGCCCAAGTATTCGCTGATCGCCACCGAGGGCGAAGCGCACGCGCAACAATTCCGGATCGCCTGTACGATAGAAGCGCTGCAGATACGCAGCGAAGGCAGCGGCAGTAGCCGTCGTGGCGCCGAACAAATGGCTGCCGAGCGCGCTCTGGAAAGGTTGCAACAGCCGTGAATAAGCTCAAATCAGGCACCATCGCCATCGTCGGCCGGCCGAACGTCGGCAAGTCGACGCTGCTCAATCGCCTTGTTGGCGAGAAGATCAGCATCGTTTCGCGCAAGGCGCAGACGACTCGCCACCGCATCATGGGCATACTGACCCATTCGGATGCGCAATACGTGTTTGTCGATACGCCGGGCTTTCAGACCAAGCACACCAACGCACTCAACCGGGCGATGAATCGTGGCGTTACGCAGGCCCTTGCCGACGTCGACGTGGTCATTCTTGTTGTCGATGCCGGCCGTTTCGACGACCGTGACAAGGCGGTGATCAAGCTCCTGCCGCCGGAACGGCCGGTCATCCTGGCGGTAAGCAAGATCGACCTGATCAAGGAGAAAGAGCGGCTCCTGCCTGTTCTCGCCAAGCTCGCCGCGCAATATGCTTTCGCGGCCATCGTTCCGATTAGCGCCGCGAAAGGCCGCCAGCTGGACGAACTGCTCGCCGAAACGCGCAAACATTTGCCGCATACCGAATTGCTTTTCGGTGAAGACGAGATCACCGACAAGAGCGAGAAGTTTCTCGCCGCCGAGTACGTTCGCGAAAAGCTCTTTCGCCTGATCGGCGATGAATTGCCCTATTCCGCGACAGTCGGAGTGGAGAAATTCGAGCTCGACGGCGCCTTGCGGCGCATCAGCGCGGCCATCGTCGTCGACAAACAGGCGCACAAAGGGATCGTCATCGGCAAAGGCGGCGAAACGATCAAACGGATCGCCTCGGAGGCGCGCCAGGACATGGAACGGTTGTTCGGCGGCAAGGTCTATCTCGAGGTCTTCGTCAAGGTCAAGGCCGGCTGGAACGACGATGAGCGGCTGCTCAAGAGCCTGGGTTACGAATAAGCGAGCGAGGACGATGGCATGATGCGGAACAAAGTCGACGGCCAGTCGGCGTTCGTGCTGCACACCTATCCGTTCCGGGAAACCAGCCTGATCGTCGAAGCGTTTTCGCGCAATTTTGGCCGCGTCGCGCTGCTCGCGCGCGGTGCGCGCCGTCCTCGCTCAGCCTTGCGCGGGCTGTTGCTGGCCTTTCAGCCGCTCGAATTGGCCTGGGCTGGCAAGGGTGAGGTGCAGACCCTGATGAAAGCCGAATGGCAGGGCGGGCAACCGCTGCTCGCCGGCAAAGCGCTGTTTTGTGCTTATTATCTCAACGAACTGCTGATGCGCCTGCTGCCGCGCGAAGATGCCCACGAAAAATTGTTCTCGGTATATGCTGAAACCCTGCGGCGTATTGCCGATATGCCGCGTGAATCCGACCTGCGGCGCTTCGAACGCGCCTTTCTGCAGGAATTGGGTTATGGGCTGACGCTGGAAAACGACGTCAAGGGGATTCCGATCGAGCTTGCCGGCCACTACGCCTACGAGGTCGAACATGGCCCGGTGCGCCTTGATCGTCCGGGAAGTTCGGCGCTCGCGGTCAGTGGCAAGACCTTGATCGATCTGGCGAACGAAGATTTTTCCGATCCGCGTTCCCTGCTCGAAGCTAAGCAGCTGATGCGTGCGCTGATCGCTTATTACACGGACGGCAAGAGTTTGCAGACCCGCAAGATTTTTATGGAGTTACACGAATTATGATCGAACTCGGCGTAAATATTGATCACGTGGCCACGATAAGGCAGGCGCGCCAAACTTACGAGCCCGAGCCGGCGTGGGCCGCGGTCGAAGCGCACCTGGGCGGAGCCGACGGCATTACCGTTCATCTGCGCGAAGACCGCCGGCATATTCAGGACGCCGACGTCGAAAAGCTGCGCACCTTGACTCAAATCAAGCTCAACCTGGAGATGGCGGCAACCGAGGAGATGGTCGAAATTGCCTGCCGGCTCAAACCCGAGATGGCCATGCTGGTCCCCGAAGGCAGGCACGAAGTGACGACCGAAGGCGGCCTCAATATCGTCGCGCAGGAAGACAAGCTCAAGCGGGCAGTCGACCGGCTGGCGGCCGCAGGCATCATCAGCAGCGTCTTCATTGACGCCGAACTCGATCAGATTGAAGCAGCGGCACGCATCGGTGCCCGTGTTTGCGAAATCCATACCGGCCCCTACGCGCATGCGTTTCACAACAAGGGACGAGATGCACAGAGTCCCGCTGTGCTCGCCGAACTTGAAAAGGTCCGCGCCGCCGGCGCGGCGATCATCGGTCTCGGCATGCGCTTCAACGCCGGACATGCGCTCAATTATTTCAACGTGCAGCCGCTCGCCCGCTTGCCGGGAATACGCGAGCTGCACATTGGCCATGCCATCGTCAGCCGGGCGATCTTTGTCGGCTTGCGCGAAGCGGTGCGCGAAATGAAGCGCCTGATGCGCGAGGCGCAGGCGCACGGCGTATTGCCTTTGAGTTCAAACCGCTGATGATTTTCGGCGTCGGCACCGATATCGTCGCCGTCACGCGACTCGGCAAGCTCTATGAGCGCCATGGCGAACGCAGTCTCGAGAAGCTGCTGGCGCCTGCCGAACGCGCCGACTTCGAGCGCGCCAGGGAGCCGGCGCGTTTTCTGGCCAAACGCTTCGCCGCCAAGGAGGCTTTCGGCAAGGCGCTCGGCACCGGTGTCGTTTCGCCAGCGACGCTGCCCAATATCATCGTCATGCACGACGCGCTCGGCAAGCCCGCTTTCGACTACGCGCCGGAACTTGCGCAGCTTCTTGCCGAGCGCGGATTGATCGCACATCTTTCGATCAGCGATGAACAAGATTTCGCGATCGCCTTCGTCGTCATCGAGCACGCATGACGATGCCGCGTGAGCTGCCGCACGGACCGCTGATGGTCGATATCGGCGGATTCGAGTTGAGCGACCTCGACCGCGAGCGCCTGACGCACCCGCTGGTCGGCGGCCTCATCCTTTTCACGCGCAACTATCAAAATCCGGAACAACTGAGCCGGCTGACTACCGAGGTCCACGCACTGCGTTCGCCGCCCTTGCTGATCGGCATCGACCATGAAGGCGGGAGGGTGCAACGCTGCCGCGAAGGTTACACCCGCCTGCCGCCGATGCGCCGCCTCGGGCAACTGTGGGAACGGAATCCGGACGAAGCGCTGAGCGCGGCGCACGATATCGGCTATGTGCTCGCCACCGACTTGCGCAAGAATGGCATCGATCTTTCCTTCACGCCCGTCCTTGACCTCGACTGGCAGCGCAGTGCCGTGATCGGCGATCGATCCTTTCATGGCGATCCGCAAGTCGTCGCAAAACTCGCCGGCGCGCTGATCGCCGGCCTGCATCGCGCCGGCATGTCCGCTTGCGGCAAGCACTTTCCCGGCCACGGCTGGGCGTTGGCGGATTCGCACGTCGCCATCCCGGTCGACGAACGCAGTCTTGCCGAGCTCGCTTCCGACATGGCGCCGTACCGCCATCTCGATCTGGACGCCGTGATGCCGGCGCATGTCATCTACCCGCAGGTCGATGCCCGGCCCGCCGGCTTTTCGCCGGTCTGGATCGCCATGCTGCGCAATGAACTTGGCTTCGGCGGCGTCATTTTCAGCGACGATCTTTCGATGCACGGCGCAAGCGTCGCCGGCGATATCGTCGAGCGCGCGACCGCGGCGTGGAATGCCGGCTGCGACATGCTGCCCGTGTGCAACACACCTGATGCGGTGCGCGCCTTGCTCGAACGATGGCGGCCGGAGCCTGATCAACGGCGCGCGGAGCGCATCGCGCGCCTTTTGCCGGCGATTGGAACGGACGGTTCGGACAAAGACCCGCATTATCTTGCCGGTGTCAAAATGGCCGAAGCACTGTGCGGCTTGGGCAGCCAGGTCTAGGATCGAGCCGGCGACCTGCTGCGAGGCGTACTGACAAAAAAAGCAGCCCCGGGGGCCGCCTTTTGCGCTGCAAACCGCTCAGCTTGACTTAACCCGCGCGCGGTATTCGTTGCTGCGCGTATCGATTTCGATCTTGTCGCCGATTTCGATGAAAGCCGGAACCGGGAGTTCGAATCCGGTCACCAGGCGCGCAGGCTTCATCACCTTGCCCGAGGTATCGCCCTTGACCGCAGGCTCGGTGTAGATGACCTTGCGCACCAGGCTGTTGGGCATTTCAACTGAAATCGCTTTGCCCTCGTAAAAGACAACTTCGCAGGGCATGCCTTCTTCAAGGTAATTCAGCGCATCGACCATGCACTCGGCTTCGATCTCGTACTGGTTGTATTCGGGATCCATGAACACATACAAGGGATCAGCGAAATACGAGTAAGTGACGTCCTTGCGATCGAGTTGAACGGTATCGAACTTATCGTCGGCGCGATAGACGGTCTCCGATGGCGAACCCGTCAGCAGGTTCTTCATCTTCATCTTGACAACCGAGGCGTTGCGGCCGGATTTGCTGTAATCCGCCTTGAGCACGACCATCGGATCGTTGCCGACCATAAACACATTGCCGGCGCGAAGTTCTTGAGCGGTTTTCATAGAGTATTCCGATAATAGCGGGAGAAAAATTTAGCCGCGAATTATAACTTGGAACAGCAAAAAGACACCAGCTTAGTGCACAAATCTTGCTGTTTTGACAGATTATTTTGCCAGTTCAAGGCGTGCCGGCGCAGTTCGGGCAGAGCCGCCGCGAACTCCGCCCATTGCCCCGCGCTCAGTTTTCCGGATTCATTGTCGCCATTCCAGGCTGTGAACAGGCGGCGAAGCGGTGCGGCGGCGGATTCGGGCAGACTTTCGCCCAGTCCGCCACAATATCTGTCGAGGAAGGCATGGAGCTTTGGCAGGTGAGCCGTCTCATCCTGCGGGTAGATGTGCCAGACCATGGGCTTTGCCGCCCACTGGGCACGCACGAAGGAGTCTTCGCCGCGAACGAAATTGAGGTCACAGGACCAGAGCAGCTTGTCGTAATCTGCCTGTGCCATGAAGGGCAGGGTGCGGATTTCGAGTTGGCCGCGGCGCCCGACTTCGCCGGCCGGTAAAGCCCGCCCAAGAAAGCCTTCGATGCTTGGCAAGGTTTGCGACTGCGGGGCAAGACAGCAGACGGGCGAGCTGCCTCGCACCCAATCTGCAAGCAGATCGGCGAGCGCTGTATTGGGGTAGGCGAAAAGCGAAACGATCAAGGCATCGGCTCGCGGCGGCCCGCCGAGCCAGCGCCAGAAATCCACCTGTTGCGCATGCGAGGCCAAGTAAGCGAGTCGGCGCTGCTCAAGGTCACGTTCGCGCAGCAGGCCGCCCGTGGATTCAGTAAAGCCAGGAAAGAAGAAGTATTTGACGAGAGGCAAAGAAGGGTGCGGCGAGGGCAGGGCGTGACAGTCCTCCACCCAGTCTTCGGCACTCAGGTAATCCAGGTTGATCCACACCGGCGGCCGATCGCGCGCGGCCATGGCGGCGACAAAAGCGTCCGGCACGCGGCAGGCAAAACCCTCAATAACCAGGTCGCCGGGAACGAGCTGCGGAAAATCGGCGCGCCAGTGCCGCACTTCCACACCGTCAGTCTCTTGGACTGGCAATCTCTGATCAATTGCCGGGCAGATTGCCGCGAGCGTCTCAAGCCGGTCGACCCACAGGCGAACGGCCAGGCCGTGTTCGCGCGCCAGTTGGTGTGCCAAACGCCAGCACACGCCGACGTCACCGAAGTTGTCGATGACATGGCAGAAGATATCGCAGCGCTTGACGGGGGAAGGCATGGCGGCAGCACAAGCCGTGATAACATCGAAGACGACATCCTAACCGCTCTTGCCCATGGACGAGAAGTCAGAAACCGTTTCCTTCGACGCCAAGGCCCTGCTGGCAACGCTGACCGAACTTCCGGGCGTTTACCGCATGCTCGACGCGGATGGGCGCGTGCTTTATGTCGGCAAGGCGAAGAACCTGAAAAAACGCCTGGCTTCGTATTTCCAGGGCAGTCCAGCGAGCCCGCGCATTGCGCTGATGGTCGCGCAGATCGCCCGCGTCGAAACGACCGTGACGCGTTCTGAGGCCGAAGCCCTGCTGCTCGAGAACAACCTGATCAAGTCTCTCGCCCCACGTTACAACATTCTGTTTCGCGACGACAAGTCCTATCCCTACATCGTTATCACGCACGACAATTTCCCCCGGCTCGGATTCTACCGCGGCAACACGGATCGAAAGTCCGGATACTTTGGCCCCTTTCCGTCATCGACGGCAGTACGCGAAAGCATCAACCTGCTGCAGAAGATGTTCCGCCTGCGCACCTGTGAAAACTCGGTGTTCAACAACCGTTCTCGTCCCTGTCTGCTCCACCAGATCAGGCGCTGTTCGGCGCCCTGCGTCGCTTTAATCGGGCCGCAGGACTACGCGCAGGACGTGCAGTTGGCGACCTTGTTCCTGCAGGGCCGACAGCAGGAGGTTATCGGCAAACTCACCGAAGTGATGGATCAGGCCGCTGCGGAACTCGCTTTCGAGCGTGCGGCGCTTTATCGCGATCAAATTCAATCGCTGCGCCAGGTCCAGGACAAACAGCACGTCGAGAGCAGCAAGGGCGAGGATGTCGACATTGTCGTCGCCGTCGAGGACCGCGGCACGATCTGCGTGAATCTCGCGATGGTGCGCGGTGGACGGCATATCGGCGACAAGACGCAGTTTCCGAGCAACGCCGGTGACAGCACGCCCGAAGAAGTCCTCGCCGCTTTTCTCGCGCAGCATTACCTCGCGCACCCGCCGCCGATGCGCATCTATATCAACCGCGCCTTGCCCGACAAGGAAGTGGCCCGAGCACTCGGTGAACTGGCCAAACGGCCGGTGCCTATTCTGGAACCGCGCTTCAATCTGCAGAAGGTCTGGGTCGAGATGGCCGAGCAAAATGCGAGGCTGGCCATATTCGCGAACCGTAATACGGCCGCGCGGCAACACTCGCGGCTTGGCGCCCTGCTCGAGATCCTCGGTCTCGACGTGGAAGAGGGCGCCGAAGCACGCATTGAATGTTTCGATATCAGCCATACCTTGGGCGAATCGACGGTCGCCTCCTGCGTGGTTTATCAGGGCGATGGCATGCGTAAGTCGGACTATCGACGTTTCAACATACAAAATGTTGGTGCGGGCGACGATTACGCGGCGATCCGGCAGGCTGTCCAGCGCCGTTACGAAAGGCTGGTAACCGGCCAGGGCCTTGCACCGGCGAGCGCTCCAAGAGTCGCGCCGACGCTGATTCTCATCGATGGCGGCAAGGGCCAGGTTAGTTCAGCCGCCGCAGCGCTTGCCGAACTGGGGCTGTCGCAGATCCCTCTCTTGGGTGTCGCCAAAGGCGAAGGCCGCAAACCCGGACTCGAAACACTTGTTTTCCCCGATGGCCGCGAACCGTTACAATTACCAACGGAACATCCGGCGCTACATCTGATCCAGGAGATCCGCGATGAGGCTCACCGCTTCGCCATTTCCGGCCATCGGGCGCAGCGCGGCAAGACTAGGCGGACTTCGCGGCTCGAAGATATCACGGGCATCGGGCCGAAGCGGCGCAAGGCCTTGATTTCTCACTTCGGTGGCTTGCGAGGTATTGCCGATGCGGGCATAGACCAATTGACTTCAGTTCCTGGAATCAGCCAGGAACTGGCCGAAACCATTTACGCGGCCTTACATTGATGCCATTCAACATACCGATTCTGCTGACTTGGCTGCGCATCACCCTGATCCCTCTCATGATCGCCGTCTATTATGTGCCGTCGGCGTGGACCCAGGGCATCGGTCGCGATCTTGCGGCAACAGTGATCTTTGTTGTTGCCGCGATAACCGACTGGCTGGATGGCTATCTCGCGCGGCGCTGGAACGAGACCTCGGCGTTTGGCGCCTTTCTCGACCCGGTTGCCGACAAACTGATGGTCGCCGCCGCGCTCATCGTGTTGGTGCAACTCGATCGGGTTGACGCAATTCTTGCCAGCATCATCATCGGGCGCGAGATCACCATATCGGCCTTGCGTGAATGGATGGCACAGATCGGTGCGCACAAGAGCGTTGCCGTTTCGATGATCGGCAAGATCAAGACGACGGCGCAGATGATCGCCATCCCGATGCTGCTTTATCACGGCCCGATCTGCGGGTTTAGCATGCAATTTCTCGGAACCTGGCTGATCTATGTAGCGGCCGTGCTGACTTTGTGGTCGATGGGATATTACATGCGAATGGCCTGGCCGCATCTTGTCGAGCAGGACAGGAAGCGCTGATCGGGACCGGCACTTGCCGTCAATTCAAGGCGAGCGAAGCCATTAGCAGCGGCAAAATCGTTGACAGCATTCGCCAAGTCTTTATAATGCGCACTCGCTTCACGCGGGAGTAGCTCAGTTGGTAGAGCGATACCTTGCCAAGGTATAGGTCGAGAGTTCGAGACTCTTCTCCCGCTCCACATTTTCACGAAAGGCCTTTGCGCCTTTCTGTTCCAATTAAGGCAACACCTATCGTGAGGTAGGCGCGGCGCGATAGCAAAGCGGTTATGCACCGGATTGCAAATCCGTGTAGGTCGGTTCGACTCCGGCTCGCGCCTCCAAGTTTTCGCGGGAGTAGCTCAGTTGGTAGAGCGATACCTTGCCAAGGTATAGGTCGAGAGTTCGAGACTCTTCTCCCGCTCCACAAAGAAGGGAAAGTGCGCAGTGCATTTTCCCTTTTTCCCTTTCTATGCCTCCTGCGCGGGCAGGTATAATCGCCGTGCTCAGCCCGGATGGTGAAATTGGTAGACACAAGAGACTTAAAATCTCTCGACCGCAAGGTCGTACCGGTTCGATTCCGGTTCCGGGCACCATTTCCGCACCTGGTGAAGACGTCCGAGGAGACTGATCGCTCTACGATCTGTTAAACTCTAGTCCGCATGCACCTCAAAGATCGTTTTCTTCGACCATCCGGAGAACGCCTTCCCAAGGCCAGAACATAGTCCGCCTCAGATTCTTTCTCGTAACCAGCAACGGCGACATCCGAAAATTCCGAATGATCATATTTGACTTAGCCTGCAGTGCAGGCCATCCCTTTGAAGGCTGGTTTCAATCACAGGCCAACTACGACAGCCAAGTCGCGGACGGGCTACTTTTGTGTCCGCATTGCGGTTCAACAGAAATACGCCGCATGCCGTCCGCCGTCCATCTGGCGAAACCGCCGGCTGTTCCGGCGAAGACTTCTGAATTGCCGGCGATCAGCGTGCAGAACGGGATGATGACAAGCTACGAGCAACTGATGTCGGTGATCCTTTCCAACAGTGATGATGTTGGAAAGGACTTCGTCGCCGAGGCGCGCCGAATTCATTACATGGAGGCACCCGCACGATCGATTCGTGGGGAAGCGAGCGCTGAGGAATACGAAGCGCTTCGCGAAGAGGGGATCGAGGTTCTGCGCTTGCCGAGCGTCAAGAAACGCAATTTGAATTAGCAGGTGGGCCGCGGGCTTGTTGCGGGTCTGATGGATTTTACATAATACAAATTATGCGCTTAACAGACTAACGCCAGATCGCGCTGACGCCGCCATCCCTTAAAACCCATGCAAGCCCGTCCCGATCCAGCGGCGTCCGCTCGCTCCACGGCCAGGCGTGGAATTGCGATGGCAGTCCTGTCGACCATCTCCTACGCCGTGTCCGATGCGGCTTCGAAGTATCAAGCGCGGGATTATCCGGTCGAAAGGATTGTCTGCGCGCGTTATACAGTCCCGCTGATTTTGTTGCTGCTGTTCTTCTTGCCGCGCCGCGGACGCAGCATGTTGCGGACGGCCCATCCCGGCTTGCAGGTTTTGCGGGGGCTTCTGCAACAGTTGGAACCATCTTCAATCATTTCCGCCTATCGTGCGATGCCGCTGGCTGAGGCCCAGGCCATCAGTTTCATTCATCCTGTTCTGCTGACCGTTCTGGCGGTAATTTTTCTTCGAGAACGAGTCGGCAGCCTTGGGTGGGTCGCCGTGCTACTCGGTTTCTTGGGGGTCCTGCTGATTGTGCGACCTGGCGGCGGTCTATTTACACCGATCGCATTGTTGCCGCTTGGGCTCGCGCTAAGTTATTCCTGCTACCAGATGTTCACCCGCATAGTCGGCCGAAGGGACTCCTCGATCACCTCGCTGTTCTATGTCTTGCTCGTCGGATCCCTCGTGATGAGTTTGACTTTGCCTTTCGTGTGGGTCGATCCAACGCCGAAAGGGCTATTTTTCTTCGTGTTGATCGGTGTTACTTCGGGTTTGGCCCACTTCCTTACGATAAAGAGCCTTGAGTACGCGCCGGCATCGCTGATCGCGCCCTTTGCGTACATTCAACTCCTGTGGATAAGCATTCTCGGGGTCCTGGTTTTCGGTGATGTTCCCAGTCTATACACCTTGGCTGGAATGGCGATCATCGTTGCTAGCGGCTTTCTGGTGGCTGCCTCACACCGCACACGGCGAAACCAAGTTGATGTCCGCGCTTAAGCGCGTCGGGTAGCGGGTACGCCAATTGCTACCCACGGTTAAGCTCCGGGCGAGAGACCGACCGCTTGTCACTTTCCCCCACCCCCTCCTTGAGCGGCACGGGCTCGGAGCTTTTTTTCCCCTACCCTGACCCCCGCTGATAGCGTCATGGTTCGACAAGGCCGGAAGATTCTTGCCGGTGAGCGGCGAAATCGCTAGCACGCTGGCCTAGAGTTTCCAGGCATACCGTTTGCTCCCCCGTCATGACACATCGCCGATCCTAAATACGCGCAAGGCGTCGAAGGCAGAGCCTGTGTTATTGGCAGGCCGCCAAGAACCGTCAACTGTGATACGAAGAAAGGATCGCCATGCCGTCCCTACAAGCTTCCGATCGAGCCGAATCCCTTAATCCAGAGCGCCTCGGCAACGGACCTGGTGCGCGCGGTATAGAGCCCGGTGCATATGCGTCCATGGGTAAGCGGCCAGCGCGTCAGACAAAGTTCTCTGACGAATGCAGCCAGTGGCGGAGTTGCTTCGAGGAACAAAGCGCCGTGGGCGAGTCCACGACGGCCGGAGCTCGCGGCGAGCAATGAGCCGGGAAGCGATTGCGGGTCAGCCGAATAGTCCGGTCACTCTTCATCGCCAATGGGAAGCTTCACCCGTGCTTGCGCCGTCTCTCGAAAGCCTCGATATGCAAGAGCTGGCGGTACTTCGTTACGGTGCGACGGGCAACGAGAATGCCCTGCCGCGCCAGCAGGCGCGCGATTTCGGCATCGGACAGGGGCGCGCTGGGACGTTCGGAAGCAATCATGTCGCTGATCAGGCCGCGGATGGCGGTCGCGGAGCATTCGCCACCGCTGGCCGTGGCCATGGCGCGAGAGAAGAAATGCTTCAACTCGAAGACACCGAGCGGCGTAGCCATAAACTTGTTGTTGGTAACGCGCGAAACGGTTGATTCATGCACGCCGACTTCGTCGGCGATTTCACGCAAGCCCAGCGGTTTCATGGCCAGCGGACCGTATTCTAGAAAATGCCTCTGGCGGCTGACGATGGCCTGGGAAACACTCAGAATGGTCGCGAAGCGCTGCTCGACATTGCTTACCGTCCAGCGCGCTTCGAGCAAATGGGCGGCCAGTTCGGTATGCTGCGCATTCCGGTTGCGCTGAAACATTTCGGCGTAGACGTGGTTGAGTCGGACTTTCGGGACGATGGCCGGATTGAGCGTGGCGGTCCACGTGCCGCGCACTTTCTTGACGATGACATCGGGTATCACATATTGCACATGGG
Source organism: uncultured beta proteobacterium (assembly GCA_903886975.1). GTDB lineage: Bacteria > Pseudomonadota > Gammaproteobacteria > Burkholderiales > Rhodocyclaceae > Propionivibrio. The sequence goes on from CAISOB010000042.1 coordinate 19,748, forward strand.
AGGCGCCGAAGCGCCAGCCGGGGCGAGGGTCAAGCTGGCGGATGCATTCGACCACCGCGTCGATTTCGGCAGGGCTGCATGAAAGTGCCCGAGCCAGGCCCGAAACATCTCGGGAGGCAAGCATAGCCAGATGCTGCGCAATGATCGAATCGGCCAACTCGCGCTTGCGCGCACAAGCTATGCCGGGCAGTTGCAGGCGCAGGCATTCCTGCACGCTGCGCGCGCCGATGCCGGCCGGTTCCAGCGACTGTACTCGCGCCAGCGCGATCTGCAGTTCGTCTTCGTTGGGAGCCGGCGTCAGACCGGCGATTTCAATGAGTTCCGGTAACATGAAACGCAGATAGCCATCGTCATCAAGCGATCCGATGATGACTTCCGCGATCGCCATATCGCGGGCTGACAGCGGCAGGACATGGAGTTGAGTAAGGAGCGTATCGTTGAGCGAATCTTCGCCGGCACGCATCTCCAAAAGATTGGGGCTGCTACCGTCATTGCGCCGGTTGCTCGACGCTCCTTCGGCCTGCCAGCTCTCGCGATCAAGATCTTGGTCGTCGCCAGTCACCGCTCCGGGCTCGCTTTCGCCGGACGGCCTGTCGGGAATCTCGACCTCCCGTGCGTCCTTGATCAGCTCGCCGGGAAAAGGATGCTCCGGATCGTCAATGTGCCCGGTCTCTTCGACCGTTTCGCTTGTCGCATCCTCCTCGTCCAGTTCAAGGAAAGGGTTCTTGCCGAGGGTCTCTTGTACCTCTTGCGCGAAGTCAAGCGACGAAAGTTGCAACAGGCGAACCGCACGCTGCAGGCGCGGCGACAAGCCCTGCTGCTGGCGATGCTCGATGCCCAAGGTGAGAGACGCCATCGTTTTCCTCCGTTGATTTCTTGAGTGCGAAAAACCATTGTCTGCGCGACAAACAGTCCCGTAAGCAATGTCGATGCCAGAGAGGAGCTTCTGCGCTAGCACGCCCCAAAGCCAATTGTTGGGAGTCAAGACCATCAGACCCAGGAGGCACCGAACACTTTCTTGCGGTAATAATTACACGAGTCTTTTGGCCCATTCTGTCCCGGGGATGACCGAGTCATCGCCGGGGCCGTCTCCGAGGCATGTCAATTGCCGCACTACGGCGCTTACGTCCCTTGCGAAAATCCGTGCCGTCTTCTCAACCCAGCACCAGGGCGCCGCCGCGCCGCCGTATTACAGCCGCACCACCGCCGAGCGCAACGGTGGCCGCGCACCCTGCTCCGCTTGGCGAGCGACTGTTTGCCGCACCGCTGCGACAGGCCGGCCGCGTCGGTTACGGCCTGCTCTTCGTCGGCGCTGTCTTCCTGCTGCGCGAGGCACAGGCCCTGATGGTGCCGATTGCCGTCGCGGTCGCCCTGACGCTTGTGCTGTCGGCGCCGGTACGCTTTCTCAGGCGGCATGGCGTCCCCGAGTTCATCGGCGCCGGCCTGCTGGTGCTCTCGCTGATCGGCAGTTCAGCGCTGCTGGGTACGACGCTGATCGGGCCGGCTTCCGAATGGTGGCAGCGTGCCCCCGCGAGTTTTGCCGCCTTGATCGAACATGGCGAGCAGTTACGGTCGAAGATAGAATTCATTGCGCCGCCGAGTATGCCGGCGGCGCGCCGGACGACGACTGCGCCGCCTCCGGCAGATCCGCTCAAGGAAAAAATTGTCAGTGAAAGCGTCTCGTTGACCGGCCTGATCATCGGCCGGGCATTCTCGTTCAGCGTGTCGGCGATCGCCACGATCATCCTTCTTTACTTCCTTCTCGCTTCCGAACATTGGCTGCTCTCGCGCACGCTCGAAGCGATCACGCGGCGACGCACGCGCGCGTTGCTGCTTGGCGGGGTGCGCAACGCACAACGTGAGATCGGCCGCTTCATCGGTGCGCTTTCGATCATCAATTTGGGCGTGGCCATCTTCACCACGCTGCTGATGATGTACATCGGCTTGCCTAATCCGGTGCTGTGGGGCAGCACGGCAGGCATACTCAATTTCATTCCCTATATCGGCCCGATCCTGGTTGTCGGAATGCTGGTCCTCGCCGGCGTCGTCAGCTTCGCCGCGACACCGGCATTGATTCTCGCGCCGGCAGCGGCTTTTCTCCTCGTGCACGCCGTCGAAAGCAACTTCGTCAGCCCGTGGTTCATCGGTCGACGCTTGGCGCTTTCGCGCATCTCGATCTTCTTGTCGGTCATGTTCTGGGGTTGGCTATGGGGGCTCGCCGGCGCGGTGCTCGCCGTGCCCTTTCTCATCGCCATCCGCTGCACCTGCCGGCGCACGCGCAGCATACGCAGATGGTGTGTCTACCTCAATGAAAGCCGCGTGCCGCCACCGAGCCTCAGTTCCCTCCTCGACAAGAGCGCGGCAGGACCACGCGATTCACAATGCATCGCGCAAAACGGCGGCGGCAGACGGACTAAGCCGGGCGTCACGCGGCGGGCATAGTCGTTGCCAGACAGGCGATGACGATCGCGAAGCGTTTCTTCTCCTTTTGCGGCGTCTGTTTACAGCTTGCCGGCGTCGATTGCATCCATGCGCATCGCTTATATTACAGAGACCTTTCCACCCGAAATCAACGGCGTTTCACTGACCGTGAAGCGCACCGTCGATTATTTGCGGGATCGAGGCCACGCGCTTGAATTGATTCGGCCACGGCAACGGGGCGAGCCAGCGTGCGATGATGCCGAGGAGTGGCGCACCGCCGGAATGGCGCTGCCGATGTATCGGGACCTGCGACTCGGCCTGGCATTTTCATCGACTCTGGCAAGGCGTTTTGAAAGGACACAGCCGACACTTGTGCACATCGCTACCGAGGGTCCCCTTGGGCTCGCCGCGATGCTTGCGGCGCGCCGTTGCGGGCTGCCGGCGACGAGTGACTTCCGCACCAATTTCCATATCTATAGCCGCTTCTATCGGCTCGGTGCCTTGCGAACAGTCATATGTCGTTACCTCAGGAGCTTTCACAACCTCGGAGCGCAGACCTTCGTACCGTCGCGCTCGATCCACCGCGAGCTGGCTGATGAGGGGTTTGAGCATCTGGCGATCATCGGCCGCGGCGTCGATTCGCAGTTGTTCTCGCCGGCCCGGCGCAGTCCGCAATTGCGCGCTGAATGGGGTGTTTCCGACGACAATCAGAGGGTCCTTCTCTACGTCGGTCGTCTCGCCCGAGAAAAGAATATCGCTCTGGCATTGCGCGCATTCACTGCCGCCCACGATCAAAATCCGCAAACGCGCATGGTCATCGTCGGCGATGGCCCGCTGCGCAGGCAACTCGAGACTGATTTTCCGGCGGCGCGCTTCGTCGGCCTGCGGCGCGGCGAAGATTTGGCCCGCCATTACGCCAGCGCCGATCTCTTCGTCTTCCCGAGCCAAAGCGAAACATTCGGCAACGTCACTCTCGAAGCACTGGCTTCAGGCTTGGCCGTAGTCGGTTTCAATAACGCGGCGGTGGCCGACCTCATCAGGCAGGGCGAGAACGGTTTCGCCGTCGCCGCGAGCGACCACACGGCTTTCATCCGCGCCGTGTGCCGCTGTGCGGCCATGGCTGAGGCGCAACTCGCGCTAATGCGCGCGCAGGCGCGCGAAACGGCCACGCGCATCACCTGGGATAGCGTTCTCGATCGCTTCGAGCGGCGGTTGGCCGGGATCGCTGTTGCCGCTCAGGTGGAAGGCCAAGGCCATGTCGCCTTGGCGTGATTTTGACCACAGCGCGTGGATTGAGCGCGCGGCAAGCAGTTGTGCCGATGCCGACCGGCGCTGGGCTGTCACTTTTCATCGCGCCGGAGGACATCCCTCGGCGCTCTTTGTGCTACGCATCGTCAGCCGGCTCGGCGACGGCATTCTGTGGTATGCCTTCATCATTGCCTTGCCGGTCGTCTATGGCTGGTCCGGGTGGCCGTGCAGCCTGCAGATGATCACGGCCGGCGCTTTCAACCTGCTCATCTACCTGTGCCTTAAGCATGGCATCGGACGTTCACGGCCGTATATGGACTGTCCTGACATCCGCGCCGGCGCGCGCGCTCTCGACCGCTTCAGCTTTCCGAGCGGGCATGCGCTGCATGCCGTGGCCTATGCCATCATCCTGTCCCATCATTACCCGCAACTGACACTTGCCTTGTGGGCCTTCGTCGCGCTGGTCGCCGCCTCGCGCGTGGCGCTCGGTCTGCATTATCCGAGCGACGTTGTGGCCGGCGGCATGATCGGCGCCGCGGTTGCCGCCATTATTCTCGCCTGGCCGTGAGTCGCCGCGCCAGCACTTCAGACGTCGGTGATTCTGGGACCTGCCGGCGGAATAAATTGAGCCGCCAGATATTGGCCTGCCTGCGCAACGGTCAAGGCTTGCCGGTTGGCGAGGGAATTTTCGAGCAAGGCTGACCACGAGGCACGGATCGCCGGGTAGAGCACATCCGGCGGATGCAGTTCAAGGCGATGCAGCGGAGCATTCCGCTGCGCTAGCGTCAGCGCCCGGTTCCGCGCAATGGAAACGGCGCGGCGGGTTGCCGTGCGCGTGCTGTAGACGAGACTCTGGCAGCGCAGCTCAGCTTGCGACGGCAAGGCAATGAGTCGCGACAAAGTGGCAGTGTATGCGAAGTCGAAACCGCCCAGAGCGCGCCGCGTGCCGCGACTCATCAACCAGGCCGGTGCGACGAAGCCATGCAGGGGCCAATCGTGCGCTGCGAACCAGCGCCGGCCGGCATCCAGGCGCCACGCGGCTTCGCTTTCGCTGAGCGCCGAAAATTCGCCCTCCCCCGCCGTGTACCAGCGCCGCCGCAGCCAGTCGAAGAAGTCGCTCGGAGTTCCGTCGTCGCAATGCGTCAGCCCGTGCAAGGCAAGTTCGTCACCGCGTTCGACAGCCCGATCAAGCCAGTGCTCGAATCCGGGGTCTCGAGCCGCGCCATGATAGCGTGGTACGATGAGCAGGGTCAGCGGCAGCTGCGCGACGCCGGCAATCGCATCGAGCAGCGCCTGGCACAGCGGTCGGGTTGCCGGCGCGACATCGTGGATGACCACGGTCAAGGCGCGCGCGGAGCGGTCGTCACCGCTCATGCGACAAGCGATTCGGAATGACTATCGGTGCGGGCTTCAAGCACGCGGTAATTGCCCAGCAGGCTCTGGTAGCGGCCCAGCAACCGGGGCAGCACGCGTCCCCAGTCGAATGTCTCGGCGCGCCGCCGCGCTGCGCCGGCCCGCGCCTCGCGCCCGCTGTCGAAGAGCGCGGCAATCGCCTCGGCCCATGCCTCTACGCTGGCCGAGGCCACGGCGACCCCCGTATCGTCGCCGACGAGTTCCGCCAAACCGGCGGCGGCCCGCACCGCAAGCGGCGTTCCGCTGGCCATGGCTTCAAGTGCCGAAAGGCCGAACGTTTCCTGATCGCCGGCGTGCAGGAAGCCATCGACGCTGGCGTAAATACGCGCCAGTTCATTCTCGCGCTCCTCGTGCGCCAGCACCCTGATGCGTTCGCCACGCGGCGGTTGCGGTCCGGCCCCGACGGCCAGCAGAAAATACGGCGGGCCGACGCGTTCAAGCGCAGCAACGAGCAGCGGCAAATTCTTCTCCGGCGCGAAGCGGCCGGTATAGAGAAGCAGCCGCGCGCCAGGCGGCAGACCGAGCGACTCCTGCCAGCGTATGCGCCACGCCGGGTCACGCCGGCAGGGATGAAAGACGCGGCTATCGACGCCCAAGGGTTGCCGCTCGACGCGTTCGATGCCCAAGTCCTGCAACTCGCCCGCCATCGCGGCGCTGGGCGCGAAGACCCGGTCGAACTGCCGATAGACATGGCGCAGATAGATCTGCGCGGTGCGTCTCGCGAGATGCGCTGCGACGCCGTTCCGCCCGGCGAGGCAGGCGGCCATTGCACCGAGATTGCTGTGGCAGAATGCGACCGCGGGAACGCCGAGTCGCTGCGCCGCGTCGAGCGCAGCCCAGGCGAGCCGATAGGGATCGCCGGCCTCGATCAGGTCAGGACCTTGCCGGGCGATCAGCAGCGCGGCTTGTTCACGGCGAAGCGGCAACCGATAGCCGCCGGAAAAAGGCAGCGACCAGCCGCCGCAATCCACGATGTCCGGTTGCGAGGCAGCCGGTGCGATTAGCGTATGCCGCCAACCGCGCTGCCGCAGCCACTCGCGCTTACGCAACAGATAGCGGCGCACGCCACCACCGGCCGCACTCCAGAACATCGTTGCGTCCAGCAGTTGCGGGCTTTTCGAGCGCTCATTCATATCGTGCGCCGCAGCAAGCGCCATGCCGCACGGTTTCGCTTCGGCATGCAGAGCGGCAATCCCTGAGCTGGGCACGATATCTGCCCGAATAAAACGAGGGCTGGAAAGTCCTAATCGAGGAACCGGTGATGGACGACGACGACCTGATCGAAACGCTCAATGAGTTGATCGAGACCTGCAAGGATGGTGAATACGGATTCCGATCCTGTGCGCAGCACGTCAAGTCAGCCGAACTGGCAACGCTGATGGTGCGCCGCGCCGACGATTGCCGGCGGGCGGCGGCCGAACTGCAGCAGCAGGTCACGATGCTCGGCGTGACCGCGGAGACGACCGGCAGCGCCGCGGGCGCATTGCATCGCGGCTGGGTTGCGCTGCGTAGCACGCTTTCAGCTTACGACGATCTTGCCGTACTCCGGGAATGCGAGCGCGGAGAAGACGTTGCCGCGAAGAACTACCGTCGGGCTCTGGACAAATCGCTGCCAGATCCGGTACGACGCCTCGCCGACCGCCAGTACCTGGCCCTCAAGTACAGTTTCGAGCAGATTTGCGCGTTGCGCGATGAGATGCAGGTGAGAGCCTGATGGCTTCGTTCGTCTGCATCTGAATCAACCACTGAAAGGAGTCAGCATGAAGACATTTCGACCCGCACCCAGTTTGATCGCCCTGGCCATTATTGCTGCGCTTGCCGGCTGCGGCCGCAGTTCATCGACCCCGCCGACGACGACAACAACGCCAAGCCCCATGGCAAGCACGCCGCCGTTGAGCACGCCATCCACAACTCCGTCGACGACATCCAGTCCGTCGGCAGCGACGACACCGGATAGCTCCTCCACTACCGCGAGCGGCAGTAGTGGCAGCAACGATATGGGAGGCAACACCGGCAGCGGAAGCGGCGGCGGTTCGGCAAATGGCAGCGACAGTTCGAGCAGCACAGGCAGTAGCAGCGGCAGCGCCGGCAGCAGCACGCCGGGGCGCAGCGGCAGTCTGGAGCGCGATGGCAAATTGGCACAGGCGACAATCCCTGAACTGCGCCGCCAATACGGAGTAGATGTGACGCTCGTCGCCAACCAGATGGGCAAAAACGGCACGCTCAGTCGTTCAGACCGGGATTTTCTGAAAGATGCCGCAGCCGACGGATTGTATGAAGTTGAGGTGGCTAAGATCGCCAGCGAACGCGCTCGCGATCCGGCGATCAAGTCTTTTGCCGAAAAGCTGATCAAGGAGCACAGCGAAGCCAACGACGAGCTGAAAGACCTTGCCAGTTCCCACAACCTCCTTCTGCCGACTGAACCGGGAATGATGCAGCGGCATACGATCGGCAGCCTGAGCAAGGACAAGGACGGCAATTTCGACCGTGACTTCATGCAGAAGATCGCCAAGGATCATCAAGCCGACATCAAGCATTTCGAGAAAGTGAGCCGCGATGCCAAAGATGCGGATGTGCGGGCCTGGGCCGAAAAGATGCTGCCCACTTTACGTGACCATCTTGCCGACGCGCAGCGTCTGCAGGGCGTCCCCGGCTCGAGCGCGAGCCGCTAGTGTAGTGCGTCATTTAGAAGTGCTCTTATTTAGTTTGGCCCGCGCTCGGGTGACCTTGGCCAGGATGTCCGACGCCTTGGCCGTCCAAATGAAAGGCTTAGGATTGGCGTTGTGGGCTGCAATGTATTCGTTA
>CAISOB010000043.1 GCA_903886975.1 uncultured beta proteobacterium
GTGAGCTGGGTTTAAAACGTCGTGAGACAGTTTGGTCCCTATCTGCCGTGGGCGCTGGAAATTTGAAGGGACCTGCTCCTAGTACGAGAGGACCGGAGTGGACGAACCTCTGGTGTACCGGTTATGACGCCAGTCGTATTGCCGGGTAGCTAAGTTCGGAAGAGATAAACGCTGAAAGCATCTAAGCGTGAAACTCGCCTTGAGATAAGATTTCCCTGGGGACTTGATCCCCCTGAAGGGTCGTTGAAGACCACAACGTTGATAGGCTGGGTGTGGAAGGGCAGTAATGCCTTAAGCTAACCAGTACTAATTGCCCGTGAGGCTTGATCCTATAACCTTAAGCAGCAGCTCTGTGCTTGAATCAATCACAACCTGAGAAACAAACCTTCTTCCCATTTTGCACGACGTGTCCGAAAGACACGGCGTGATACCCGTTATGCTTGGCGGCCATAGCACTTTGGACCCACCCCTTCCCATCTCGAACAGGACCGTGAAACGAAGTCGCGCCGATGATAGTGCATACTACGTGTGCGAAAGTAGGTCACCGCCAGGCTCCCCTTAAACACAAGCCCGCATTGCACCCGCAATGGGGGCTTCGTGCTTTGCGGGAACGGGGAATGCCGACAGCGTGCCGCCATTCGAGCGAAGAGCAAGCCTAGCGGCGCCAAATCTGTCAAAATGATGCAACAACAAAATTGCATCGGAACCGGCATGCCCGCATACCATGAACCAGTCTATGGCAAGCTGACACTCGCTTCGTTATCCCGGGCGATCAGACGCGGCTGGGAGATGTTCCTGCGCACCCGGCCCCTGAGCGTCAGTTTCGCCATGATTTTCGCATTGGTCGGCATCGTGATCCTTGTTGCCATCGAGCGCGCCAGCTTCGCGCCGATGATCTTCCCGCTGACTGGTGGCTTCATGCTGATCGGACCGTTTTTGCTCACGGGCTTTTTTGCCGTGGCCGATCGGATTGCGACCGGTGACGCGAGCAGTTATTCCGATATCGTCCGCGGATTTTCGCGCAGCTCGCGCGAAATGATGACCTTGGCTCTGGTTTGCACCGTGCTGTTCATAGTCTGGATTACTCATACGGCAACGCTCTACGGCTTCATTGTCGGACGTACGCCTACACCGCTACTGCAGCTTATTTCGCCCTCGAGCAACGTTCTTTCTTTCCTGTGCTGGAGTTCGCTGCTCGGTGTGTTTTTGGCCTTCGTCATCTTTTCGATCTCGGCTTTCTCGGTTCCGCTCCTTTACTATCGCCGCGCCGGACTCATCAAGGCCGTCCAACTCAGCGTCGGCGCCGTCTTTGCCAATCTTGTTCCCTGCCTGCTCTGGGCGCTGATCTTGGCGGTCAGTATTGTCTCCAGCATCCTGATCTTTCCGCTCTTCTTGATGACTTTCCCGGTGCTCGCTTTTGGCAGTCACGCCTTGTATCGGGAGCTTTTCCCCGAATCGCCAGTCTGAAAGGCTTGTTTCCCTTGGAGACTGGCCATGCCGGAATTCGATCGAGAGGTCGCTACACTGGGCGGCGGCTGTTTCTGGTGTCTTGAAGCCGCGTTCGAAGAGGTCGAGGGCGTCGACTCGGTCGTCTCCGGCTATAGCGGCGGGCATACCGAGCATCCCGACTACCACGCCGTCTGCGCAGGCGATACGGGGCACGCCGAGGTGGTGCGCATCCGCTTCGATCCCGGCCAGATCAGCTACGAAGCCCTGTTGGAAATCTTCTTCGTCATTCACGATCCGACAACCCTAAATCGGCAGGGAAACGATGTCGGCACGCAATATCGCTCGATAATTCTTTATCATTCCGAAGCGCAGAGAGAGACAGCCAATTCGATGATCGCCAAGCTGCAGGCAGAGAAAGTGTGGGGCGCTCCGGTAGTGACTGAGGTTCAGCCTGAAGCGCCTTTCTTCGCCGCCGAGGAGTATCACCAGCACTATTTCGGTCGCAATCCGGGGCAGGGGTATTGCCAGCTGGTTGTCGCGCCAAAACTGGCCAAGTTTCGCAAGAACTTCGCTGCGCGGCTCAGAAAGAAGACATGAGCAGCAATGCCAAGATCGCCTCGGGCAAAGTGAGGGACACGCTGATTCCCTACGAGCAGGGAATTTACGGCATCGACACCGATTATTTGCGGCCACAACTCGCGGCCATGCACCTGATCGTCGAAAACGGCCGCGCCGCCTTCGTTGACACCGGCTGCAACAGTTCTCTGCCCAATGCTTTGTCTGCGCTCGATAGGCTGGGCATACCGCCGGGCAACGTCGATTACGTCATCCTGACGCACGTCCATCTCGATCATGCCGGCGGCGCGGGGGCGATGATGCGAGCTTTCCCGAACGTACGCCTGGTGGTGCATCCGCGCGGGGCGCGCCACATGATCGATCCGTCGCGACTGATGCAAGGCACGATTGGCGTCTACGGCGCCGAAGCGACGCGCCGACTGTATGGCGAGGTGTTGCCGGTTGATGCCAAGCGCGTCACCGAAGCACCGCACGGAATGCGAATTCTTCTCGCCGGCCGTGAGCTTCTCTGTCTCGACACGCCGGGCCACGCGCGGCATCACATCGCCATTGTCGATCGTCGCAGCGGCCACATTTTCAGCGGCGACACTTTTGGAATTTCGTATCGCCAAACCGACACCGACGGTCGCCAGTTCATTTTTCTGACGGCGACGCCCGTGCAGTTCGATCCCGAGCCCATGCATGCGTCGATCGACCTGCTCGCCAGCTATCGGCCGGAAGCCGTGTATCTAACGCATTTCAGTCAGATCCGCGATGTCGCGGCCAAGGTGCCGGCACTGCATCGCCTGGTCGATGCGCATGTCATGATCGCCCGGCGCGAGAAAGATGCGGGCCCGGATCGGCACGCAAAACTCTACGCCGGGGTCGCCGAATTGCTGATTGATGAAGTCGAGCGCTTCGGCTGCCGGTTGCCGGCCACGGAAGTACTGGAAGTCTACGCCAACGACTTGGAATTGAATGCGCAGGGACTCGCGAGTTGGCTCGACAGTTTGCCTTGACGACCCTGTTGGGCGATGTGCCGCAGCGCTTCGCTCGCCGCGAATAGCCCGAAGGACGCGGTTACACAAACCGACGAACCGTATCCCGAACAATTGAGACCGCCGCCTGTTGGGGCTTCATCGCAATGCGCGCCATTTTCCGGATAGCGCAGCGGTTCGCTCGAGAACACCGCGGCGATTTCAAACTTCTTCTTCGTCTCGCGCGTGAAGCCGTATTCCTTGCGCAACAGCGCGCGCACCTTCGCGAGCAGCGGATCCTGGATGGTTTGCGCCAGATCGCCGAGCTCGATGCGTGTCGGGTCGATCTGGCCACCGGCGCCGCCGGCGGTCACCAGGGGAATGGCGTGGCTTTTGCACCAGGCGATCATCGCCGCCTTGGTGCGCGCCTGGTCGATCGCGTCGATCACATAATCAAAGTTTTGGCCCAAAGTCCGGTCAAGATTGTCGGGCGAGACGAAGTCCTCGACCTCGCTCACACGGCAGGCCGGATTGATCGCGCGAATGCGCTCGGCCATGGCGCTTGTCTTGGCTTTTCCGAAGGCGTCGCCGAGTGCGTGGATTTGGCGATTGACATTCGACTCGGCGACCATGTCGAGGTCGATCAGCGTGATCCAGCCGATGGCCGAACGGGCCAGCGCCTCGGCTGCCCATGATCCGACGCCGCCGACGCCGACGACGCACACGTGCGCGGATTGAAAGCGCTGCAGCGCATCGCCGCCGTATAGCCTTTGAATACCCGCGAAACGCCGTGTCAGGTCAGCCTGACTTTCGTCCATCAGGCTTCCACCGTACGGCGGATGACCGCATTGAAGGGAACTATCCATTCGGGGGAAAACTGCGTGTCGCAGGCGTTTATCTCGGCGATGGCGCGCAGCACCGAGCGGTTTCTGCCGCGGTTGATGTGCTTGAGCATCACCGCTTCAAAAGCATCGACGATCGCCAGGATCTTCGCGCCGTCGCAAATATGCTGCACCTTGCCGCCGAGCGGGTAGCCGTGGCCGTCCGGCATTTCATGATGTTGCGCAACCATCTCGGCCGCTTCGCTCCAGCTGTCCATGCGCGCTAGAATCCCCGCCGCGAAATCGGGATGGGTATGCAAAATCTCCTTCTCCTCGCTGGTCATGCGGTCGATTTTCAGCCACACCGATTCGGGCAGAAACATCATTCCAACATCATGCATATAGACGGCGGCTTCGAGTTGCATCGGATCGACCGCCATGTCCATCACCTGATTGGTTTCCATGGCCAGGCGCAGCAGGCGTACGGTGCGTCCTTTGAACAACAGCGAACGCGCTTCGAGCTGGTTGGCCAGCGAGCGGAAAAATCGCAGATCGTCAGCGGCCTGCGATGGTGATTTGGCGGAGATTGACGAGCCGCGTCCACGCGGCGCGAACGAGGTTCCGGCACTCGCGCGAAAACCGGTGACGGTTTCGATCAAGCTGCCGGCGCAATCATCCATCTCGGCGGGTGTCGCCACCGCGAGCTTCTCGAGTTCCTCCACGAGAACCGCCAGGCGCAGGCCGTCAAGGGACCTTCCGGCGAACAGGGCCTCGGTCGCCAGTTCGAGCCGGTCGAGAGCCAGCAGCGTCGCTTCCGCGATCATGTCGCTGAAAGCGATTTCGTCGTTGCGAAAACGTGCCAGCACGGTTTCGATCGGATGAACAATCGCCACTGCCAGTTCGACCTTGCACAAGGTCGCATCGCCTTTGATGTTATGTATGGCGCGGAACAGGCTGCCGATGACTTCGTGGTCGTCCGGCGCAGTCTTCAGCCGCGCGATGTCGCGTTCGATGTTGGGCGCGAGGTCACTCAGCGATTCAATGAATTCTTCCAGCGCTTCTTTGTCCGTCACGGTGGGCGCAGTGACGGCAGCACTAATGGTCATGATGCCTCTCCCGAACGATTTCTGTTGCCGCAAGTTTATCCGAAAGCGCAAGCGGGCGTCGTAGCTTTCGCCTTGTCCAACCGGTTGGAGTGGCCGCATCGTTCAGCCTGGTCTACACTCTGTATCTTTCAGCTTTGTGGGGTAAGTCCATGTCCGTTATCACGACCGAATCCGGTTTGCAAATAGAAGAGATCAAGGTGGGTGACGGCGCTGTCGCGACAGCGGGCCAGTTTGTCAGCGTGCATTACACCGGCTGGCTGACCAATGGCAACAAATTCGATTCGAGCAAGGATAGAGACGAGCCTTTCGAATTTCCGCTTGGTCAGCGCAACGTGATCGCCGGCTGGGACGAGGGCGTGCAGGGAATGCAGATCGGCGGCGTGCGCAAGCTCACCATTCCGCCGCAGCTTGGCTATGGCACTCGCGGCGCCGGCGGCGTGATCCCGCCGAATGCGACGCTGGTATTCGAAGTGGAACTGCTCGACATACTCGTTGATGGCTGACACGCCGCGCAAGACACTGCGTTTGCCGGCCAAAGCCGGCAAAGACGAAGCGCTGCCCGATCGCCGGCCTTTGCGCGGCAAATCTCCCGGACACAAGCGCGCTGCGGTAGCTCCTGCGGCAGTCGCCACGACGCTGCAGGCAAGGGCGCCGCTGCAGCAAAAACCGCGCGGCACGCCATCGCGCGCGCCGCTCGTGGCGAAAGGCACGGCGATTGTTCGTTCCACGTCGGCGCCGGCACTCACGCCGACGCCATTGCGTGCTGCGCAAAGCGGTGTGCGCATTTCCAAACTGATGGCCGAGCGCGGCCTGTGTTCGCGGCGCGATGCCGACGTCTATATCGAGCGCGGCTGGGTCTTCGTCGACGGTCAGCGCGTCACCGAACTGGGCACGCGCGCGCCGGCGACCGCGCTGATCAAGCTCGACAAGGGCGCACGCGCGGCGCAGGAGCGGCAGATGACGATCCTGCTGCACAAGCCGGTCGGCTACGTTTCGGGACAGCCCGAACCGGGTTTCACGCCGGCCGTCACGCTGGTTCTGCCCGAGAATCAGTTTCGCACGCCCGATACCCCGCTCTTCACGCCTTCCTGCCTGCGCGGCCTGGCGCCGGCAGGGCGTCTCGATATCGATTCCACCGGATTGCTGGTGCTGACGCAGGACGGCCGCGTGGCGCGCCACCTGATCGGCGAAAATTCGACGATAGAAAAAGAATATCTGGTCCGCGTCGAAGGCCGGCTGACGGCAAACGGCCTCGCGCTGCTCAACCACGGCCTCAGCCTCGACGACAAGAAACTCAAGCCGGCACACGTCGAGTGGCTCAACGACGATCAGCTGCGCTTTGTCCTGATCGAAGGACGCAAGCGCCAGATTCGCCGCATGTGCGAACTCGTCGGTCTGCGCGCCGTCGGCCTGAAGCGCGTGCGCATCGGCCAGGTCAAACTCAGCGACCTGCCGCTCGGTCAATGGCGTTTCCTGCGCGCCGATGAAAGTTTCTAAGCAAGCATGACCGGCAGCAATCGATCAGTTTGCTTTGAGGAAGAGTTCCGGATCGACCATCGCGCCGTTCAAGATGACGCTCCAGTGCAAATGCGGGCCGCTGGCCCGGCCGGTCATTCCGGACCGTCCGATGCGTTGTCCCTTGCCAACTGAATCGCCCACCCGCACGTCGATCGCATCGAGGTGGCAATACATGCTGAGCAAGCCATTGCCGTGGTCGACGAACACCGTCTTGCCATTGAAGAAATAATCGCCGACGGCCAATACCTGCCCGTGCGCGGCGGCCCTGACCGGCGATCCGCGCGGCACGGCGATATCGAGACCGACGTGCGGTGAGCGCGCTTCGCCGTTGAAGAAGCGGCGCAGGCCGAAGCGACTCGTCAAACGGCCATCGGCCGGCGACAGGAAATCGCTGTCGGTATCGTCCGTGGCGCGCCAGTGTTGTTTCAGGGCCGTTATTGCGGCAATTTCGTTTTCGGCGCGTGCCGCGTCGGCCGGCGCGAGGATCACCTTGCCGCGGTCCCTGAGCGTGATGTGCTGTGCTGGATAACTCTTGGCGCCGACATCGAAACGCCTTTGTGTTTCCGAACCGCCGTCATCGACTCGCAATTCGTGGCTGCCTGGCCGCAGGTCGAGCGCGAGGCCGACGACGGCCACCCAATTACCGTTTTCAGCGGCGACCAGCACCGGCCGTTCGCCGAACCACACGCGCGGCGCGCCGTTGTCCTTGCCAATGGCCCCGATGCGGATCAGCGCGATACCGCCGGGCACGTTGGACGCGGCGGGCAGCGCCTGGGCAAGCGCCGAAACAAGCGAGACAATGAGCGCAGCAATTTGCCGCAGGCCGATGTGTGTGCTCACCGGGCTTACAGTGTCGCGGCCTTGAAGGTGTCGCACTGGCGCACGTCGCCCGTGTCCATGCCGCGCTTGAACCAGCGCACGCGCTGCTCGGAACTGCCGTGGGTAAAGGATTCGGGGACGATGCGCCCCTGCGTCTGCTGCTGCAAGCGGTCGTCTCCGATTGCCGAGGCGGCATGCAAGGCTTGGGCGATCTCGCCGGGCTCAATGATGTGCTTCGCCGCGTCGGCGCGATTTCCCCAGACGCCGGCAAAGCAATCGGCCTGCAATTCGAGGCGAACCGAGAGCGCATTGATTCGCGCGGTGCTGGCGCCTTGCTGCGCCCTGCGCATCTTTTCAGAAATGCCGAGCAGGTTCTGCACGTGGTGTCCAACCTCGTGGGCGATCACGTAAGCCTGGGCGAACTCGCCAGGCGCATGAAATCGCTCCTTGAGATCGCGGTAGAAAGCCAGGTCGATATAGACCTTCTGGTCCGACGGGCAGTAGAAGGGCCCCATGGCCGCGCGTCCGGTGCCGCATGCGGTTGTGGTCGCGCCCGTGAATAGAACGAGCTTGGGGGCCTGGTAACGCGCGCCGCCTTCGCGAAAAATCTGCTCCCAGGTGGCCTCGGTGCTGCCCAGGATCTTCGCGACAAAGCGCGCCATCTGGTCGTCGGCCGGCGGTTTGTGTGCGGCGACCTGCGGCGAGGGGTTATCGAAGTTCGATGCGAGCCCGAGCAGCACCGACGGGTCGATGCCAAAAAAATAGCTCGCGACGAGCGCGACGACGACCGTACCCACTCCCAGGCTCCCCCGGCCGAGGCCGCCGAAGCCACCGCCCTCACCGCGCCGGTCTTCTACGTTGTCGCTCTCATTCTGGTCGTCAAGTTGCATGCGTCGTGGCCTGAAGTTGGATCGGATCAGGTGCTAAGATTAACACCCGGCGCGCGTTGCCGTCGCCTACGCGCCTCAAGTGAAGGAACTTCTATGCAAATGTCGGGAATTCCGTTCGACACAACCGACTGGTCGCAGATTCCGCCTATCGAACATAAAGGGGAAAGTGGATCGGCGTATTGGCGCACACAGACCTTTGGCGATATCCGTGTGCGCATGGTCGAGTATACCGCCGGCTATCTCGCCGATCACTGGTGTGTCAAAGGCCATATCCTGCTGTGCGTCGAAGGCGAGTTAAACACCGAACTCAAGGATGGCCGCAAGTTTACGCTGAAGCCGGGAATGAGCTACCAGGTCGCCGACAACGCCGAAGCCCATCGCTCTTACACCGAAGTCGGCGCCAAGCTGTTCATCGTCGACTGAAGGTTATTCCCTGGGCGCGAGTATCCATTCCGCGATGCGGTCGACGGTTTCGTCTTGAATGCCCACGAAGCCGTGATGATGCATTGGCTCGCAGGGATTGCCCGTGGCGCCTGAGCCGCCGCTGACCAGAATCGTTTTCTTGAGCGGCGCGTTCTTCAATTGGCCGGCCAGCTGTTTTGCTTCAGACGGCGGGCACGCCCCGCAGGCATCGCTGTCGTGGTGGAGAACCAGCGTTGGCACGCGAATTTTTTCCAGGTCCTGTCTGGGCACGGCGCCGGGCACCTTGTAGGCGGTGATCGATGAGGTCAGGACCAGACCGGCGATCAGGCTTTCGCTGTCGGCGATCGTCGCGGCCGCCGCCGAGATCGTTCCCATGCTGGTGCCGACAACCCAGATCGGCGCCGGACTTTTACCCTTGATGGCCTTGAAGATGGCCGTATTGTCGGCGGCGTGCAACTTGCCGATGCGCACCGCACCGAGCGACAGGTCGATGCCGTCGCTCGGACGCCCGACCATGACGATGTTGAATGGATAGCTGGCCCAGTGCTTGCCGGTGCGGATCAGGAAGTTGCCGCTCGTCGGCCAGCCGTCCGCACCGATCTGGCCATAACCGCCGGCGCCGCCCGAGAAGAGAACCACCGTAGCCACCGCCGCCGCGTGCCAGTAAGTGTAAATCGGAACGCTCACGCCTTCGCGCGTCGCGACCTGCTCAACCTGCCCGGCAACGACCGTCGGCGCGGCCTCCTGCGCAAAGAGCGAGACGCAGTAGGCCAGTCCGCCAAGCACGATGACCAAGCAAGCCACGCCGCGTCGTATCGAGTCCATGCGGTTTCTAGTCCTCGAGCAGTTCCAGGATCTTTTCCGGCGGCCGCCCGATGACTGCTCTGGCGCCGCGTACGACGATGGGCCGTTCGATCAGGATAGGATGGGCGACGAGCGCGGCCAGCCATTCGTCGTCGCTCAGCGTCTTGCCTGCATAGTGCTGCTTGAAAATCTCCTCGCCACGGCGGACAAGTTCGCCCGGCTTCATGCCGAGTTTCTTCAGCAGGCCGCGCAATTCTTCCTCGTTTGGCGGTGTCTGCAGGTATTCGATCACTTCGGCCTTGACGCCTTGGGCGGCAACGAGTTCGCAGACCGCACGGCTCTTCGAGCAGCGGGCGTTGTGATAGATCACGATACGGGCCATAAGCTCCCTCAAGATTTCCGGCAGCGGCGATCGCTGCGCTTGGCGCCTAACCATAAACCGAAACGCGACCTTTTGATAGGGTTCGCTACGAAGCGGGCCTCTAACGCCAGATGCTCAGCGGCGGATCGTTCACCACGGCGCGCAAGATGTCGCCGCGCGAGAGAAAGCCGACCAGCGCTCCGCCGTCGTTGACGATGGGCAGTCCATCCACGTCGCGGTCGAGCATCACGTGCGCGATGCGTCGGATATCGGTCACCGGCGTGGCGGCGACGACCGGAGTGGTCATTACATCGGCGACGCGCCGGGTTAGCACTCGACTCACCTGGCCATCGTCGAGATTGATGTTCAGCGCCGCCAGCAAATTGCGTTCACTGATGATGCCCACGAGATGCTGCGTGGCGTCAAGAACCGGTGCCTGGCGAATCTGGTTTTCGACGAGTATGTGCCACGCGCGCGTCAGGTCATCTTCCGAACTCACCGTGATGATCTGGCGCTGCATCAGTTGGTTGGCCTGATACAGCGGGCCGCGTTCAAGATTTTGCGGCAGCATCGCCTGATAGGCGTCGACCGCTTGCTCGCGCGTTCCGCTGAGTGCGGCGGCAAAGGTGTTTTCCTCCGGCGCGGGAACGGCCGCGACCTGATCGCTGACACGGCGCGCCATGATCGGGCCGCTAGTGTAGTGCGTCATTTAGAAGTGCTCTTATTTAGTTTGGCCCGCGCTCGGGTGACCTTGGCCAGGATGTCCGACGCCTTGGCCGTCCAAATGAAAGGCTTAGGATTGGCGTTGTGGGCTGCAATGTATTCGTTA
>CAISOB010000044.1 GCA_903886975.1 uncultured beta proteobacterium
GCGGATGCCAGCGCGGGGCTGATGAAATTCTGCTTCGGTGACCTTGGAGGTTTCATCGGTGCGCCTTGCCGGAATGAGGAACGACGCAGCACCGCGACAGCGCTCGCGGTTCCGGTGCGGATCGTCGATGGCGGCGTGCGACTGCCGGCCGGTCGCTTGGACGCCAATTGATGTTGGTCGCGAATCATAGAGTTCAACCGCACGGCATGCATGGCGTACCTCCGCTACGAGTTTCCTGCAATGACCGCAACGGATTGGATGAAGAGATTCGGTCCACTAGATTCACCGTCAGTTAGCGGATATCGAAGCAAGGCTTGCCCTACTCGATCTATCCGCCGTTCACTCGCAAGCGCTTATGAGCGGCAATTCCGCGGCAATCGCGTTATCATAAATCGGCGGTTCAAGCTGGATGGACTTCCCTTCCCAACAAACGCGTCAACGAAGCGCCAGTGAGGCAACTCTGCCAATCGCGCGCTTACTCCGCGGCGTGCACCATCCAGTTAAAGAACCCGCCGACCAGGACCAGATGAATGAATAGTCCGCCGCCGAGCAGCAGCGGACGCAGCCCTGCTTTGCCTATGCGCTGCAAATTGGTATCTATCCCCAGCGCGGCCATGGCGATGGTGAGTAACAGTAGGCCGCTCAAACGCAGGACTAGCACCAGTTGTTCGGGAAGAATCTGGAGTGAATTGACTCCCGCAAAGGCCACAAAGCAAACAGCAAACCACGGGATCGGGACGGCATTGCGCTTCCCTTCCGCAGTGCGACCGGCCAATTGGGTGCCAATAATCAGTAGAAACGGTACTAGCAGCATCACACGGATCATTTTCGCAATGACTGCGTTATGTGCGATCTCCTCGCCCAGAGCACTGCCGATAGCCACGACCTGGGCGACTTCATGCACCGTCGAACCGACGTAGATACCAAAATCAAAATGACCGGCACCAAGCCAAGTGGTGTAAAGCACCGGGTAAAGGAACATCGCGAGCGTCCCGAACAGCACTACGGTCGCCACGGCAACAGCACTGTCCTCGGCGATCGTCTTACCGCCGATTTTGAGCATGGGCCCGGTCGCGAGAACTGCCGCAGCCCCGCAGATGGCGCTACCGGCCGACACCAGCAAAACCAGATCACGATCCATCTTGAGCAAGCGTGTGCCGATAAACCAACCGGCCAGCAGTGTCGATACCACCATCAGGAGATCGACCAGAACCCCGGTGGCACCGACATGGATGATTTGTTGCACACTCAGATTGAATCCATAAAGCGCTACGCCCGTCCGCAGAAAGCGGCGCTGAACAACTGTCAAGCCATCACGATAGGTGCTTTGACTAAGACGGGGTATGGCGTTCCCGAGCAACGCACCGATCAGGATGGCCAGCGTCAGCGAGCCTAGTCCGAAATGTCGAATAAGATCGAATTGCGAGAAGCCATAGGCCACCGCACCAAGGCCCGAAACCAGCATGATTCCAGGCATAACCCGTCTGAAACTGACCATGTTCTGTTCAAAGAAAAGAAAACATGGCGAAGTTTAGGGCGCACCGATACAATCCGTAAAACAGATAGTACAGATCAAAACAATAAGTTTTATAGATGAATATCACCCTGCGCCAACTTGAGATTTTCGCGGCCATTGCGACGCTCGGTCACGTCACCCGCGCTGCCCAAACCGTGGCTATGACTCAGTCGGCGGCCAGCATGGCGCTCGCCGAACTGGAGCAACAACTTGATATGCCGCTGTTTGACCGGGTCGGCCGCCAGTTGCTGCTCAATGAAGGTGGCCGACAGTTGTTGCCAAAAGCACTCGATGTTCTCGACCATGTGCGGGAAATCGAAGCGACCGCCGGCAATTCGGCGCTAAGTTTTGACCTGCACCTTGGCGCCAGTCTGACGATTGGCAGTCACTTGATGCCCTCGTTGCTCGGCGAACTGGCACGCCGATATCCCGCAAGCCGTGTCAGCCTGTCGCTGAAGAACACCGAGCATGTTGTCGCCGATCTGCTGGCTTATCGCATTGACCTAGGCTTCGTTGAAGGCCCGGTACAGGATGAGCGCGTGCAAGCCTATTTCTGGCAGCATGACCGGCTCAGCGTATTCGTCCATCCCGAACATCCGCTGGCCGGAAAGAACGCGACCATCGACGAGATGAGACAATTTTCCTGGATCTTGCGCGAAAAAGGCTCAGGCACCCGGGAAGTCGTAGACCGCGCTCTTGCTAACGCCAGCCTGACTGCCCGCGTTGCCTTTGAACTCGAGCAGCCGGACGCCATTCGGCAGTCCGTACGGGCCGGACTGGGCGTCGGGTGCCTGCCTTTGCTCGAGCTGCGGGACGCTTTTGCCGCCGGGTGGCTGGCGCCGGTGGAAACACCTTTCCTCAATCTGGAACGAAAATTTCAGATCATTTTGCAAAGCAACAAACGCATCAGCCCGGGCATCCGCGCCATTCTCTCGCAGTGCGGAGTTGAAGTCGCTTAGCTTCCCGCCCGTTCGACTATCGCGATGCCGGCATGGCACCCTGCCCTGCGACCAAGACCGGAATGTTCCGGATGTGGGCTGGCGAACAGAACGCCTTGGACGTGCCGGCGTAGGGTCCACGTCATTCGGGAACAGGAGGAGATAGTGCCAGACGAGATTGCGCCGGAGCCCGTTATCGTGCGCGCAAAGGGTGCAGTGGCGATTACGCTCCCGGATGACACGCCGAAGGTGCTGCTGCACATGCCCGTCGATGTTCGCAACCTGTCGCTGGCGGTGCTGGCGACGCTAGCCAGCGTATTCATGTTGCGCTGGGCCAGTGCGGTGTGCATCCCCGTGCTGGTTGGATTGCTCTTCAGCTATGCGCTGTCGCCGATCGTGGCGTGGCTGCAGTTGCGCCGAATTCCCCGGGCATTGAGCGCGGCATCGCTGGTGCTGGCCATACTGAGCGGCTTCGCGGCGACCGCCTATTCGCTGAGCGACGATGCGAGCAAACTGGTCGAATCGTTGCCGGTCGCTGTGCAGAAATTGCGCAACACCTTGCATGCGCAAGGCGGCAAACCGGTCAATCCGCTGGCTGCGGTACAGAAGGCCGCTACCCAGCTTCAGCAGGCCGCCGAAGAAACGACCGGCAGCGAGCCGGTCGGTCAGGATGTGCAACGGGTCCAGATCGAGAAGCCGAAGTTCCATATCAACGACTATCTCTGGAACGGAACGCTCGGGCTGTTGGCCGTGCTCGGCGAAATCGCCATGGTTGCGCTGATCGCTTTCTTCCTGATGACTTCGGGTAATCGCTTCAGGCTCAAAGTCGTCAAGTTGGCCGGCCCGACACTGAGCAAGAAAAAGATAACGCTGCAGGCGCTGGACGAGATCAATGACCAGATACAACGCTATCTGCTGGTGCAGCTGTTCACCAGCGTTCTCGTCGGTGTCTTGATCGGCGTTTGCTTTGCCATCATCGGCCTGGAGAACGCAGCGGTCTGGGGCGTTGTCGCCGGTGTGCTCAACCTGGTCCCCTATATCGGCAGCGTGATCATTACAATGGGCGCGGCGCTCGTGAGTTTTTTGCAGTTCGGCACGCTGGAGATGGTCATGTCGGTGAGTGGCATTTCCTTCGCCATCCATTTCATCGAAGGCTTCCTGCTCACGCCTTGGTTGACCAGCCGGGCCAACCGCATGAACCCGGTCGCCATCTTCATCGGCGTGCTCGCCTGGGGCTGGCTGTGGGGTGTTTTCGGCCTGTTGCTGGCGGTCCCGATTCTGGCGGTGATCAAGGCCATCTGCGACCGGGTTGATGCGCTCAAGCCGATCGGCGAATTTCTCGGTGCTTAGGACAAACCCTGAGGTTTCCCCTCGAACAAACGAGAAGAAACATTGGGTTAGGTAAAGAGGTGCATGCATGGTGCCGATAAGTCCTTCATCTCGGTGACCAAACGTTGATGGAGGCGGGCCATGCATGCGAAGAGAATTGTAGGACGA
>CAISOB010000045.1 GCA_903886975.1 uncultured beta proteobacterium
GTCAAATTCGCGTTTGTCGCACCCGTGGCGGCGATGCTCATGCCGGAAGCAACGCCGGAGCCGGCGAGCAGATCGTTGACAGCCCATACGCCGGTCGAACTGGAATCGACCGTGAGGAACATCGCGTTGGCTGCCGTAATAGTCGAAGCCGTCGCCGCGCTGACAGCGGGTCGGTCAACGTAATAGGTGCCTGCTCCGCCGGCTGTAGCCGTGCCGTAACCAAGGATCGTGGTGCCGGTCGGGATGTTGGTGCCGGATATCGTCATACCCGGCGCGAATACGCCGGTCTGATTCGCTCCGGTCAGCGTCAAGCCGCCGCCCGACATCGCGACCGCTGTCGAGGCGACAATCTGGCTGATCGAAACTTGATAAGTGCCGGCCGATCCCGCCGTGCCCGTGAGCTGCGACACGACCGCGGTGCCGGGCACGATTCCGGTTCCAGTCAACGTCTGGCCGGCGCCGAGCACGGAGCCAGAGCCGACCGCGGAGACGGTCATGGTGGTGCCGGCAATGCTCGCCGTGCAGGTGTTGGTGGTGGGCAACGCTCCGCCCGTGGAGGCGGACACAACCTTCTGCAACGTGCCGCCGGCGCAAGTGCCGCTGGTCGGCGGCGTCCCCGTCGGGGCAAAGGAGATCGCCAGGCCGGTGGCGAAGCTTGCGTAGACCTTCTGGCCGACGGCGCTCGCCGAAGCGCTGTTGTTCTTCACCCAGAAGTCGCCGCCATTGTAAGCAGTGGCGCCCTGGCCGGCGAGAATGTACATCGAACTGTCAGGAAAGCCCGGAGCCGGCGTGATGATATCGGCACGCTGCCCGAAGCGGCCGATAAATCCAGTCACCGGGCCCACCCCTGCGTTATTGAGAATCGTGTTGGTGGGATCGGCCCAGGCGAAGGCTCCGACGCGAAGATTGTTCGGGCCGGCGACAAAGGCGGCGGCGCCGACGGGCACCGTGAAACGCGGATTGGCGGTGCAGAAATCGCCTTCCACCGCCGGGGCCGGCTGAACGTTCACTTGAGCGGGAAAGCCCATGGTTATCTCCTATGCAGAGCGGTAGCCGGCGCCTTAGCCGAGGTTGCGGATCGAGCGCTCGTCGCCGATGCTCTTCTTGAACGTCGCGATGACGCTTTCGTCTGCCGCGACCTTCTTGGGCTCGCGCGGCGCGTTTTTGTGTTTGTTCAGCACGCCGACCATGCGCGCCATCGCGGTGAGATCGAGGCCGTCGATATCGACATCGTTAGCCTTGAGCGCGGCGGCATAGATCGCTTCCGCGCTGTCGAGGCCGAGCGTGACCTCGCCGATCAAGGGCGCCACACCGCGCTCTGCGGCGCGGATGTCCTGGAGCCGCTTCATGGTCGCCGCCTCCGCCTTTTTGGTGGCTTCGTCGGCGGCCTTCTTGATCGCGGCGTCCATTCCTGCTTTGGTCGGCATGTCCTGCATCTCTTTGTCCTTCGCGGCTTCGGCCTCGGCGGCCTTGGGCTCTTCCTCTTCGCGCTTCTTCTTTTCCTCTTCGGATTCGTCGGCGGCTGAGGGGAGCATGTTGCAGATTTCGCCGGCTTCATCCTCGGTCAGGCCCTTGGCCATCATGGCGGCTTTCATCTTCGCCATCGGATCGTCGTCGCCAGCCTTTTTCTTTTCAGTCGTCGCCGCGACGGGAAGGCCGCTGTTCGGATCGATGTCGGCGCCTTCGGGCACTTCGGTCTTGTCGAGCGTGTCGAGCAATTCGCCGAGCGCTTCGATCGAAGCATCTTTCGCGAGCTTGCCGTCGGTCTGCTTCGCGATCGCGGTCGTGATGTCCCACCGCTTGTGCTTGAAATTCTTCGCCGTCACGCCGATCAACACGGGGCCAAGATCGATCTTGGCATCCTTGGCCAGCTTTGGCGCCAGGAAGGCCGCCAGCGCGCCGCGCGCGAATTCCGCCTTGCGCGTCAGAACTTTCGTCATGTCAGTCTCCTTCTGATCGGCGGCTTTGCCGAATTCACGTTCACGGATCGCATCGGCGCGCTTGGCCAGGTCTTCA